>CP168942.1:1272500-1872500 GCA_041871065.1 Weissella confusa | reverse complement strand
TGATGATTCGTTTCGGTGGTGAGCGTATCAAGACGATGATGGAACGCATGAACTTGGCTGATGAAGATGCTGTGATCAAGAACCGCTTGATTACACGCTCTGTTGAGTCAGCACAAAAGCGTGTCGAAGGTAACAACTACGATTCACGTAAGAACGTTTTGCAATACGATGATGTTATGTCGCAACAACGTAACACGTTCTATGCAAACCGTAACCAAGTTATCGATGAAGACAAGTCATTGCGCAATGTTATTTTGCCAATGGTTGAGCGTACTATCGGACGTGTTGTTGATCGTCATGCTTTGGGTAAGACTGAAGAATGGGACTTGCAATCAATCGTCGACTTCGCCGGTGCTGTTTTGATTCCTGAGGATTCAATTACGGTTGCTGACCTTGAAGGCAAGAGCCAACAAGAAATCAAGGATTACTTGTACGGCCGTGCCAAGGAAGTTTACGAAGACAAGCGTTCTGCTTTGGTTGATGATGAGCAAATGCTACAATTCACGCGTGTTGTTATCTTGCGTGTGGTTGACTCACAATGGACGGACCACATGGACGCCATGAACCAATTGCGTGATGCTATCCAATTGCGTGGTTATGGTCAATTGAACCCATTGATTGAGTATCAAAACGAAGGTTTCCGTATGTTTGAAGAAATGATTGCTGGTATTGAGTATGATGCAACGCGTCTATTCATGAAGTCAGAAATCCGTCAAAACCTACGTGCCTAAAAATGTTATTGGAGGGGAAAGTTAGTTACGACTGGCTTTCCTTTTTCGCATTAGAGAGTTGAGGTTATAGAGAAAATGGAGCTATCAGAAGCACGTCGCTCATTAGCTGAGATGTCAGAAGAGATTACGAAGTTTGGTGAGTCTCTTGACTTGGATGCTTTGAACGATGAAATCGCGGCCAATGAAGATGAAATGGTCCACCCAGATTTCTGGAATGACAACGTTGCGGCGCAAAAGGTGATTGATGCCAACAATATCTTGAAGGGCCGCCGTGATGACTACTTGAACTTGACGGCTGGCGTAGAGAATGTTGAGACGGCGCTTGAACTATTGGCTGAATTGCCTGATGAAGACATGCAAGCCGAGATGGAAGCGGACTTGCAAAAGTTGTCAGATGATTTGGAAAGTTACCGTTTGGCGCAATTGTTGAACGAGCCGTATGACAAGAACAATGCTATCTTGGAAATTCACCCAGGTTCTGGTGGAACAGAGTCTGCCGACTGGGGTGCCAACTTGCAACGTATGTACACACGTTGGGCTGAGCGTCACGGCTTTAAGGTCGAAATCATGGATTATCACCCTGGTGATGTGGCCGGTATCGATTCAGCAACGTTGATGATTACGGGGCACAACGCTTATGGTTACCTACGTTCAGAGCGTGGGGTACACCGTTTTGTCCGTATTTCACCATTTGACTCAGCTGGCCGTCGTCACACGTCATTCGTTTCAATTGACGTGATGCCGGAACTGGATGACTCGGTTGAAGTTGATATTAACCCAGCTGACGTGAAGATGGACGTGTACCGTGCCTCTGGTGCCGGTGGACAGCACATCAATAAGACGTCATCAGCTGTGCGTTTGACACACATTCCAACGGGTATCGTTGTTGCCTCACAACAACAGCGTTCACAGTTCCAAAACAAGGATACGGCCTACGCTATGTTGCGTGCCAAGTTGTATCAATTGGAAATGGATAAGAAAGAAAAGGAACGTGCATCGATTGCCGGCGAGCAATTGGAAAACGGTTGGGGATCACAAATCCGATCATACGTTTTCCAACCATACCGCATGGTTAAGGATCACCGCACGAACTTTGAATCAGGTAACCCACAAGGTGTAATGGATGGTGATTTGGATCCATTCATTAATTCATACCTACGTTGGAAGCTAGCTGAACAAAACCCAGATTAAACGATAGGACCGCCAAACTTGTGTTTGGCGGTCCTTTTCTGTAGAAATGACTAAATTTGGAATATGTCGAAATGTTTGTGGCGAATTTACGAGTTGTTTAACATGGATTCATGAAGTCGGTGGCAAAGCGACGCTCATCGTGGTATTATTCGTACATTGTTTAGCATTTAATCGAGAATGTTCGGGGGAACGGCTGGATTAAGTCAACTTATTACTTGAAAATGACATTTTTAACCATGGGGGGATAAAAAATGGGAATTGTAAATGCATCAGAAATGATTGTACAAGCACACGCACAAGGATATGCAGTTGCGCATTTCAACACGAACAATTTGGAATGGACGCAAGCAATCTTGCGTGCGGCTGAAAGCCAAAAGGCGCCGGTGATTATCGCAGCATCAATGGGCGCTATTAAGTACATGGGTGGCACGAAGATGGTAGCCGACATGGTCCGCGATTTATATGAGAGTATGGCGATTACGGTGCCGGTAGCGATTCACTTGGATCACGGTAATTTAGAGATGGCGTACCAAGCAATGAACGATGGTTTCACATCCGTTATGTTTGACGGTTCTGATTTGCCATTTGAAGAAAACTTGCGCGAGACCAAGGCTTTGGTGGCGAAGGCTGCGGAATTGAGTGTCAGCGTCGAAGCGGAAGTTGGGTCAATTGGCGGTGTTGAAGATGGCATTGTTGGACTGGGTGAGATTGCTGACAAGCAGCAGGTTGTTGAGATGGCCAACACGGGAATCGATATGCTAGCTGCTGGCATTGGTAACATTCACGGCGCCTATCCAGAAGACTTTGCTGGCTTGGATTTGGGCGCGTTGACAGAGTTTGAAGCTGCTACTCGCCATGAGATGCCGTTTGTCTTGCACGGCGCTTCTGGTTTGCCTGAGGACGAAATTCAGACGGCCATTACACTTGGTGTTGCAAAGATTAACATTAATTCTCAATTGCAATGGGCGTTCCACAACGCATTGCGTGATTTCATTGTGTCAGACCGTGATTTGGAAGGCACTAACTATGATCCACGTAAGTTGCTTCGTTCAGGTGTCGACGCTGCGCAACAAGCTGCCGAAGAAATGATTCAAATGCTTGGGTCAGCTAACAAGGCACAAGTAACACTAACAAAGGCGTAATGCCGATTTCTGTGAGGGGAAAGATGAACAAGCCTAAATTGTTTTTGGACATGGACAATGTCCTTGTTGATACGTTACTTATTTTGAACGCGATTGATATGGCCGGTGAGACAGTCGCTAAGCCAGATCAGATTCCAGGCATTTTTCGAGATTTACCACCGGTGCCAGGGGCGATTGACGCGGTCAATAAGTTGAACGACTATTATGAGCTATACATTTTGTCGACAGCACCTTGGCAAAATGCGAGTGCTTGGCAAGATAAGCTGATTTGGTTGCAACATCATTTCGGTGAAGATGAGAAGAGCCCGTTTTACAAGCGGGTGATTATGGCGCACGATAAAAGCCTAGCACGCACACCGGGGGCTATTTTGGTTGATGATCGACCATACCACGGGGCCAGCGGTTGGGATGATGCGACGATGGACAGCCAATGGGTTCAATACGGTTATGAACCCAAGATGACTTGGCAAACCGGTTTGGCTGATCTCTTGATTGAGGTGGCCGAAGTGTTCCAGAACGGCGACGGTATTCGAAATGCTGTTGATACGGTTATGAATGAACATCATATTGCTGTGCACGGCGATACGGAGAAATTCGTTAAAGCCGCATGGGAATAAAGCACAAATATGCACAATTAGCATAAAAAGCAGACGTTGAGACTGATGACTGCGTTTTAAAATGTGTCATTGTTCACATTGTTAACTATAAGACGAACGCCTAAAATTAGGCGTTCGTCTTTTTTTGTTTCAAATACGGAACATCGAGTGTGAATAAATTGTGAATATTGTGTTGCTAAACTTATGTAAGTAGATTAAGATAATATATGTTAATTGATTCACATATTTTAAATAAGATTATTTATTTTTTAGGAGATATTATTATGATTTCATGGCTACGTAACAGCAAGGTTGCAATGTGGGTATTGACGATTGCTCGTGTTTACTTGGGATTCCAATGGGTAATGGACGGTTTTGAGAAGGTTACCACTAAGGGTGGCTTCGATGCTTCAGGTATGATTAACATGGCAATTGCTAAGCCAGTTATGACACCAGCACAAACGAAGGCTTTCCCATGGTACGACTGGTTCTTGAACCTAGCAACGAACCACGGTCACGCAACTGGCTTCTTCTCATTCGCCGTTGCATGGGGTGAGTTGTTTGTTGGTTTGGGATTGATCTTTGGTACGTTGACTTTGGCAGCTGCCTTCTTCGGAATGATCATGAACTTCTCATACTTGGGTGCCGGCGTTGTGTCAGTTAACCCAACGTTCATCTTCATCGAGATGTTCATCTTGATGGGTGGCTTCAACTCAGCACGTATCGGTTTGGACCACTGGGTAACGCCATTCTTGCGTTCAAAGTTGCCATTCTTGAACAACGATATCGAAGTTCGCTAATTTAATGATTAAAGACTAAAGGATTCGGAAAGACATTTTCCGAATCCTTTTTTTCATGAACCTAGGGGCTAATTTGGCCGTGGATTTTAAGTTTTGGCCACCTGAGACAGCGTACAACCTTTTACAATGCAGTTTATGGTATAAAGAGGGTAAACGCGTTCTAAATGGGGTGACGAAAATGGACAGAAATAAGCTAGCAAAAAAGATACGCAAACAAATGAACCGCAATCCTGGTTTATCAAGTGGTGAAAAATTTTTTGTCGATAATTTAGAGTTGGCCAAAGAAACAGATAAACTGATAAAAAGATATCATTATGCCATACCGGCGGCTGAACAAAATGAAGTTAAGAAGACACTGGCATCACCATTGGCAGAAGCTTTGCGTGCCTCTGAGGATGATGTAAACGAGTTGTTGGCTGAGATAACCATTCGGCTGACATTAACCTCAAAACCAGAGCTGGTTTATGTTTGGGAGAATTCAAAAAATGTTGTGTCATCCCGCCGTGTCTATGGCTTTGCCTATCAGGTTCGCGATGAAGGGGATGGACTCCAACTGTTTCGCGATGCGCTTACCGAGGATAGAGTGCCACGAACTAGAATGACGGCGACACCGCAAGCTAAGTCAGCTGAATCACAAGAGCCAAGTGAGGATGTTGCAGCGTTGAAGAGCCAAATTGACCGATTGGAAAAGGCAAATAAAACGTTGAAGGCCAAAAATGTTGCGGCAAGTGAACGCGTCCAAGAGCTTGAGCGTGAACTAAAGCAGGCGAATGCAGTCACGACCCAAGAGACGGCTGCATTATCAGACCAACTTGAGACTGCACAAGCAACGCAACAAGCGACGCAACAGCTTTCTCACCAACGTCAATTGGATTTGGAACATCAAGCAACCCGACTTGAAGAGCTGAAGAATCAGGTTGCGGAATACGAAAATTTGCATCGCAATGAAAGTGGTCGGATTACTGAGCTTGAAGAAGCGCTGCATGAAGCGAATGAATCATTGGCGCAAATACATGCCACGCAACAGGCAAAGGCACAAACAGTGCCAGTCAATACGGATTACAAGGATACTGTGATTCGAACATTGGCGGTGCGTATTGCTGAATTGGAGCAACAGCCTGCGATGCCGGTACAGGAAACGCCAGTTGAGACACCTCAACCGGTACGAATTGTCACGAAACAAGCTGAACCGGTTGTGATGACCAAAACTGTACCAGTGACGGATTCAGAAGCCTTATCACAGCTGATTGCGCACTTAACCCGTGACAATTTAGCGGCCTACCGCAAGTTGCCATTGCTTGTCCAAACATATAACGATTTGACGAACGATGATGTTGCTTTGTGGATGCCAGTTCAGGGGCGCTTCTATGTTGAAGATGATGATCGCTACTTTATTGATACGCAAGGTCACTTGGCTGGCATGAATCAAATTGATACCAACGGCCTTGATGAAGCGAGTTTGAATGCGGAAGAGACGTATTCAGCACGAGTTCGAACAGACACGCATGCTGTACAACTGTTGCGCAGTCTTGGTAAGTTGCCAGAAATAAAGGTTACCGAAGATGAAAAGAGTACCACTGACAGTGAGCTCGAGCGAAGTCTGTTTGGTAAGCGTGTGTTGATTGTGTCTTGGTTTGGTGCCAATGCCAAGAATGCCGCCAACAAGATCAATGAAGTTGGCGGACAAGCAACCTGGCTAGATGGTTCTAAGTACACGGAGAGTAAGGTGATTGATGAAATTCAAGCGAACCGATATGATGTCGGCATCGTCTTGATTAACGGCTCACATCACCATACGGTTAAGGCTGCGTGGGAAGCGCAACGAGCCGGACAAAATATTCAAGTGACACCAAACGCGGGGATGACGAAAATTATTCGTATCGCAATGGATGCGTTGTAAAACAAAAAATGCAGTCTACCGATTTTGGCAGACTGCATTTTGTTTATTTGCGAACTAATTCTGTGTAGGCGTCTTCGTCAACAACGACGTCGATTTCACCGATGTATTCACGTGGGTCATCCTTAACGAATGTACGCTTGAAGACGAACAAACCATCTTGATCTGACGCTTCTTCAATACCACCCATGTCGTACAATGAAACACCTGAATCCATGGCCCATTGAATCATAGCCGTTTGAACAGCGTATGGTGCGTAGTAGATGTTACCGTCGAATGAACCGGCATACATGTACCAAATCTTGTCACCATACTTAAAGCCCATGCCAGTTGAAAGCAATTCGCCTTCACGTTCGGCAATGTAGATACGCATGATATCATCATCAGCAAAGGCTTCACGCATACGCTCAAAGTATTCCTTTGGGCGGTGTGAGATACCGTGACGTTGGGCCATACCGGCGTATGTCTCGAAGAAGGCATCAACGGCAGCTTCGTCGTTGGCCCAACGAACAGTCACGCCATCGCGTACGGGACGCTTCAACTTTGACTTCGTCTTAGAAGGGTACAAATCCAACGTTTCCTTGGCATCTGGCTTAGCCGTCAAATCAATCACCATGTTCAAACGTGGTTGGATTGTGGCGTGCATCCCTTGGTCAGCCACATTACGGTTACGTGTTTCGTAACCGCGGGCACGCAAAGCGTCATTAAACTCATCTGAGTAAGGCACCTCAGGATCCATACGAATGACGTACACATCATCATCGGCTACGGCGAGCTTAGCTTCCGCAACCAACTTATCCAACAAATCAAGGTCAGTAACGTCCATCACTGGTCCCTTTGATGCGTAGGCAAACTTCTTACCGGTTGGCGTTTGTGTCAACAATAGTGAAATGGCAGCGATGATGTTGCCGTCAGCGTCTTCAACGTACGCGTGGCGTGGCTCCCAATTGTTCTTAACATGTGCCCAGCCCAAGTCTTGTGTCACTTGGCCGAACTTTGAGTTGCGGACAAACGTCGTAAAACGTTCAACAGCAGCTGCATCATTCATATCCAAAACTGGCATTGTTTTTCCTTCTTTCCTAACTGAAAAACAGTCTCATTCAATCTCAATAAATTATAACATAGGCAAGTTTACCAGTTTCAGAGTATAATAACTCTTATGGAAACTATTACATCAGTACAAAATGGCCGTGTTAAGTCATGGCAAAAGTTGCAAACGAAGAAGGGTCGCCAAGCAAGTAAGACATATTTGCTTGATGGCTGGCATTTGGTCCAAGAGGCCATTCAACACGATGGTAAGTTGCACGCGATTATGGCAACACCAGAACAATTGGCAGAACACCAAGATGACTTGCCACTTGGGGTACCGGTATTTGAAATTACGGCCGATATCGCTAAGAAGCTATCAGACTTGGTAACGCCACAAGGTATCTTTGCGGAAGTCTCATTGCCAACAGCAACGCGTGAGCCACAATTTATTCACGACGGGGCTTGGTTGTTCTTAGATGCGATTCAAGATCCAGGTAATGTTGGGACAATGATTCGTACGGCAGACGCAGCTGGCTTTGCCGGTGTTGTGTTTGGGGATGGATCAGTTGATCCTTATTCACCAAAGGCATTGCGTGCTATGCAAGGATCACAATTCCACATGACGTTGACGACTGGAAACTTGCAAGAGTGGACGGCAGCATTTACGCAAAACGACATGAACGTCTATGGTACACAATTGGATCCAGAAGCCGCCGACTTGTTCACTATTCCAGCGCAAACACAATTTGCGTTGATTATGGGAAACGAAGGTCAAGGTATGAATCCTGAATTGGCCAAGATGACAACGAAGAATCTTTACATCCCAATTTCTGGCCAAGCTGAATCACTAAACGTTGGTGTGGCAGCTGGTATTGCGATGTTCGCGTTGAAGGCACGCTAAAGCCTAGTTTGAGGTTGATAAGGTACTGTTAATCATGCAAAGAGGGGGCTTTTATATGCAAGATTGGCAACGCGATACCGCGTATTATAATATCGTGAAAGATTTGTTGGCCCATCCCCAAGTGCAAGAGTTGGCTAATTACACCCAACACCACCACTCGGATCGGCTAACCCATTCAATTGCGGTTTCATATGTGAGCTACAAGTGGGCATTACGTCTTGGCTTGAATGCAACTGCGGTCGCACGAGCTGGTATTTTGCACGATCTCTTCTTTTATGATTGGCGTACCACGAAGTTCGAGCTAGGAACGCATGCGTTTATTCATCCCCGTGTTTCACTACGAAACGCCGAGAAGATTACGCAGCTATCACCGATGGAAAAGGATATTATCCTGAAACACATGTGGGGCGCAACGGCTGCGCTACCACATTATCGCGAAAGCTTTTTGCTGGATTTGGTCGATGATTATATGGCGGTCGCTGAGTTTTTCTCACCGGCATCAGCCCGCGTCAAGCGACTATTCCACGCACATTAAAGCATAATAAAAGAGCGCATCCAACGATGCGCTCTTTTATTATGCTTTCACACGGCGACCGTGTACCAAGTGGTAGACGACCAAGCCGATTACCGTAATGGCGACCATGACCATAAAGAGGTGACGATAACCAAGGTAAGGCTCGAAAAGTCCGATAATTGAAGGACCAAAACCAAGTGATGCTTCATAGGCAATGAAGTAGGTTGCTGTGGCTTGCGTCAAACGGTCAGCCGGAATTATTTGTGAGGTGGTTGATTGAACCGCAGACTGGAAGTTACCGAAACCGACACCGATGAAGATGGCAGCTAGCAACATCATCCAACCGTTTACCATTGTGGCCAATAGTAGCAAACCGATTGCTAGAATAACCAATGATGGATAAATGACGTAGTTTTCGTTCTTGCGATCCATCAAGCGACCAACGAGCGGACGAGATAGCAAGATGACGAAAGCGTAAACCAAGAAGAAGTATGACGCGAACGTCACCAAGTGCAATTGACTCGCAAAGAAATCCAAGTCGGCTTGCAAAGCAGCGTAACCAATTGTCACGAAACCAAGGGTCAATGAAATTGGCAATACACGTGGCTCCATCAAGGTACGAATGTCGAAACGTTGGCTGGCTTCCTTAGCGACCGGCTTTGTTTCAATGTAAACCTTGTCTGACTTGACGAATAGGGATGCGATTAAAGCGACCAAACCAGTCAAGAACTCAAGCCAGAATAGTGTACTATATGAAGCATGTTGCGTGATCAACAAAGCCAAGAAAGGACCGAACGCCGTACCGAGGATTGTAGCCAAAGAGAAGTAGGCAATTCCTTCAGCACGTCGTTCGGTTGAAATGACGTTGATGACAGCTGTGTTTGTCACAGTACCGGTAATCCCGACTGATAATCCTTGGATGAAACGGACAACAAGCAAATAAATCAAACCGCCTTGTAGCTGATAGGCCAGTAGCACAGGGACCAAAATTGCCATACTAATGATGGTCAATTGGCGCGCACTGAACTTGGTGGTTAAGATACCAGCTGAAAAGCGCGCAATCATCGTACCAATAATTGTCATACCGGTCACCAGACCAGCCATGGCATTGCTGACATGATACGTTGCCACAGTGTAGGGGCCAATAATGACAAAAAGACTATAGAACGTCACCATGCTCAAAATTTGAATAACAAAGAGCTGAATAAACGTTGCATTAAAGATACGGGAATTTGATTTTTGAGACGTAATAAACACCTGACTTTCTAATAAAGTAGACTGGAAATGTTGGAGGTTTTTAACCTCCGACGTGACCAAGTCGCCCTTATCAGGGGCGTCCTTGGTCTTGTCTCCTGGGTTTATCCAGGAGGCTTAGAGCAATAGCAACCGTGGAAAAACTAATTTTTAGTATACACCTCAAAAAAATCGTCTTCATAGTTAATCGTTTTAGAAGGACAATTTTTGTATTGAAAAACGTCAATTCGACAACCGTTTAAAACGTTTAACCCTATGTAAATCAAGGCTCGTGCATAGTTTGTCTTTATTTCGTGCAGAGTTTATTCGTAAAAAAATCACAATTCTGGTTTTATAATGTAAGTATCAAAAGTGAGAAAAAAACAGAGACGCGTCACACAAGTTGTCCTTTTTCCGAGTACGGAAACGTGACTTAATTTGTGAAGAGCGTTACAATTAAATCACTTATAAAATGTAAATAAAAATCCGATTAGAACTAGAGTATTAGGAGACAGTAATTATGGCAGTAGCATCACATGAAGTAGTAGCAAACACATTGTGCGACAAGTTTATCGCAACGTTTGATATCTTGGGACGTAAGTGGAATGGCTTGATCATCGAAGTATTGTTGAACAACGGCCCACGTCGTTTCAAGGATTTGGCGCAAGCTGTGACGAAGTGCTCAGACCGTGTTTTGGTTGAGCGTTTGAAGGAATTGGAAGCAGCTGGAATCGTTGAGCGTCGTACATATGAAGACTCATCATTGATTGAATACGCTTTGACTGAGCGTGGTGAGTCAATGCGTCCTATGATGGCTGCCATTCACGAATGGTCAGACAACTGGAACGCCTAATTAATCAGTGACATTAAAACCAGTGAACAAAGGGAACGCGTTCGCTGGTTTTTTGCATACCGGTTGCGAATGACTGATAATGTTGTACAATAATATAAGAAACTTTGAATGACCTAGTAAGTTGGTATGTCGTTTTAGAGAGTGGGTGCTGGTGAAAATCCCATCGACATTAAAACTGAATTTCAGTCAGGAGTTCATTGGTTGCAAGGCCTTTGCGGTTCATCACCGTTAACGGATGTCCGAGGGTCGTCTTAAGTGACGACTAAAGTAGGGTGGTACCACGTTAATGAGCGTCCCTGTGACAAGTTATTTGTCGCAGGGACTTTTTATTTTGATTTTATTTTCTAAGGAGACAAACCATGAGTTTACAAGACGAGCTCACGCAATTGCGCGATCAAGCATTGGGCGAGATTGAAGCAACGACTGACTTGAAGGCTTTGAACCAAGTGCGTGTTAACTGGCTTGGTAAAAAGGGACCGTTGACTGAAGTGTTGCGCGGTATGAAGGATTTGACGCCAGAAGAGCGACCTGTTGTGGGAGCTTTGGCTAACGAGGTACGCGATGCCTTGACTGAGGCCATTGCGACACGTCAAACGTCATTGGAAGAGGCAGCTTTGAATGCCCAATTGGCAGCTGAAACGTTGGATGTTACGTTGCCAGGTCGTGCGACTGTACAAGGTCAACCACACGTGTTGCAACAAATCATTGAGTCATTGGAAGACCAATTCCTTGGCATGGGTTACCAAGTCATTGAAGGTCCTGAAGTTGAGCAAGATAAGTACAACTTTGAGATGATGAACTTGCCAAAGGATCACCCAGCCCGTGATATGCAAGATACGTTCTACATCACGCCTGAAATCTTGATGCGTACGCAAACGTCTCCTGTGCAAGCTCGTACATTGGAGTCACACGACTTTAATGCTGGACCTTTGAAGATGGTTTCACCAGGTCGCGTTTACCGTCGTGACACAGACGATGCCACGCACTCACACCAATTCCACCAAATGGAAGGATTGGTTATCGACAAGCACATCACGATGGGTGACTTGAAGGGAACGCTTTTGGCAGTTGCACGTAAGTTGTTCGGTGAGGACCACGAAATTCGTTTGCGTCCTTCATACTTCCCATTCACGGAGCCTTCAGTTGAAGTTGACGTGTCATGGAACGCTGTGACACCAGACATGGCCCCTGAAGACATCGAGTGGATCGAAGTGCTTGGTGCTGGTATGGTGCACCCTAACGTTTTGCGCATGGCCGGTGTTGACCCAGAAGTTTACGGCGGATTCGCCTTTGGCTTGGGACCTGACCGTTTTGCAATGTTGAAGTATGGTGTCGAAGACATCCGTAACTTCTACTTGAACGATGTGCGTTTCTTGACGCAATTTGACCAGAAAGGATAAGCAAACAAAATGAAGGTTTCTGTAAATTGGTTGCGTGATTACTTGCCAATCGAGTTGCCAGCTAACGAGTTGGCCGAGAAGATTTCACGTACGACTGTTGAAATTGAAGGACAATACCAACCACAAGCAAACATGAAGAATATCGTGATTGCCAAGGTATTGTCAGTTGTGCCCCACCCAGATTCAGACCACATGGTGATTACCCAAGTGGACGCTGGTGAGGATGAGCCTATCCAAATCGTGACGGGTGCCCCAAACGTTGCCGAGGGTCAAACGGTTATTTTGGCTAAGCACAACTCAATCGTTGGCGGTGGCCAAAAGATTAAGAAGGGTAAGCTCCGTGGTGAAGTCTCAAACGGTATGTTGACGGCTTTGCAAGAGCTTGGCTTTGACGACAAGGTTGCCCCTAAGGACTTTGAAGAAGGTATCTGGGTCTTTAACGACGTTGATGCAGATGAATTGACGCCCGGTGAGAATGCCTTGCATGTTTTGGGTATGGATGATGACGTGCTTGAGACGGGTATTACGCCTAACCGTGCTGACTTGTTCTCAATGAACGGTACAGCTTGGGAAGTTGCAGCCATCTTGTCAGAAGAGCCAACGTTGCCAACGTTCGAATTGACGGAAACGTCAGAGAAGACGGCAGACTTGATTTCAGCTACGGCACCAGCTGACTTGGCCCCTAAGTACGCCTTGCGTGTGGTTAAGAACGTTGAAGTCAAGGATTCACCATTGTGGTTGCAACGCCGTTTGTGGACGATGGGAATTCGTCCAATTTCTAACGTTGTCGACGTGACGAACTTGATGTTGTTGACGTACGGTCAACCATTGCACGCCTTTGACTTGGATACATTACCAAGCAAGGACATTGCGGTTCGTACGGCTAAGCCTGCTGAAAAGATTAAGACGTTGGACGGCGTTGAGCGTGAAGCATCAGAAGGTGACATTGTGATTGCCGCTGGTGATGAAGCGTTGATGTTTGCTGGTGTTATGGGTGGTGAGTCAACTGAAGTTACTGCTAAGACGACCAACATCGTTTTGGAAGGGGCTATCTTTGAGCCTAAGGCCATCCGTCACGCTGCTCGTGACCAAAACTTGCACTCAGAAGCATCAACGCGTTTCGAACGTGGTGTGAACGTTGAAGATACGTTTACGGCATTGGATCACGCGGCAGCTTTGATTGCTGAAATCGCTGGTGGTGATGTGACTGAAGGTCGTGTCGTTGCACAAGACTTTGAGTACGAAGCACCAGTTGTTAAGGTGACGACTGCTCACGTTAACCACGTATTGGGAACGGAAATCACGGATGCTGAAATCTCAGCTATCTTTGATCGCTTGTTCTTCGACTACGAGTTGAACGACGGTGAATTCACTGTGACTGTACCAGCCCGTCGTTGGGACATCACGATTGAAGCTGACTTGGTCGAAGAAATCGCCCGTTTGTACGGTTACGACAACTTGCCAGCAACGTTGCCAACTGGTGAAACGACACCAGGTAAGTTGACGCCAAAGCAAGCCTTGATTCGTGCAACGCGCCACGACTTGGAAGGCTTGGGATTGAACCAAGCGATTTCATACGTGTTGACGACACCTGAGAAGGCTAACAACTTCCAAATGCACGATGGGCAACCAATTCAATTGGACTACCCAATGTCACAAGATCGCCAACAAACGCGTGGTAGCTTGTTGACTGGTTTGCTTGATGATGTTGCGTACAACGTTGCTCGTAAGCAGGCTGATGTGGCTTTGTATGAGCAAGGTCGTGTCTTCGTTTCTAATGGGGATGCCAACCAATTGCCAGCCGAAATCGAGCACGTTGCCGGTGTTATCACAGGCAACGTCTTGCCACGTACTTGGGCAGAAGGTGCACAAAAGGCTGACTTCTTCGCTTTGAAGGGTATCGTTGAGCGTCTATTGGCTAACTACGTTTTGGCTGAAGATGTGCGCTTTGTGCCAACGACTGAGCGTGCTGAAATGCACCCAGGTCGTACGGCTGACATCTACGTTGGTGAGACGTTGATCGGATTTATCGGTCAAGTACACCCATTGACGGCTAAGGCTTACAAGGTTAACGAAACGTATGCCTTTGAGTTGAACTTGGATGCCATTTTCGACTTGCCAAAGGTGAAGGACGGTTATGAAGTGGTATCACGCTTCCCAGCCGTTTCTCGTGACTTGGCCATCTTGGTTGATCGCGATGTACCAGCCGCTGATTTGCGTGCTGCCATCGTCGTTGCCGGTGGTGAGTTGTTACATGATGTAGAACTATTTGACGTTTACACGGGTGAAAACGTGGCTGATGATAAGAAGTCATTGGCTTACGCATTGACATTCGTTGACGTTGAGAAGACGTTGGTTGATGAAGACATTAACGCAGCTGTTGAAAACATTACCGCTGCGTTGGCTGACCAATTTAGCGCCGAAATTCGTTAAAAATTGTCAATCAATTATTTAAAAGCCATCCGTTACTGGTATACTAACTAGTAACGGATGGCTTTTTGCTGTCATTGCATTTTAAGGAGAACAATAAAAATGGAAGATTTAGCCCGCATCAACGGCAAAAAGTCTCGCAAAGGACTTTGGATTTCGTTGGTTGTGATTGTGATTCTGCTTATCGGCGCTGGTGTTGGTGGGTACCAATACTACACCATTCAAAAGGATAAGACGGATTATTCAGCATTGAATGTTAAGAATAAGAAGGATGTTCAAGTGCAAGTTAAGTCTGGTGCCACAGCATCAGAAATTGCATCTGAATTGAGCAAGGCAAAGGTTTTGCGTTCAGAACGTGCTTTCATGAACTATGTGACGGTGAACAATGTCTCAGATTTGAAGGCAGGGTACTACTTGTTTAGCCCAGCTGATGATGTGAAGACGATTGTAAAGTCATTGCGTCAAGGTGGTGCTGCTTACCCATTGAACGGTAAGGATACAATTACCGTTCGCGAAGGTGAGACGATTGAAAACATTGCGACTGAAGTTGGTGAGAAGACAAACTTCACGAAGGATGAGTTCTTAAAGGCCGTTAACGACCAAGACTTCTTCAACCGCTTGAAGGAAGCTTACCCTGGTTTGTTGGATTCTGAAGTGGATAGCCAACAAGCAGGTGACATCCGTTACAAGTTGGAGGGATACTTGTACCCAGCAACTTATGACTGGAAGACGGCTAAGACTGTTAACGAGTTGATCAACCAAATGGTTTACCAAGACTACGTGCAAATGAAGGACAAGTTTGACGCCATTAAGAAGTCAGGCATGACCGTGCACCAAGTGTTGACGTTGGCGTCATTGGTTGAGCGTGAAGGAATTGACGAAGCAAGTCGTAAGACAATTGCGGGTGTCTTTGAAAACCGTTTGGCTATTAACATGCCATTGCAATCAGATATTGCAACGAAGTACGCCTTGGATACGAACAAGACGAACTTGACGAACGATGATGTTTCATCAGATAATCCATACAATTTGTATAAGTTCTCAGGTTACGGTCCTGGACCATTCAACAACCCATCATCACAATCAGTTGATGCGGTTTTGAACCCTTCTGACCGTGATAAGGGTTACTTGTACTTCGTAGCTAACTTGAAGACTGGTAAGGTTTACTACTCAAAGGACTATGACGAGCACTTGGGCAAGTCAGGTGATTTGGAAGCAACAAACCAATCAGTTGGAAATGAAGCAGATGCTAAGAATGCATCAAATTCATCAGCATCTTCATCATCAAAGTAATTACAGATATCAAGACATCTTAAGCGTTTGCTTAGGGTGTCTTTTTTATTGCTTCTTTATGACATAAACGTTGCAATTCCAAGTCGCGAAATGAGTTTTTTCTGAGTAATATCTTTATACTTTACTTAGAGTAGGAAATATCGGACAAAAGATAGATTTGCGAGATTAAGAGAGTTGGGTGAATCCCAATTATTCCGAATAAAAAACGCGGAAACACGGGAAAGAAAGGGCAACTAACATGGCTAAAGATAACGAACAAAATAGTGCAAAGACGCACTACAAGATGTATAAGGCCGGTAAAAAGTAGATGTTTGCCGGTTTGACAATGGTCTCAATGATTGCTGGTAGTGCCGCAGTTGCCACTGACACCGGTGATCTTAAGACGGGTGTTGCTGAGTTTGCAGACGATGCAATGGAGGCCGTTAGTAATATGGTGCATCTCGGCTCAGCATCGGCTGATACGGCTGCGACAAGTGCTTATCAATTGTTCGCCGGTTCTGCAGCGACGGTTGCTGATCCAAATATGAATCTTACAACAACAGATCAGATTGACAGCAACTTTACAGTTTACCAAAATGGTGCCGAAGTTGGACCAACTACTAGTGGTGCAACGACTTTGATTCCAGGACCGGGTACGAATGGAACGATTGCGATGAATAAGCAATTTGATATGACACACCCGATTTCGATGACTGGAACCGTTACGATTGGTGTCGCTACCCAAAGTAACGGGGCCGGTGGTAATACGACGGATTCGGGAGCTGTGCAAGCTGCCGGTAACGCACTTGGAATTACGTTTGCGGCTGCCGACCCAGCAAGTTTGGCACAGTTGAATGGAACGGCTGCCGGCCTTGGTGTACAAGCAACCTGGATGGGTTGGTGGATGTGGGACGGTGATGGCAAAATCACTACTGGTGATCAACGTGATGGTTACGCGACAAAGTCAATGGCCGTCCAAACAACTGATGCAGCCGGAAGTAACCTGATGACAACTTCTGTTACACCAATGTCGTTGAGTTACCTGGGTGCCGGAAACTATGCGACAACAGCGGGACAATCATTGGCTGGTAATGCGATTACATGGACGATGGCGTGGACACCAACTACAACGACATCAACATCAGCAACTGGTACGATGACGTACACAATGGTTGCGGCAGATGGTACGAAGTTGGGAACTGTGTCAACGACGCAAACCCTACCACGTAATCAAGCGTTGGGACTGAACGAAAAGACTGGTTGGGCATGGTCAACCACGAAGGCCGGTGTGCAAGCTGGTAGTTTCACGGCCGCTCAGCAAACCATGACGGTTAACTATACGGGTATGCCATCATCAATGGCTAGCACGGTATTGACTGGAAACGTTGGTGATTCATTTGGTGTGAACGATACGACCGCTGCGATTAATATGGCTGCACCAGCAGTTTCAAGTTACGTAGCTAACGCACCAACTACCCGTTTGAATGCCACGGCAACGTCGATGACGCTTATCTACACGGCCGATGCTGCTGTATTGTCATCAGGCATTGGCACGAACGCAACGAGTGTGGCACCAGAGTCTACCACTGCTTCAACAGCTGCTTCGATTGCAGCGTCAATTGCGGCAACTGCAGTCGGATCGAATGGGTCATATTCATCAGCCGTGACGTCATATCAGACGGCCACGACGTCAGCAACAACAATTATCAATTCAGCTAGTGCGGCTATCTTGTCAGCATCGACAGCTGCAGCCGTTGCCGCTTCAAATGCCGCATCAGCTGCTAAGGCTGGGGATGGAACCGCCGCCGCTTCATACACTTCAGCTGCGTTTGCTGCTTCGACAGCAGCATCGACAGCGGCTAGTGCTGCGTCGGTCGCTACGGCTAACTTGAGCACGGCCACTGCTGATTTCAATAAGGCAACTTCAAGTGCAGCTAGCTCAGCTGCAACATCAGCTGCAAGTACCGCAAGTAGCACATCAACGGCGGTTTCGAGTGCTAGTTCAGCAAGTAGCGTAGCCACATCAGTTGCAAGTTCAACTGCAACGGTTTTGAGTAGTGTGGCAGCAAGCAGCTCAGCTGTTTCTTCAGCCGTTGCCCAAGCGCAAGTGGTTGTGAACAGTTTGTCTGCTTTGTCATCTGCCAACGCTTCAAATGCGGTGATTAGTTCAGCGGTTGCAGCCGCTGCAGGTGATTTAACTAAGGCTAAGTCAGCATCAGAAGCTGCATTAGCTGCCGTTGTCGCTGCGACGACGGCTAAGACAAACGCCACGTCACTAGCAGGTGTTGCATCGACTGCTAATGCCGATGCTGCAAAGCAAAGTAGCTTGGCTGCCTCATATGCTGCGGTTGCATCAAGTGCCGCCAGCGCTGGGGATGCTTCAGCTGCATATAATGCAGCCGTCGCCGCATCGACCGCTGCCGCTAGTGCATCAACCGCCGCTAGTTTGGCTAGTTCTGCTGGCGCTGGTGCGTTAGTACAGTCAACGGTCGCAGCAAGTGCATTGGCGCAAGCCTCTGCTGCTCAAACGACGGCCGCTAGTGCACTGGCTGATGCACAATCACAATTATCAACTGCGTCATCAGCTGCCACACAAACCGCGGCTGATCAATCAGACGCAACTTCATACTCAGCTGTCGCTTCAAGCGCAGCTGCCGATGCTAAGACAGCTGCGAACGGCGCAAGTAGCGCAGCGACATCTGCGGCCACAATGGCTGATACAGCTGGATCAAGTGCAGCTGCTGTTGCAACCACGGCCGAGAGTGCAACGTCAGCTGCTGCCAAAGCAAGTTCATTAGCTGCTAGTGGGGATGCGACAGCTGTTTCAGCCGCAACCACAGCAAGCAGTGCTGCTAGTGCTGCAAATGATTTGGCCTCAACTGCTGCAACAGATGCTTCAAATGCAAGTAGTTACGCAACTGATGCGTCAAGTGCTTCAGCCGCGGCAAGTTCAGCTGCCTCACAAGCGGCAACGCAAGCTAGTCTTGCATCAAGTGCCGCTGCAGCCGCAAGTTCATTGGCCGCAGCCGGGTTGTATGACTCAGCTTCAGCTGCCTTAACGACGGCCTCTGAAGCCGCAACCGCAGCTGCGAACTTCAAGAGTACCGCAGTTACTTCAGCACAAACAGCTAATACTGACGCATCGGATGCTGCATCAAGCGCTCAGGAAACGGCTGATAACGCCTCAACCGCAGCCAGTGCTGCTAAGGAAGCCGCAGATCAATCAGCCGCTGCAGCCAGTGCTGCAAGCACGGCTGCCAGCGAACTTGCCATTGCAAGTAGTGCTGCGGCTGCCGGTGACTCAGTTGCCGCAAGTAATGCCGCCACAACAGCTTCAAACGCAGCTAGCGATGCTGCAGTAGCGTCAACTGCTGCTCAAACAGCGTCAACCGCCGCCAGTGAAGCGGCCGAACAAGCGTCAAATGCAGCCGGTGCTGATCAAGCGGGCCAAGATGCTGAGAATGCAGGTAGTGCTGCAACGTCAGCTTCAAGTTATGCTAGCGAAGCATCATCAGCTGCTAAGACTGCAACGTCAGCGGCTGCAGTAACGTCATCAGCCAATACAACGGCGACAAGCATTGCTGACGCCTTGGCTTCTTTGACGAGTGATTCACAATACGCAAGTAATGCGGTTCTTGAATCAACCGCAGCTGCTGCAAATTCATTGGCAAGTGAAACATCATCAGCTAATACGGCGGCACAATCAGCCGCCAGTGAAGCCAATGCGCAAAGAACTGCTGCCTCAAAAGCTGCTGACTTGGCATCAAGTTACGCGAGTGATGCTGCCGAATACGCAGCCGCCGCAAGTAGTGCCGCTGCAGCCGGTTTGACATCATCAGCCGCTGATCTTGCGGCCAAGGCGTCATCAGCTGCTAGTGCTGCGGATGCACAAAATTCAGCAGCTTCAACAGCTGCAGAATTGGCTAAGTCAGCTGCTGACGTTGCGACGTCGGCAGCAACGGTCGCTTCGAACGCTGCATCAACAGCGCAAATCGTTAATGATGCAGCTAAAGCAACAGTAGATTCAATGGCTGCAAATGCCTCGGTAAATGAAGCTAATGAGGCCAGCCAATCAGCTGCAGATGCCGTTACAGCCGCCAACCAAGAAACGACTGACGTGTCAGATGCTGCTTCAAATGCGGCAGTGGCTGCATCAACAGCAAATTCATTGGCTGCTAGTGATTCACCATATGCAGATAACGCTGATGTCCAATCAGCTGCGAGTGCCGCCCAATCAGCTGCCACAGCCGCTGCAAGCGCATCATCAGCTGCAAGTAGTGCTGCTGAAGTTGCGAAGGCACAAAGCGAAGCCGCTGCATCATTGGCTGATGATGCTGCTAATGCAGCGTCAACGGCATCAGAAGCCGCAAGTCTTGCTGCAGAATTGGCCGCCTCATCTGGTGCGGATTCTGCGACTGTTTCGTCAGCTGCCAAGGCTGCTAGTGAAGCAGCAGTTGCCGCTGATGCTGCTGCCCAAAGTGCTGCCAAGGCTGCCGCAACTGCGTCAACCGCCGCCGCAACTGCACAATCGCAAGCTGATCAAGCAACTTCATTGACGGCCGTTGCGAATAAGGAAGCAGCTTCAGCCGACAGTGCTGCTGCTGCGCAAGATGCCAGTGCCGCTGATTCAGCAAATGCGGATGTCGCAAAGAGTGCCGCCGCAACTGATACTGCCGCTGATAGCACTGCGTCAGCCTCAACTGCTGCAGCATCAACGGCCAGTGCCGCCAGTGAGGCTGCAAGCACGGCTGCGTCATTAGCTTCTCAGTATGCTGATAATGCTAAGGTTTCTGAAGCCGCAAGTACTGCCGCTAGTGAAGCCGCAGTTGCTAGTTCGGCTGCTGCAGTTGCTAGTTCAGCTAACGCCGTCGCTCAGTCGGCTTCATCAGAGGCTGCTACGCAAGCTAAGGCTGCCAGCGACGCAGCATCAGCTGCCCAATCGGCCGCTGCCGCAGCAAGTAGCGCTGCTGCCGCTGGAGATTCAGCTGCCGCGGCGAGTGCCTTCGCTGCCGCTAGTTCAGCTGCCGCCGCTGCAACCGCAGCGAGTGAGGCCGCAAGCAATGCCGCCAAGGCTGCTAGCGAAGCAGCATCAACGGCTTCAACGGCTAATGAAACGGCAAGTTCAGCTTCTCAAGCAGCGTCAACTGCGATGAGTGCAGCGTCAACTGCCGCAACTGGTGACCAAGCTGGTCAAGATGCCGAAAATGCTGCTAGTGATGCAGCTGGTGCATCAAGTGATGCCGCAGGCGCCCAAACAGCAGCGTCAGATGCTAATGACGCCGTAGAACGGGCCACAACAGCAAGTGAGTCAGTTGATCAAACTAAGACAAATATTGATAAGTTGGCATCTGATGCGTCATATGCATCAGATGCAACAATTAAGAGTGCTGCTAGTGCAGTGGCAAGTTTAGCAACGGTTGCGTCAGATGCTAAGTCGACGGCTGTTAGCGCTGCTAGCGCTGCCGCTAGTTATGCGACTGCGGCATCGACTGCCGCTTCAAACGCGACTGATTTGGCAAGCTCAGCAGCTTCTTACGCATCAGAAGCTGCGAGTGCTGCATCGGCAGGTGATGCCAGTGCTGCCTCATCATATGCCGCATTAGCATCAACGGCTTCAGTTGCTGCTGCTCAGCAAAGCGCCGCTGCAACGACGGCTAGTGAGAATGCTTCGACAGCAGCGTCAACGGCTTCGACAGCAGCGTCAACGGCTTCAACTGCCGCTGATACAGCTAGTTCAGCAGCGTCAACGGCAACACTTGCACAAGAAGCTGCGCAAGCCGCTGCAGACGAGATTGATACAAATGCTGCTTTGGCAACAACGACAGCCGCATCTAGTCAAGCGGCTGAAGCGGTAACAAACATCAACAGTCAAGCTGATGTCGCTTCAACTGCTGCAGCAAATGCTACTGAAAATGCCACAAAGGCTGCCTCACTAGCATCGCAGTATCCAGATGACAGTGCGGTTCAATCCGCTGCATCAATGGCAAGTTCACAAGCCGCAACGGCAAGTAGCGCTGCCGCAGTTGCCAGCTCAGCTGCATCAGTAGCAAACTCTTTGGCAAGTTCAGCCGCCGCACAATCACAAACATTTGATGAGTTAGCCAGTTCAGCTGCTTCTGCAGCAAGTAGTGCAGCGGCGGTTGCTAGTTCTGTGGCCAGCGCTGCCAGTGAAATGAACGCGACTGTGTCAGCTGCTAACTCAGCAGCGAACGCCGCTGCCGATTCAGCAACAGCTGCAAGCACCGCTGCTAGTGCTGCAACAACAGCAACACAGGCTGCCGCGGATGCAGCTGAAGCTCGAAGTGCAGCCGCTGAATACGCAGATAATGCCGCCGCATCAGAAGCTGCAAACACTGCGGCATCAGAAGCAGCTAAGGCTGCCAGTGCCGCAACAGCTGCAAGTAGTGCTGCTGCTGCCGGGGATCAAAGTACCGCTGCATCATATGCGGCGATTGCCTCTTCAGCCGCCGCTGCTACAGCTACTGATGCTGTGAATGCCGCAGTTGCTGGACAAGCCGGTGACATGGTGACAGCTGCGACAAGTAATGCAGCAGATGCAACGTCTAACGCCGCAACGCAAGCAAGTGAAGCAGGCGAGACGGCGGATTCTGCAAACGCGAAGAATGAACAAGCTACTGCTGATCAAGCCGGCACGCAGTCTGATGCGGCCACTGCAAGTGAGGGCGCAACTAATACAGCAAGTTATGCTTCAGCTGCATCGTCTTCTGCATCAGAAGCAACGAGTGCTGCTAAGACAGCGTCAGCCGCTACTTCAGCTGCTAAGGCAGCGAGTGAGTTGTACCCTGACAACCAAGTGGCTCAAAGTGGTGCATCAGAGGCTGCTAAGCAAAATGCTATTGCATCATCAGAAGCTGCGATTGCGCAAAGTGCCGCCAAGGTTGCTTCAAGCGCTAACGTAACGGCTCAATCGGCCAGCGCTGTGGCATCATCAGCAGTTGCGGCTGCTAATTCAGCCGCTTCGGTTGCTTCTTCAGCAAATGCGGTTGCTTCAAGCGCCGCTGTAGCAGCAAGTTCATATGCGAGTGCTGCTGCAAGCGATTCAGCAACTGCATCGTCATTGGCTGAAGCTGCGCAGTCAGCTATGTCAGCAGGTAATCAAGCTGCTGCCGCCTCATATGCGAAGTTGGCAAGTTCGGCAGCCGCTGTCGCCGCAACTGCGAACAGCAACGCGACACAGGCTAACGCAGCAGCAAGTAGTGCAGCCGCAGTTGTTAGCTCGGCTGCTGATACCGTTGCAGCTGCTAGTTCAGCCGCATCAAGCGCTGCTGCAGTAATTGCATCGGCAGAGTCAGTTGCGTCAGAAGCTGCCACAACCGCAGCTAATGCGAACGCAGCTGCTAAGACGGCTGCCTCAGCCGCAAGTAGCGCTGCCAGTGCAGTTAATGATGCTGTTGCAACCCAAACGAATTCAAGTGCAGCTGCTGGTTCTTCAACGGCTGCGAGTGGTGCCAGTGATGCTGCCAAGGCAAATTCAGCAACGAAGTCCGCTGCCGATAAGGCGTCATCAGTTGCTGCATCAACAGCTGTCGTTTCTAAGGCAGCCGAAACAGCTAAGACGGCTGCTTCAAGTGCTGCTTCTCAGGCAACACAGACGGCTAATGCAACGAAGTCAACAGCTGCAGTTGCACAATCAAAGGCTAATGCGGCCAATGACGCAGCATCGCAAGCCGCAGCTGATGCACAACGTACTGGTGATTCAGCGACTGCGTCAGCCGCAGCTGTCGCCAGCTCGGCTGCGCGCGTCGCTGATGAAAAGGCTAAGGAAGCTTCAAGCGCTGCCCAACTGGCTGCTAGTGCTGCATCAACGGCTGCTAGTCAATCAGCTGCTGCAAGTTCAGCTGCAAAGAAGGCATCAAGTGCCGCTGCTGCGGTTGCGTCAGCTAATTCAACTGCGCAAGCTGCTAAGGCCGCTGCAAGTTCAGCGAATGCCGTGGCAACATCAGCCGCTAGTGCTACTGCAAGTGCCTCAGCCGCTGCTTCAAGCGCCGCTGCAAGTGGTGACCAAAGTGCCGCTGCTTCATACGCCGCTGCTGCGAAGAGCTTAGGTGATCAAGCTGCTTCAGCTGCAACAACCGCTGCTTCCTATGCAACGACTGCTAGCGAAGCACAAACGGCTGCTGATTCATTGGCTGCAGTTGCGTCAAGTGCCACGGCTGTCGCTGACCAACTCGCTGCTAAGGCTGCCAGTGCTGCCAAGGTAGCTGAGCAGGCCAGCGCCGCCGCTACATCAGCAAGCACGGCAGCCGACCAAGCGATGACCGCTGCCACAAGCGCCGCCGAGGTTGCAAGTGAAGCTGCCAGCGCTGCTGATAAGGCCGCAATGGCTTCAGCTACGACGGCAGCTGATAATGCAACCGGTCAGACGAATACAACAACAACTAACACGGTTGCTCCAGCAGAAACAACTGGTGCAAATACGGTGGTTAGAACCGTTGTGGTATCCGATGGTCAAGATGGTGGAACAATCACGTCAACAGCCTACGATGTAACCGGTGCGACAACAGACGCTGGTATGGTGACGGGTGCTGACACAACGCTTGGCTCAACCAGCGGACAAACAACACCATTGTCTTTGCCATATGCCGGTCAACGCATTGCAGATTTGCAGTCAGTGCCAGTTGGTATCGATGAAGAGAACCCAACAACAGGTACGGGTGAGACTGGGGAAGCTGATCTTTCTAAGGCTGCAATGGCTGCCGAAATCTCAGCAAGCTTGCTCGCCTTGGCCTTGGGTGCTTGGTTTGGTCTACGTAAGAAGAATGATTAATCGCATGATGTAAATGAAAGGGGTGAATCCACTAGTAACTAAGTGAGATTCACCCCTTTTTCGTGCTTTACAAAGTAAGGTAAAGCTGACCATAATGGCAGATAGAGAAAATTGTTTTCGAAGAGATTTAAAGGAGGCAACCTGAGTGGCGACAGCGCTAGAAACCTTGAAACAAACGTTTGGCTATGAGTCCTTTCGTGATGGTCAAGAAGAAATCATTAATGCCGTAATGAACGGCGAACGAACACTGGGAATTATGCCGACGGGTGGCGGAAAGTCACTAACTTACCAAATTCCAGCTTTGATGCTACCGGGGATAACAATTGTCATTTCACCGTTGCTATCATTGATGAAAAATCAGGTTGATGAGCTTCACGAGGCTGGTGTGCCAGCGGTGACGTTGAATTCGACACAAAATGACGACGAGTACCGCGCCGCAATGAACAGCTTGTTGAATGAAGAGGCAAAGTTGCTGTACATGGCACCTGAACGTCTCGGCAGTGAAGGAACGTACAACTTGTTGAACCGCTTGCCGATTTCGCTGGTCGTGATTGATGAAGTACACGTACTTTCGCAATGGGGTCATGATTTTCGACCAAGTTATCTGGCAGCAGTTGGCTTGATTAACAATCTGGAGTCAGCGCCACGTGTGATGGCGTTAACGGCCACGGCGACTGAGCGTGTTCAGGCCGACTTGGAAGAGATGCTTCACATTCAGCACACCGTCCGAACAAGCGTGGTGCGTGATAACCTAACCATTCGTATGGAAAAAGGGTTGAATAAGAAGGGCAAAGAAGACTTCATTAAGACTTATATCAAGGAGCACCGTGGTGAATCGGGGATTATTTATGCGCCAACGCGTAAAACGGTTGATGCGCTCACCGAATCGCTAACGGCCGCTGGCATCAATGCAGTTGGTTACCACGCAGGGATGTCGGATGAAAAGCGTGCACAAGCTCAGGACGATTTCATCTACGATCGCACCGATGTCGTGGTTGCAACTAATGCGTTTGGTATGGGTATCAACAAGTCGAATGTACGCTATGTCATTCACTATGGTATTCCGGGTTCAGTTGAAGCGTATTATCAAGAAATTGGTCGTGCGGGTCGTGATGGCTTGCCGTCTGAAGCGATTTTGCTATATGCTGCGGCTGATTTGCAGACGCAACGTTTCTTTATTGATAATAGTGATAATCAAACGCCAGAATATCAAAACTTGCAGCGTGTAAAATTGCAGGAAATGGCTAACTACGGTGCCACACAAATGTGTTTGCAACGTTATATTACCCGTTATTTTGGTGAAGATACGCCGGATTGCGGTCGTTGCTCAAACTGCTTGGATACGCGTGAAGCGGTGGATATCACAACTGATGCACAAAAGGTTTTGAGTCACGTTGTTCGCATGTTGAAGTCACGTGGCGGTGAGAATGGCTTTGGTAAGACGGTTACAGTTGAAACGCTTCGTGGTAAGGTGCCTGATAACTTTGCGTGGGCGAACCTGGATCAATTGCCAACGTTTGGCATTTTGCGTGGTACGCCACGCGTGCACATCATTAGTTTGATTGATTATTTGATTGCAGAAGGGTACCTACGTGTCACTGGCCAATATGCAGGATTGACGTTGGCGCCTGATGCAATGGCTGTTTTGAAGGGTGAACGTAAGGTGATGCGTCGTCAAGACATCCGCTCAATTGGTGATCGTGTGCGAGCTGGCTCACCAAGTACACGTGAGGATTTGGACGAGCAACAACGCGGCGTCTTCGAAGCGTTGCGTCAATGGCGTTTGGAGTTGGCGCGTGTGACGGAAATTCCGCCGTTCATCATTTTTAATGATCGTACTTTGGTGGAATTAGCCAAACAACAACCACTTAATGATGCGGAACTGATGACTGTTTCAGGAATTGGTGAAGCGAAAGCAGAGCGCTATGGCACTGATGTATTGCGTGTCATTGCTGAAAGCAAATAGAAAATAAAAAGGGTCGCCTAGACTTTGCAACACGCAAGTCTAGGCGACCCTTTATTTTTTAATGATTAAGCAACTTCAACAGCGATGATTTCAACTTCCATTGAAGCACCGTTTGGAAGTGGGACTTCAACTTGGTCGCCGACCTTCTTACCCATCAAAGCAACTGCGATAGGTGATTCGTTAGAAATCTTACCCTCAAGTGGGTTAGCTTCAACGGCACCAACAATCGCGTAAGTTTCAGGTTCTTCGTCAGGCAATTCCTTAAACGTAACCTTCTTACCAACTGAAACTTCATCGTCAGCAATTTCTGATGAGTCGATGATGATGGCGTTATCAAGCATGTTTTGCAACGTGTTGATACGTCCTTCAACGAAGGCTTGTTCGTCCTTAGCTGATTGGTATTCTGAGTTTTCTGACAAGTCACCAAAGCTACGGGCGATTTGAATACGTCCAGTAATCTCAGCACGCGTCTCAGTAATCAACGTGTTTAGTTCTTCTTCAATCTTGGCCTTTCCTTCGACCGTCATTGGAAATGTCTTTTCTTCAGCCATGTTTCTGGCCTCCTATGCAAGTAAATTTTATTAGTTTAATAAGTGTGTATACCCGAAGGCTTCAAATGCTACATTACCACGGGTATACGCGTGTGTAAAGGTTCACAACGCTAAGAGTTAGTAATGCAATGAGTGACGTCGCTTTTCGTTCTCTGACCAACCCAATCCAAGCATAAAGAGCAAGAAGCCTAAGCTAACGATTGCGCTTATCTTGAAGTATGGGGCGGCAAACTTAAACGTGACTGTATGCTCACCTGGTTTCAATGGTACACCAATAAAGAACTTTCCGACCGTTACGGTTTCGGTTTCTTTGCCGTCCACCATAACATGCCAACCATCGGCATTAGGAATGGTGGTCATTAGCAAACCTTGTCCCTTTGGCATATTGATTTTACCGCTGATTTCAGTTTCCGACTCTTTCTTAACTTGCAGACCGTGTTCCTGAAGTGATTGCGCTTGTGACTTGATCAAATCCTTGTCAGCGCTGTAGAGTGAAACATTTTGTAACCACAAATCATCCTTCTTTAGAACGAACGTTAGGGTTTGCTTTTGACCCTTTTGATAAGCCGGAAGCGGCACAATAATTGTGTGGCGATGACTTGGCATTGTCGGCAATGCCTTACCGTTCAATTGAATTTCGACATTGTCATTATTCACGGCATCACCAAGCGTTAGATAGTAAGGATTATCAGTCGTTGGCGTGTAAGTTAGGGTCAGTGACGCAACTTGTTTTTTGTTTTCCTTCTTCAGATAGGCCCCAGTAATCGTTGCTGGCGCAGGCACATTAGCAGCGGTTGAGCTATCGAAGTTTTCGCTTTTAAAGATATCGTCGTGTTGGTAACCGATTAAGGCGTTCCAAAAATCGTTTTGATTGCGAAGGGGATCGTTGTCTTTGAACGTCACGTTAAGTGCATTTGTGTTCGCAGCAAATGCAATCGGTAGCGCGTATGGGTTCTCAGACAAAATCGCCGTCCCAGTGTACTTAGTCATTTGATAAGTACCGTTGGTGTCGGTACGCTGGTAGGTTTGCATATTAGTAGGCGTACCTGGCGTATTTGGTTCTACGCCAGATGGCTGCAATAGGTAACGCATGCCCAGCAAACTATCAGTCAACAAGGTGCCACTGCTGTAGGCAATGTAATTATCGCCTTCTGGCTGGCCAATCGCTGCCATGAAATCACTTTGTTGGTGTTCCAAGGCAGAACTGAAAGTTGAGGCGCCATTGTAATGTCCTTGTAGCGGATCACCCTTGGTGCGTTGGAATGATTGGGCAACACGATAGAAATTATCCTGCTCGCTAGGCAAGTGCTTGGTAATCTTGTTTAAGCTCTTGATGTAAGTTTGATACTCAGTATTTGTCAGGTAGCTGAAATTATTCAACGTCCAAACGGTGCTGACGGTCATTTCACCAATCACAAGTAGACTCAAGATTGCTAACCACCAACGCGAACGATGTGATAAGGCATGCAATGCCAAAATCATGATAAAGAACGCATTACCAACTAAGAGTTGATTGAATGTCAAAAAGTTTAGACTGTCGAGACGGAAGTATAGGTACACATCGGTGGCAATTGCCAAGATAACGAGTGTGCCAATTTGTGTCCACGAGAAGCGCAGGGTTGGTGACCAGACCGAGGCTGCTAACCATAGCACCCAAAAACTAAAGACGTATGAGAAACGGTATGGATACCAAACTGGGAATTGGAACCCGTGCCACATCAAATCCAACGGTGCGTACATCATTGAAACAACTAGAAAAGCAGTTACAAGCAGAGCGGTTAGTCGCGTTTGCCAGCGAATTAAACGGTACGTAAAGAAGAACCAGAGAATGATAATTGGCAAACTACCGATAAAAATATTTGGCAGTCCTGAAGGCATTTGTTCGAAATTAAATGTCCCCAAGAACAGCTTTCCAAGAATATCGGGCGCTTGATATTCGAACTTCCAGCTCAGATTATCCAGCATGTGTTGGCCCTTACTGTTGAGCAAAGTATAACCAGTGGGTAACCAAACAATGGTTGAGAGGCCAATGCTAATGATGCTGCCAAAAATGAACTTGCTAGCGATGGTCCAACGTTCACGCAATGTGTATGGTTGCCAGAATAAACGCCAGAAAACGTACAACACTAGGAATAGGCCGATCATGTAGGCCATGTAGTAGTTAATAATAAAGATGGCTGTGAGTGGGGCGATAAATAGCCACGATGATTTACCATCCAAGTAGCGTTCAAAGCCGGCGATGATTAACGGTAGCAAAATCGCTGCGTCCAACCAAAGCAGGTTTAAATCATTCGCGACAAACCAGCCCATCATGGCGTATGTGACACCAAAAAGTGGTAAACGCCAACCGTTTTGCCAGCGCATCACGCGCAGCGCATAGCTAAAACTCCAACCGGCCAATCCGTATTTTAGAACCGTAATCAACAAAATTGCGGTTGGCAACATTGTATTTGGAAATGGTAGGAGAAGCAGATTTGTTGGGCTGAATAAATAGTAAGCCCAGTCACCATATGTTTCACCACCCAGCCCCTTGGCGAAGCTATAGAAAATATTGGTTGGGTTGTGGAGAATGGTTTGACGGAAATTTTCAAAAAAATCAATATATTGTTGGCCTAAATCGACGGTTAAGATTGAACTTGAACCGAACGGTGCCATGTGACGAAAGCCGAAATAGCTAGTCATAATCAAGAGTGGTAGTAAGAAACTAACCCACAATGCTTGTGTTGACGACCGCCATTTCAATGGATTAAAACGTGCGAACATGATTGTTTTCTCCCCGAAATTCAGATAGTTCTATTAAACCATATTCTGCAGTCGTTTATTAGGGTTGCTTTTGGTTAAAATCCGACAAGGGTTAAGGTTTGTTGGTCCGGTTTTATGCTACAATTAAACAATTAGATTATGGAAGAAAGGGTCAAGTTATGCAGTCACCAAAGCGACGTGGCAATCGTCGGTCAAAGAATGGATCATTAGCTCGAATTCCAGCACGTTTGAATGTGCTGATGGGTATCGTGGTTTTGATGCTCGGATTATTGGGCTGGCGATTGGTTACCCTACAAGTTACAGATAGTGAAACGTATAAGGCAGCCGTTAATAATGCTGAATCAAGTACTGAAAAAGTAAACGTGCAACGAGGCATGATATACGACAGTACTGGTCAAGTGTTAGTTGCAAACAAGGGATCACAAGCGATTACGTATACGAAGCCAAAGGGTGTTACCGAAGCTGAGATGTACGATATTGCCAATGAAGTTGCCAAGTATATTTCAATTGATACTGATCAATTGTCATCCGGAAATTATGCAACGTACTACATTCAAGATGCGAAGCGAGCTGCGAAGGTCGTTAAGGCAAGTGGTACGAAGACGGTTCCAGGGACAGATGATTATGTTGATGCTTTGAAGTCTTACGTGCAAAAGCATGAGGCTAAGTTCCCATTGAGCGATAAGCAAAAGAATGCCGCCATGATTTTCCAAAAGATGGCTAATGCGTATTCTTTGTCAACGGTCTACATTAAAGAGACTGGTGTCACGCAAGAAGAAATCGCCAACATTGGTGAGCGTCAGTCAAAGATGCCTGGTGTGCGTGTCGGTATTTACTACACACGTGACTATCCACAAGGTGATTCGATTAAGGCGTTGGTTGGCTCAACGTCAACTTCTAAGTCTGGTTTGCCAGAAGATAGTGTTAATAAGTTGCTAACGGAAGGGTATTCACGTGACGATATTGTCGGAACGTCATACCTAGAAAAGCAATATGAAGACACACTAAAGGGTACGAAGGGTCAAGTTGAAGTTCGCACCGACAAGGACGGCAAGACGACTGAAAAGACGACGTACGCCGGCCAAGCTGGTGACAGTTTGACGCTGACCATTAACTCAAAGTTCCAAAACGATGTGCAAAGCATTTTGGAAAACAACATTCCAGGCGGTATGACGACAGGTGCGTATGCGGTTGTTATCAATCCAAAGACGGGTGGTGTTTACGCAACGGCCGGTGTTAACCGCGATAACGAAACGGGTAAGACGACGCCGGATGCCCTTTCAACTGTTAACCAAGCGAACGTTGTGGGATCTGTAGTTAAGCCAGCGATGATTACAACTGGCTTCTTGAACGGCACAATCACAGCTGAAAACAATACCATTGTCGACCAACCAATCACGGTTGCCGGTACGGCAACGAAGTCATCATGGTTTAACCGTAACGGAAGCGGTAGCATGCCGTTGACGGCTGACACGGCCTTGATGGTGTCATCTAACTCATACGTTATGCAATTGATGTTGAAGATGGGTGGTTTGAATTACTATCCAGGTATGAGTTTGGGGGCTTTGCCAACTAGCGTGTTCCAAACAATGCGTGATGGACTTGCCCGCTTCGGTTTGGGTGTTAAGACTGGTATTGATTTGCCAGGTGAAATTACTGGTGTGAAGGGTTCAACAGCCCGTGAAGATATTGGTAAGGCGCTGGACGAATCATTTGGACAGTACGACACGTTTACCACGATGCAACTTGCACAATACGCTGCAACCGTTGCAAACGGTGGTTACCGCGTTCGTCCGCACATCGTTGCTTCTATTGAACAACGTGACGAATCGAACCGCGTTAAGACGCAGACGACTGTGCCAACAGAAGTGTTGGGAACGGTTGGCTGGACTGAAGCTGAGCGTAACTTGATTTGGAAGGGTATGGAAGAAGTTGTTCACAGTAGTTCTGGTTATGCCACTGGTACGCGTATGAAGAATGTGCAACCTGGTATTTATGCCAAGACTGGAACGGCCGAAACGACAACGAATGGTGTATCAACTTATACCAGTTCATTGATTTCATTCGTACCTAACTCTGATGTTGCCGTGGCCATCGTTGTGCCATCGGTTTACGAATCAGACGAAAACGTTAACCAACAAATTGCTATCCAAATCTATGAAGCGTTCTGGAAGGACGTTCAAGATTCTGGTTCAGCAACAAAGTAACTATGCTAAACTGATACCTATTAGTAGGTGTCAGTTTTTTGTTAGGGAAGAGGGTGGCAAAATGATTGATAAGAATGAAGCGCGTGAGATGGCTAAGGCCAATTTGGCGAAGTTGTCTGACATGCAACGAGCAGCGGTGATGCAACAGTTAACGCGTGCAGTGACGGCGTTGACGGCTTGGCAGGAAGCATCATCGGTTGCTTTAACCTTGTCGCAAGATGTTGAATTGCCAACACAGCTCTTGATTCAGACGGCCTTATTACAAGGGAAAACGGTGTATTTGCCAAAGGTCGCACCACAGCGACAACTCACCTTTATTCAAATCGATGAGTCAACCGAGTATGAACGCCACAGATTTGGTATGCTAGAACCAATTGGGGAACCGCTTGGGGATGTTTCGACGCTCGATTTTATCCTGGTCCCCGGTTTGGCCTTTTCAGCAGCTGGTGATCGACTTGGGTTCGGCGGTGGTTACTATGACCGTTGGCTTCCAAAAACGACCGGCGCAAAAATTGCGGTGACGATTCCAGATAATTACGTACCAACCCCAACTTGGGACATTGAAAAAACAGATCAACAGGTGGATGAAGTGATTGTTTTGCCACCTGCTTAAGGAAGAAAAGTATGATAGCAGAATTTAAACGCGCTTTTAAAGCGACACCCGCAACCAGTGCCTTGGTGGCATTTATGGTCGTGGTGTACCTCTGGGAAGCTTTGATTGCGCAGAGTTTTACCATTAGCTCCCGTGTTTTATATGAAACAGGTGCGCAGTTCGGACCAATCGTTCTTCATTACGGTGAATGGTGGCGGTTGCTGACGGCAGGATTTTTACACGTAACCGCTTCGCACTTAATCTTCAATATGATTACGTTGTACTTCATCGGACGCTTATTGGAATTGGAAATCGGTCATTGGCGTTTTCTAATCCTTTTCCTCGCAACGGTCATTAGTGGAAACTTGATGAGCTTAGCGTTTGGTGCGATGAATGTTATTTCAGCTGGTGCCTCTGGCGGCGTGTTTGGCTTATTTGGGGCCATCGTTAGACTGGGCTTGATGGACAAACGACGAGCCTATTGGCGTAGTCAGGCGAAACTGATGACCGCCTTTGTGTTGTTGTCAGTCATCTCAGCGCTATTTACGCCAGGGATTGATCTGGCAGCCCACATCGGCGGACTAGTCGGTGGATTCTTAATTGTGCCAGTGCTTATTTCAGGTTTTCACTATTCAGGCCTGTTCAAGATTGGCGGTGGCCGACGAGCACTAGCGTTGTTGGTGTACTTGGTGTTGATTGCCGTATTGGTCGGTATTGCACTGTTACGAAAGTAGGGGATAGATATGCAAACATTTTTAGACGTCCTAAACTTGTTGAAGAAATATGATATCTACATTCACGTTGGAAAACGCCTATGGGATATTGAGTTAGCAGCAATTGAAATCGACAATATGTATAAAGCTGGCCTACTTGATGCGAAGGAATATGCGCAAATCAAGTTGGTATTAAGGCATGAGCACGAGTTAGAAGAGAAGCAAGAAAGACTGCTATAATAGTATTGAAAACGTTTTCAATAAAACACTTGTTTTAATTCAGAAATTCGTTATAATAAATAATGTTGAAAGATAAGAAAGCGATTACAAAATATTTTTGTGAGAATGACGAGGAAAAATCATGGCTAAAGATAAGCTAATTGGTGTTGACCTTGGTGGTACGACTATCAAGTTCGCCATTTTGACTGCTGAAGGAGAAATCCAACAAAAGTGGTCAATCCGTACAAACATTTTGGATGAAGGGTCACACATCGTACCTGATATCATTGATTCAATTAACCACCACTTGGACTTGTACCAATTGGACAAGGATCGCATCATTGGTATCGGAATGGGTACACCAGGAACGGTTGATCTTGAGAACGGTACTGTTAAGGGTGCCTTCAACTTGAACTGGAAGGAAACACAAAACGTTCGTGAGCAAATCGAAGCTGGAACTGGTTTGCCCTTGACGATGGACAACGACGCCAACGCTGCCGCATTGGGTGAGCAATGGCGTGGTGCCGGAAACAACCAACCAGACGTTGCCTTCATTACGTTGGGAACTGGTGTTGGTGGTGGATTGATTAACGATGGTAAGTTGATCCACGGTGTTGCAGGAGCCGGTGGTGAGGTCGGTCACATGATCGTCGAGCCAGGTGGATACTTGTGCACATGCGGTAACTACGGTTGCTTGGAGCAATACGCTTCAGCTACTGGTGTTGTTCACTTGGCGCAAGACTTTGCAGAAGCCTACGTTGGTAACTCAAAGTTGAAGGCTATGGTCGACAACGGTGAAGAAGTAACGTCAAAGATTGTCTTTGACTTGGCCAAGGAAGGTGACTACTTGGCAAACGAAGTTGTAGACAAGGTTGCTTACTACCTTGGATTGGCTTCAGCTAACATCTCAAACATCTTGAACCCATCTTCTGTTGTTATCGGTGGTGGTGTTTCAGCCGCAGGAAAGTTCTTGTTGGATCGTGTTGAGAAGAACTTTAAGCAATTTGCCTTCAAGTCAACGCGTGACGTGACTGAAGTTAAGTTGGCTGAGTTGGGTAACGATGCTGGTGCATACGGTGCTGCTTCATTGGCCCGTAACTCAGATCGCGTTATTGCCTAATTAAATAAAGCAAAAATAAAGACGAGAATCAGCGAATGGTTCTCGTCTTTTTTTGTCGTGGTTTTGGAGTGTCGACGCGTTGCGCCGAGGCATGGGATTTGGTTGGGGTGGCGGTGCTCCGTCCTGCAATATAAGCTGGTGGCGAAGGAGTCCCATTCTCACTAAGCCTCAGCGTATTTCCGCGCCTGTCGGCTCGAAATCCACTGCTGCTAAGTGATAATTGGTGCTCCTGTCCTCGCTTGGTCACCGGCTAATATCGCAGGAGCTCCGCACCACCACCCCAACCAAATCCCATGCCAGCAGCTAAGATGTTCTATCCTGTCTAAGATAATCATGCACCAGAAACCAAATGGGCGAACAGTTCAACCTGCGGTAAAGTGGTGGATGTAACTCAAACAATCAGAGTATTACTTGGCTGCTGTGCTTGGCCCCGCCACGCGTATAGACACGTGCAGACCTTGACCCGCAGGTGTGGGTTCTTAGCGGGTTTCCGCTTAGAGCCACGGGAGGTAAAGGAGCACGCGCCAACGGCGTGGACTCCGCTCCCTGCAGGTCATGGTCTGGACGTGTTAGCGTGCCCTAGAAGGGGCCAAGCACTCCGGCCGTCAGGACGGACACTAACCACAAACTAAGCCGATCTGTAACAAACTTCCCAGAAAACGATGTAATAGTTGTAACAAACGGCCTGAAAAGTAATGAAAACACGAAAAAAGTTATTTTCAGAGTGGGGACTGTTTTTGAAGTAAATGTGAACACCGGAACAGTTGTGCCGAAATGACGCTGTTTATATGCAAATCAAATATGACCAATTTGTGCGTTACACGTTGTTTAGTCGCTGTTATATAACTGTTACGCCCCGTCGGTATTATTAATCACGTTGCTAGGGCAACGCATAACTAATACAAATTAAATCTTATTAAAACAAAGAAACAAACGCTTATATGAGCGACAGATAATTGGGGAGTTAATCATGCAAAACGTAAATTCACGCAAGAAGATGTACAAGTCAGGTAAGAACTGGGTAGCCGCAACGGTTGTTGCTGCAGCTGCTGCCATCGTACCAATGATTTCAACTGAATCAGCATACGCTAACGAAGAAGTGGCACAAACGACTTCATCATGGCGTGCAAAGACGGTTGATCAAGTGGTTGAAGCCGTTCAAGCCGCAGGTCAAAAGTACACGGTTCAAGCTGGTGATACGTTGTCAACGATTGCTTCAGCTACTGAATTGACTGCAGAAGAAATCGCTGCAGCTAACAACATCAACGACGCTAACTTCATTGTTATCGGTCAAGAAATCAACTTGACGAAGGAAGTTGCTGAAGAAGTTGTTGCTTCAGAAGCACCAGTTGCCGAAGAAGCTGCAGTTGAAGTAGCGCCAGTTGTTGAAGAAGCAGCACCTGTTGCTACTGAAGAAGTTGACGTTGCAGAGGCACCAGTTGCCCAAGAAGCACAACCAGCAGCGCCTTCATACAATGCTGACTACACTGCTGTACCAGGTAACTCATACTACGCTGGACAATGCGCGTGGTACGTTAAGAACCAATTGCCTTGGGTTGGTAACTTCTGGGGTAACGCCGCAGAATGGGCTAACAACGCAACTTACGCTGGCCGTGTTGTAGACACGAACCCAGCCGTTGGTACGTTTGCTGTTATGATGCCAGGTGTTGCTTACGCTTCATCATACGGACACGTGGCTGTTGTTACGGGTGTTAACGGTGACATGATCACAATCTCAGAAATGAACGCTAAGGGTGAATTCGTGGTTTCATCACGTACTATCCCTGCAGCAGGTGTTTTGTTCATCCACTAATTTGAAATGTATTGCATACGGGACATTGTCATCAATGTCCCGTTTTTTTGTTATCGTGATGTAACTTACTTGATATACGTACTTGCTATTATAGAAAGCATACGAGGCTCAGTCGTTGGACTGGCCAAAAACGTACAAAAAGGGAATATAAACAATATGATTAACTCTAAGATGAATGCTATGGCTAAGGGAATGGGAGCTGCCGCTTTGGTTGCCGCTGCTGCGATTTTGCCAATGACGAACTCAAACACTGCTGTATCAGCCGACGATAACGCAAAGCCAGCTACGGACGCTGCTTCATGGCGTGCAAAGACGGTTGACGACGTTAAGGAAGCCGTTAAGACTGCTGGTACGACTTACAAGATTCAAGAAGGTGACACGATTGACACAATCGCACAAGCAACTGGCTTGAAGGTGGATGACATCGTAAAGATGAACAACATCACGAACCCTAACTTGATCATCGTTGGTGAAGAGATTCGCTTGAACGGTTCAGTTGCACCTGCACAATCAAGTGTTGCAGCAGAACCAGCTCAATCACAAGCTTCATCTGCTGCGTCATCAGCACCAGTTGCTTCTGCAGCGCCTGCACAAACGTCAGTTGCAACTGCACCTGTTTCAACGGGTTCATTCGCTGATGCCGTTAACGCATTGAACGCAATCCGTACGGCTGCTGGTTTGTCACCAGTTTCATACGATGCTTCATTGTCAGCAACTGCACAATACCGTGCCGACATGATGGCAGGAAACGTTGACGCTGCGCACTTTGCACAATCATACGGTCACGAAGTTGTTGCTATTGGCTTCGGTGCTGGTTCAGCCGCTGTTAACGCTTGGTATGCTGAAACTGGTATGATCGACAACGGTTCACACCCACACACGCGTTGGGTATTGGGTTCATACTCACGTGTTGGTTTCGGTTACAACGCCGCTACTGGTACGTTCGTTGCTGAAGCGCAATAATTGAAGAAAAATCAAAGTCTGCCTAAGGTTGGCAGACTTTTTATTTTAGGTTTGATAGAATAGTACTTGACTGAAAAACGAAATGGGGAATTTAGTAGTATGTTGCAAGCATTGTTTGTCATTGTATTGCTTTGGATTCTTTGGACGGTTGGTACATTGGTATGGACGCGCGTAACGTTGAAGCGTGCGGCATCACTTTTGAACTCTGAAGAATTCGAAGCACAAAGTCGCGGTCACCAATTGATCGATTTGCGTGAGCCAGCTAAGTTTAAGGCAAAGCACGTGCTTGGTGCACGTAACATTCAATACGCTATGTTGAATGAAAACCACAGTGCTTTGCGTCAAGACAAGCCAGTCTTTTTGTATGACGAAAACATGCAAATGGCTGCGCGTATGGCGCGTAAGTTGAAGAAGGCGGGATACAACGATATCTACGTCTTGAAGAACGGTTTTGGTTCTTACACTGGTAAGACTAAGAGTAATTAAAAAAATACCCACTTACATTAACTGACGATGTTACGCCGGCTCATGTAAGTGGGTATTTGTTTATATTTTTAGATTAGAATCGTGCGCCGTGAGAGTGAGCAGCCTTACGAGCAGCCTTGCGCTCAGTCTCCTCAAACTTAGCCTCTTCTTCTTCCAAAGGCTTAACAGCAACCTTGTGGAACGTGAAGGCCGCAGCGGCAGCAGTTGCTAGCGTACCAGCAACACCAGTAAAAATCCCCAAACCAAACTTCTTCATGATGTGGTTCCTCCATATATTTGTTAAAATAAGTTTAACATATTTTAATTGAGTTTAATAACTGGGGTTTCTTGAAATGCAGATGAACAAATCATTAATTATCGCCCATCGGGGTGATCACACGGCTGGCCGCCTTGAAAATTCATTACCAGCTTTTGCTTCTGCAATTCAATTAGGCGCAGATGGCTTAGAGGTTGATGTGCAATTATATGAGGGTCGCTTAATCCTAAAACATGATATTGATGACGAGATGCCACCAGTTGTGGATGATTTTGCATCATTTTTGGCGTTGGTAAAAGAAACGAATTACCAAGGCCTATTGTTGATTGAGTTGAAGGGCAAGCGGGGCGCAACAGAATTGTACCGTGAGTTGCAAGCAGCTGAAATAGACGCACCAGTAATGTTGCAATCATTCCAAGTGAATGCTGTTAAAACGTGGCGCCAACTTGACGCAACGATGCCGTTAGGGCTGTTGCAACATCGTCCTAACCGTTTGAGCCGTCAACTGTTTCACGCCGGTGTGATTCAAAATAACAATTTGGACTACCGTTATTTACCGTTTGTCGTTGCACGTGCACGGAAAGCGGTCACGTATTGGTGGACGCCGACGATGGCTTGGGCGTTGCGATTGATGTTCATCGGGCGGGTTGCTGGTGTGATTACGGACGATGTACGTTTGGCCCAACAAATTAGAGATAGAGATGGAAAGTAGTATGGATAAGTTGATTGTGATTGTCGGTCCGACTGCGGTTGGAAAAACCGCTTTATCACTAGAACTAGCAAAGAAATTTAACGGTGAAATTGTATCGGGTGATTCGATGCAAATTTATCGTCAATTGGATATTGGGACAGCCAAGGCGACGCCCGAAGAACAAGCGGTCGCACCACATCATATGATTGATGTTGCTGACCCTGCTGAACATTATTCAGCGGCGCGCTTTGTGCGTGAAGCACAGGCTGCGATTGCGGATATCACAGCTCGTGGCAAAATGCCAATTTTGGTTGGTGGTACTGGCTTTTATGTCCAAGCGTTGCTAGGTGACCGTCCGCTGGCTGAGGTGGATGACATTACGGATGAGGCGTTTGTCGAGAAGTGGACGGCAATTGCTCATGAGCAGGGCGAAGCAGTTGTGCGTGATGCTTTACGTGAATTGGATCCGGTTAGTGAAGCGCGCATTCTGCCAGGACAAATTCGCCGTCTAGTCAGAGCGCTCTTAGTTAGTGATCACACTGGCAAGCCTTTTTCAGAACAGCCGCCTGAGCCAAAGCGTTTGTATGATGCCTGTATCATCGGGTTAACGACGGATCGACCAGTTTTGTACGAACGGATTAATACCCGTGTGGATGCGATGATTGCGAATGGCTTGCTTGAAGAAGCACGGATTGCGGCAACGTTGCCAGAAGATAGTACGGCTAAGAAAGCAATTGGGTATAAGGAATTGTTTGGTTACTTAGACGGTGTCGAAACACTTGAGCAAGCGAGTGAAGCGTTGAAGCAAGCCTCACGTCGTTATGCAAAGCGTCAAATGACATGGTTCAATAACCAGTTCACTGACATTCATTGGTATGACTTGGTACAAAACATCGCGACACTAAAGACGATTGAAAGTGACGTCGCGGGGTTCGTGTCAGAATAGCTGACATGAATAGAAAAATCTTCTAAAATAGGTGGTAACATGCTACTCATAGGGGGTCGGACGTATGGTAAGACGAGAGTTACGTCGCGATTTGGCAGTGTTGCCAATGAGCGTAGTGCGCGAATTGACGGGCTTATCAGATCGTCAGATTCGGTACTATGATCAGCAGGGACTCATTGAGCCACATAGAGGGGCCGGTAAGCAGCGACGTTTTTCATTAGATGACGTCGATCGTTTATTGGAGATTGCAGATTATCTAGATGCGGGATATTCGATTTCTGAAATTCATGAGGTTGATGCTAAAAAGCAACGTCGTGAAGCAGAAACGGTTAATCCGGATGAAATTAATATGCGTCACATGTTGGCTGATGAGTTGCTTAAGATTGGTCGTTTTAATAACGGTCAACGGAAGTTTTAGATGATGTGTTTTGGGATAAAGTAAAAGGAGATTACAATGGTTCGCAAGGCTTATACCAAGGATGATATTCGCAACATGATTGCTGAGGAAAACGTGGAATTCCTACGTTTGCAGTTCTCAGATGTTTTCGGCACAATTAAGAACGTCGAAGTACCTGTTTCACAACTTGAAAAGGTATTGGACAACAATTTGATGTTTGACGGTTCTTCAATCGAAGGATTCGTTCGTATTGAAGAGTCAGACATGTACTTGTACCCTGACCTTTCAACGTTCATGATTTTCCCATGGGCGACTGACTCACACGGTGGTAAGGTTGCACGTTTGATTGCAGATATTTACACGGCCGACCGCGAGCCATTTGCAGGGGATCCTCGTAACAACTTGAAGCGTGTTTTGAAGCAAATGGAAGACGCTGGTTTCAAGAACTTTAACATTGGGACTGAGCCAGAATTCTTCTTGTTCAAGCTTGATGAGCACGGTAACCCAACGATGAACCTAAACGATAAGGGTGGCTACTTCGATTTGGCCCCACTTGATTTGGGTGAAAACACACGTCGTGAAATTGTTTTGGAAATGGAAAAGATGGGCTTTGAAGTGGAAGCAGCCCACCACGAAGTTGCCCCTGGACAACACGAAGTTGACTTTAAGTATGCCGATGCGTTGGATGCAGCTGATAACATTCAAACGTTCAAGTTGATTGTTAAGACGATTGCACGTAAGCACGGTTTGTACGCAACGTTTATGCCAAAGCCAATTTCTGGTATCAACGGTAACGGTATGCACACGAACATGTCATTGTTCAATGAAGCTGGTAACGTCTTCTACGACGAAGCTGGTGATTTGCAATTGTCAAAGACGGCTTACAACTTCTTGGGTGGTGTCTTGGCGCACGCAGCTAACTTTACGGCAATCACAAACCCAACGGTTAACTCATACAAGCGTTTGACGCCTGGATTCGAAGCGCCGGTTTACGTGGCTTGGTCTGGTTCAAACCGTTCACCAATGGTCCGCGTCCCAGCTTCACGTGGTAACTCAACGCGTTTGGAATTGCGTTCAGTTGACCCAACTGCTAACCCATACTTGGCCTTTGCTGTTATCTTGGCAGCTGGTTTGGATGGTGTGGCCGGTGAAATGGAGCCAAACCACGCAGTTGATCGTAACATCTACTTGATGGACGAGGCTGAGCGTAAGAAGGCGGGTATCACTGATTTGCCTGATACATTGTTGGCAGCCGTTAACGATTTGGATACGGATGAAGTTATTAAGGCAGCCCTTGGTTCACACATGGCACGCACATTTGTGGATGCTAAGCGTTTGGAATACCAAGCATATCGCCAAGAAGTTTCACAATGGGAATTGGAAACTTATTTGGAGCAATACTAAAATTTCGTAAAAACTTCTTAAAAACAACGCCGTCCAGTCCGTGGTCGGCGTTTTTCTTTAAGTTTAGGTTGTATGATATATATATTATGTAGATATAATAAGTTGAGAAGTTAGATTGCAACCACAAACAGGAGGGGTTGAGATGGAGAACACGCCATACTTGACGACGGACTTACCGTCAAATCAATCCGTATTAAATGGAAAATTACAAGCAAAATTAAACTACATTGGTGATATTCAAACTGCTGTGGCAGAGGGGAATGATCGCCGCGTTTATGAATTACTAGATAGCCAAAAGTACAACACGCAAATCCGCCAAGCACCACAAGCCGAGTCAAATCGTGCTTTGTCAGTTTTGGTTGATGATATGCAAGATGAGTTGAGTCACCATTTGGGACAAAAGTTGATTGCGTACCTATCAGAAAAGTTCCCCTTCTTTTACTATGAAGAGTCACAACTTGGCGTCTTCCAACTGTTCTTTGGAAACTGGTGGGATCGTCGCCACTTCGGTATTTTGGATCCACTATCAGTAAAGTTCATTTTTAACGATGAAGAATACGAAAAGTTGGCTCGTGCCGTTGAATTGGCTGAGTCAGGCCAACGTTTTAATGCGCAAGTTATTGAAGATACGACGCGTGCTAATGAAGCCTTGCAAAAGATTGTTAACGACCAAAATGCCCGTGATGCCGAGCGTACACAATTGATGGCGCAATTGGCTGCCACAGAAGAACGTAGCGGTTTGTTTAACAAGAGTGCCCAAGCAGAGCAACGCGAAGTTTTGCGTAGCCGTTTGGCACAATTGGACGCTGCTGATGCGAAGGCTGCGACGGTTCCTGATTTGATTGCTGAGAACAATGCGCAAATCTTGAACTACTCAAAGGAAGATACGATTTTGATTTATGAGCAACGTGCGATTAATGATGCATTTGGCTCATTTACTGATTTCCAAAATGCCGTCGGCTCATTGTATGTAGACTATGTCTCATCATTGGTTGCCGAACAGGGAGGTGAGTAAGCATGACAGAACACCTACGTGAACGCGTTGTTTCATACGTTGATTTGTTGAGTGATGATATTGGTCAAATTCAACAAACCTTAGCGCAAGTTCGTGAGCTTGCTGAAACGAACGATCCAAAGAAAGTCCACTTGTTGGCACAACGCCTAACCAATGCGCACCTTGATACAGAATGGGTGACAGTACCACGTCAATATGCGAAGGCAGATTGGTACTTGATGGCGATGGATCGTTTCCTTTCATTTGCGGGGATGCCAGCCTATGATGTTTTGACGCCAGCTGAGCGTGAAGAGTTGACGTTGGTGATGACTGATTTGGATGTGCCAGCGACCTTTGAATTCGTTGTAAACGACGATAACAATGGTGGTGCTTACTTTGTTGAGCTAGGTACTGAGGCGCGTCTATTCTACTGGTCACTAGAACGTAAGCAAATTTTGTTTAACGCAGAAGCTATTACTGATTTGATGGTTGAAAACTTCCGTAAGAAGGCGACGGCAGCCCGCATTCGCACGCTAGCAACGTTGTTAACGGAATTTGGTCGTTACATGGAGCGCGAGTTCGGTTACCAAGTGGACTACAACATTCTTGAAACCCGCGATGATTTCTTGTATCCATTGGTACAAACTGAAATGCCAGCGGGAATGTTGGACCGTTTGTTTGTTTTGTCAGCTGATTCAGATTACTTCTTGCAAAGCATTCCAAATGGTGCTGGTTTGATGTTGGAGCACGGCGTTGAAGTCCGTATCTTCTATGTTAACGATGCAACGGCCATTGGGGCTCAACGTTGGCACTTCCAAGTCATCGATGGTCGTGATGCCATTTCATGGTTGGATGTCTTGCTGGATTATGACTTTATCGGTGCTTGGTATTTGACAGAACGCCGTTACTTGGCAATTGAGAGTGATGAACTTGTCTTTGGCTTGCAACGTGAAGGCTTGATTTCATATGGCACGCCAGTTGAAGCAGCTGCTGAATCAGTTGCCTCTGAAGCGCCACAAGTCGAAGTGCTACAACCACAAGCATCAGACGAGGCGGAATAATGACGATGGATATTGCAGGTTACTTGCGTGAAGCACGCGAGTCATATCGCGCAGTTGTGGCTGATTGGGAAAATCCAATCGGACCTAAGGATGTCTTGCTGAATGATTATTTGAACCTAGATGTATCAATGAGTGCCTTGATGCGCCGTGTTGAAGCTATCAACAACGACGTGCCACATAATGCAGTGGACGCTAGCAATAGTGAAGTGAAGGCACTGTACGCAACGGCTTTCGCCCAATTCTTGTTGATTAGTTTGAAGCAACAATGGACGCACTTGATGGTGCTTGAGGATGAGGATTTAGCCAAGTTTGCGCGTTTCCCGCAAATGCGTTTGGCCCACCAATTTATTGGGATTAAGACCATGTTGCTAAATTCATATCATCAAAAGCGTCAAGCGGATTTTTCACATGCCTGGCGTTCATTTTTGAAGCTCGGTCTAGTCGAACTAAAATTGACGCAGGATGAAATCGATCAAGAAGTTCGTGCGGTTTTGGATGCTTCTGACCTTGATTCACCAGCGTTTTAAACGTACAATAGATGAGTTGGTAAAAGATGCCAACTCATCTTTTTTTGCAGCTGTAGCACAACTGGATAGTGCACTCGGTTTCTACCCGAGCGGTTGTGGGTTCGAGTCCCACCAGCTGCATGAAAAACTTTTGAAGTCCTCCACGATTTGTGGGGGATTTTATTGTATTTAGTTAGAACTTGTTTTATAATTATCTACGTTGTGTTTGTGGAATCCACAAACTGCAACCACTCGTGGTCTGTATTAAGTAGTTCCTCGGAGCTCGCGGACTCGGTGAGTCTAAGTTTTTTTTAGAAAAATATTTTATGGAGGTCTGCAAACTCATGGCAGCATATGCAATCATTGAGAACGGCGGAAAGCAATACAAGGTTTCTGCCGGTGACGTAATCTACGTCGAAAAGATGGACGCCGCTGAAGGAGACAAGGTCGTATTCGACAAGGTTGTCTTCGCTGACGGCAAGATCGGTGCACCTTACGTTGAAGGTGTTACTGTATCAGGTACTGTTGAGAAGCAAGGTAAGGAAAAGAAGGTTGTTACTTTCAAGTACAAGCCAAAGAAGCACTCACACAAGAAGCAAGGTCACCGTCAACCATACACTAAGGTTGTCATCGACTCTATTGCCTAAGACATCGGAAAGAAGAGGATTTAAATCATGCAATTGAATTTGAACAACTTGACGATGCTTGCCCACCACAAGGGAGGCGGATCTTCTGCCAACGGTCGTGACTCAGCAGGTCGTCGTCTAGGAACGAAGCGTGCTGATGGTCAAGACATCAAGGCTGGATCAATCATTTACCGTCAACGCGGTACGCACATCTACCCAGGTGTAAACGTTGGTCGTGGAAACGATGACACGTTGTACGCTTTGACTGATGGTGTCGTAAAGTTCGGTCGTTTGGGCCGTGACCGTCGCCAAGTATCAGTTGTTACTCGCGAAGAGTACAAGCAAATCATCGCTAAGTAATTTATTACTTAACTAAGATTTGAAATCAGTTTAATAGACTGTTAAAAGACAGCATTACGATTTAGGTCGTGATGCTGTCTTTTTTTGTTTGTTTAATATTACGGTTATGTTAATCAATTTTTGTGCATAGTTCATTCACAATGTGTGAAATGTATCACAAGTCAAATAAAGTAAAATCGATTAACGTATGTTCAGGGTATGTTGCTTGTATATTGTTTATCGTCCTATTCATATTTGGTAAGCATTTAGGCGGTTTGTCGAAAAACATAACACATGGTATAAATAACGGTGTTAGAAAGCGCTTTCAAAATTACTATTAATTGAAATGATTTATGTTTAGGAGTATTGATATGACCCAGCAACTCACGCACGAAGAAGCCCGCCGCCAAGCTAAGGTGATTGTCGACCAAATGACGATCGATGAAAAGATTGGCCAAATTAAGTATGAAGCCCCAGCCATTGACCGTTTGAACATTCCGGAATACAACTACTGGAACGAAGCGTTGCACGGTGTAGCGCGTGCTGGTGTGGCGACGGTTTTCCCACAAGCAATCGGACTTGCAGCAACGTTTGATGATCACTTGATTAATGAAATTGCCGATGTCATTGGAACGGAAGGACGTGCAAAGTATAACGAATTTACGAAGCATGAAGACCGTGACATCTACAAGGGATTGACGTTCTGGTCTCCTAACGTGAACATTTTCCGTGACCCACGTTGGGGTCGTGGTCACGAAACGTATGGTGAAGATCCATTCTTGACGTCAAAGTTTGGCGTGGCATTCATCAAGGGATTGCAAGGACAAGCGAAGTACTTGAAGTTGGCTGCAACGGCAAAGCACTTTGCTGTTCACTCAGGTCCGGAAGGTTTGCGTCACGGATTTGATGCCGTTGTGTCAGACAAGGACTTGTATGAGACATACTTGCCAGCTTTCAAGGCCGCCGTTGAAGAGGCTGATGTTGAAAGTATCATGACAGCGTATAACGCAGTTGATGGCGTACCAGCCTCAGTTAGCGAAATGTTGTTGAAGGACATTTTGCATGATAAGTGGTCATTCGAAGGACACGTTGTCTCAGACTACATGGCCCCAGAAGATGTGCATGAAAACCACAAGTATACGAAGGATGCCGCTGAAACGATGGGCTTGGCCATCAAGGCAGGATTGAACTTGGTCGCTGGACATATTGAACAATCTTTGCATGAGGCATTGGATCGTGATTTGGTAACTGAAGAAGAGATTACCAATGCGGTGATTTCACTGTACGCAACGCGCGTTCGTCTAGGAATGTTTGCAAATGATAATGAGTATGATGCTATTCCATACGAAGCGAACGATACAAAAGCACACAATAATTTGTCAGAACTTGCGGCTGAGAAGTCATTTGTTTTGTTGAAGAATGATGGTGTTTTGCCACTTCGCAAGGAAACGATGGAAGCGATCGCCGTTGTTGGGCCAAATGCGCACTCAGAAATCGCTTTGTTGGGTAACTACTTCGGGACACCATCACGTTCATACACTATCTTGGAAGGTATTCAAGAGCGCCTTGGCGACGACGTACGTGTCCACTACAGCATTGGGTCAGGATTGTTCCAAGACCACGCCGCTGAGCCATTGGCCAAGGCTGATGAGCGCGAATCAGAAGCGGTTATTGCGGCTGAGCACTCAGATGTCATTGTGGCAGTCTTGGGACTTGATTCAACGATTGAAGGCGAAGAAGGTGATGCTGGTAACTCACAAGGTGCTGGTGATAAGCCAAACTTGTCATTGCCAGGTCGTCAACGTCAATTGTTGGAGCGCTTGCTGGCCGTTGGTAAGCCTGTGGTTGTTCTATTGGCTTCAGGATCATCATTGCAATTGGATGGTTTGGAAAACCACCCTAACTTGCGCGCCACTATGCAAATTTGGTACCCAGGTGCTCGTGGTGGATTGGCTGTTGCGGACGTCTTGTTTGGTGCGGTGAGCCCTTCAGGAAAGTTGCCTGTAACGTTCTACAAGAATACAGATAACTTGCCAGCCTTCGAAGATTACAACATGGCAGGACGCACATACCGTTGCATGGCGGATGAGGCATTGTATCCATTTGGTTATGGTTTGACGTACTCATCAGTTGCGTTGTCAGATTTGCAAGTGAAGCCATATGAAGATACGGCAACGGTGACGGCAACGATTCAAAACATCGGTAATTTTGACACGGATGAAGTGGTTCAAGTATACGTGAAGGATTTGGAATCAGAATTCGCGGTGCCAAACGCACAGTTGAAGGGATTCAAGCGCGTTTACTTGGGGAAGGGAGCGAAGCAAACAATCACGTTTGATTTGCGTCCACAAGACTTTGAAGTGTTTGATGCGCAAGGACGTAACTTTATTGATAGTGACCGTTTTGAAATCTCAGTTGGTGTTAGCCAACCAGATGCGCGCTCAATCGCGTTGACGGGTGTGCAACCATTGCAAACTGAGTTGAGCTTGGCAGGTAGTCAAACGACACATTAATGAATATTGCAATCGAAAGGCCACACATAGTTGTGTGGCCTTTTTGTGTTTATAGAAATATTGAATCTTGGTGGAGACCGTTACAATTAAGCTTCCTATGGTAAAATTGTAATTAACAAAAACGAGAAAAACGGAGATGAGGGGTCATGGAAGAAACGCCATATTATAAGACAGAGACTGGTAACTTGGCCGACGAATTGCAAGGTGATTTGCAAAAGAAGCAAGCCTTTTTGACCAAGTTTGAAGAGGCGATTATGGCTGGGGATGATCGTCAAATTTTTGAGATGATTGATGCACGTCGATACAATATGACAGTGCATGATGCCGCTGGTGCAGATAACAACCGTGTGTTAGCTGCGCTTGTTGACGATTTGCGCCCTAAGATTAGCCACCACGTTGCTAAGAACTTGATTACTTATTTGTCAGAGAAGTTCCCATTCTTCTTCTATGAAGAAACGGAAGTTGGGGTATTCCACTTGTTCTTCGGCGACTGGTGGGACCGTCGTGAATTTGGTGTGCTTGATCCGTTTTCAGTCACATTCATTTTCAACATGGCAGCTTTTGAATTGTTGAAGAAGTCAGTTGCATTATCGAAGACTGACGAAACGGTCCACGCAACTGAGCGTGCTGAAATCGAGCGCCTTTTGGCTGGCATGCGTGAAACAGTTGCTGGTCAACCTGACCGTGACAAAGAACGCGCTGAGTTGGAAAAGAAGAAGGCTGAGCTTGAAAACAAGAAGGGCTTGTTCAAGCGCAATGGTGATGAGTTAGCTGAATTGCAAGTTAAGTTGGATGCATTGGATGCAACCGATAAGAAGGCAGCTGACTTGCCAATGTTAATCGCTAAGAACGAGGAGCAATTGTTGTCACTTGAAAAGGAAGAATCTGTCTTGGCGTACGAACAACACGCCATCGAAGAAACTTTCGGTGATTTTGAGACGTTTGCAGCGAAGGCGGAGTCACTATATGCTGACTACGTTAAGTCATTGGCTGGTGTAGAAGAAACAGCCAAGCCAACAACTAAGAAGAGTAAAGGGAAGTAACATTACATGCTTAGGGAATTACATGACCGTGTAACGGGGTACACGGCACAATTGCAAGCGGACCTTGACCGTGTGCAAACAATGATTACTAACGTGCACGATTTGTCAGAATCAAACGAACCAGCGCAAGTACATGGTTTGTTGTTGGCGTTGAACCAACGATTGCTTGATGATAAGTGGGTACAAGTGCCACGTCAGTATGGTTTGGCTGACATTTACATGTTGGCGATGAATCGTTTCATGGAGTTTGCCAAGTCAGATGCATACACAATTTTGATGTCTGATGATAGTGAAGAATTGACGCTTCGAGTGAAGGGTTTGGAGACACCAGTCACATTCCGATTTGTCTTGGGCACACAAGGTGGCGCTTATTTGGTAGAGCAACGTACTGGTGAACAGGTGGCTTTCTGGCTACCTGAACAACGCCAATTGTTGTTTAACTCAGAAGCGTTGACCAACTTGCTTGTCGTTGATTTGCGTGAAAAGGAAGCCTCAACGGCGGTACGCAAGATTGCAGCGATGCTATTGGTCTTTGGTCGATACATGGAACAAACGCTTGGTTACTCAGTTGACTACAACATTTTGGAAACAGCTGATAATTATATTTACCAACTCATTCCGAGTTACGTACCAGACCGTTTGTTGGATCGCCTGTTTGTTCACTCGGCGCACAGTGGTTACTACTTGAAGCGCACGATAAACGGGGCTGCGATGGTTGTTAAGAACAACATTGAAGTCCGTATCTTGCAACTGCAAGGGGTCTGGCATCTACAAGTGGTTGATGGCCATGACGCGGCCTCATGGTTGGATACGTTGGTTGAGTTTGATTTCTTGGCTAGCTGGTATTTGGAAATGCGTGACTACATTGAAGTTGCGTCAAATCCAAAGGTTTTTAAGCTAGAACACCAAGGTGTGAAGGCGCAACCGTTGGAAGCGACAGTTGCAATGGTCGAAGTTTTGCAACCACAACAATAAGTTTATGAAAGTCGAACCTGTGGTGGGTTCGGCTTTTTTGGTATCCAAACCCTTTTGCACTCACTTTTCGTCAGTGGTGTTATGATTGTTGTCGGATAAAATGAAGTGGAGGTGACGAGATATGATGAATCGTGGCCGGATGAGTCCTTCTGAAATGAAGGCTTATCTAAAAGAATCAGATACAACATTGACGGAGATGCTTAAGTTTGTTTTTGGTAGCGTCTTAAAGCGTAAGTCATTGTTAGTGTTAAACATGGTGTTGTTGCTTATTATTGCAGGCTTGAACTTCATCGTGCCACAATTTACGCAACGTGTGATTGACCATGCAGTGGCGCTGAAAAGTGTTCCTGCCTTGACTGTACAAGTGTCACTATTGTTGGTCACAACGTTGGCTTTGGGTGTTGTGTCGTTTATTTCGACTTATTTGATGCAGGTGTTGTCACAACGGTCGATTACCGACCTGCGTTTGCAGACGTACAACCGCATCTTGAAGCAAGACTATGATTATTTTCAAAGTGCTAAGACTGGCGATTTGATGGTTCGCCTAACCAGCGACATCAGCAGCCTACAAAACTTGATTAGTTCAGATAGCTTTGGCATTATCGGTAATATTTTTACGTTCGTGGCTGTCTTGACGTTCTTGTTCATTCAAGATTGGCAGCTAGCATTGTTGGTTAGCATCACGTTCCCAGTGCTGTTTGTGACAATTCGCTTCTTTCGTGCACGCATTCGTGAAGCGTACACCAAGGTTCGTGCAACAAGTTCACAGATTTCAAATCAACTGCAAGGGACAATTACTGAAATTGAGTTGATTAAGAGCTATACGACGGAAGATGAAGAGACACGGCGCTTTAAGGATATTGTTGAGGAACAAAATACGTATCAACTCGAAGCAACCCGTTGGCAGGCGATTTTCCAGCCATTGGTTAACTTCATTAATACGATTGGGACAGCGATTGTGCTGGCGTTTGGTGGCTTGTTAGTTATTCAGGGGCACTTAACTGTGGGTGAATTGGTTGCCTACTTGAGTTATTTGGCTTTGCTACAAGACCCAATCCGTTCATTCTCACGTTTGTTGAACATGCTACAAACGGCTCAAGTCTCGTATGATCGCACCAAGGACATTATGGGTGCGGTTGAAACGATTAAGAACTCAGATGACCCACAGCCATTCCCAAGTCCTTTGCAGAAGGGGATTGAATTGGAGAACGTGACATTTAGTTACGATTTGGAGCGTGTGGCGTCATTGAATGGCATTAATTTAATGATTCCAGCTGGTAAGACAACCGCGCTAGTTGGCCGTTCAGGTGCCGGAAAGTCAACGCTAATTCGTTTGCTGACACGTTTCTATGAGCGTACAGGTGGCGAAATCCGCTTTGACGATATGAAGATTGAAGATATCGACATTCGCAATTTGCGTCAGCACATTTCAATTGTTAGCCAAGATGTCACAATTGTTGATGGCACGATTGCGGACAACATTCGCTATGGTTCTGGGGATGTCAGTGATGAGCGTCTCTGGGATGCAGCTGAACGTGCAGCGGTAGCCGACTTTATTCGTGGCTTGCCGGATGGCATGAATACCACCGTTGGTGAACGTGGTGTCAAGTTGTCTGGCGGTCAAAAGCAACGGTTGTCAATTGCCCGCGCGTTGGTTAAGGATGCTGAAATAGTTATCTTGGATGAGGCGACGGCAGCATTGGATAATGAATCCGAAAAGATTATTCAACACGCCTTGGATAATTTGATGACGCACAAGACAACAATTGTGATTGCTCACCGTTTGAGTACGGTCCACAATGCTGATCAAATTGTGGTATTGAATGATGGTCGAATTGTCGAGCGCGGGACGCACGATGAGTTGTTGGCACAAGGTGGCACATACAAGACGTTGTACGATGCACAATTCGAATAGTTTGTTTAGAGGGATACTACGGTATGCCTCTTTTTTGCTAATAAAAAACTCGTTTCTATCATGGGAGTGACAGAAACGAGTTAGTATGCAGCGTTCGATTTGAAAGGTAAATGCTGTGTTACCAGCAAAAGTTGTGAGATTAATTGTGAGAAATCGATGCGATAAATCTGCATACTAATAGTATACTATGGACTTTGTTAAAAGCGTAACAAGTTAAATTAACACGCCATTGAAATGTGGCTCATATATGGGACAAACGAGTGCTATACTAATAGAACAGAAGTGAGGTATAAGCATGAGTTTTCCATCTGAAAAACAACTCCGTGATCGATTTGCGCAAGCTGAAAATGCCGTTTATTTTGCAACAGCGGATAAGCGTGCACGCTATTATGGTTTCGGAATTGCAGAAGAATTAATTGGGGCATCATTCGAAGAAGTCGCAGACTGGGCGAAGCAACAGCGCTATCTGGTCTTTGGTGGATTTGCATTCGATGACCAAAACGTAACAGAGAGCCAACTAATGAATGGCTATTTTGTGTTGCCAGCGGTATTGTACGACATCACGGATCAATACTTGTGGGGACGTGAGACGAATCCGTTTGGCGCACCTTATCGCCAAGACGCAGTTGCAATTACAGCAACGACGGATGAAATGGATTGGCCTGAACGCGTGAACGATGCCATTCGGGATATGGCTAATAATGAGGCGCACCAAAAGGTTGTGCTTGGTCGTCAACGCCAAGTAACGTTATCTGGTCACTTGAATTTGGCTCAGTTGTTGGCGGATTTGGCAGATCAGCAACCGAACAGTTATCACATGGTGATCAAGCGTGGGGATGAGGTGTTTATTTCAGCGACGCCTGAACGCTTGGCTAAAGTGAACCGTGGACAATTCGAGACGGCCGGTGTGGCTGGCACAATTCGTCGTGGCACGACGGATGCTGAAGATGAACAGCTAGCGGATGAACTGTTGCATGATGCGAAGAATTTGCAAGAGCACGCGTATGTCGTTGACACAATTGTTGACCGCCTCGCTGACGTGGCTGACTTAACTTTGCCAGATGGCCCACAAATTATGAAGAACCCGCAAGTACAACATTTGTACACACCAATTGCTGGAAAGTTACGTGATGCTAACACGGTGCTGGCGTTGGCAGAGCGCTTGCATCCAACCCCAGCCCTTGGTGGTAAGCCAGTTGACTGGGCTATGGCAACAATTGCGCAAATTGAACGTCAACCGCGTGGCTTATTTGCTGGCCCGGTTGGTGTTGTGAAGCCAAATGGGGACGGTGAAATGATTGTCGGCATTCGCTCAATGTGGGTGACTGGCACGCAAGCCAATCTCTTTGCCGGTGCGGGTATTTTGGCCGATTCAAATGCGGATTCAGAATATGCTGAAACTGGGTTGAAGATGCAACCAATGATGAACTTACTAGAAGGACAAGTTAAATGAATGAAATTTTGACCCGAAACATTAAGCACTTATTGACCAGCTTGGTTATCCAAGGTGTACATGACTTCGTGGTATCACCAGGTTCACGTACGACGCCGTTCGCTTTGTTGCTTGCTGAAATGCAAGTTGTTCGTGATGACGTCCGTGTGACGGTGGATGTGGATGAGCGCTCAGCAGCTTTCTTTGCGCTCGGAATGGCCAAGGCAATGCACAAGCCAGTAGCTTTGTTAGCGACATCAGGAACGGCAACGGCCAATTACTTGCCAGCAATCATGGAAGCGCACATTTCACACGTGCCCTTGATTGCGTTGACGACTGATCGACCAGAAGAGTTACAAGAAATTGGCGCGCCGCAAACGGTCAACCAAGCTAATATGTATGGCGACAACACAAAGGCATTTAGTGCGTTGCAAATGCAAGATGACCACACTGATGTGACAGCGTACATCGATTACCATGTCCAACAACTGGTTGCTACGGCGACGACTGCACCAGCTGGACCAGTTCAAATTAACTTGCCATTACGTAAGCCGTTGATGCCTGATTTAGGCGAAGCGTGGCCAACCGTGACTGAACAAATCATTACGGTTGGCACGATGCGTGCTGACGAAGCGACTGTTGCAATGCTTGCGAACAAGCTGCGCGATGAAAAGGCACTGCTATTAGTGGGACCTGATGAGACGGGGTGGCAAGCTGAAAAGTTTGCAACCTTGGCTGAGCACTTCCAAACGCCGATGTTGGCAGATGTCTTGAGTAACGTGCGTCCAAGTGACGCAGCTATTAATGGTATTGATGCTTTGCTTGAAGCTGGTGCGCTTGATGACGCACTCGTACCTGATGTCGCTGTTCGCTTTGGTGGGACACCAGTTTCAGCCCGTGTTGTTGCTTGGCTACGTGACAAGCAGGTACAGGTGATTCAAGTCGGGGTTAACCATGCTGGTCACGACCACTCGCGCCAAACAACGACAACGTTGGCCGTTGATGAAATGGCCTTGGTCGATGATTTGTTGGCGACCGATGGACGTACTGAGAACGATTACCTCACACAATGGCAAACGGTTAAGCAAACGCTGGCAACAGCAATTGCAACGACTGCAATGTCTGAAGTTGCCTTGCCTGGTGTGATGGCGGCTGTTCCAGCTGATAGCCAAGTATTCATAGCGAATTCAATGCCAATTCGTGACATGGATAACTACTTTATGCCAGCTGCGAATGTGCATGTGATGGCAAACCGTGGGGCTAACGGCATTGATGGGACAGTCTCATCGGCCTTTGGTATGGCGATGAACGGCAAGCCAACGACATTCTTGACGGGTGATTTGACGCTCTTCCATGATATGAATGGGTTGATGATGGCTCATCAAGCCAACTTGGCGATGACGATTGTGGTTGTTAATAACAATGGTGGTGGGATCTTCTCGTTCTTGCCCCAAGCAGCGGCAAAGGATTACTTCGAGCCGATGTTCGGTACACCGTTGGCTTTGTCGGTTGAGAAGATTGCTGCCCTTTACGATGCGGACTATCACTTGGCAACGTCACAAGATGATTTGCGTGAGTTGCTTGCACAACCTGCAACATCACTTCGTTTGATTGAAGTGCAAAGTACGCGTGTGCAAAACGTTGCCGAACACGATGCGGTGTTGGCCAAGATTCGTGAGGCGTTCAATGGATAAGCTGGTACTGGTAAACGATTATCCCTATCACGTGCGTATTGAAGGTGATGGTGCACCAACGTGGTTATTTTTCCACGGATTCATGGGGAGCTTTGCGGATTACGAACAAGTGCAACCGGTTGGTACGCGCATTTACTTGGACCTATTAGGGTTCAGTGGGCAAACGCCGATTGTGTCAGCAGAGCGCTTTGATGCAACTAACCAAGCCCTTGATATCGTGGCCATCTTAGATACATTGGGTGTTGATAAGGTGAACTTGGTGGGCTATTCAATGGGCGCACGTCTAGCGTTGGCCTTTGCAAACCAATTTCCTGAACGACTCCAGCGGTTGTTCCTAGAAAGCGGGACGGCGGGGATTGCAGATCAAACTGACCGTGAAGCACGTGTGGCAAGTGATGAGCAAAAGGCTGATCGAATTGAGCGCGATGGTATGGATGCCTTTGTCGCTGACTGGGAAAAGCTGCCACTCTTCGCGAGTCAGCAAAATGCGTCCGCTGAACAACAAGCGTTTATGCACGAGCAACGCGTTAACCAAACGGCGACCAACGTGGCCAATTCGTTGCGCGGTTTTGGTACTGGCGCTATGCCTAACTATTGGCCAGAGTTGGCTAATTTGCAGGTGCCGGTGGTGCTAATTACTGGTAGTGATGATGCTAAGTTTACGGTGATTAACGACCGAATGGCTGAAGCACTGCCGAGTGTTGCACGCGTAGCGGTTGCCAATGCTGGACACAATGTTCATTTTGAACAACCCACTACGGTAACGAACATACTAATGGAGTATGCCGACGATGCGGATTGAACAAATCGAACTACGCCCATTGACGTTGCGCTTGACCCAACCATTTAAAACCGCCCATGACGTGACATATGATCGACCTCTAACGTTGATTGCTATAACGGCGGATGGTGTGACTGGGTATGGGGATGTGCAATCGTTTATCGATCGTAGCTATGCCCCAGAGTCACAAGCTGAGTCGCTTGCTGAAATCGAACGCCTTGTGCCTATGCTGTTAGGCGAAGATTTTGCAACGCCGGTAGATATGGCCAATTGGTTAGCTGCGCATTCAAACCTGTCATTTGCGAAAGCTGGTCTTGAAATGGCCTTTTATGATGCTTATGGCAAAGCGACGCACCAATCGTTTCAACAAATGATTGGTGGTACGGTATCTGAAATTGCGGTGGGGATTGCGATAGGCATTGCGGATACTGAGATGGCATTGATGACGTCAGTCGAGAATGCTGTGAACCAAGGCTACCGACGGATTAAGTTGAAGATTGATTCGCAAACGGATTTAGAAATGTTAAAAACAGTCATTAGTCAATTTCCGAATCAGCAATTTTCAGTTGATGCCAATGCGTCATGGCAACCAACTGATTTTGCTCGACTCCAGCAATTGGAAGGGGCGGGCATTTTCATGATTGAGCAACCATTTGCAACTAACGCATGGCAGGCGCATCAAGAAGCACAAGCTAAGTTGCAAATGCACATTAGTTTGGATGAATCCTTGAATGATTTAGCTGATGTAGAGCGTGCGTTAGCCGATCAAACGGCGGACGCGTTTACAATCAAGCAAGCAAAAATCGGTGGGATTACAGCTGCAAAAACGGCCATCGAGCTGTCGCTAGCCGATAATAAACTGCCTTGGCTTGGCGGTATGCTAAGTTCTGGTTTAGGACGCGCGGTTGATGCGGCATTAGCCAGCTTGCCGGGAGCTAATGTGATTCCTAGCGATAATTCGCAGGCGGACCGTTACTTTGAGCAGGATATTATTTTGCATGCGCCAGTGTTAGATGCGGGTCAGTTACCAGTGCCGACTGCACCAGGAATCGGTGTGACACTCGATTGGGACGCAATTAACAGTTTGCAAGCTCAACCAACGAAAATATTTAGAGCATAAGATTAAGCAGTTACTCAATTGAGTGACTGTTTTTTTGATTGCGCGAAAAGACAACACTTATCAGCAGTGACAGGTGGGATTTGCTATAATGGAAGCATTAAGAAAACGAGGAAAATAATCATGAACACACGAATTGAAAATGTCCGTCGCTTGTTCGAACCATTGGGAATTGATGGTTTGATCATCGCCAACGGCACAAACATGCGTTACTTGACTGGCTTCGAAGGCGGAACTGGGGATGGCTTGGTTTTGATTGGTCGTGAAAACGCCGCTTTGATTACCGATGCCCGTTACGAAGAAGAATACCGCGAACGCCTAGATGAGGGTGTTCAATTGTTGGTTACCCGTGACTACTGGGGTGTTGCGATGGCAGCAGCCAAGCGTTTTAAGATTGAAAACTTGGGCTTCGAAGATACGTTGCCATTCCGTGACTTCGATTACTTGGATGAAAACTTTGTCGGCGTTGATATCGCGCCCGTACCAGCTTTGCTTGAGGCAATTCGCGAAGTGAAGGATACTGATGAATTGGCTAAGTTGCGTCGTTCAGCTGAGGTTGCCGTTGAAGCGTTCAACGAGATGATTCCACAATTGCACATTGGTATGACGGAACGTCAAGTGGCCAACTTGCTTGATCGTATCATCAAGGAGAAGGGTGCTGATAAGCCATCATTCGACACGATTGTCGCATCTGGTTACCGTGGTGCTTTGCCTCACGGAACATACTCAGATAAGGCTATCAAAGCTGGTGACTTGGTGACAATTGACTTTGGTTACTTTGTTGATGGGTACACGTCAGACATTACACGTACGTTGGCATTTGGTGAGTTGGATGACGAGTCAAAAACTATTTATGATGTTGTCCTAAAGGCGCAACGTGCCACAATTGATGCCGTAAAGCCAGGTGTTGCAGATTCAGATTTGGATAAGGTTGCCCGCGACATTATCACAGAAGCCGGTTACGGTAAGGAATACAACCACTCAACGGGTCACGGTATTGGTTTGGACATTCACGAAGGCCCTGTTTTGTCAGCAAGTTCACCTGCCGAAGACATCGTTCGCGAAGGCATGTTGTTGACGATTGAGCCTGGTATTTACGTCGCTGGTAAGGGTGGCGTACGTATCGAAGATGATGTGATTGTCACGGCTGACGGATTCGAGAATTTGACGGCGGGCATTCCAACTGACTTGATTGTGATTGATAAGTAAGATGGCATTAGAATACGTTGTTTATTATCGCGGTAATTTAGCAGCTGGGTTCGATTACATCTATGCCAAGCAGACTGACCAGCACGCTTTTTATTTGCGTGTGCCGGCTGAAATGAAGACGTTTGCTGAAATTACGGATGCAACGTTTGATTTTTCACGCACGAATGCAGATGAAATCATGACTGATGATAAGCGTCGTCCGTTTGCGTCAATGTGGCAAGATGTCTCGTTCCAATGGCCAAATATTGAACGTCGACTAATGGAAATTTTGCCAACTTGGCAACCGGAATATCGTGGGGTTGTGACTGACAAAACTGATGAATGGGGTGTTCGCGTCAAGTTTACCGAGCAACCAGATGAATTACGTTTTGTTGGGTATAATGATTTTCCGACAGATTTTGAGTTATTTGAGAAGTGGATTAAGAGTTATGAAGGCGGTCGACTCCGCTAATTGAGAGGCGAGAGAAATGGAATTTTTTACTTCAGATACGCATTTCTTCCATGAGGAACTATTGCAAAGCAACAATTTTGCACCACGTCCATTCGACTTTTTGGCCGATGAACACCCTGCAATGATTAAGGCATGGAATGATCGTGTCGGGGAAACAGACACCGTGTACCACTTGGGTGATATTGCGATGGTCAATCATGTGCGACCTGCGCGTAAGGGTCACGAAATGATTGCTGAAATTTTGGAACAACTGAATGGACACATTGTGATTATCAAGGGAAACCACGACTCACGTGCATTGTTCAAGTACTTGGCTGCCCACAACCCAGTGTTGTCTGATGGTAAGCCAAAGTATGAATTTGAGGATGTTGGTCGCATTATCAAAGCGAACCACCACCAATTTTTCTTGACGCACTACCCAATGATGTTTGGCCAAACGCCAAGCAGCATTAACTTACACGGTCACATTCACCACACAATGGTACCAATTCCTGAAAACATCAACGTTGGTGTGGACAGTACTGATTTGGATTACCTGATGGCAGATGAGCGTCCGGTCTGGAGTACGCCACTCAATTTCAATGAGATTGAGACGATTATTCAACGCAAGCACGATGATTTTGCAAAGCGGAGGTAAAACGTATGCAGGATAATATTTCAATTTTGCATACGAACGACATCCACTCGCATTTGGAGCACTGGCCACAAATCCGACGTTATTTGCAAACACAAAAGCGTCATTTGATTCGTGAAGGTCGCAGTGTGTTGACCTTCGATATTGGGGATGCATTAGACCGTCAACACCCGCTAACGGAAGCGACGATGGGGCAAGCCAATGTCGCTTTGTTAAATGAAATTGGTTATGACGCAGTCACGATTGGTAATAATGAAGGACTGGGCTTGGCACATGATGATATGAACCATCTTTATGACCATGCCAATTTCCCAGTTGTGCTCGGTAATATTACGGACCGCCAGACTGGTGAAGTACCAGACTGGGCGGTGACGCATAAAATCATTACAACACCTAAGGGCACACGTGTTGGGGTGCTTGGTTTGACGGCACCATTCATTTTGACGTTCCCATTGTTGGGCTGGATGCCTGAAAAGGTGACGGATGCACTTGATCGACTTGTGCCAGAACTAACTGACCAAGTTGATTTTATTGTGTTGCTCTCACACCTAGGTTTGCCAACTGATCGTTATTTGGCAACGCATTATCCTGATTTAAACGTCATCATTGGCGCACACACGCACCACTTGTTGGCGAATGGTGAGCAGCATGGTGACACTATGCTAGCTGCTGCGGGTCGTTATGGTGACCATATTGGTCGCATCGATTTAACGATTGAAGATAGACATATTTCAGCCGTGCAGGCCACGACAGTCGTGACGGATGATTTGCCAACGTTGCCAGAAGATCTCGTCGAAATTGCAGGTTATCAAACGAGTGGTGAACAACAGCTCGCTAAGCGTGTGGTTGCTGAATTACCAACCACTTACACGAATGGTATTCAGGGTGAACATCGCTTGATTGACCTCGGCCTAGCAGCATTGAAGGAACGCACGCACACGGATATTGCGATGCTTTCAACGGGCTTGTTTTTGACGGACTTGCCAGCCGGTATCGTAACGGCCAATGATTTGCATGCGTTGCTACCACACGCAGTGCACCCAATGCGTTCAACGTTGAAGGGACGCGATTTGTGGCGCTTGGCACATGAAGTTGAGAAGAACCGCAACTTCCTTCGACCTAACCGGCTACGAGGCATGGGCTTCCGTGGCGATACGTGGGGCGAGGTGGTTTGGTCTGGCTTGCGAATTGATTCGGATGGGGATGTGTTTATTCACGACCAGCCGATTGATTTAGACGCAACGTATACCATTGGCGCACTGGATCATTACATGTTTATTCCGTACTTCCCAACTTTGGAAATAGCGGGACAGAACGTGATGTCATATGATACAGTAATTCGAGAGGACTTTGCGGCATATCTTGCCGAAACGTTTTTACCAAATAAAGAAGAAAATTAATTAGGAAGGAGGCAAAACATGGATCGCGAACGCATGAAAGAACTTGCTGAAGAGCAATTTATGAAGCGACAAGAAGCCACGACAATTACGGCCGGTGAAGATAATATTATTTTCATTAATGAACGTAGTTACCGTTTGGTCGAAGATTATCGTGAAGCATACAATCAGCAAAAAATGGCGGCACGATTTAGCGACTTCCTAGAAAAGTATGATTTTCTGGTTGGTGACATCGCGGCTGATCAGCTACGTTTGCGTGGCTTTTACAAGGATGGCACGGCCGGTATTGCCCGTAGCAATCAAATTTCTGCACTACAAGATTACTTATATGAAGAAGTAAACTTTGGTGCACCATACTTTGTGCTTGAAAACCTTGAGCCACATGATGTACCTGAAGCTGAAGAAGAGCCGAATACGGCGCACCGCAAGCGTCGTCGTCAACGTCGTTCAACTGGCAATGGCGGTACTAACCCAAATGGTGGTCACCACAAGCCAAAGCCAAAGACGGCAGCGATTGCTGAGACAACTAAGCCAGCGCCAGGTAACGGCAAGGCTAAGCATGTAAAGGAACGCGCGAACACGGTTGAAACGAAGGGGCGTAAGAAGCGTCGTCGTTTCCAAATCCGTGAACGCCAAACAACGACTGAAAAGGGATAAGGAAATTAATTGATGACTTACGCAGGATATTTTATTGACTTAGATGGCACTATTTACCAAGGAACCAAGCAGTTTCCAGCTGGTAAGCGTTTCATCGAGCGCCTTGCTGCGTCTGATTCGCAATATTTGTTTGTCACGAATAATTCAACGAAGACACCAGCCGAAGTTGCTGAAAATCTAACGAAGAATCACGACATCCCAACGACGGCCGACCAAGTCTACACAAGTGCAATGGCAACCGCCGACTACTTGGCAACGTTGCCAAATGTGAAGCGTGTCTTGATGATTGGTGAAATTGGGTTGCGTACGGCCTTGGAAGCTAAGGGTTTTGAGCTGGTTAGCGAAGCGCCAGCTGATGCCGTTGCGATTGGGTTGGACCGTGAAATCAACTATGAAAAGTTGGTCCAAGCAACGTTGGCCATTCAAAATGGGGCCGCTTTTGTTGCGACGAACGTTGATACGAACTTGCCTAATGAACGTGGAATGTTGCCAGGTGCTGGTACGTTGGTTGCCGCGTTGCGTACGGCTGTTCAAAAGGAGCCGGTAGTTGTTGGAAAGCCAGAAACCATTATCATGAATGGTGCTTTGGAACTAACGGGACTAACGGCAGATCAAGTTGTGATGGTTGGTGACAACTACAACACGGATATTCGTGCCGGTTTGAATGCTGGCATCGATACGTTGTTGGTTTACACCGGTGTTTCTACAAAGGAACAAGTTGCTCAAGAAGCACAACAACCAACTCATGAAGTCGATTCATTAGATGATTGGACAATTTAATCTGATTAAAAAGCGAGCATTTTTGCTCGCTTTTTTTGTACATATTTAGCTTTTCAGAAAATAAAATTAAAACTTTCTAATTTTAGGAATGCCGAAACACAGGCATTTACGACATTCTTGATGTTAGGTTTATTAACATTAGAGAAAGATGGCATTGACACTTCTTTTTTCTTAGTTTATATTAATCCACATACTAAAAGTGCAAGAAACAGGGGAATGTGGGATATGAATAAATTGGTAAAGACATCAGTGCTACTCTCAACCGCAGTAATTTTGGGATCAGCAGTTGCGCCATTGGCAGCAAACGCAGCAACGTATAAGACGATCAACTGGACAGAAACGGCTGACTTGGGAACCGCAGACCCATCAAAGGCAACCGCAGCAGTTGACTTCGATGCATTGCAGGCGACGGGTGACGGACTATACCGTAACGGTAAGGACAACAAGCCAGAGTTGGCATTGGCAGAATCAGTCCAAAAGTCAGATGATGGTTTGACGTATACATTTAAGTTGCGTCCGAACTTGAAGTGGGCCAACGGTGAGCCAATCACGGCACAAGATTTTGTGTACGGTTGGCAACGTACGAATGACCCAAAGACAGCTTCACAATATGCTTACTTGTTCTCAGGTATCAAGGGTGCCGATGACATCCAATCAGGTAAGGACAAGAACTTGAGCGACTTGGGTGTAAAGGCCGTTGATGACACAACGCTTGAAGTGACACTTGAAAAGCCAATGCCACAACTTGAGTCAGTGTTGACGATGGCGCCATTCTACCCACAAAACCAAAAGTTTGTGGAGAAGGTTGGTAGCAAGTATGGTACGGCTGCTAAGTACACGTTGTCTTCAGGACCATACGTTTTGAAGGGCTGGACTGGTTCAAACAACAAGTATTCATTGGTTAAGAACAAGAACTACTGGGATGCTAAGGCTGTGAAGACGCCAGAAGTTGTCATCCAAACAGTTAAGGACCAAAACACGGGTTACAACTTGTACAAGGCTGGTAAGGTCGACTACACGAACTTGTCATCTGACCAAGTGCGCGCATCAGCAAAGCGTAAGGATTACAAGGTTATCCCAATGGCTTCAACGTTCTACTTGGAGTTCAACGAGAAGAAGGTTGCCGCTTTGAAGAACGTTAAGATTCGACAAGCGTTGTCATACGCAATCGATCGTAAGACGTTGTCTAATAAGATTTTGAAGGGTAACGCAACGCCAGCAACCACGTTGACGGCTAAGAACCTAGCTAAGGATCCAAACACTGGTAAGGACTTTGCTGAGTCAGCTGCAGCTAAGGGTGCAATTGCTTACGATAAGACGAAGGCAAAGAAGTTGTTCGCCGAAGGTTTGAAGGAAGAGGGCAAGAAGAAGCTAAGCTTGCAATTGTTGACTGACGACACGGACAAGGCTAAGAACACGGCACAATTCTTGCAATCACAATTGCAAAACTTGTCAGGTTTGAAGGTCTCAATCAAGACGGTGCCATTCAAGCAACGTTTGGCTTTGTCAGAGGATAAGAACTTCGATTTGGTTATCTCAGCATGGGGTGCTGATTACGGTGATCCATCAACGTTCTTGGACTTGTACACGTCTGATTCATCATTCAACAACGGTAGCTGGTCAAATGCCGACTACGACAATGCTGAAAAGGCTGCCAAGACAACTGATGTAAACGATGAAGCAAAGCGCTTCGATGATTACAAGACGGCTGAGCAAATCATTGAGAAGGAAGTCGGTGTCGCACCACTTTACTACCAATCATATGCAACGTTGTACCGTCAATCAGTTAAGGGTGTTGTATCAAACCCAACTGGTGCACCATTCGACTGGAAGTGGGCATACAAGAAGTAAATAGTGACAAAACATTAAAGGGCAATGGCACAGTGAGGCTATTGCTCTTTTTTCGTTAGTTGGTGTCGAATACACCCCGCCCAAAATTCTTTTTGAACAAATTGTGAAATCGCTTGCACGTAAAACTGCAACCGCTTACAATTAACTTTGTTAATTAATGAGCAATAAAGTATCTTTTAGGAGTATTGATATGTCAGAAAAGTTGGTTATGGCCTTGGTTGGCTTCGGTAACAGTGCAAACCGTTACCACTTGCCTTATTTGTTGGAAAATGAAAACGTTCAAATTAAGACGATTTACACGCCGTCTTTGAACAAGCGACCTGAAGATCAAGCTGCTTTGGAAGCACGTGGGATTGTCTTCACGGATGATTTGGATCAAGTGGTTAATGATTCAGAAATCCAATTTGTTTCTGTTATTACGCCGGCACCATCACACTTTGAATTGGCAAAGCGTTTGTTGGAAGCCGGTAAGAACGTGATGGTTGAAAAGCCATTCGTGACATCAGTTGCCGAGGGTAAGGAACTGATTGCATTGGCTAACGAAAAGGGATTGTTGATTACGCCATTCCAAAACCGTCGTTTCGATGGTGAGTTCATGGAGTTGCAATACATCTTGGACCACGGTTTCATTGGTGAGCCAATTGAATTCGAGTCACACTTCGATTACTTCCGTCCAGGGGCTGCTTCAAACCCTGGTACGCAAATTGATGGTGCCTTCTACGGTTACGGTGTCCACCCATTGGACCAAATCATCAAGTTGTGGGGTAAGCCAGAAGCGGTTGCATACGACATTAAGTCAGTGACGAACCCTGAAGGTGTTGACGATAACTTTGAAGTTAACATGTACTACGGCAAGTTGCGTGCTAAGTTGAAGACGAGCTTCTTGGTTGCTGACCAATATCCTAAGTACATCTTGCACGGTACAAATGGTTCATTCATTAAGTACGGTATGGATGCACAAGAAAACGATATTTTGGCTGGTATCTCACCATCAGAGCCTAACTTCGGTGCTGACAACCCAGATAACTACGGCGTGATTAAGTACATCAACGCTTACGGTGATACGGTTGAGCACAAGATGGAAACGCCACGTGGTAACTATGGTTTGATGTACCAAAACTGTGTGGATGTGATTTTGCACGGTGCTGAGAAGGAAGTTACTGACGAGCAAATCTTGACGCAATTGGAAATTTTGGACGCTGGCTTCAAGGAGCAAGGTCCACACATCCAACACTTTGCCTAAAACGAGGACGACATAATGATTAAGATGATTTTGGACTGTGACCCAGGTCACGAAGATTTCTTCGGCTTGATGTTGGCGTTGGCGAACACGGACAAGGTGGAAATCAAGGCGGTTTCAACAACGGTTGCTTACCAAACAGTTGAAAACGTACAAAAGAATGCCATGAAGGCGTTGACGCTTTTGGGACGCACGGGTATTCCGGTAGCCCACGGTGCAGCTAAGCCATTGATTGAGCCATTCGGTCTTGCTGACAACTGGCGTGAGTTTACTGGCTTGGACGGGACTGAATTCCCAGAGCCTGGCTTCGAGCCTTCAGAACTAGCCGGTATCGACTTGATGGCAAAGACGTTGCGTGAAGCCGACGAGCCAATGGTTATTGGTATCAGTGGTCCTGTGACGAACGTGGCTTTGTTGTTGGCGGCACACCCAGAATTGCACAGCAAGATCGAAAAGATTGTGTTGATGGGTGGGGCAATTAACACAGGTAACCGTTACCCAGGCGTTGAATACAACTTCTCAATCGATCCAGACGCGTCTAAGATTATCGTGAACAGTGGTGTGCCAGTGGTAATGATTACGCGTGATTTGACTGAGCAAGGTGTGATTTCATCTGAGACAGTTGCGAAGATGCGTGCGATTGAAAACCCAGTGGCTCAAGCTGCGGCTGATTTGATGGAAAACTACGGTGACTTCAGCAACCCGGATGTACCGGTTGTTTTGAATGACCCTGAAGTGATTGCGTACTTGATTGACCCATCAATGTTTGCTGGTAAGGCATACTACGTTGATGTGGAAACACAAGGTCAATTGACGCGCGGCCGTTTGGTAGTTGACCAGCATAACATGACAGGTAAGCCAGCCAATGCTGAGTTGATGACAACCCTTGATAACGATAAGTTTGTGGCGTTGATTTTGGACTCTTTGGCTAAGTATTAATCAATCTTAGAACGGGTGTTAACAGTTAACACCTTGTCTAGAACATAGTCCCCCATTACCGTATAATCTGCGGTGTGGGGGACTTTTTACTATGGGAAAGTATGTGTTCGAAGAGATTTATAAAGAGCTACAAATGCAGATACGAAATGGGACGTATCAAAGTGGCATGCCATTGCCGAGCGAATCGGATTTGGGGACGCACTATGAATGTGGGCGTGAGACGATTAGGCGGGCGATGCGATTGTTGGAAATGGACGGCTTGATTATTCGGCGAAAGGGGCGAGTTGCGCGGGTTGCTGAGCAGCCAGTTTTCGCGGTGCCGGTTACCGAATTAAAGCAATTATCGGAATGGCAAATCACGCATAATGCGTCGCTGACAACCGAGCTTTGTTCAATTGATGACTGTGAGATGCCACTTGATATCATCGCCTTGTTAAAGCTAGAACGCGTCTGCCTACCGACGATTCATGTCGGTGTTTTAAAGTTGCTTAATGGTCAACCAGTGGCGCTAGAAGAACATTTTGTGATGCCGAAATATGCGCCGAAGTTGAATGATTTAGCGACTGCGACAGCTATTGAACGCTTTTATCTTCGTTTTGGGATTCAAACTAGTCATGCAGTGCGACATATTGTCTTAGGGGTCGCAACGGATGCGCAGGCCGAGGTATTGAAAATCGCGCCTGGTTCGGCGGTGTTTATTCAGCAAGCGGTTTTGTTTGATCGTCGTTCGGAGATTATTCAAGTTCAGAAAAACATTTATGTGGGTGATGTCTGTCGCTTTGTTGAGGTGGGCAAGCCATGAAAACCATCCGTTTTAAAATGACGCCAACTGAAATTAAAGCTGGCCGTCAAAAAGTGTTTTCGTGGCAAACCCAATCGCTACAAGCGACTTATCTAGCGGTGACCGAATGGTTGTGCCATGAAGCAGAGATTGAACAAGTCATTATCGTCAATGAAGGTTTGAAGGAACAGAACCGGGTTATTTGGCGGCTGGTCACTGAAGTGTGGCCACATGCCTGGATGGTGCGGCTGAACTTATCGGTGGCAATCGCCGGCCAGTCACAAAAGGATTTGCTAGAAGACGCGGTTTGGACGCGCCGAACGGGTAATGCCATTTCCATTGCAGATGGTCCTGACCTGGCGTGTGGCTGGGAATTGTCGGTTGGTCAAGAACGCCTCTTGATTAAGCCAGCGCCAGGTGAAATTTGGTTGGCAGTCGAGGATATGAGGTGGGGCTGTCATTTGACGAGTTATGAACATCAAATGACCAACGGGGATTGGTTATCAGTCAGCATGTGTGTCTTACGTGAGTTTGAGACTGGCCGGCCAATCGCTCGTCGTTTAACCATCGCTGGTACTGCTACGATGCAATTACAGGTGCCAGTAACCGATATTGATTACATCGAGACAAATGGGTTAGTGCATACAACTCATGAACATGGAGTTATTACGCATAAACCTATCAATGGACGTCCATTATCGGTCGTCCAATTTTTTTTGGAGGGCCCACGGTGTCGTTTTGATGTGTTGGCGAGTCAAAATCAGACACGTTGGCGTGAATTTTGGGAACAATTTCAGCTTAATGCGACGAAGGAATTTGGGTGGTTAAGAAATGCCCGCTGGACATTATATCGTTGTCGCCAAACGTTATCTGAGGAGGCTTTCTTACAACTGTTACACGGGGCACCGACAGATATGACGGGTGATTTTTATCAGTCGGTTCCGGATGGGGATGGCCCACATCGCATTAGTGGTTTACTGAAATGGTTGTCTGGTGGTTACCTAAGCAACGACCAGTTTGTTTTGCAAGGCCTGCCTGCTAAACCCATTCTGGGACACTGGGGTTTTTCGTTGGTCGACGCGGAGGGTCATCGTTTAGATTTTGAAGTGGCAGCTGGTAAAATGCGAGTACGGCCGACGCGTACAATGACTGTTAAGACAAACACACATGAAATTGTATGCCGGCGCCAAAAATACACGACTATTTGGAAAAGCTTATAAGTAGTAGAATAAGTATTCGAAGCGTAGAATTGAGTATATATATTTATGTAAAGGAAACCTTTACAAAACTGTGGTACGACATTTACATAGATTAGGGATAATAATTCTAGTAGCAGAAGATATTAGGAGGCGTTCGTTATGAAGCGCAGTTGGTTGATAAGTGCCGCAATCGTATTGGTTGCGGGAGGCCTATTGACTTGGGGATACGCATCGCGCGAAACAAACAGTGGCGTGAATATCACGGCTGTTGGATCAACCGCATTGCAACCACTTGTTGAAGCCGCCGGAGAAGATTACGCCGGCAAGAACATGGGAGTTTTCGTTAACGTGCAAGGTGGTGGAACTGGTACCGGATTGGCGCAAGTTCAACAAGGCGCCGTTGACCTTGGAAACTCTGACATGTTCGCGGAAGAGAAGAATGGTATCGATGCTGACAAGCTGGTTGACCACAAGGTTGCCGTTGTTGGTATCGCCCCAATGATTAATAAAGAAGCAAACATTACGAATTTGACACAAAATCAATTGATCGACATCTTCACAAAGAAGGTCACGAATTGGAAGCAAGTTGGCGGTGCTGACTTGCCAATCGTTCTGGTTAACCGTGTTGCGGGATCTGGAACGCGTGCCACGTTTGAAAAGTGGGGCTTGAAGGGTGCTGAATCAGCAGATGCCCAAGAACAAGATTCTTCAGGTATGGTGCGTTCAATTGTTTCAACAACACCAGGTGCAGTTTCATATGCAGCCTTTGCCTACTTGGACGACACTGTTTCAGTGCCAACGTTGGATGGTGTTGCTGCCAATGACACGACAGTGAAGACTGGTAAGTGGCCAATTTGGTCATACGAACACATCTACACGAAGGGTAAGCCAAATAAGGAAGTGCAATCATTCTTGAATTACATTAATTCTGAGCACATCCAAAAGACGTTGGTTCCCCAATTGGGATACATTTCAATTCACGATATGAAGATTTCTCGTTCGATGGACGGAAAGATTACAGCTGTAAATTAAGGAGTGTGGGAACATGGATGACATCCGTGAATCACTATTAAAGCAATCAGCAGCAACTCGTAAGGACCGTTTTGGTCGTTACTTGTCACTCGGCGCTTTGTTGCTGATTGTCGTTGTTGTGCTATCAATTTTCTGGTTCGTTGCCTCAAAGGGTTTGGCAACGTTCTTCGCTAACAAAGTAAATATTTGGGACTTCTTGACCGGTACCAAGTGGGCGCCAGGTCAAACCGATGCGAATGGTCACCCATACGTTGGGGCTGCCCCAATGATCGTTGGGTCATTCTTGGTAACGTTGATTTCAGCCTTGATTGCAACGCCATTTGCTATTGGAACGGCCGTCTTTATGACTGAAATCTCACCAAAGCGTGGGGCTAAGATTTTGGGACCAGTTACCGAGTTGTTGGTAGGTATCCCATCTGTTGTTTATGGATTTATTGGATTGTCAGTCATCGTGCCAGTGATGCGTCACCTATTTGGTGGGTCAGGATTTGGAATCCTAGCCGGTGCGATGGTGCTGTTTGTCATGATTTTGCCAACGGTAACATCAATGACAGTTGATACATTGAAGTCAGTGCCACGTCACTACCGCGAGTCATCATTGGCTTTGGGTGCGACGCGCTGGCAAATGATTTATAAGGTCATCTTGCGTGCTGCGACGCCAGGTATTTTGACAGCCGTTGTCTTCGGAATGGCACGTGCCTTCGGTGAAGCGTTGGCCGTACAAATGGTTGTTGGTAACGCCGCATTGATGCCACAAAACTTGACATCACCAGCCGCAACGTTGACGTCTGTTTTGACGCAAGGTATCGGAAACACGGTTATGGGATCACTTGAAAACAACGCTTTGTGGAGTTTGGCATTGATTCTATTGTTGATGTCATTGGTCTTCAACTCAGTTATCCGTGCTATTGCTAAGAAGGGAGCCATGTAATATGAACGCTAAGCAAGCGAATAAGATTGCCAGTGCTGTGCTTTATGCAATTGCCGGCTTCGTTATTTTGATTTTGGCTGCCTTGTTGGGTTACATCTTGTATCAAGGTGTCCCACACTTGTCATGGCACTTTTTGACGTCACCAGCGACGGCCTTTACCGCCGGTGGTGGAATCGGTATTCAACTATTTAATTCATTGTACTTGTTGATTATTACGATGATTATCTCATTCCCAATTGCCTTGGGAGCGGGAATTTACTTGAACGAATATGCTAACAAGAAGAGTCGTGTGACGTCTTTGATTCGCACGGCCATTGAAATTTTGTCATCATTGCCATCAGTTGTGGTTGGTTTGTTTGGTTTCTTGTTGTTCGTTGTGCAATTCAAGCTTGGCTTCTCAATTTTGTCAGGTGCGATTTCATTGACGTTCTTCAACTTGCCATTGCTAACACGTTCGGTTGAAGAGTCATTGCGTACGATTCCGGACTTGCAACGTGAGGCAGGTGCTGCGTTGGGATTGTCACGTTGGGAGACGGTTGGTCACGTTATTTTGCCAGCTGCGTTGCCATCAATCGTGACAGGTGTTGTTTTGTCAGCAGGACGTGTGTTCGGTGAAGCTGCCGCTTTGATTTACACGGCCGGACAATCAGCTCCAGCGTTGGACTTTACGGACTGGAACCCATTCAACGTTTCAAGTCCATTGAACATTATGCGTCCAGCCGAAACGTTGGCTGTTCACATTTGGAAGGTTAATTCAGAAGGTATCATGCCAGATGCAGCTGCCGTTTCTGCTGGTGCATCAGCTGTTTTGATCATCGCTGTCTTGTTGTTCAACTTCTTTGCTCGTTACTTGAGTGGTGTGTTGTACAAGCGTTTGACGGCTACGAAGTAAGAAAGAGGACATTGTCATGGCTGAAGAGCAACATTTGATTTTTGATGAGGAGCAACCAGAGCGCTACGTCTACGACATGGACGAAGACAAGCACGAGGTCGCCCTCTCAACGAAGGACTTGCAAGTCTTCTACGGTGATAAGTTGGCCTTGCAAGATGCCGATTTGAAGTTTGAACGCTACAAGATTACATCATTGATTGGTGCATCTGGTTCAGGTAAGTCAACGTTCTTGCGTTCACTAAATCGTATGAACGATGACGTGGCGACGGTTAAGGGAAACATCATGTACCGCGATGTTGATATCAACTCAAAGGATGTCGACGTTTATGAAATGCGTAAGCACATCGGCATGGTGTTCCAACGTCCTAACCCATTTGCAAAGTCAATTTATGACAACATCACGTTTGCTTTGAAGCAACACGGCATGCGCGACAAGACGCAACTTGATGAAATTGTTGAGACGTCATTGAAGCAAGCTGCTTTGTGGGATGAAGTGAAGGATGATTTGAATAAGTCAGCTTTGTCACTATCAGGTGGACAACAACAACGTTTGGTTATTGCACGTGCGATTGCGATGAACCCAGATATCTTGTTGATGGACGAACCATCATCAGCGTTGGATCCAATTTCATCAGCGAAGATTGAAGATACGTTGATGCAGTTGAAGGAAAAGTACACAATTATTATCGTGACGCACAACATGCAACAAGCAGCTCGTATTTCAGATTACACAGCCTTCTTCAACATGGGAAAGGTTGTTGAATACGATTTGACTCGTAAGATTTTCACGCGTCCAAAGGTCCAATTGACAATTGACTACGTGAACGGAAACTTTGGTTAAGAGAGGCATAACTCAAATGGCAGAAAAAATTTTGACAACTGAAAACGTGCGTCTCTACTACGGTGAAAAGGAAGCCTTGCACGGCATTAACTTGGATTACGATAAGTACGGGATTACGGCATTGATTGGACCTTCTGGTTCAGGAAAGTCAACGTACTTGCGTGCCTTGAATCGTATGCACGATTTGACGGACAACGTGACGGTTAACGGTACGTTCTTGTTTAAGGGCCAAGATATTTACGCCCCAACAACTGATACAGTTGAATTGCGTAAGGACATCGGTATGGTGTTCCAACAACCAAACCCATTCCCATTCTCAATTTATGATAATGTCGCCTTTGGGTTGCGTATTTCAGGTGAAAAGAACAAGGCTGTTTTGGATGAGATGGTGGAAACATCGTTGAAGCAAGCTGCTATCTGGAATGAAGTGAAGGATGACTTGCACAAGTCAGCGTTGTCACTATCAGGTGGACAACAACAACGTGTGTCAATTGCCCGTGCTTTGGCAACGTCACCAGAAATCTTGTTGTTGGACGAACCGACGGCCGCTTTGGACCCAGTTTCAGCTCACGCGGTTGAGAACACATTGATGCAATTGCGTGATAAGTTGACGATGATTATCGTGACACACTCAATGGCACAAGCATCACGTATTTCAGACCGCACAGCATTCTTTATGAATGGTGATTTGATTGAAGCTGATGATACGAAGAAGATGTTCTTGGATCCAGCTAAGAAGGAAACGCAAGACTACATCTCAGGTCGCTTCGGATAGTCTTGTGATATACTGAATTAACGAATTAACAGAAAAACGGGGAGATAGGTCATGCGTCAATATTTTGATGAAGAACTTGCAGACTTGGACACGTCATTTAAGGAGATGGGCTTGCTCGTTTCTGAGACGCTAGAAAACGCTGTACAAGCATTCTTGGATCACAACCGCCAAGCTGCACAAGAGATTATTGATGGCGACAAGGCAATCAACCAACGCGAAATCGCTTTGGAAAAGAAGACTTTCGAAATGATTGCTTTGTACCAACCAGTGACGACTGATTTGCGTGAAATTGTGACGGTTTTGAAGGCCGTTTCAGTTTTGGAGCGAATCGGTGACAACGCACGTAACATTGCGCTTTCAACGATTCACGTGAAGGGTAACAAGCGTGTGGCTACAATTGAAGAAAAGGTCGGTATGACTGGTTCAACAGTTGCAAAGATGGTTTCTGATGTGTTGGATTACTACGTGAATGACGATGCTGTATCAGCTGAAGCCATTGCACAAGTTGCCATGTCAGTATCAGATGTTACGGGTGAAATCCGTGAGATGGCCATCGATGCCATGAAGTCAGATCCAGAATTGGTAACTGCTTCAACTGATTACTTGGTTGTTGCTGGTTACTTGAAGCGTACGTCAGATTACGTGACGGACATCGCTGAGTGGATTATCTACAAGCGTACGGGTAAGATTGTTGAATTGAACCCAGGTATGTCATCATTTATCTAATTTGAATAGACAATAAAAGCACACTGCGGAAGTAATTCTGCGGTGTGCTTTTTGCATCTAATATTTACTTGTTCGTCTTGTGACGGTGCGTTGGACGGAAGAACATGGCGAGCATGGCCATCAATCCAGCTACCAACAAACCGATAACTGACAAACTTGAACGAGCAGAAACACCTGTCTTAGGTAGCATTAATGCGGCATTGTTCTTACCATCATTTGCTGAAGTAAGAACTGGCGTAGCTGCTGGTGCGTCAGTTGTTGGCACAACTGTAGCCGTTGCAGCGGGCGTGTTATCTGACTTGTTCGTTGTGATCACTGGCGCATCTTGCTTTGGCGCAAGTGGCGTTGTTGGCGCAGCGGGTGCTGGCACAATTGGTGTATCGGGGACCTTCGTGTAAACGACCGTGATATCACCACCACCATCAGGAACAGTTACCATTGTTACTTGGTTGTGTAACCAGGGATAGTTGGTGTTGGTAGTTCTGTACCAGGCTTTTCAGTGTAAGTGTTGTCTGTAGTTGTCTTCAAAGGATTGCCGTCAGGATCAACCGGTACGATTGTTCCTGTCGTATCAGTCTTCTTGCCGACATCTTCACCAACAATTGGCATGTCTGTATCAGGTGTGTATTCAACCCAAATTGCTGGTGGGTTAACCGTCATGTCGACGCGAATGTTGTTACCGTCTGTTGTGACATAACCACCATCAACACCATCTTTGTTACGCGTGTAGTAAGGAATGTTTGGCAAATCACTGACTGGCACATCAGTTTGACCATCCGTCCAAGGAACTTCAACGTCGTGTGATTGACCAGGAATTTCAACGCGGTTACCGTTCTTATCACGCGTGTATGGGTGAATCGTGACTGTCGTAGTCTTCTTGGTGTAAACGAAAGTCAAATCCGTATCGGTACCAAAAGTACCAGTTTGCGTATCGTTACCCTTAACAGTGTAACCCTTGATTTGTGTGTAGGCTTCAGCCGTCATGGCATCCCCAGTCAAACCAGTCATCTTAACATCAGGCGCAATTGGGTTACCCTTTTCATCAACGTGGTGCACGGTGATGGTTTGCTCAGTAGGCACGTAATCAACCACAATGTTTGTGACATCGCCACCATCAGGGAAGGTCACTGTGTGCGTTCCTGTCGTGGTCGTCTTGCCGTTGATGCGTGGTGTGTAACCAGGCTTGTTAGGCACCTCGAACGTAAAGTCGCCACCAGGCTCGCCAGTTTCTGAGCGTGCAGGTGGGTTTTCCAACGTGTGACCGTTAGTAACGTAGTCGACCGTGACCGTTGACTGCTTAGTAGCTGGCGTCAAATCAGGGTTCTTCGTTGGTTGTTCAGGCTCAGCAGGCGTAGGCGTTGCCGGCGTTTCAGGTTGAGCTGGTGTCGCAGGTTCTGAAGGCGTTGTTGGCTTTTCAGGTTCCGTTGGTGTTGCCGGCTCAGCTGGAACAACCGGTTGTGGCTTCTCACGGAAGTAGAATGTCACAACGCTATCTTCAGCCTTGTACGTACCGTTAACAACCTTGTTTGTCGCGTCATAGTATGCCTTATCTGGATCAGTGTTTGTGGCTGCACCAGCGTATTCATACTTTGCAGCTTCATTGGTATCGGTCAACGTTGGGACACCAATCTTAAACGCCGTGTTGTAGTCACCAGTGAACTCAGACTTATCAATCTTCAAATACTGATCTGAAATTGGGTTGCCTTTTTCGTCAATGACTTGTGCCTTAACCGTTACCTTTTCAGTAAGTGGCGTGTAGACGAATGTGTACGTTGGCGTACCGTTATCGTCGAATGGCTTAAATGTTGGCACCTTCGTCACCTTGTAACCAGGAATAGTAGGTGGTGTGTAAGAAGGTGTGTCCCCGTAATTTCCAGTAATCGTTTGATCACTACCAATTGGTGAACCATCTGGCGTGCGGAAGACAATCTTGGCACTCTCTTGGTTCTTCTTATACGTGTACGTTACCGTATCTGGTTCGATGTTGTGGTTCGTTAGATACAACGTCGCATATGGCGCACCATAACGACTGATGTTGGCAAACGTACCGTATGCACCAGGTGCGATTGGACCGTTTTCGCTAGGACGCAAAACAGGGCTAACGGGATCACCATCTTCATCAGTGATTTGTAGCGTCTCAGTTACAGAACCAGCTTCGTCGGTAATGGTCTTAGTTGAAATCGCCCATTGGTTACCGTAGTCATCGTAAAGTGGCTCTTTGGTAGTCGTGCCAACAACGTAGGTCGTCTTTTGATTTGAAACCGTACCTGATGCATTGATTGGCGTGTCAACCAATGTGTAACCAGGAATCGTCTTGGCCGTTGTCGTGTAGTGTTGGCCAATGATGGCGTTGTTTTGTACAACGCTGGCCAAAATATCATGACCGTTCGTGTCCTTGAAATATGTTGTTTGTGTCGTGCGAACCGGAATGTCCATTGAGGCGTTTGAACCGCCGTTGTAAAGAACCACTTCACCATTCTTCACTTGGACTTGATAGTTGACGCCGCGGTCGCCACGCAAAGTTTGCGTCCCGTCACCGTTGAAGGTCAATTGCGTCTTTGTTCCGTACGCACTCACGTATGTCGCGTGGACTTCTGGATTCTTCAAACCGGCATTGATGTCAGCCGTGTTAACTGAAAAATACCATTTTCCACTTGGTACCAACCACTTTTGGTCGGCAGATGTCTGCTTATCAAATGTTAAAAAGCCGTTTGCAACATCAACCGTTGAAACTGGCGTAGAAACGGAAAATCCATCGGCAGCCGAAACAACGATTGGTGATGTTAAGGTCATCGCACTTAGTACGACGGCGCTTAGCAACAAACGACGTGACGTCTTTGATGTACTCATTATGTATAACAACCCCTAAATTCTCTCTGCTTACCTAATGTAATAAATAAAAGTAAGCAATATCCAGTTTAAGCTTTTTTAATGTAAGCGAGCGCGGAAGTTCTAAAAAGGTGTATCGAAAACGGGACAATTCGATGGATAGGCTCCGGAAACCCGCGGTACCAAAGGCTTTGTCAAAAATGACAGACTTTCATGAAAGGTGTGTCATATTTGGGACACCAAGGTGACAGCCGTAACGGTCACCGCTTCTAAACACTGGTAAAATGTAAGTGAAGAGAAGTGGGGAAATAGGGATATGAAGAGACAGGTTATGCCAAAGATGGCAGTCACCAAGAAGTTCAACCGCAAAAAGTTGTATAAAGCGGGAAAGAGCTGGGTGATTGCTGGTAGTGTTTGGCTAGCGATGATGGGCGTTCATGCCGTCACAGCTTCAGCCGACACAACCGTGTTGACTGATCAACAAATTGAAATGATGACGCAGATGCAGCAAGCTACGGTTAACTTGGCTTCGTCCGCCGCGGGTGTTACGCCAATGGCAGCGACGGATGCAAGCACAAGTGTAGCTGGTGCATCTGTTTTGAGTAGTTTAAATAATACGAGTATGAGTAGCAGCTTGGTTAACACGCCCTCATCAAGTATGAATACAAGCGTTGCCGACAGCGTGGTTAGTGCTAGTGTGATGAGTAGCGTACCGGTGAGTGCTAGTTCAAGCACAAGTACCAGTACCAGTACCTCAAGTGTTTCAGCGACGAGTGAAACGGTGACGATTTCGGTCGCACCAGGTTCATCATTAACGGATGAAACATTAGCAAGTTTGTCGAGTTCGGCCCAGTCAGCTGGAACGGTCGTGACTGTGACACAAGTCTTGGCGACAACACCGGCTAGTTCAGATGCATCAACGGCCAGCTTGGCACAACAAGTTAATTTTGATGCACAAACAGCTTCGTCATACTATAAAAAGATTTCTAGCGCAGCGACTGGTCAACCAGTTTTGAGCGCCACACTGTCACAAGCTGGTTCGATCATGGTGCAAATGAGTGCCGCCCAATCAGCTTTGACTGGCGCAATTGCTTTGGCCAATTCAGCTTTGTCAGCGGCAAACCATTCAGCCTATGCTTCAGCGTACGCATCAGAAGTGGCGTTGAGTTCATCAGTTGCTTTGGTGATGAACAAGTTGGCGTTGCTGAATAACAACATGACGGCTACGCAGAACGTTAATAATGCCTCAGTGGCAGCTTCGACCACCCAATCAGCGTTGGGATCAGCAGCTATCAACAATCTTTGGGGTGCTTTGACGCACTTGAGTTGGGATAGTTTGGTTGCCTTCGGTAGTGCGACGGCTGCTGCTGGATCGGTTGGTGCGATTGCATCCTCATTGGCCAGTGAAGCTCAAATGCTAAGTAGTGCGCAAGCTGCTGTGGCGAACGCTAAGGATCAAACAGCGCTATCAAGTGCGGCGGTTGCCACGCAATCAGTTGCCTCAGCAACAGCAAGTATGTTCCAAAAGGTGATGAGTGCTGCGAGTGGTGCGGGAGCGGTGATGGACACTGGCTTCTTGCAACAATCGGCCGCGGTGACGCTTTATGGGCAAGCGACGACGATGGATAGTGCACTCGCCAGTGCGTCAGCTGTTGTTAACGACCTAGCAAACATGGCTAGTTTGTTGGCACCGGTTGCCTCAAGTGCGTCAGCCAACTACGCTGCAGTTAAATCAGCATTGGCGAATGCGACGTCACAATACGCCCGTTTGCAATCAGTTGCCTCAGCATTTGCTAGTGATTCAGCAGCTGTTATGGCGTCTGGCGTTACGGCTAAAACGATCGGTTCTTTGATGGTGAATACGGCGAGTGAGTCTGCCATAGCGGGTGACATTTTGTCACAAGCCGTCAACGACTCAACGATTGGTAGTTCAGCTGGTTCAGAGGCAATCTATGTGTTGCACGGAGCTGCTCACAATCAAGTTGCAACGGCTCAAACGAGTGTGGCGTCACAAGTTGCAATTGTGAACGTCGCTTTGAGTCAATTACGTTCTTTGACGGCGCAATATCCAGCTAACAGAAGTTTGGCAAATGATTATGCAGATGCGCAAAAGCAATCAGCCGCGCTGGTTAAAATCAGTCAACAACTGGCGTCAGATGATGCGGTTATCGACACTGAGCCAATCGGAAACTTGATGGATACGATGCAAGATGTCACGAATCAAGTGACGCAAGCCGGTTTGGACGCGAATGTCGCGAAGGCGGACGCAGCCTGGGGCCATGCAACGTTAACAACTGTGGCACGCCCAGGTAGTCAACAATCTGAAAAGGTTGCCGTTAAATCGGGTGTTGCAACAAGCTTTGCCAACACAGACGCGACACTTGCGACTTCGGGTTACAGCTATACGGTGATGGCCGGCGGGAAGACATATGCAACTTTGCAAGATGCAGAACAAGCGGTTTCAGGCACAACTGGTGCGACGGCTAGTTTTGTGGTGACATACACGCCGAATGATCAACGTGCGGTAGTCACGATTTTTGACCAAACGACACAATCGTACTTGCAGTCAGGCATTGCTATCGATGGTAAGACGGGTGTTGCAATTAACTTTGATGCCGTCGCAGCGGTGATTTCAAATTACGTGAAGGCGCACTACGTTGTGGTTACAAACGCCACACAAGCCGGAAGTGTTTTTGATAATAACGATGTTGCGACCCAAAGTTTTGCGGTTGTTTTGAAGCATCAGCTGGCTTTGTCTGCAACAAGTGCAACGTACACAAATACGGTGCGTTACACAGGCGCTGGTGACGATACGCCAAGTGCTGTCACGCAACAACTTGTGGTGACAACGACCGCGGCGTATGACCAAGTAACTGGGAAGGTGCTATCTGCTGGTGATGCAAGCGCGTATGGCAGTGATTATGTTGCGCCTACCTATGCTGGTAGTGGCGCCGGTAAGATTGATGCCAGTGGCAAGATGACATTTGATACGGTCGTAACACCGGTTGTATCAGGTTATTCTGCTGACGCAACATCGGTAACTGGTCACAACAGCGTTGACGGCAACAAGTTGTCAACGACGACGGTTAATTATCAAGCAACTGAACAAAAAGCAACTATCATCTTGAAGGATATGACAGATGGTACTGAAATTGACCGCGTACCGTTGACTGGTTTGACGGGTCAAGCGATGGATTTGGCGACAGTCCAAGCGGAAGTCGCTGACCAATTGGCTGATAAGACGTTGACGCTTGATAGTGCGGCGACAGCTATTTTGGCTGGACAAACGTTCGATAACGATGATGCCAAAGATCAGATTTTGACAATCGGCTTCTATCACGTGACGAGCGAGGTCAGCGAATCAGTTAAGGCCACTAACACCATCATCTATAGTGGTGCTGGTGCCAAGACGCCAACAACAATCTCACAAACAGCAACAATCGTGCACAACTACACGGTTGATTTGCACCGTGATAAGACAACGCCAATTGCTTCAACGTATGAAGTGGTTGATGGGACAGATGTCGCTAGTGTAAGTGCCGACGGAACGATTACGTTCGCGTTAGTGCCTAGTCCAAGTTTGGCTGGTTATACAACCAAGCAAACCCAAGTTGATAAGACAGTCACGTTTGCTAAGCCAACGGCGACAACAACAGTCGTCTACACCGCAAACCCACAAAGCGCAGTTGTCACGCTGGTTGATGAAACGACCGGGTCACAACTTGCCCAAGTCACCATTGCTGGTCGCACGGGTCAGTTGGTGGCACAAGGGGATGGTGCGACTGTTGTTGACGAAACGTTGACGAGCTATTTAGACCACGGCTATGCGGTGAAGTCAGATGTTCGCCAAACGACGGATACGTTTGGAACTGAGGGTAACCAAAGTTATACGATTACTTTGGTTCACAAAACACTCGCGGCATCAGAAACAAAGACATTTACGAATAATGTGACCTATACCGGGGCTGGGGTTGCGACGCCAACGCCAAGTTCAGAAGTTGTTGCTGTAACGCGCAACTATCTAAAGGATGCGGTAACGAATCAAGAAATTAAGGCAGACACAACAGCAAGCTATGCGACGAGTTTGACAGCGCCAAGCTTTACGGGTTCAGGTGCTGGTACAGTTGACGCAAAGGCTGGTGTGGTGACGTTTAAGACGATTGACACACCGGACGTCGCGGGTTACACGCCGAATGTGACTGCAGTTTCAAACACGACAACTTGGTTGCAACCAACCGTGCAAACTGAGGTGACTTATACACCAGATGCACAATCAGCTAGTTTTGTCTTTATTGACCAAATGCGCGACAACCACCAAGTGATGAGTGTGGCGGTCACTGGGCAAACAGGTGGTGCAATTGATGCGACCCTCGGACAACAAGTTTTGGCTAGTTTGACGGCTAAGGGTTACGTGGTGGTATCGAACGGTTTGCCAACGAGTGGTACATATGACAGCGACGATGCCGTGAACCAAACATTTACGGTCATTCTGCGTCATGGTGTCACAGCGGCAACAACGTCAGTAATGGCGCAAGAGACAGTCTTGTATGGTGATGCGGGTGCGATTAAGTTGTCATCAGCTGTTCTATCTGGTGTCGTGATGCAAACAGTTGCCGTTGATGCGGTGACAAAGTCAATCATCACGTCAGCTGATGCCAAGGCATTTGGTAGCGATTATTTTGCACCAAGTTATGCAACAAGTGTGAAGACATTAACGGTTGATGCGACGACGGGTGCGATTACCTTTAACGAGGTGACTAGCCCGCTAGTTTCGGGTTATGTTGCGAACCCAGCCAAAGTTACTGGCCACGCGACATTTGCGAACCCAACGACGACTGATACAGTGACTTACACGGCTGATCCACAATTGGCAGTAGTCCGCTTTATCGATCAGACCACTGGCGACACTGTGCTAACGTCAATGAATATTAACGGTCGTACGGACGGCAAAATTGATTTTGCTATCACGCAAGATCAGTTAACGAGCTACTTGGCAAAGCATTATGTTGTCGTGACTGATGGTCGTACAGCTGGTGCAACGTTTGACCACAATGATGCCCAAAACCAAACGTTTGATGTGATTTTGAAGCACCAAACGTCAATGATGGCGACGGACCAGACGGTTACTGAAACAGTGTTGTACCGTGGCGCAGACCAACAGACGCCTGTGTCGGTCACGGCTTCAGCGGTTGTGACGCATCATGAATCTGTTGATATGGTGACAGATAGTGTGATTGCAAGCGAGGATGCTGCTGGCTATGGCGATGATTACAACGCGCCAATTTATACCACAACAGCCAAGAATGCGACGGTTAATGAAACAACGGGAGCACTGACGTTTGCGCAACTGGCAACGCCAAAGATTGCGGGATACACGCCGGATAAAAACAGTGTGCAATTAACAGCAACACCGGCTGCACCAACCACGATTGCCACGGTGACTTACACGCCGGATATGCAACGTGCACAAGTGACGTTTACGGATCAAACGACTGGTCAAACGTTGTCTGATGTCGCGCTAAATGGGGTGACGTCGCAAGCCATCGACTTTAGTCGCATTGCCCAAATGCAAAAGAACTATCTAGCATCAGGCTATGAGTTAGTTCAAACGACTGTGCCAACGAGTGCGCTTTACGACACGGTTGCTGATGGTTCAGTAATTAGTCAGTCATATGTGGTCACGTTGAAGCACCACGTAACGGCAGTATCATCAAATGTTCAAATGACAGCAACGATTAGTTATGTGGTTACTGGGGCAGGTGTGCCAACGCCGGCTTCAGTGGTTCGCCAAGTAACAGTCGCTGAAACACAGTCGGTTGATCAGGTGACAGGTCACGTGATTGATTTTGCTGATGCATCAGCTTACGGTGCGGATTACAAGGCACCGACGTTTGCTGTAACGTCAGGGGATGCTGCAACGGCTGATGCGATAACTGGGGATACGAGCTTCACATCAGTTTCGAGCCCGGTTTTGGCCGGTTACACAATTACTGATTCAAATGCTGTCGTGAACCAAACCACGACTTGGCAAACACCAACTGTGACTACAGTGGTGACTTACGTGCCAGAAGAACAGCATGCTGACATCAAGATAATTGATGATATGGCTGATGCAAATCATGATGTTCTGCATGATTTCGTGCTAACTGGTGCAACGCAGGAGTCGATGAATACGACGGTTGCAGAAACAACGCTACAAAGCATGTTGGCTAAGGGATACGTCCTAGTTTCAACAACTGTCCCAAGTTCAGGCGTCTTTGATAGCGATGCAAAGGTGGATCAAAATTACACGATTCACGTAACGCACGGTGTGTCATTTGAGACTGAGAGTAAGGTTGCAACAAACACGGTGACGTACGTCGGGGCGGAAAACAATCCTGGCACAGTCCATCAAAGCGTTGCAGTGAACCGTCGTTACGCAGTCGATGCCGTAACGGGTGAATCGATTGCTGCGACTGATGCGAGTGACTATGGTTCTGCGTATCAAGCAGATCAGTTCGCGTTAGTGAACGCAGCTGATTCAGCAATCGCAACGGTTGATGCTAATAAGGGAACCATCATGTTCCATGTCGTGCCAAGTCCAACTTTGCCAGGTTATTCAGTGAAGCCAGATGAGATTGCGGCGTTGGCTACGTTTGAAAACTTAAATGTCCAAGAAGTGGTGCAATACTCACCATATGATCAACGCGCGTTGGTTGAACTCGAAGACACCATGAAGTTAACGGACAGTGGTAGCTATGCAACGATTGGGACGACCTATTTGAAGGGTAAGACGAGCCAAGCCATTGATTTTGAATACGTGACGTCGATGCTGACGAGCTTGTCAGCGCTTGGCTATGAAGTCGTTGATAACCCAATTCAAGGCACGTCATACTTTGATGACCAACAAGATGGCTTGGTTCCAAGTCAATCTTGGGTGATTACGTTGAAACACCGGGGTAGCATGGTGACAGAATCGGTCGTGGCGACGAATACAATTCACTACCTTGGTACGGATACAACGCGACCAGATTACACGGGGCAAGTTGTGGTGACACAGACGCACATGGTCGATATGGTGACTGGTTCGGATGTGTCAGAAGAAGCTGGTAGTGCGTACACGAATTACCATGTGCCGACCTATGAGGTGACGTCGGGCAAGGCGTTGGCTAAGGTTGATGACGCTGGACACATTACGTTCGCAACGGTTGCGACGCCACCACTTGCGGGTTATACCCGTATTCCAACTGAAGTGACCGGGCATGCCACGTTCGACCAACCGGGTGCGGTAACGAACGTGATGTATCACGCAGTGCAACAGTTGGCCCGTGTCATCTTTAAGGACGACACGATGGGTGGCGGTACATTGACGCGTGTTGATTTGGGTGGCTATACCGGTCAACAAATTGATTTTGCGGATGCGCAAGATGTGTTGCAACAATACCTGGATGCTGGTTATCAATTGGTTGCAAATCCTGCAGATTCATATTTGATTGAGTCGACACAGAATTACACGACGGATGAAAAGGATACGCAACTGTTTTTTGTTCATCTAGAGCACAAGGTTGTCGCACAATCACATGATGTGCCGGTTTCAATGACCGTAACGTACACGGGCGCTGGTGTTAAAACGCCAGCAACCCAAACAGATTCAGCGGTTGTGACGATGACTGAGTCGGTTGATGCTGTCACATCACAAGTGATTACGGCCGCTGATGCAACATCATACGGTAGTGCATTTGTGGCGCCAACTTATGTTGCTAAGACCGCAAATGTGACGGTCGACGGTAATGGAAATGTGACGTTTAAGTCTGTTCAGACACCGACTGTTAAGGGTTACACGGCTGATGAGGCAGTGGTAACGCCAACAGCAACGGTGATTCATCCAACGTTCACGACAACAGTGCACTATACGGCGGATGCCCAACAGGCAGCGGTTGTCTTTAAGGATGTCGATGCTGACAACGCAGTGGTCGCGCAGACAAGCATGGCTGGCGTGACTGATGCGACGATGGATTTCACGACGGCAACGCACGTGAAGGACTCGTTGCTTGCGGCCGGTTATGAGGTGGTTGCTGATGGTGAACCAAGCCAAGCAACTTATGATAATGCTGATGACGTCAACCAAACGTACGTTGTGACGCTGCGTCATCATTTGAATCACGTCACTGACAGTGAAGTGGTCACGAATACGGTTCACTTCGTGGGGGCCGGTGACCAAACGCCAAGTGATGCTGTGCAAACGGCCACGGTGACGCGTTTAACAACGACCGATGCTGTCACGGGGCAAGTTAAGATTAACTACGCCTTAGCAGAGGGGACGCAACTAGCGACGGTCAATGACACGACGGGTGCGGTGACGTTTGCACCAGTTGGGACGCCAACGGTTGCGGGTTACACGCCGGACGTGATAACAACAACCGGTCACGCGACCTATGCTGTACCAACGGCTAGCGAAACGGTGACGTATGCGCCAGCCAAGCAAACAGCCACGGTGACGCTGGTTGATGAAACAACTGGTCAAACGATGGCGACGTTGCGTTTGGTTGGTCAAACGGATGCGCCGATTGATTTTGCCGCTGCTTCACAAGCGGTGACGAATTATGAAGGCAAGCACTTTGTCCTCACGACGTCGAACTTGGCAGCAACGACTTACGATCGTGACAGTTCAGCTGACCAAAGTTTCACGTTGACGTTTAAGCACGCGACGTCAATGGCAACGAGTGACGTTACGCTAACAACGACAACACATTACCGCACTGACGATAGCATGGTCGTTGCACCGGACTTGGTGCAATCGGCGGTTGTGACGCGTCACTATGATGTTGATTTGGTGACGAACAGTGAAATTGCCTCAGCTGACGCGGCGAAATACGGCAGTGATTATCAGGCGCCAACTTGGACGGCATCAGGGGCAACCTATGATGAAACGCAACAAGTGGCAATTTTCCCAACGGTTGATGGTGTGCCGGTGAAGGCTGGATACACGCCAGATAAGACGAAGTTCACCGGTCGTGCAACGTTGCTTGTGCAGAACACTGACCGTACAGTTTGGTACTCACCAAATGCAGCTACGGCAACAGCGACGATTGTTGACGATGTGACGGGCGAAACGTTGGCGACGGTTCATTTGGATGGTCATGTAGATGATGCAATTGATACGACGCCAGTGATGACGGCACAAACGAAGTGGCTCGGTCGCGGGTATGCGTTGGTTAAGACGGACGTGCCGGCAGCTAACGTGGATCACTTTGTCGTTGCAACGCCAAGTTATACCGTTCATTTGACGCACCAGACCCATGAAGTGGTCACTGATGTGCCAATGCAAACAACAGTTCACTATGTCGGGGCACCAACAGCCGTGCCTGATGTGACGCGAACGGTTAATGTCTCACGCACGGTGATGGTGGATGAGGTGACGGGCGCTGAAACCACGGCGCCAACTTACACGTCATCAGATGCTGATGTGGTGGTTAATGCTGAAACGGGTGCGGTTAGCTATCAAACGGTGATGTCACCGGAAATGGCTGGTTATGTACCTGATCAAGTAGCTGTAACAGCAACGACGACAGTCGACGTGCCAAAGTCGACAACAACCGTTCACTACACGCCAGCCGTACAAGTAGCTGATGTAACGATTGCCGATGAGACAACTGGTGAAGCAACTGGTCAATATGAGTTGCGTGGTACGACGGATAGCGCAATTGACTTCAAGACAATCCATGATGAGGTTGCGAAGTTAGTTGCTAACGGTTATGAAGTGGTGACTGATGTGCCGACCGACGCAACGTACGACCGCGATGTTAACGCGACGCAACACTTTGTTGTGACGCTACGCCACGGCCAAACGACCGAGAAGGCACTTGTACCAACTAAGCACACGGTATACTTCCGTGGAGCGGGTGACCAAACGCCAAAGACGGTGACGCAAACAGTGATGGTTGTGACAACCAAGACATTGGATACAGTGACTGGTCAGCAAATTGGTCAAACGCAATATGCGGTGTCTGATGCGCAACCAGGAACGGTAAGCGCTACCGGTGTTGTGGTGTTTAAGCCAATCGAGACCCCTGAAGTCGCCGGTTATACGGCTGACCAAACCGTGGTGACGGCTGATGCACAAGTTGGCCAAACAGCACAAGATACGGTGACGTACACGGCTGATGAGCAACGCACGGTGATCCACTTTGTTGATGACACGACTGGTAAGACGTTGACGGATTTGACGCTCACGGGTAAGACTGGTGATGAAATCGATACGGCAGTTTCAGCGGAAACGTTACGTCAATATGAGGCGGCTGGTTATGAATTTGTTGCGCAAGATTTGCCGGATCAACCAACGTTTGATGCACAAACAAACAGCGACCAACAATTCACTGTTCATTTGCGTCATGGTGTGAAGTCTGCCACGCAACAATTGACGGAATCACAAACCGTGATTTACGTCGGCGCTGGGGATGACACGCCGAAGCGCGTTGAAGTATCAGTCCCAGTGAGTCGCGTTGTTAAGGTTGATGCAGTAACTGACGACGAACTAGCTGGTAGCGCAACGTTTACAACTACGGCGCCTGGTGTGACCGTGGATGCGAAGACGGGTGACGTTACGTTTGTGACGGTACAAACACCAACGGTTGCTGGTTATCACGCCAAGCGTTTGTCAGTCGTTGGCCATGCAACGCCAACGATGGATGGTGTATCAGTTGTGAAGTATGAACGCGATACGCAACGCGTTCACGTTGTGTACGTCGATGATGATCAGGCGGGTCGCGTTGTGATGACGGGTGATGATTTGACTGGTTTGACGGGTGATGCGGTCGCTTTCGCACCGTCATATGTTCCGAACTATGTCATGACGCACGTTGACCAAACGGGGGCTATGACATTTGATAAGGCCACTCAGGTCAACCAAACGATTACGGTTCACTTGCGACATGATATGGCGCCGGTTGGTAATTACGTGACGCGTCAAATTCATTATTGGGCAACCGATGAGACGTCAGTGCCAGCAGCGCAAACCCAAACCGTTGTGTTGCATGGTTTGATGGATTTGGTGACGGGTCATATCAAGTGGTCTGAGCAAAAGATGTCAGCCGTATCAACGCCGGTCAAGGCTGGTTATCAAGTTGATATCAAGGTTGTACCAGACGCTAACTTGGCTGAGCCGACCCCAGATTGGGTGGTCGATGTGACGTACACACCTGCACCACAGCAAGTCCACGTTGTGTTTGTTGATCAAACGACAGGACGTGAGTTGCGCAATGTGGCGATTGCTGGTGTGACGGATGGCGATGTTGATTTTAGTCGTACTCAGTCAATAACGGATAGTTATTTGGCTGCTGGTTATGACTTGGTTCAAGATACAATACCGGTTAAGGCAACGTTCACGACTGAAATGCCAACGTATCAAGTTGTGCTGGCGCACCGCCATGAACAGGTGACGCAAGAAGTGACACGTCATGTACATTATGAGACGGCGACTGGTGTACCAGCGCCTGAAATGGTGACGCAGACGGTCGCAATGACTGGTGACCGTGATCTGGTGACGGGTGAAATTGTTTGGCAGCCAGTTAGTGTTGCCGGCGTGGTTTCACCGTTCGTGCCAGATTACACAGCCGATCAATTGGTTGTGCGTGGGGATGTTTTGACGACGCCAGAGATGGCTGATGTCATTGTTCGTTATGTGCCAAAGGCTAAGGCACCACTCGCAACACCAAATCCAGCACCGCAACCTGAGTCAGGGGTGACCAATGTGGCGACAGTGCAACCTGTTGAAACAACGCCGTCGGCAACGGTTGTGGCCAAGTCGGTTGTGACCAATGACATCAAGTCCCAAAATGTGATGTTGCCCGAAACGGGAGCAGAGCGTGACTTTGTCATGACGATTGCTGTCTTGTTGTTGCTATCGATTTCAGCGGGGCTTGCCATTGGCTGGTTCTACAGCGAAGACAAACAGTAGACTGAATAACGAAATCGTACAGTTCGATAATGGACTGTACGATTTTTTGTATTTAGGTTAAACTTAATGAAAGAAACGATGGGGGTGGATGACATGAAGAAGGTTACGAAAGTCACACGACAACGCAAGCCGGGACGTTATAACGTTTATCTTGATGATGAATTTGCCCTAGCGGTTGATGAGAAAATATTGATTAAGTATGATTTGTTCAAAGGGACTGAGCTGGAAGATGACGCACTGAAAGAAATTGAAGCTGCAGAGTTTGAACAAAAAGCCTATACGAAGGCGTTGGTCTATGCGACTGGTCGCATGCGTTCTAAGGTGCAAGTCATTATCAAGTTGAAGGAAAATGAGTTTCCGGGGCTGGTAATTGCGCATGTGATTGATCGACTTGAAGCAGCGAACGTTATTGATGATGCGCGTTTTGCTGAAGAGTATGTCCGTTCGGCGATTCATTCAGGTAAGTTGGGTCCGCGTGGTGTTCGCACGAAGCTGCAACAGTTGGGTGTAGATAAGTACTTGATCGAAGATGCCTTGGCTGAATACTCTGAAGAAGACCAAGTTGATCAGTTGGACGATAAGGTTGAACGATTGATGGCGAAGTACGCAAGGCAATCGCACTTTATGGCCGTTCAAAAAACAAAGCAAAAGTTGGCCCAACTGGGGTATGACAGCAAGTTGGTTAATGCGGCAGTGAAACGCTTTGAGGTTGATAATGAAGCGGACGACGACCAAGAGTGGGATAATCTTGACCGTGATGCGACTTCAGCTGCCAATCGTTACCGCCAATATGAGGGCTGGGAATTCAAAAAGCGACTAAAAGCAGCGCTGTTCCGCAAAGGTTACGATTTATCACTTGTGGATAAGTGGATAAAGGCATACGAGCAAAATTTGGATTAATATGCATAAAAATGAATAAGCGTCATGCACCGACTATGGATAGGAAAATTCATGGTCGGTGCATTTTTATTAAGCTGTCAATTAGAAAATTTTAGATTTTTAAAAAATGTTGCGAATACGGAACAAAAAAGGTGACTAGAAGTAAGCAGAAGGCTGAAAAACACTTTATAATTGTTAGTATTGTCGAAATTATATAAAGTTTTTTAAGTTTTCGAAAAAGAGAGAAGGCTCGTAGGAGTTAGAGGCTTTGTTTACGTAGTGAGGTTTGCTACGGAGAATTGGGGTATTAGTTTTATGAAAATGAACCTACAGAAAAACATGTTTGACCGTCGACTGCGGTACAAGATGTATAAGGATGGGAAGAAGTGGGTCTTCGCTAGCATGGCGACCCTTTCTTTGATTGGCGCATTTATGGCAGGTGGGACCGCTCACGCCGACGATCAAGATGTCGATCACTCACAAACGGTTGATACATCTGAGCAGGGTAACGCACCAAATTCAGAGAACGTGGTGGTTCTATCAGCTGCGCCTGCAACGAGTGAAGCGCCATCAGACAGCGTTGCTTCATCAGCATCAGATGCATCATCTAGTGCACAAACTAGTTCAGCTGACGTGAAGGGTGAAACGTCAGCTTCTTTGAGTGCGCAATCAGAAGCAACGCAATCAAGCAGTGCACGCACGTCACAAACGCGTTCAGTTGCGTCAGATAGCAGTGCAACGTCATCAGTTGCGTCATCAGTCGCATCATCTGCAAGTCAAGCCAGCTCAGTGGCTTCTTCAACTGCGTCATCAACAGCAGTGTCATCTGTTGCAAGCTCAACTGCGGGAGCTTCATATTCAGTTGATTCAGCTAAGTCAGTGGCAACGGTTGTGACGTCAATTGTTGCTGAAATGCACAGCGTTACGGCTGCAGACTCAGCTGCAATTGCTGCCTCAACGACGGATAACGTTGTGCGTAACACGGCGATGGAAGCATTGGTTGCTCACGTTGTCGAAGAAGCGAGTGGTGTTGCACAATCTTTGAACTCAGCACAATACCAAGCCGATCACGTGAAGGTCGAGTACGCGAACATGTTGATGATGACGGTTTATAACGTTGTCAACAACATGACTTTTGAGCTACAACAAGCAATCAAATGGCAGCTGCTGACAAGCGCGGCGTAAAAGAGGATGTGCTTGAACGAGCACAAACTGCATACGTGAACTTGAATGTTTCACGATTCAATGCATCTGCTAAGTTGTCTGCATATGGTGACTTGATTGTTGATGCGGCAACAAACCAATTCGCAAAGGTCGTTGCTGATTTGAAGGCAACGGGTCTTTATGATGAGTTCCGTTTTGTTGTCGATCCTATTCAGGACAAAGCCATCAATGAAGTTTCGGACGCGGAGGTTGATGCTGGAAAGACGCGTGATGCGTTGATTTTGGGGTACAATGACGAACAAATTTATAACGAATTTGTGACTGGTGGAACGGTCTCAAAGACAACGACTTCAACTATTAAAGAGGGAACGGGACTTACTAGTTGGACGTCAACGCCAGATTCTGACCCAACTGATAAGCCTAAAAACACGCAAGATGTACCGTCAGCTACAGATGGCGGTCTAACTTCAACGACTTTCGCTAATGATGATACGCAATATTACAACCTAACTGGTGTTACGAGTGCTGATGGTACAAAACAAGCAGCTGTTAAGCCGGTTGCCGGAAACGTTACTTATAAGTATCAAATGGATTTGTCAGGAAACTTTACGATTACTGGTAAGTTCTTTATGTCAAATCACTCAGATTCTCGTGTAACTAAGTTGCCAACGGTTGATGGTAAGCAAAATGCCTTCCAAGGTGGATCAACTTATCCAGCTGGAGACTTTTTGGGACTCTTCCTATCACCAACTGACCCGGGTACTATCGGTGGAACAAACGGTGATTTGGGAATTGGTGGTTTGCCCGACGCCATTGCGTTTGGAATTGACTTTTTCTACAACTCAAACAAGGGTGACCAAACGTTTGGTACCAACACTAATGAAACGTATCAAAAGAACGGCTACCCAGTTGCTGGATTCCGTACCACGGACAGTAGCGGTAATTTGACGAACGGAACTGGCGGAGTGCAATATACGCAAAACACTAGTAAGGGTACGAGTTATTCTTCAACGACTCAAAACTCGGTGCCAGCCGGAATTCTAACGACTGGAATGCCTTACTTCTTGAGCTATGATGCCACCACTCACGTTTTGACGGCATCAATGCCTAAGCCAGGATCAACAGACGTAAATGATAAGAGTCAATATCTGACGTGGACATATACTTTGCCACAAGAATTGTTGGCTAAGGGTGTTTTGTCGCTTGGATTGTTGGGTGTTACCGGTGGTAATGGAGCTGTGATGGAAGCATCAATCGATGTTACCCAGTACAACCCAATTACTGGTAAGGACATGCACTTTTCAGGAACACTGGTTCCTAATTCAGTGACTGTTAAGTATCAAGATACTGCTGGTAATACAATCGCGGCTGATACACAAATCAAGGCAAACGTTGGTGACAAAATTGGTGTAGCTTACGCCTCTCCAAATTACCAAATCGACGATTATGCTTATCAAGCACCATCAAATATTGATAGTCAGAAGTACAAGTTGGTTTCTGCATCTGATGTTACCGTCGTAGGTAAACAGACGCTTGAAAAGAATTCACACGCAAACGACATGGTATTGAAGTTTGCAACGCGCCAGACTGCCATGGTTCGATACGTTGTTAACGGTGTAGCTAATGCTTTGCCAGCACAACAATTGTCAGGTTGGGCAACTGAGGCTTTTTCAACTGCCGATGGATATAGTGATTTGGTTTGGGCGAAGGCGGGTTATTCAATTAATGCCGGTTATTTGAATGGATCGTTTGACTCGGACGATTCAAGTGATCAAACAATTTGGATTTATTTCACGGCCAACAAGCAAACGGTTAAGACAACTGTAACAGGCTTGCCAGCTTCATACGCGACGCAAATTGCAGCAGAAACTAAGACAATTGATACGGCCACTGATAGTACGTATAGCTTGCCAACGCCTATTGAGGTGCCTGGTTATAAGCTGGTTGTGACTGCTGCAGCTGGTAATGAGGTTACAAATTACACAAACATCAATACACCTGCAGGTAATGCTGGCGACGTTATTAATTACACCTATGCATATACGGCAATGCCGGATAGTGTCAAGGTTTATTACACGTACACTGATCCGAACACTGGGTTGGTGAAGCCAGTTGATACTAAGTTGATTGGGCTACGTCAAATTAATGGACATGAAATTAACTATGATGCTAAGGGCGCACCATATATTGAAATCACTGGTGTAACGGATGACAAGGTTGACTTGACTAAGTTGGAAAACATCACGGGTGGTTATTCATGGGATGGTAAGGCACCGGTAGTTAACGGTAAGGCGGCAACGTCAACAACTGCCGTGATGAATGCAGATGTCGATGATGTTGTAACGATTAACTTTACGCAACAACCAGTTATTGCCACGATTTACTATTTCGCTTTGCGCGATGGTAAGTACACGCAATTCGCACCATTAGGAAGTGGAACGGCCAACACCTTCATTTATAAGGGATATGCCAACACAAAGATGCCAACTGATCCAGCAACATCAGCGCAATTGTATCCAGAAGTATCTGGTTATGATTTTTGTTGTGGTTGCAACTGGAAACGTGACGTCAGACAACCCAATGGATGTGGCGACTGATACGCCGTTGGACGACGCTGGTACGGATTACACATTGGAGGCTCACACAGAATCAACAAAGATTTTGTCTGCTGACTCACGTAAGAACAATGTGTTCGTGATCTACCAAGCACAAAAGCAAACTGCAGTAGTTAAGTATGTTGACCAAACGGGCGCACCTGTAGCGGTGCCAGCTGGCGCACCAACGACTTTGACTGGCGTTACGGGTGAAGCTTACGATACAACCGATTTAACACCAGTTGTACCTGGGTACAGCAACCCAGTAATCACTGATACTGCTCAAGTGGCAGGCAAGGTTGATAGCGGTAAGACTGACGAAGCGGGTCAAACAATTTGGAATCCTCAAGCGGTAACAGTTGCTAACAGTGGTGTGTTTGGATCAAACAACAGCACGGTAATCACTGTGACGTACCAAGCAGCTTCACAAGTGGCAAATGTACGTTATGTTGATCAAAATGGAAATCCTGTTGTGGGGATGCCAGATGATTTGCCAACTGTTTTGACAGGTACGTCAAATTCACCTTTGGCTAATTTGGTAACGGCTGCAATGAAGACGGCTCCTGCCGGATATACGTACGACAGTACTGATGCCGCGACGAATTTTGATGCTGATGAGGCACAAAATCAAACAGTTACGGTCCACTTTATTGCTGCAAACCAATCAGCAACGGTACGTTATGTACTAGCCACTGTTGATACAAATGGTAAGGTAACCTACACAACAACTGCTGTTCCGGGAACTTCGCCGGTTAGTTTGTCAGGAACGACAGGTTCAGACTATGCCTCAAATGGTATATACATGAATGCTGTCACGAATAAGGCAATTGCTGGTTATACACGTTTGGGTATCGATTTGGGAACTGGAAAGTTTGTTGATGGTACAAACAACATTACTGTTGGTTATGCTGCTGATGAAGCTACGCTACAAGTAATCTACTATCTATTGGATACCGACAACAAAGATAATTCATACCAAATGTCAACGCGTAACGGTGCGTTGATGACACCTGATGTCCCAGCACTTTCAGTTGAAAAATTGGCTGGTTTGCACACAGATGATGTAATTACTTTGACAGATCCAGTGTTCAAGGGTTACGTGTTGCAAAAGGCAGATACTGATTTATCAGGATTGGCTGGTGGTGCAAATGGTCAGTACACAGTTAAGGCTGGAACGAACGCCATTTCATACTACTTCTTGGCAACAACCCAAAAAGCCACAGTTAACTTTGTGGACGAAAACGGTAAGCAAATTTCAGGACAAGTGTCACGACAAGTAACGGGACCATCCAACTCACCTATCCAGGTTGAAAATGACATTCCCGGTTGGACGAAGATTGATACTGACGCAAACTACTTCGACGATGACGATACTGTTGATCAAGTGATTAACATTCGTTATGCCCAAGATGCCCAAGAACAAGCTATTTTGGTGACGTATCCAACGGCAACTGGTAAGACGAACATTACAACGCCAAAGGTAACGCAGACGGGTAAGACTGGTGATACGTTCCCAGCATTTAGCTTGTCTGATTACGACGTTCCTGGTTACACGATGTTGGTTGACGGTAAGCCGGCAACGGAACTTGCAGCTGAAACAGCCGATGCTACCAACAATACAGTTGGTGGTTCGCCTGTTGTGCCTTTGAGTAGCCCTGATGGTAAGACGTATTCATCAGCTGTCGATGGTGATCAACAAGTTCACATCATTACGTACAAGGCCAACCCAGCAACGTTGACGACGCATTACTACCTTGAGAATGAGAAGGGCGAAAAGACGGGAACGACAACTGTGCCTGGACTCAAGACGGTTGTTAATACGAATTTGACGACTGATGCGGCGGTTACGATTGCGAACCCAACAGCTCCAGCGGGTTATGAGCTGGTGACTGACGATACTGATTTGTCAGGAGTTAATAAGCTAACTGATGGTTCATACGCTGCTTTGATGGGTGATGACAATGTCATTACGTATTGGTTTGTTGCAAAGTCACAAACTGCGAGTGTAACGTATGTGGCTGACAACGGTACAGCGATTACTCAAGGAGCTGACAAGGTGACTGGTGTTACTGGTCAAACGATTGCGTCAGCAGATGACTTTAAGAAGGTTATTAATTACCAACCAAAGGGATATACGTTTGCATCTGCTGTGATTAACGGTGCCACGTATACTTCTGTTGCTAGCGCGTTGAGTGCTACGGAAAAGTTTGGTACATCAGCAAATACGATTGTGATGAATTACAAGGCTGATTTGCAAAAGGTCACGGTTAACTTTGTAGTTAATAAGTACCAAGCGAACCACCCAACGGTCTTGCAAGAGACTGGCGAGCAGTTGAAGTTATCTGATAGTGACTTGGCAAAGTATCTTTCAAGTACAACGTTACCAAGTAATACGTTGTATACGCTCGATACGCAGGCCAATAACCCTAAGTCAACCGACACCATCACGTTTGATGATGACGATACGACAAATCAGTCATTGACGTTGTACTACACGGGAACGTCGATTAACTAGACATTTGTTATGTTGACAACTGACACTGTTGAGGATGCCTTTGATGACGCGGGTCACTTTATTGGTATTCCTTCTTCTGAAGGGTATCCGTTGTCAACGGCTTCCTATGGTGTCTCTGTTTTGCCAGTTGGTATGGGTTCTACGGTATATGGCCAATTCTTGTTTGTTGGTTACGGAAACTTTAATCAAGGTAAGTCAAACGGAAAAGGAATTCCATTTGTTTTAACTACGGCAGGAAGTACTAACCCGTGGTCTGAAAAGATGACGCTATCTGGGGTTGTTGATAGTAGTGCGACGACGACAAAGTTAGCTAACGGTTCGATGATTGTAACGGTTGGTACAAAAGGATCACCAGCCGTACTTACGTATGATGATGGTACAAAGCAAACGTTTGGAACCGTTGGAAGTGTTTCGACGGGGAGAACTGGATTTACGTATACACTTAACCCAGAACAAGCTGTAGCTTATACCGCTGCGAAAGATGCAGGTCAAGACTATACTGTATCGACAACGAACGTCGGATGGGAATTTTTCCGTATGGGGCGCTGATGTCAAGATTATGGACAGGTTTTTTCGGCACCGAGAGGTGCCGGACTCCGAAAAATTTTCAAAACCCGGATTTCAGCCTAAAATGGCGTGATTTCTGGGTGTTTTTGTAGGCGGAACAGGGCTCAGCCCTTCCGTCGAGAGAAAACGAGTGGTATAGATTGTGAACCGGCCGGATTTCACAAGTTGTAGCGTGCGGTAAATAAGCCTTCACAAGGCGAATTTTTGAAATTCACAAGTGACGGCTTATAAACTGTGTCGTACCGGCTGGTGCCGATAATCGAGATTAAGTAAACCAGACATTGGTCTAGGCGGCCCGAAGCCAATCAGTGCGTGAGTTGATGCGACTGTTGTTGTACCAGTTCACATACCACTCGACAGACACCCGGACATCATCAATGGTCCTGTACTCTTCGTGATAAATCATTTCGCGCTTGATGAGCGAATGGAAGCTCTCGATACGAGCGTTATCGTAAGGATGCCCCTTACGGGAGTAAGAGTGATTTATTCCAGAGTTTTGTAATGTTCCTTCGAACAGGCTAGAAGTGTATTGGCTTCCCATGTCGCTGTGAATCATCTTTGGCTTACCGTTGGCTCTTAGAGCCTTAACTACGACGGATGTTGCGAATTCCTTGGTCATCTCTGGACTTAGTCCGTATGAGACTACGCGACGCTTTTCTGGGTCATAGACGGTTGCCAGATAAACCCACTCACGATTCATCAACTGGATGTATGTAATGTCAGTTGCCAGAACGCCACTCAAATTATCCAACTTCTTCATGAGGTTGGGCTTTTGAGGTGTGTCAGTGGTTGTTGTTGGCTTCTTGTATGACTTCTTGACCATGCGAGATTTGAGATTGAGCTCATTCATGAGTTCCCAAACCAAACGATCGCCAACATCAGTCTTCAAAATGAAGCGCAAGAACGCTGCGATACGACGGTAGCCATAGATGCCACGATTGGTGTTATAAACGGCTTTAATTGCCGTTTTCAGAGCATTACGCCGTGTTTCTCGTTGGCTAGGTTGCCAGTTTTTCCATTGATAATACGTGCTTCGAGCAATGTTCAAAGCCGATAAAACGCTTGTTATGCGGTGTCCCATTGCGAGTGACCGGTCAATGATTTCCAGTCCTAACTCGCGATTTTGCGTTAATTGTACTTCGAAAGCAACACCGCGGCTCGTTTTAAAATCTCAAGTTCTTCGCGAAGTTTGGCGTTTTCCTTTTGTAATGCGTTTACATCAGCTTGCGTCCATTTTTCGCCGTCCACTTCGTGGACTGTGTACAATTTGACCCAGTTACGGATTGAATCGGCCGAAGGCCCGTATTCAGCGGCTAGTTCAGTGTAAGAACGCCCTTGGTTGTGCATCTCGACAAGAGATTGCTTAAATTCTGGTGAATATCGAATCATATAAAAAATGCTCCTCTGCTATTAGTTTACAGGGCAGAGAAAAATCTGTCCGTAAATCTAGCATAAGAGCATGGGTTATATCGATGGTCTGCAACTTGGTAATGGATTGAGTTATTCACCTAATTCAGGGACCGTTGGAGATGAAAGTATTTGGAATCTTGCTTATACAACTGTGCCAACGACAGTTGCTTCAAGTGACATGTTGAAGGGAATTACGACTGTAAAGGGGCAAACGCCAATTTACGCGTTTGTTTACTACCCAAAGACGGCAAAACAAACCGTTCAAGTTAACTATGTTGATGAAAATGGTCAGGCTATCTTAAATGCTGACGGCACACCAAAGGTTGCTTATGTGCAAGGAACTGCCAATACGGCCATTGATTATACTGGCTTGATCAAGTCGTTAGATGGGTATCAATTGCTATCGGATGGTACGTCTTTTGTTCAAACATATGATACGGTCGGAACGACGTTGAAGACGGATTCGTCGAATAAGCCTATTTATGACGCAAATGGAAATGTTTCGTTTATTGAAAAGACATTGGCAGGCCAATCAGGTTCAACTTTTACTGACCTAAGTGGCAAGACGCAAACTAACTACGATGCGAAGGTGCAACAAGTTAACCTGGTCTTTAAGACATTGACGCAACAAGCTAGCGTGTCATTTGTTGATGAAGCAGGAAACGTTTTGAAGGCACCAATTAACGTACCAAGTGGTGACACGGGTTCAGTAATTGATTATTCAGGTATTACAACAGTTAAGAAGGCTATTCCGGGATATCACATCGTGAAGGACGGAACCTTAGCTGGAGAGAATGCTAAATTTGACGAAACAACGTACACTGGCGACTCAGATACTGAGCCACAGGATATTAAGATTGTTTACGCCAAGGATGCACAAACTGTTCACGTGAACTACATGGTCCAAAATGTTGACGGATCATTGACTAAGATGCCTGGTAAGGATGTTATTGCTATTAATGGTCTTACTGGTGATGCGGTTGATTACAGTTCTGTCGATAAGACGGTCAAGGGTTACACGCTGGTAACTGACGAAACGACGAACACAACGTCCTTCGATAAGACGAACAACGGTACCGCAACAGTCGATAGTGCACCGCAAGAAGTTAATTTGGTGTACACAGCTAATGCGACTAAGGTGACAGTTGTTTATCGTGTTCAACAAATGACGACAGATGGAGCCGGTAATGCGATTCCTTTGCTTGATGCAGCAGGCAAGCCAGTCTACAAGATTGTTACGCCTACTGTTGGTGCAGGAATGGTAAGCACGTCAGCGACTGGTGTTTATGGTGATAAGTACACGGTTGACACGGCTAACGACGGTATGTTGAAGCAAGGTTATACCTTCCAATCAGTGACATTCTCAGACGGAACGCCGGATGATGTGACTGAGAACAAGGGCATGGTGACAACGTATCCAAACGGTGCGGGACCAAATGGTGTGACTGCAGAGGGAACGACGTCAATGACGTACACGTTCTCAGATGCTGATGACCCAACTGCTAACCGCACGGTGTATGTGACGTATAAGCCTGAGCAATATACATTCGACATCGTCTACTACGTGTTGGATCCGGGATCATCAAACCCTCACGGTGTGTTGGTTCGTGAAACTGGTTTTGCCGGTGGATTCTATTCATATGACTCACCAACGCTACCAATTCCAGCCTACATCACGGCCGGTGCCGACCAAGGAAACTTGAACGGTCCTTATGGTCCGCAAGTTAACGGGTTCGGTTTGGAGCCTGATTATGAAAACAACGTTTGGAAAGACTCTGATGGTTTGGACACTGTCACTAAGTCTGACGGAACAGTTGTTGTAACGCCTCACTTGGTTATCACGTATACGCCAAAGACAATGTCTGTTACGGCTAATTACGTCCTTGTTAACAGCAAGGGTGAAACAGTCACTGATACTGAAGGAAACCCTGTTTTCGTTTCAGGTAATGCTGTTACGACTGGTGCGATGGGTAATGCTGTTACCGACAAGAACTGGTTTACTGTGACGACGGCTGGTAATGTCGATAAGAATGCTCCTGTTACCCAATTGGACAAGCAAATTCCTGGTTATGTACTCCAAAATGTTGGCGGTACATGGGAGTCTAGTGCTTTGACGTTCGACTTTGACGCCGGAACGATTGCACTTGATGCAGATGGTAATCCAAAGTTGGATGCTGATGGTTCTGTGATTTACACGTCATCAGAACCAGACGGTAAGTTAGATGTCGTGCCTGCAACGTGGCAAGCGTACGAAGACTATGCCAAGAAGATTTACGATCCATACCGTCAAAAGCAAAACGAAGTGAACCAAGCTTACAATGAAGAGCATGCGGCAGAGATTGCCAATGGTACTTTGACGAGTAAGTCGGATTTGGAAGCTTGGAACTTGGAGAACATCGAACAAACTTGGGTTAACCTTGGTTGGACGCCATCTAATGCATACGATGCAGCGACATATAATAAGGATGCGCAAACGTATAACGATGGAAATGCAAGTGAAATTACTAAGGGAACTTTGGTTGAACGTAATCTTGTCGATGCGAATGCAACGCCAATCATCCACAAATTCCAACCTGCGGTTAACTATGTAACGTACCAATACAAAGTTGATCCAACGATTACTTACACTTACAAGGATTCTTCAGGTAAGGTTCTTGATAAGGGGACGGCAGTTGTTGATACTGATGGTAATTCATACTACAGCGATGGCGCACCAGCGGTTGTTCACGTAACGGCTGATATGCCAGTTGACGGTGGGGGTTCTTACACAGTAACTGATACGGCAGCTGATATTGCTGGATTCTCACGTTCAGATGCTGGTGCATTGACGTTTAACGGAAATGCTTATGTGGCAAGTGGTGTGCTACCAAGCACGAACTACGACGTGGTCTTTACGGCTGTGCCACAAAAGATTACGACTAGTTACGTGTCTGATAAAAAGAATGCAGCAACCGCAACCGATAAGATGCCAGCAACTACGACGACGGTTCGCGATACGAACGCAATGTATACGGTTGATGCAACGGGTGGGGCAACTATCCCAGCCGGTTACTACGTCAGCCAAATTACGTACAACGGTCAGACGGTTGCAACAGCTGATTCAGCTACGAGTGGTTTGTACAATGGGGATGTAGCGTTTACGTCGGTTGACGAAGTGGTGATGGCCGTTTCAGAACTTGGTACAGCTGCAAACCAAATTGTGTATACATTGACGGCAGCGCCAGAACCTTTGCAAGTCACGTATGGTTACACGACTTCTAAGGTTGCTAACTGGACAGCGCCAAAGACAACGATTGCGACGAATGTTGATGCAACGGTTGCGACGGATGACGCTTATGATGTGACTGTACCAACGATTGCTGGTTACACGGCACAAATCGTGGCAAAGTCAGCTGATGGAACGGTTTTGAACACATACACAGCAACCCAGTTTAAGGCTATTGCGGCAGCAGGTTTGGCGATGACGGCTGACGGTGCGTACTATGACGTGATTTACACGCCAGCTGTGCAAAACATTAAGACGTCATACACATTACCTAAGAATGCCAAGGTACAAATGACGCAAATGACTGCTGATACAGTGCAAGCTGCGACTGATTCAACATATGACGTGACGGCCGATGGTCCATTGAAGTCATTGATTCCACGTGGTTACCAAGTGGCCACGATTACAATCAATGGTCAGGAACTATCAGTTGATGATGCAGATGCCCAAAACTTGCAAGTTGTTGCTGGTGACAACACGATTGTCTACAACTTGAAGGCATCAATCCAACCATTGACTGTTAACTACGGCTTTGCGAACAAGACGCCAAATGCGAAGGCAGTTGCTTTGTTGCCTGGTAAGTCTACGGGTACAAATGCAACGCAAGATGTTGACAAGGTTTCTTACGCGACTGGTGACAGCTACTTTGTTGTTGTACCTAAGATTGCAGGATACATTGCAACAGTGACGACCGGTTCCGGAACGAACCAGTCAACAATCGACCCAACGGCTGCCATTCAGATGGTTGCTGGTGGTGCAACGTACAACGTTGTTTATACGCCTGAATCACAGACGCAATCAGTTTTGTATCAAGGCCCACAAGTTGCCCTTGATCGCATGAGCAAGACGACGTTTGTGAACCAAACGGCAACGGATGCTGAATTTACGGTTAGCGCCAACGGACCAGCTACGGATATTCCAGCCGGTTACAAGGTTTCAAAGATTGCGTTGAATGATAAAGAAGTGCAGTCAGGAAACTTTGTGGCGTCTGTTGGTGGCGATACAGTCGTTTATACATTGGTTGCAACCGATAACCCGTTGAACGTAAATTACCAATATGACACGATTACAGGCTGGACTGCACCAACTACGGGGTTGCCAACTGACATTGCAAATGAAGCTGTTTTGACGGATGCGAAATATGTCGTATCAGTGCCTGACGTGGCAGGATATACTGCTTCCGTTGTAGATGCGGCTGGAAATGCCTACACGTTAGCCCAATTGGCAAACTTGCCAGGTATGCCGGCTGGTGGTGAAACGTACACGGTTACGTACACGCCAAATGCACAACGTGTGAATGTTGTGTTCAAGTTGAACACAGCAGACGGCGTTGATATGAATGGTCGTGTTGCTGAGCGAATCGATGGTATTTCTAATGGTACGGTTAGCTACGATAAGATTACTGATTTGGATGTTCCAGGTTATTCTTACGAGTGGACAAACAAGGTTGGAACGTTCGACAGCGATGATAATAAGGATCAAACGGTTTACGTTATCTACACGGCAAAGTCTGATCAAAAGGCGAAGTTGGTCTTTGTGAACGATCCAAAGCAACAAGCTGACATTGATACGACAAATGGTACGACGAACGCATAAATTACGTTTGTTAACCCAACTACGAAGCAAGCATTGACGGATCAAGATTTGGTTCGTACCGGTTACACGTATGTTTTGGCTGGTACTAGCAACGCTTATGCGTCACTAGTTAACTTGCCGAAGTACACAGATGCTGATGATGACACGCAGACTTACGATGTGACTTATACGGCTAAGAAGCAACAAATTGGTATCGTGCAAAGTGGTTTGCCAACTAATTTGATGACAGCTAATAACATGCCGAAGATTGCTGGATATACAAACGGTCACTATGGTCAAGAATTGGATGGCACGTCAAATAACACGTTGCCAACCGCTGACCAATTGCATGTGGCTGGATACTCATTCCAAGCATACCTAGTGCATGCTGATGGTACGAAGACAGCGGTTGATTTGAAGAATCTTGGTGATCAAGTCTTTGATTTGGTTCCAGGTGCGATTGACGATAATGCCTTGGCTGTGACGCAAATTGAAGTGGATTATGCACCAACAATGCAACAAGCAATTGTGCGTGATAACACACACGATTTCGAGACAGCTAATGGTAAAACCGGTGAAGCAATTACTTTGAGCACGACGGATGCTAACCTTGCCAAGGACGGTTACACGTACACTGTAAACGGTTTTAGCACGTTGGCGGACGCTGTTGCGGCCATGGCAACGTATGACAACACTGATAATAGTGCAACAGAGACGGCTGATAAGACGCCTCAATTGTTCAATGTTGTTTACACGGCTAATAACCAATCAATTCCAGTTATGGTTGCTGGTTTGCCGGCTGAAAAGATGCCTAACCTAGCCAACTTGACTGGTGTAACAGATGGTAAGTACAACAACGTACCAACTGAAGCGCAGTTAAAGGTGGCTGGTTATGACTACGCGATTAAGGATTCAACTGGTAAGGCGGTAACGCTTGACCAGTTGAAGACTGCAACGTTCCAAATGAATGGTGATAAGTTGGCAGTAACGGATTATACCGTGACGTATGAGGCGCAACCAACATCTGCGAAGGTCATCTACAAGTATGACTCAAGTGCAACGTTGGCAAATGCACCAAAGTTGCCAGAAACGACAGTAATCACTGGTAAGACAGATGGGTACTTACCCTGCTACTACAATTCCTACTATGGCTGGTTATACAACTGTGGTAGTTGCTCAAAGTGGGTCAGTAACAGGTCAATATGATGCTGGTACGAACCAAATTACGGGTACGTTTACGGCAGCTGACACGTCAGGGGATAACTCAGTTTACGTGGTAACGTATGTGCCAACGGATCACGATATCAAGGTGCACTATGCAGTTGATGAGCCAGCTGGCGCAACTAAGCCATCAGGTACATTTACATTGCCAGCTGATACGAAGATTTCAATCAAGACTGACAAGGGTTACCAGATTACGTCTGTTTCAACGCCTGGTTATGCGATTGAAAAAATTGACGGTCAGGTAATTGATTGGGATAACTTGGCAACTGTCCAGGAAACTGCTGAAGATGGCACGATTATTACGTACTACAAGCTTGATGATCACACGTTGATTAGTTCAGATAAGTTGAATGTGACGTTTACCAATACAGCAGCAGTTAATGCTGACGGTGAATTGAAGACATCACATTACGACATCACGTTGTTGCCAACGCAACAACAAGCTGATGTAACGTATGGTTTCTCAAACAGCAACCCTAGTGATGATGCTGTAGCAAAGCTAGCATCAGTAGCTAATGCGAAGGGTGATAAGACGTTTACGAATAATCAAATGGTTTACACGGATCATGATTACAACTTCACGGTGCCATCAATCGATGGTTACGCGGTGACGATTGTTGAGAACGTGAACAGCAAGACGACTGTGACTGAAAAGCCAACGAAGCTTGCTGAGAACCAAACAGTTATCGATAACGGCGACAACACGTACACGATTGTGACGACGACGAAGGATGTTAAGGGTGCTTACACACTTGATAACACAACGCTGTCAGCAGTCATGCACGCGGCTGACGCAAGTTATGTTGTAACGTACACACCTAAGGGACAAACGGTTAAGGTGACGTACGATGTTTCAAAGTTATCTAAGGCAGAACAAAAGCTAGTCGATGCACCTGCTGATGGTGCAATCACTGGTGCAACTGATATTGCCTATGCCGACAAGGAAGTTGTTTCTGCAGATGACACGGTCGATTATACGAAGATTGCCCACAAGACTGGTTACACATACGCATTGATGGCCAACAATGAAGTGGTTAAGGATGCCAAGGGTAACCCAATTACGGGGATGACGACGGACTTCGATTTGAACGATTTGCCAGGAACGATGACGTTGACGGATGGTACGTTGACTGTGCCAGAGTTTACGGTTGTTTACACGGCTGACAAGCAAGATCAAATCGTCACGATTGATTATGCTGATGTGCCAGTGTTGAACAAGGATTCAGTGGTGTTGACGAACCATGCCAACTCAAGTGACGAACTTGCGCAAATTGATTTGAGCAAGTATGTCGTGGACGGTTATGACATGTACGTTGATGGCGAGCTAGTTGCTGACCAAGTAAAGCCAAGTATTGCTGCTGAAACAGCGGATACGAACGACTTGACGGACGGTAAGGATGCAACGCCACAACCACACAAGGTAACGTTTAAGGCTAAGGCTGTACAGAAGGCAACGTTGAAGTACGCCAACTATCCAAAGTCAGCTGGTACGAAGGCTGATGTGGTTATCGACGATGGTGTTTCTGATACCGACATCAAGTTCAATGTCACAGCGGATGATTTGGCAGTGCCTGGTTATTCATATGTCATTACGCGTTTGTTAGATGATGGCAAGGTAAAGCTTGATAGCGAAGGTCACGTGATTGACGAACAAACGTCGGACGCTGAAAACCCTATCAAGGCAACGTTTACACGTGATACGTCTGATAACCAAACGTATGTTGTAACGTACACGGCGTTGAAGCAACCGGTGACTGTTCAAGTTGTTGATGATGATAACAGCGGAGCTCAAATCGACTTGGCTGCTGTAAAGGATGCTGATAAGGCTTGGGATTCAGACACTGATGCACCATTGACGTACACGACGGATCAAGCAACGGCTTTGCTCAAGCAATTGAACAAGGGTACGGACTTGACCGTGGCTAAGATTGACGGTGCTGATGTTGATACCAAGGTTGGCGCAAACGTGATTACAATTCACGTTAAGCACGCAACTAAGGCAATTAGCCAAATGGTGACGATGGATACGTCAGCTGTATATGGTAAGAACGGTTTGGCAACTGATGGTCAGTCAGTTGGTACCGTTAAGTCACAAACAGCAACGTTGACAGGTACCGAAGACCTTTACACGGGCGAAGTAATCGCATGGGATAACCCATCAGTGACGTTGACGGTAGATGTGCCAGCTAAGGCAGGTTACACGCCAAGTTTGACGACGCCAGATGGTTCAACGTTGACTGGTAAAACAGTCACGTTGACGAAGGAGTTCCCAGCAAACGTTGATTTTGCAACGTTGGATACGACCTTCAACCCAGTTGTGACTTACACGGCTGATAAGAAGTCTTCAATGGTTTCATTTGTTGATGAGACGCAACCTGAGATGACGTTTGCAGACATGACGAAGAACCAAATGGCTTTGCCAGATGGTGTAACGGACGCGGAGATTAACTTCAAGTCCGTGACGGATATGATCGCTGATTTGGAGGCAAAGGGCTATGTTGTTGATACGACAAAGACGACTTTGCCAACGGATGCCACATTTAATGCCGATAACAACGACAACCAATTTACGGTTTACTTGAAGCACGACATTAAGGCAGCGACCGATGCGCCAGAAACAGTTACGGGAACAATCACGTACACTGGTGCAACGCAAAATCCAGCGCCAGTAACGCAAACCGGAACGGTAACACGTCACTACAGTGTTGACGCGGTGACTGGTGAAGAAATTACATCAGGCACGAATTATGCAGATCCAACTAAGTTCAAGGCATCAACATACCAAGATGCAACTGGTGATATTGACTCAGTTAATGCGACTGGTACGGTTGTGACATTTAAGACGGTGGCAACGCCTGCTTATGATGCTGCAACAAAGACGCATGAAGAACTAAAGGGGTATGCTGTTAACACGCCAGAAGTGACGATGACGACGAGTTTGGGAACTGACGGTAAGTTTGAATCAACTTACACGCCAGTGCCACAAGACGCGTTGGTGAACTTCGTCGATGTGACAGACGGTGGTAAGTCAATTACTGGTTTGAACATTTGGGGAATTACCAATGGTGGACCAATCATTTGGCAAGGAACCAAGGAAGTCACTGGACGAAATGACGACATCTCTGATCAGCTACAAACCGTTCAACAAGTGTTGGACGAATTGACGGCGCAAGGTTATGTTGTTGTTACGAACCCAGTTGGTGCTGATGGTACGGCTAGCGATAAGTAAGACATTATCCAATGGGATAACGATCCTGAAGCTAAGCAAAGTATCACAGTGACGTTGAAGCACGGGGTGACGAAGAAGTCTGAGTCAAAGACCGTTACGGAGACGGTTCACTACACTGGTTACACAGGTAGTGACGATGCAACCAAGGCCAAGTTGGCTGACGTTGTAAAGGATGCCGACGTAACGCGTACGTTCTATGTTGATAATGTCACGAATGAAGAAGTGACGGCATCAACAAAGGGATTGACGCTTGGTGACTATGGCAAGGATGCGGATGCACCGGTCTTCACGCTTAAGAGTGATGACGCAACGGCTTCAGTTGATGCCACGACTGGTACGGTAACGTTTACGACAGTAACGTCACCAGAAGTTGAAGGTTACGATGTTGATAAGGCAGCTGTGACAACAACTGCTAAGTATGGTGAAAACCCTACTGCAACGACAGTAACTTACACACCAGAAGTTGCGACGGCTGGCATCACGTTCATCGATGATGTCACTGGTCAACCAATTCACAACGATGTTATTACGGGTCAAACTGATGCCAAGATGACGTATGACGTTGCGGAAGCGTTGAAGAAGTTGAACGAAGATTCAAAGTTTAGTAATGGATTGACGATTGTATCTGATAACTTTACAGGTACGGACGCTGTCTTTGATAATCAAACGGATACAGCAACGGTCACATCACAAAACTTTGTGGTTCACGTAAAGCACGTCACGGAACGTCACAAGGAAACGGTGACGACAACCAACAAGATGAAGATTGTGACGAAGGTCGGGGATGATGTGACGACAACTGACGGTACGCCGGTAACGGGTACAATCACGCGTGAGTACACATACGACCCTGTAACGAAGACTGAAATTCCAACTGAAAATGTGGGAAACAGCACTTACTACACGACGCCGGATGGACCAACTTACACAGTTTCAGACGGTAAGACGGATGTTCACGTTGATCAAACTGGTAAGGTAACATTCGATGTGCCATCAGATGACAAGCCTGGTTATACCAAGACTGTTAAAAACGATGGGGCAACTTATGACAACCCTGATGGTGAGACGACGATTACCTACACGGCTAACCCAGCTAATGCAACGGTAACGTTGATTGATGATGTTACTGGCAAGGTACTTGGTACTGTGACGTTGACTGGTGTCACGGATCAAGTGGTTGATTTTGCAACAGCTGATAAGGCAGTTGCTGATCAAGAAGCAGCTGGTTACCACGTTGTGAATAACCAATACGATGCTGCTAAGACATCAGGCGAAAAGTTTGATGTGAACGCAGATACGGATGGTGCAACACAACACTGGACGGTTCACTTCAACCACAAGACGACGAAGCAAGAGTCAACGACGCCAGTTAAGAAGACGACGACATTTGTTGTTGACGGTACAACTGGTGCGCCTGACCCAATCACACAAACTGGAGAAGTGACAAAGCACTATCCAGGGGATGCGACGAAGACAGGTGACGATGCTAAGACGCCAATCGATCCAACTGATACAACGAACTTTACGAACGAAACTGGTGATGGTTACCCTGATAAGCCAACGTACACGTCAGACAACACAACACCTGATGGTACGCCAGGTTTGACGGGTGTTACGCCTCAAGGTGATCCAATCTTTGGCGACGTGACGTATCCAAACGTGCCAGGTTATACACCAAGTGAGCCGGTAACGGACGCTGATGGTAACCAAGTGGTGACGTATAAGCCAATGACGCAAACAGCGAAGGCTGTCTACAAGGACAAGCTAACTGATACGGTATTGCACACGGATACGCCAAGTGGTTTGACGGATCGTACGATTGATTACAGTACGGCGGATGAAATTGCTGACTTGGTAAAGGCTGGTTACGCACTTGTGTCTGATGGATTCAAGCCAGGGGCAACATACAAGCCTTCTGATAACACGTTCTATGTCATCTTGAACCACGCTGTTGAGCCAGGAACAGAGACTGAGACCGTTACAAAGAAGATTACGTATGTTGTTGATGGTGGTGATCCATCAAAGGCACCAGCACCAGTTGACCAAACGGTTACGGTTGAACATAAGTTTGCGGTTGATAAGGTGACGGGTCACGAAATTCCTGATGGTGACGTGACAAGTGATAACTACACTGGTGGTTTCCCTGACTCATACAAGACGACGGGTAACGACAATGATGGGGATGTTGTGAATGATAAGACTGGTGACGTCACATTCAACGATGTAACGACGCCAGAAATTCCAGGGTACACGGCGAAGGTAACGACGCCAGCGGCACCAGGAAGCTTTGCTCACAACGATGTCACTGAAGTGGTGACGTACACACCAAATGACCAAACGGTTAAGGTGCACTACGACAACACGAATTTGACACCAAACCAACAAAACAGTGTGCCAAATGGTGATTCTGACTTCACAATGACGGGTAAGACTGACACGCCATACGATACAGCTACTGTAACGGGTGGGCCAACGACGGTACCTGCCGTTCCTGGTTACACATTTACGGTAACGTCAAATGGCAAGACAATCTTCACGTCAGATGATGATAATCCAACGTACGATTTCAAGACGGTTACGGATGGTCACAACTTCACAGTTACTGACAATGGTTTGACGGACGGTGATTACACAATCACGTACGCACCAAAGACAGTTACTGGACAAGTTGTTGTCATCGACGACGCAACTGGCAAGCCGGTTCAAACGGATGAGTTGACTGGTAAGACAGATGCGGATGTTGTTTACGATTCAGCAGCAACAATCAAGAACTTTACGGATAAGGGCTATGTCCTTGTCTCAAACGACTTGAGCGATGACAAGACGTACAACGCCGATGACACGAAGAACCACTTCGAAATCCACTTGAAGCACGATACGGCTGATGGTACTGGTACACCAACAACGACGATTCGTCACACGACGATTAAAACGCCAGATGGCAAGACAACAACGGTTGAACAAGTTGTTGAAGTCACGCCACACTATAGCGTTGATCGTGTTACTGGTGAACGCGTACCTGATGATGATTTGAACGACAAGACGAAGTACGACAACACGGAAACGCCTTGGTTCGATAAGAATGATAAGACATCAGATGGTACGGTCGGTGTAACTGACTTCGATAAGAACACAGGCACACCAACGTTCGGTGATGTTGATGTACCAAATGTGCCAGGTTACACAGTTGTTCGTACGCCAAATGATCCAGCAAAGCCAAACGGTGACCAAACAGTAACGTACACGGCCAACGATGCGAAGGCTCAAGTTGTCTATGTGGACGATACGACTAACGCAACGTTGCGTACGGATGATTTGGATGGTGTTACGGATGCAGAGATTGATTACAACAGTGATGATGTCATCAAGGATTATGAATCAAAGGGCTACGTACTGGTTTCAGATGGCTTTGCCGAAGGAACACAATACGATGCAACTGATGATTCAGAAGCTGACTCTCAAGTATTCGTTGTTCACTTGAAGCACGATACGCAAGACGGTACTGGTACGCCAACGACGACAGTTCGCCACACAACAATTACAACGCCAGATGGCAAGACGACGACGGTTGAACAAGTCGTTGAAGTTACGCCACACTACAGCGTTGATAAGGTGACCGGTGAACGCGTACCTGATGGTGATTTGGACGATAAGACGAAGTACGATCACACGGAAACGCCTTGGTTCGAAGAACACGACAAGACATCAGATGGCACGACTGGCGTGACTGGATTCGATAAGAACACAGGCACACCAACGTTTGGAGAAGTTGTAGTTCCTAACATCCCAGGTTACAAGATGGTTCGTACAAATGAGCCAAACGGTAATCAGGTTGTGACGTTTACGCCAGATGGTAGCGCAGTAGTTGAGACGCCTAATAACGTCCAATCAAACGCTACGACGGTGGTGAACCAACCAGTTGCGACGGTGGCAACACCACAAGCATCTGTTGCTGGTGCACCTCGCGTGACATCAATGAATAATGTTGTGGCTGGTACGCCAGCACCAAAAACGACGAATATGGTTGACGTTGAGTTACCAGTATTTGTTGAGACGGTTGATAATACGCCAGTTGTTAATAAGGATAGCTTGTGGATTCACGAGATTCCTGATGACAAGGATGGCGATATTGCGAACTTGAATTCATTGAATGACATGTCATGGCGTACATCTGATCCATACTTGGTAGCCATGCTGATTGCGGCATTGGCTGCGGCTGGTATGTTCGGTGCGTTGCTAGCCTTCTACCGTCGTCGCGAAGCAGTTGAGCGTAAGCTTGCTGCCCGCCGCGAAGACTAGAATTTATTAGTGGTAAGGTAAATGAAAGGTCCCAACTGACCATAACGTCGACTGGGGCCTTTTCATTGTGAAAAGTTACGCATAATGTAGGAATTTACTGTATAATTGTAAGTGTAAAAGTGGGTAGTTGCGCGTTTGATAGGGAAAAGAAGAATGATTAGCAAAAAAGTTTTAGGAGCCCTTGTAAGCGGTCTTGGATTATTAATGGGGCTACAGACGATTGTTCATGCGGATGTAGCCGATTACGAGGTGCACGCCTTGATTCCAAGCACTCAGATTGTGGGAAATCACACAGAGGCATTCGACATGGTATTGGCGCCTGGCCAACACCAAGAAATGACATTTGTCATTACAAATCATACTGATAAGGATATTGAATTTGATATCAGTAAGGGAACCGCTAAGACAACCGTGAAGGGTGCGGTTAATTACACGGCGGCGAACACAACGTTCGATGCGTCTTTGCCAGAACAAATTGGTGAAGATATGCAAATTCCAAGCACGGTGACGGCAAAAGCCAAAGCTGACACTGACTTTAACGTCCAATTGACGGCCCCGGCAAAGGCTTGGTCAGGTTTGCTGGCCGGTGGTATTAAGATTGCGCCACGTGGTGATGTTGCTGTGAAGAAGGTTGACCAAAGTGATCGCCAAGGTATTACGACGGTGATAAGACCATTGGTGTGTTTATTCGAAATCAAGAGACGTTACCAACTGCTAAGCCGCAGTTTGAGTCAGCCAAGCTTGAAATGATTAACAAGAAGCGGCCTTTGGGGTTGTGATTCGCAATCCAAATGGTAATTTCGTCAACACGATGCGTCTGACGTCTGAAGTTATCGATAAGTCGGGCAAGATTGTATTGTACGATGATCGTATGGGTCTAACGATGGCGCCGTACTCAAACATGACGTGGCCAATTAACCTGAAGAAGGAAGGTTTGCCATCTGGCAAGTACACCGTTAAGGTTACGGCGCGTTGGATTCGCGACAGTGCCACTGGCGATTACGTTGATAAGGTTAGTGACAAACGTGAGTACGTGAAGCACTGGCAAACAAAGGTTAACGTTAAAGCGAACGAGACAACGGTTAAGCAACAAAAGAAGTGGTCATGGTTAGACACACTATTGGCGATTGTGGTGGCAATTTTTGTCATCGGGATTATTGTGTTGCTAGTTAAGTTTGCTGGCCTTAAGAAGTATCGTTAGAAATCACCGTTTCGCTTCATTGTTTCGCGTGATACAATGAAGAAGAATAAATTTGGTGAAAGGCCGTAAAAAGGGCTCAAAAATGAAAGATAGTCGACTCCCACGGGAAGGCGATTTTATTACGATTAAGAGCTACAAGCACGACGGCAGTTTGCACCGAACTTGGCGTGATACGATGGTGCTAAAAACGAGTGAAAATGCCATCATTGGGCTGAATGATCACACATTGGTGACCGAAGATGACGGTCGTCGTTGGGTGACACGTGAGCCAGCGATTGTGTATTTTCACCGTAAGTATTGGTTCAACATCGTCGCGATGATACGAGATAATGGGGTGTCTTATTACTGTAATTTAGCTTCTCCGTTTGTTTTAGATAAAGAAGCCTTGAAGTATGTGGACTACGATTTGGATGTGAAGGTTTTTCCAGATGGTGAGAAGCGTCTTCTTGATACGGACGAATATGAGTTACACAAAGCACAATGGCAATACCCAGCAGACATTGATTTTATCGTAAAGGAGCATGTCAAAATCCTAGTTGATTGGATCAATAAGCATCAGGGCCCATTTTCGGACGAGTACATCGACTTGTGGTATCGCAGATACTTGGAAATCAAGCGTCGCAGTGATCGTTAGTCGCAATATGTTTTTTGAAAAGCAATGTCACTTGGACTATCCAGGGACATTGCTTTTCCTTTATAATGGACCTAATAGCGTAATAGGGGAATAAAATGAAAAAGAAGATTATTATCGTCATTGTATTAATCGTGGCGTTTGCGGCCGGTGTATTCGGCTACCAAACGTTCAACAAGGGTAAGGGGTACGAAGCGAACATTCGTAATGCCCACGCTGCATTGAATGAACAGGACTGGGAGTCAGCGAAGACGTATTATCAAGCTGCCCAAAAGGACAAAGTTTCTGTCGAAGGGCGTACGGCGCTTGAACAATTGAAGATTGCGATTTCAGCCCAAAAGAAGGCTGATAAGCATGACTGGCATGAGGCGTTGTCATTGTACAAGTCTGCTACAGCGGTTGACGATGCGGTTGGCATTGTGAACAAGAACATTAAGGTTGCGATGAACCAAGTGAAGGCGACCCGCGCGTCAATCAAGGAATCATCAATTTCAGCCAAGAAGGCAGCGTCATCATCAAAGGCGGCTTCAGAATCTTTGAAGGCAGCTTCAGTGTCTGCTTCGATGGCATCAGCTTCATCAAAGGCAGCGTCGATTGCAGCTTCACAATCAATTGCAGCGTCATCGTCAAAGACGGCATCATACGCCTCATCAGTTGCAGCTGCTAGTTCAGCAGCCGCTTCATCACAAGCGGAAGCCGAAAAGAACTCAGAATCACAACAATCAGTTGATGTGCCTGGTGATCGCCCAATGGATTCAGCAGACGTCGCCGCAGCCCGTAGTCAATGGGATGGTTTGGGTTATGACGTAGCCAACGTGTCAGCTGAAGATATGCAAATTGCGATGAATAAAATCATCGATGGTCACGGTGCTTTGTCAATGGAACAAGTCGCCGACCAAATGGGCTGGAAAAAGAAGTAATCAATAAAAATACAATGTATATAAGAACGGTTGTGGTGTTGAATCACAGCCGTTTTTTCGTTATACTAAATTGTTAAGATTTTTAAAGAATCACTAAATAAATTAAGAAATTAAGGCGATAAAAATGGCATCATTACAAGAGGAAATGCAAACGCGCCGCACGTTTGCGATTATTTCCCACCCCGACGCCGGTAAGACGACGATCACTGAGCAATTGTTGAAGCTTGGTGGTGTAGTTCGTGAAGCTGGAACGGTTAAGGGACGTAAGGGAAACTTTGCAAAGTCAGACTGGATGGAAATTGAGCAAACGCGTGGAATTTCCGTAACATCATCTGTTTTGCAATTTGATTTTGACGGTAAGCGTATCAATATCTTGGACACCCCAGGACACGAAGATTTCTCTGAAGACACGTACCGTACGTTGATGGCTGTTGACTCAGTTATCATGGTGGTCGACTCTGCAAAGGGTATCGAGCCACAAACAAAGAAGTTGTTCGAAATTGTTAGTGAACGTCACATTCCAATTTTTACATTCTTCAACAAGTTGGACCGTGATGGTCGCGATGCCTTGGACTTGGTTGATGAATTGGAGTCAACGTTGGGAATCAACGCCTACCCAATGAATTGGCCAATTGGATCAGGACAAATTTTGGCTGGGTTGTTTGATTTGTATCACAACAATGTCGAAGTGTTCCGTCCAGAATCAGAAGCTGCTCGTTTCTTGCCTTTGAACGAAGCTGGTACTGATTTGGCAGAGCCAAACAAGTTGCAAGACAACCCACTTTGGGCTGAAACGCGCGACGAAATCGAAATGTTGAAGGACGCCGGAAACCAATTCGATGAGCAAGCCGTTATGAACGGTGAGTTGACGCCAGTCTTCTTCGGTTCAGCCTTGCAAGGATTCGGAATTGAGACGTTCTTGCAAACGTACATGCAATTCGCACCAGCACCTTCAGCTAAGAACACGGTTGATGGTAACCAAGTTGAACCTGGTAACGAGCAATTCTCAGGATTCGTCTTCAAGATTCAAGCGAACATGAACCCTAACCACCGTGACCGTATCGCCTTTGTACGTATCGTATCTGGTGAGTTTGAGCGTGGTATGGATGTCACGCTTGCACGAACGAACAAGAAGATTCGTTTGTCTAACGTGACGCAGTTTATGGCTGACACGCGTGAGAACGTTGAGAATGCTTATCCTGGTGATATCATCGGTGTTTATGACACGGGTAACTTCCAAATCGGTGACACGATTTTCGCCGGTAAGAAGGCGGTTGAATTTGAAGAGTTGCCAACGTTTACACCTGAATTGTTCATGCGTGTTCACGCTAAGAACGTTTTGAAGCAAAAGTCATTCCACAAGGGTGTGACGCAATTGGTTCAAGAAGGAACAATTCAAATGTACACGGCCTGGGATTCAGGGGATTATATCCTTGGTGCCGTTGGTGCGTTGCAATTCGAAGTTTTCCAATTCCGTATGGAAAACGAATACAACACGGAAGTTAGTTTGGAGCCAATGGGTTCAAAGATTGCACGCTGGATTAACCCAGAGCAACTTGATCCACGCATGGCTTCATCACGTAATTTGCTAGTACGTGACCGTGCGGAGCAACCAGTATTCTTGTTCGAAAACCAATTCGCAGAACGCTGGTTTAAGGATAAGTACCCAGATGTTGATTTGGAGGAAAAGCTATGACACTTTTGATGCCGATGGCACCGAACACATGGCTAATGGGGTTTGAAATATTTGCGTTGATTTTGATCGTACCAACGGTGGTTTACTTTGCAGGCCACCGCATCTTGCGACCATTCCCAATGTTGTTTAATGCATTGCACTGGATCTTCGGCGCATATATGATGTACGTTTTTGTAGCGGGAATTTCTACACTAATGTTCGGGTAAGAAAGTTACTAAAAAGAGACGAGCTAATGTTGCTCGTCTCTTTTTTGTGTTTTATCCGGGACAATGGCTAGATGTGTTAGAATTAAAGGACTAAAAGAAAGTTGGAGGACAGCCCTCATGCCTGAGATGGATCCACACATGCAAGCGGCGGTATACGGGACGCCACAAATTAACCCTGACGAACGCAACCACTACTTGGGAACGTTCCGCGAGCGCATTTATGCGGCGCAGACTCGCGAAACGTTTGGACAACCAGCCTACATGGCGACATGGGAGAAGCAATTCAAAGCGCACCCAGATGGGACGTTGCTATTGAATGGCCACCTACCTATGGACGACTTGGAGCCATATATTAAATTGGCCTCAAAGAGCCACGTTGGGTTCACGTTAAAGTCAGACGATGTGTTTGATCGTTCAGACGTGGTGGCTGTCTTCACGGCTAAAGAAGCGGTGAACGTTGACCAAATCGATATCGTAAAGTTGACGGAAACGCCTGCAGCAACAACGACGACACCAAGCACGTCGGAAAAGAAGCCTTGGTACAAGAAGCTATTTGGGTAAGCTTTTTGGTAGGAGAGAGTAGATGAGAAGTTATGGTGAAGTGCTCAATGATGTTCGACAAGATAAGAACGTCAGCGTAGCACAAATTGAAAAGCTGGGTATCAGTAAATCGCGGTGGTACCGCATTGCTGTGGGTGAGGCTGAGCTTTCATTAAAAGAATTAACAGATGTACTAACGCTGTTGACGATGACGTTTTCGGAGTTGGCAGCAGCAGTTGGTAAGCCATTGCTTCGACCATATAGTATTGTGTCGTTGTTTGCGATGTCATTACCGGAACTGGCTGAGGCCGTTGAGAACGAACGGGTCGTAGCAGCGGGTGGAACGGATGATTACGCTTTGTTGGCTGCTGAGTTAGTGCAAGATATTCGTACGACGGGCAACATTATCGATTTTGACGCAGTTACGAAGTTAACAACGATGTTGTTGGAAACTGAGAACTATACGCTGATCGAATTGAACATTGCCGGTTTGTTGGCGGCGCTGTTGGATCCGGATGATTTTATGGTGGTTTACCAACGCTACGTGCGTACAATTACGATGTTTAATACATACCTGCCAATCGATGTTTGGGGTATTGCAACACAGATGCATATTCAAGCCATTAAGAAGTTTTTGATGGTGCCGTCAAATCGCAGTCGTGAAAACACACGGTTTATTCTGGAAGCGATTATTAACCAACCGACCGCATCTGGTACGGTTGAATTGCTGATGCTTAAGCGTTTGGCAATTTACGTTCGTGATGATGAAGCATTTGAGAATCCAATGCTTGATGGAATAGTTAATAACATGTTGGAAGCAGCTGAACGTGAGCAAGCGCTTACGATTGGACTTGAGCCAAGTGATTTGAATTTGCGCAAGGTCTGGGAAGCTTACCGCGCTGAACGTGAGACCTATTGGCAAGCGGCTACAGATGACAAACATTTTCCAGTATTCGCGGCTGGTACGGAGTTGCCGTATTTCAATCACTTTGGGACGCTGTTCAAATGGATTATGGATGGTAAGAATATCACAGTTGAGCAAATTGAGGCAGTTGGCGTTTCGGCCTATAAGCTAAAGCGCGCATACAAGGATCCGGATTTGCTACATTCTAGTGATTTGGAATGCTTGATGCGTCAGATGCGCTTGATTCCAGCTGACTTGGATGCGTCAATTAGCAGTCAGTTTATCAACACTGAGACTGAAACTTGGGTGCAATATACGCCAGAGTTGACAGCGCCGGGGATGTACCACGTCATGGCTGAAGTGGCTAAGCATAATTACGATCACACGAAGAGTCGTCGTGACTTGGAAGTGTCATTCAGATACCGAGCAATGGATGGCATGGCAAACTATCCAGGTTGGTTGACATCGGATGACGCGGTAACGTTGGGTCACGAAATTATGGATGAGTTGATGAGCTTAGATGTCTGGCATGAACGTGAATTGCGCTTGATTAAGTACGGCATCCTAGGGATTAACTCTGTTGCGGAAACAGAAGTATGGCAGCGACAATTTGAGACTATCTATACGAAGACAAACGCCCCATATGCTTTGCTTGATAACGTGTTAGAGGCGCTTGAGTTAGCGACATTCCGAGCAGCGTTGCTTGAAAATCGCGAACTGGTCCATTTCTATACGACGTTGTCACGACAACTTGGTGCGCAACAGGTACGTGATGGTAGTTTGGCGTTGCAATGGCGCTGGATTATGCTCGACTTTTTTGACATTATTTTTGATGACCCACAACGGGTGATTAGTTTGTTAAGCCATTACATCGTTGATTATCAAACGATGACGGGTGATGCGGAAGCCGTCGGTCGTTTCCGTACAATTTTGCAAGCCTTAGTTGAACGTGAAAACCCAGGTCAGGCTTAAATGAGAGGAGGTTGCTTGCATGCAACAACCATTAGCATTTCGCATGCGACCTCGCACCATCGAAGAAATTGTTGGACAACAACATCTAGTTGGTGAAGGGAAGATTATTAATCGCATGGTGACGGCTAAAATGCTGTCGTCGATGATTTTATATGGCCCTCCAGGCACGGGTAAGACGAGTATCGCCAGTGCCATTGCCGGGTCAACGAAGTATGCGTTCCGTATTTTGAATGCGGCAACGGATAGCAAGAAAGATCTACAAATTGTGGCTGAAGAAGCCAAGATGTCTGGCACGGTTGTCTTGTTGCTAGACGAAATTCACCGTCTGGATAAGACGAAACAAGATTTTTTGTTGCCTCACCTGGAGAGTGGGCGCATCGTGCTGATTGGTGCCACAACGGAGAATCCGTACTTATCGATTTTGCCGGCCATTCGTTCACGTACGCAAATCTTTGAAGTAAAGCCGTTGTCTGAAGATGACATGAAGACGGCTATTCAAAGAGCGTTGACTGATAAGGAACGCGGCTTAGGTAACTTCGATGCCGTGCTGGACGATGAGGCCGAGCGCCAATTGGTTTATGCAACGAACGGTGATTTGCGTTCAGCGTTGAATGGCTTGGAGTTGGCAGTTAAGTCAACGGCACCAAGTGAAGATGGTAAGGTGCACATCACGTTACCGATTGTTGAAGAGACGGTGCAACGTAAAGCGTTGACGGCGGACAAGGATGGGGATGGGCACTATGATGTTATCTCCGCTTTGCAAAAGTCGATTCGTGGTAGTGATACGGATGCTGCGTTGCACTACTTGGCCCGTTTGATTGAAGCAGGCGATTTGCCAATTATTGCGCGACGTTTGCGTGTGATTGCCTACGAAGATATCGGCTTGGCAAATCCAGCGGTTGCGGCGCGTGCTGTAACCGCAATTGAAGCCGCTGAGAAACTTGGCTTTCCGGAGGCGCGTATTCCATTGGCCAATGCAACGATTGAATTGGCATTGTCGCCTAAGTCGAATTCAGCCTATACCGCAATCGATGCGGCGTTGGCTGATGTGCGCAAGGGTGGCACTGGCGATGTGCCGGATCATTTGCGTGATGCGCACTACAAGGGTGCTGAAAAACTGGGGCACGGTGTGGAATACGTTTATCCACACGGGCATCCCGGCGATTGGGTACCACAACAATATTTGCCAGATAAACTTAATGGGGCCAACTATTTCGTGCCGGCGGGAAATTCTAAGGTTGAGCAAGCCTATAAGGAACAGTACCAAAAGTTGCGTGACGCTCAGAAAAATGGTTTACGTTAACTACTGCTTTTTTACACTTGGAAGCGTATAATAACGGTATGCGAATTCCTTGGACGTACGCATGATTCCTACTATATGTAGTCGCTTTACAACCATATTGCTCGGGGATGTCGGGAAGCCGGCGAGGCAAGCTATTTCACTTAGTAGCCGCTAAAGCTGACTTATTCACCCACTTACCTATAATCTGGAGCCGACTTCATTGTGAATCGTTAACGGCGCCAATCAAGTGTTCGTGCGCTACTACGGTTCGCCCTGGTAGTGCTTTTCTTTTGCAATTAATTATTTGAGATAGAGGATGAATGAAATGGGCATCATCATTATGTATCTTGTCTTTGCGTTGTTGATTGGCGCAATGGGCATTTATCTACTAACACACCGTCAAGGATTTTTGAACTTGTCGGCATCACAAGCGCGTATGCCAGCAACATTTTTCGGTTGGTTCTTCACGCTTGATGCATTGGCATTGATTGTTAGTGTTGTGTTGCGTGGTTCAGAGCCATTGCCAGCCGGCATCTTCGTTATCTTGGCAACAATTCTAACGACGGTCTTGGCTGTTGTGGTGACATCACGATTGTTTAAATAGTCATACTTTAGTTGTAGCATCTGTGAAATCTTCATAGGTGCTATTTTTTTTAGACATGGTTTATTTATCAAATTTATTACAAATGGCGTATAATGAACATATAGGCAAATAGCCACTTAGAGGAGGAACTATCATGGCTGATACTAATGTAAACTACAAGAACATTTTGATTCCAGTTGATGGATCAAAGGAAGCTGAAGCTGCTTTGGGGAAGGCAATTCAAGTTGCATTGCGTAATGGGGAAGACGCTAACTTGCACATTTTGCACGTTATCGATACACGCGCATTCCAAAACGTAACGGACTTCAAGACGACGATGGTCGAGCAAGTTGCTGAAACTGCAAAGAAGACTTTGGAGACTTACTTGCAACAAGCTAAGGATGCTGGTGTTAAGAACGTGGACTACACAATTGAGTACGGTTCACCAAAGGACATCATTGCTCACCAAGCGCCTGAGAAGATGAATGTTGATTTGATTATGATTGGTGCTACTGGTTTGAACGCCATTGAGCGCTTGTTGATTGGATCAGTTACTGAATACGTAACGCGTACAGCAAACGTTGATACGTTGATTGTTCGTGCTAAGTAATTGATATGACTAGACCACTAGGGAAACCTGGTGGTCTTTTTATTTTGTTTGTCTGGTTTTTAGCATGCAAAACTGTTGCCAATGCGATACATAAAAATACGTATAAACCCGAAGTTCACACTTTCTTCACAATTTAGACACAAACCAACGCTTACTTTATCTTATTATCTTTAATAAGGGAATTTTCCTTAATATAAAGAGAAACGAATTTGAAGAATTCGTGAAGGGGTAGAGACATGAAGTTTGCAACGATTGCAGCAACTGTTTTGGTAGCAAGTTCTGTTTTGGCAACGGCTGGTGTGGTGTCAGCTGATACAACTATGGATGGTAAGGCCAACGTTTCAGTAACCAACGATGGTGGAAAGCTTGAGATTACTCAAGTGCCAGGTGTTAACTATACTGATCAAAACGGCAAGGCTGTTACCAATGATTTGAATTTTGATTCTGTCACTTTGGCAGATTTGGTAACGGGCAGCAAGCAGACAAAGGCAGAGATGAAAGAGTCAGCTTTTGGTGTTCTTAACACGTTGAACGCGGATTGGAACCTAACGGCAACGGTCACTAAGTTCAGTAGTGAAACTGCGGGTGCTAGCGCTCCGTTTTATGGACAATTGATGATTAATGGTGTTGCTTTGACTGACAACCAATCAGCACCTTTGTATACTTCAGCTAGTGCTGGTAATTGGAACAATGAATCACACACAGTCTGGACGAGTCCTCTGGCTAAGGCAACGATGGTTGTACCAACTGGAACAAAGGTAGGTTCATACAAGGCGGATGTCACGTACAAGTTGTCTACTGGTACAAATAGCAACACCCAATCGGAAACTACTGATGCTGCAACTCAACCTGTAGCTGGTAGCAACGAATAAGCTGATTTAGCAATTAAATAAGTTTGATATGTAAAGCAAATGGTCTGGTTCTGCCAGGCTTTTTGTGTTTAATTTTGAGAGATTTTGAGAGAGAGAAAATAAAAACATGGCCAAGTGGGTTAAATTGGCAATCGCTGCTGCGGTTGCTGTGCCAATGTTGATGACGACTGCTTATGCAGCCGATGACTATAGTGTGGTGGCGGTTCAACCGGACAATCAACGCACGGAATCTGATAATGCAGGTTATGTTGATGTGAAGGCTGAGCCAGGATCACAACAGACATTGCAATTCCAATTGTCTAACACGTCAAATAAGACGATTAAAATTAAAATGAATGCCGGAACGGCCACGACGAGTGATAACGGTGCGATTAACTACGCTACACAAGATGTAAAGCCAACGTTGACGGATGGTTTGGTTAACAAGATGGGTGACTATCTGAAGGCTGACCAATCAGAAATCACGCTAAAGCCTGGTCAAAACACGACGGCAACGGCAACGTTGAAGGCACCTGCGCAACAATTTGAAGGACGTATGGCTGGTGGGGTTAGCTTTGTTGAAGAGAATCAGAATCGATCGACCCAGTCAACGAATTCAATGAAGATTAATGCCACGTACGAATATGACGTGGCGGTTTTGTTGTCTAACAACCAACGCATTGCGGAAGGTATGTTGCAAATGGGTGGTGTGAAGGCGACGCAAGTTAACCGTCACACTGTGTTCGCTGTTAACGTTAAGAATCCAACATCAAGTTTCATCAACGCGTTGGGGATGAAGACAACCGTTACGGGACCTGATGGTGTGAAATTTACGCGTATGCAAGCGAACATGCAGATGGCGCCAAATACCCAATTCAACTGGGGCATTTACACCAACGGTAAGGCGCTTAAGACGGGTGACTACCGTGTTGTAACGGATACTTACTGGTCAAAGGACGGCCAACGTCGCTTTAAGTTTAGTGGCGACAAGTACACGTACCACATTCAAACTGAAAAGACGGTTCACGTGACAGCTAAGCAAGCTGCTGATTTGAACAAGCGTGACTACGACTTGCAAATCAGCTCAAAGATGCCGTTGGCCTACAAGGTCTTCATTGGTATTTTGCTAGCAATTGCGGCAATTATCTTGTGGTTCGTCTTCTTCAAGAAGCGCAATGTCACGGTCCAAGTTATTGATTTGATGACAAACCGTATTGTGATGAAGGAACGTGCCCGTGCGTCACGCATGGGTAAGGTGACGTTGACGTTGCCAGAATCAGTACGCTTGATGAATGATAAGCATGCAACATTGACGGATGAGCGTACGTTGGTTGTTAAGGCAACGCAAACGTATATTGAAGTTGAAGTCGCAGCATTATCAACGTCAAAAGGATAGGGTAATGAAACAAGGATTACTAATTATGATGGCCAGTCTTAGCGTGTTGGCTATGCCAATAGCTGGGCATGCCGATACGGCGACTGGACAAGCCAAGGTGAACATCATCGCTGGTAATCGCACGATGGACAAAGGTGTCGCATCAATTGATTTTGGTGACACACTGTTGGATCGTTTAACGGTACCAACGACACGTGGTACAAAATTGCCAGCCGGTTCATTTCAGGTGACTGATCTTTCCGGATCTTCGGCAGGGTGGTCATTATCAATGGCAGCTGAAGAATTCACGAACGGATCTAATTCGTTTGATGGCATGCTAACGATTAACAACATTACAATCCGTGCCGATGCCACACAGCACAATTCTGCGATGATTTTCCACAGCCAGGTGCCTGGTTATTGGGAGTCGCCAGCGGTTGATGCCAGTGTGACCATTCCAGGTAACGCGGTTGGGCGTTATACAGCGAATGTGTTGTACACGCTAAATAATGGGGTTGCACAATAGGGTACGCAATCCTCCCCGCCTCGGCGGGATACATATAAGGGAAGTAGGGACAATCAACATGCGACGTGAAATGGGGATAACAATTTTAGTGATCGCACTATTAGTGCCTGGTTCTGTGCATGCAGCCACGGTCGGGCACGATGATTACAGTGTGACGTACATCGAGTCTAATTCGCAGCGACCAAGTGCACGCGGTGTTGGGTACGCCGACGTGATTGCAGCACCTGGCACATCACAAACATTGCGTTATCAAATTCAAAATATTTCAGCGAAGACTATCAAGGTTGATATGACCAAGGGAACAGCCGGCAGTAGTGAAAACGGTAGCGTTGTCTACACGACTGAAAATTGGCCAAATAAGGACTTTGTCAATTTGCCCACGCGTATGGAAAACCATTTGACGGTCGATGAACCAGTGATTACATTGACGCCGGGACAAATCAAGACGGTGACTGCACAATTGTCTATGCCTGATGCACCGTTCGATGGCACGATCGCCGGTGGGGTTGGTTTTAAAGAGGAGAATCAATACCACACGGCATCAACACAATATCGTTTGAATGCGCAAGTGAAGTATGACATTGCGGTATTGGCGCAAAACGCTGAGCCAAAAATTTATAACATGCAGCCTTCCGTCGTTTCAGAAGGAGCGAAGCTCGTTGATGGACAAGCTGGCTTTGTATTCCACTTCCAGAATCCTTACCCAGCATTCATTAATCGTGTGAAGATGGACGTGGAAATTACATCACCGAGCGGTAAGAAGTATCACCGTGTGCAGTCGATGATGCAACTGGCGCCAAATACACGTTTGAATTGGACAATATGGCTAGGCGGTGACAAGGTTGAAGCTGGTACATATCGCGTGTCAGTGAATGGGTCGGCTGCTGAACCGGCTACACTGGTTCCTGGGGCGATTACCAAGCAAACCGATACAGACAAGAGTAGTGCGACAAAGACAGCAAGTTCGAGTGATGCTAAGAGTTCAGTGGCACCTGAAAATGAGCTGACAGTCCCTGATGATCAGGCAGCATCAGCCCAAAGTTCAGTCAGCGTCGCCACATCTGAAGCGCAATCGGCTGGTTCATCTATTTTGGTGCCAAGTAGTCGCAAATTGAAGGCGACGACTAATGTGCCGATTTCAACGGCGCAAGCAAGGCACTTAAATAGTACATTGGTCAATGCAGGACATCATTTGAATCCGATTATCACGAAGGTATTGCTTGGGTTAGGCGCACTGGCTGGATTCTTGTGGTTCTTGTGGTACAAGCGCCGTCATCACACGGTTTACTTCTACACAGAAGATGACCTGTTGGTGGCCAAAGAACACTGCACATCACATCTCTTTAAGAAACAAATGCGACTTGATGTCCCTGCCGGCTTCTTAGCTGTGAAGCAGGATGGGGATGGCGAAGCAGTCTATGACATGACAGGACAACCAGTCCTTGTGGCAAAGGTTGCTGTTGATTATCGTCAAGAGAGTCAATCATTTACTGTGATTGCGAAAACGGAAGGAGGGGAAGGCACTCATGAAGAAATGGCAAACTAAGGCTATGCTACTGAGCGCAGGCTTGGTGTTGGCAACGACTGGCACGGTTGCGCTAGCTGATCAATCAGGAAGTACATCAACTGGTTTGGAAGTGACTGGTACACCGGTAACACTTCAGGCAGCGGCTGGTGGTACGGATTTAAATTTTGAAGCTGTCCGTTTGGCTGAATTGGCCAAGGGACCGGTCACACGTGAAGTGACCTTGCCCAAAGGCACTTTCACAGTGACGAATTATACTGGCATGGAACAAAGTTGGAGCCTAGTAGCGGGGATTACAAATTTCCAACAATCATTGGTGGGAACGAAATTCGACGGTCATTTAACAATTAATGGCCAAGAATTGCACGTCGCTGAAGATGGTTCGTTGGTTGGTAGCGCCACGATTGCGCATGACACCATGGCTTTTAGTGACTACACGTGGGAGTCACCTGAAATGAAGGTCAGTTTGACGATTCCGCCAACCGTTTCAATTGGAACTTACAACGCAACAATTCAGTATGAACTACAAAATGGCGTTGTTAATCCAGGGTAGGCAAGTATCATGAAAAAGTTATTGTTAATCATTAGTTTCATGGTCGTCAGTTGGCAAATGCCAACAGTTGTCCATGCTGAACAAGAGAGCGGGATTGCGGTTAGTTTGGAACAGCCGACCGCTCAGCGAGATGATGCGCAAGAGGTGAGTTACGCTGACGTGACGACTAAGCCTGGTGATCGTACGACGCTTACGTTTGATATTGCGAACCAAGCAACTCATGACATCACAGTTGCTGTGTCAGCAGGAACGGCGGGTACCAGTGCGAATGGTGCGGTGATTTATGGCACACAAAACTGGCCGGATAGTCGTTTCGCTGGACTGCCAGCACGCATGGAACAATATTTGACACCGGCAGACCCTAAGGTGACGGTACCAGCAGGATCAGTACGAAAGACTACTGTGACTTTGGTGACGCCAGATAATGGTATTTCTGGTGTTATGGCAGGTGGGGTGACGTTTACGGCTGAAGGGCAAGCAGACGTCAATTCACAAAATGCGACGATGAACTTCAATACAGAAGTTGGTTACACTGTTGCCGTTTTGAATCGCACGAGCAGTAGTATTTTGGTGCCTAACTTAACCATTGGTAAGGCGTCAGCTAGGGTGATTGCGAGTGAAGCCGCTATTAGTATGCAGCTCATTAACAATACGCAGACGTTTTTGAATAGTTTGTATATGCGTATCTCAATCGTTGGACCCCGCGGAACGTACTTGCAACGTGAGGCATCTAATATGCAGATGGCGCCTAATTCACAGTTCAATTACAAAGTCTGGGCTGGTGAACAGGATTTGCCTGCTGGCAATTATACTGTGACGGCTGTTGGCTATTATGGCCGTGAAGATGGGCTACGTTACGATGCGCCAAACGGTAAGCGCTATGCTTATCGCACGTTTAGTAAGACGAATTTGTACATTAGCGATAAGGCAGCAGCAAAGTTGCATAAGCAAAATGCGATGCTACGCAAGAGTCTATTCTGGCAACCATTGTTCTGGATGACGATTGGTGTGGCTGTTGTATTGATTGTGTTCTTTATTTGGTTGCTAACGCGTCGTCGCCGTGTGCACTATAAGTTCATGTTAGCGGATGGCGAAATTGTCGCACGTGGTCATGTGCATTTGCGTCGCAAGGGACATGCCACGATCGAAATCCCGTCAGGATACGTGTTGACGGGCGATACACATGAAATTTCATCTGGACAAATTGTCTTAAAGGGCACGAAATTGCAGAACGATTTTGTTGTACGTGAGGGATAAGTAGGCGTAACATTACACTTATTCTTAATAAGTATGACAATCTCTTTCTCTAAAATTCACATTTTTTTCAAAAATAAGAATAAATTGTGAACAAACCCTGTTTTTTATAGACACTTATTGAAAGTAAGGCTATGATTATCAAGGTTCAGATGGAAATGTGAATTTTTATTGTTTATATAAGAGAGAAAAGAGAAGATATCATGAAGATGAATAAGATTGTTTTGGCTTCATTGTTGTCAGTTTCATTGTTGGGCGCATCAACGTCAGTATTTGCTGATTCTACAAACGATGTTACGACAACTAACTTTACGGTTGAAAAGGGAACGCTTGCATTTGCAAAGGATCCAGAAGATGGTACTAAGAATGCGATTACGCATGATTTGACTTTTAAGTCAGCTAGTGTTGCTGATTTGTTGAGTACGGATTACACAGACTCAAAGCCATTTAGTGCAAGTGTTACTGATACGACAGGTAACCCTGACCAAGGATGGACGTTGACGGCTAACTACACACCACTTAAGAACGTTACAGGTACTAAGACTAGCTATCTTGGCGAGACGTTGACGATTGGTGACAAAGACTTGACTGCAAACAAGGGTTCAAATGTCGTTTACTCAGTAGACGGCGCTGAAGACGTGAAAGCATTTGCAAATCCAGATCTTAAGGGTACGATTACGAAGAACGATGATGCGACTTTGAAGATTAAAGCTGGAACTGGAGCTGTTGCTGGAACTTACTCTGGTAAGATTGACTGGGTTTTGGAAGCTGCTCCGGCTAACTAAGGCAAATTTTATAAGACAATCTATTTGAACTAGAAAAAGTGACGACACCTCGTGTGGTCGTCACTTTTTTCTAATACATAGCACGTATGTGCGGAAAATTTTAAAGGGATATGAAGAATGAGTATTAAGCGATTAGCTTTAACAGGTTTGGTAGTGGGTGCCAGCTTGTTAACAGTAACTAATGTACACGCCGCAGGTAATGACTATACCGTTCAAGCGGTTGTGCCAGCAACACAAATTGATAAGACAAATGTGTCTTATTTTGATATGAAGTTGAATCCTGGTCAAACGGAATCATTGACGTTCAATTTGACTAACACGAGTAATAAGGCAATTACTGTTGATATTTCAAAGGGAACCGCTGGTACTACTAACGGCGGTACTGTTGATTATGCCGCAACGTCAGGATTTGACAAGACGCTTCCTGCTCGCCTAGGGGATGCGATTGAGACTCCAGATAAAGTATCGCTTAACCCTAAGGAAACCAAAGCCGTTAATGCCAAGATTACGATGCCAGATGCGACGACTTCAGGAATTTACGCTGGTGGTGTGAAGTTTACTGAAGAGGGTCAAGGTGGCGGTGGCAATGGTAAGGGAATGCAACTTGGTAACGTGTTTTCTTATGCCATTGCTGTACTAGCCCGTAATTCAACGGATGGTAACGATGTTGCAGATACCTTGACCCCAAATGGTGTGACTTTGAGTAGTGATAAGGGAATTTCTTCTATCAATACGAATGTCATCAATCCAAAGGCAGCGCTATTAAATCGTTTGGAGATTGTTGGTAGTGTGAAGGACTCAAGCGGTCAAACGTATATGAGTGAAACACAAAAGATGATGCAAATGGCACCAAATTCTAACTTTGACTTCTCTATGACGTCAAACGGTAAGGAAATTAAGGCTGGTAAGTACTTGGCTAAGTACACAGCCTTCTGGAGCCAAGACGCTAACGGGCAATACGCAGATGCCAAGGGTACGCGTTTCGATTACACGAAGACATGGGAATAAGAAGTCACGGTTACTGACAAGCAAGCTAAGAAGTTTAACGCAGCGGATAAGGCTATCCAAGCTAAGAACAGTATTCCTGTTTGGGTATGGATCATCGGCGGCATCTTGTTGTTGCTAATCTTGATTATCATCTTCTTGATCTGGTTCATCTTGTTCAAGCGTCGCAAGGACAAGGACGAAGAAGAACGTAAGGAAAACATGGCCAAGTTGAAGTAATCAACAGTCATGACACGGGGCTTCGGCCTCGATACATATATTTAAATGTGGTGTTAGGCCCACAATACTTATACTGATTTATTCGCTAGGGGAACATTGGTTATGTCACGAAACAATAATTTGAAACTAAAAATGGCGTCAATTACGTTGTTGAGTACATTGACGATGTCTACAGTTATGCAGGCATATCCGGTTGTATTGCAATGGAACTATGAACAGGGACAAGTGCACGCCGATAGTGTGTCTGATGACCAAGTATTGGCCGATTGGACAATGCAAGTTAATGGGCAAACTTTGCATTTGATTGATTCATCATTCATTGGGGCCTTGCTAAACAGTCCTGCTGGTGATGGTAAGACGTTGGCTCAATCAACAGGTAAGACTGCATCAACGTTGAAAATCAGTGACTTGTCAAAGTTGACGGCTATTGATCTTTCAACGTCAGCATTCTCAACAATTGGTGCAACGGTTACCGCTGATTATTCAAAGTATGGGCTCAGTGGTTTTTGGGCAACTCAAACGAACGGAAACGTGACGGAAACGCCAATGGCTAGTGCACTGTTTTATGCGCTAAGCAAGGCTAACAATGTCACATCGCTCGACTTGGCTGGTTTGTTCCAAACGCCAGGATTCGTTGGATGGAATGGACTTGGAACCTATTTGACGAGCGCTATCCAAAATGCGGGTAACTTTTCTGCAAGTAACGGCATTAACCAAGCCAGTGGTGACATGCACGCGGTGTTCCCTAAGCTAACGAGTTTGGATATTTCATATACTGGGTTTAAGGATGCCAACGATGCGCAAAACTGGAGCTGGTTTAATTCACAGACAAACGTGAAGGTTTACGTGGGTAGCTCAGGAACGTGGATTTCTGATTGGCTAAACGGTGGTGGAACCGGTGTTCGTCAAGCTGCCGAAAACAAAGCTAAGTCAGCTGCTATGAGCATGGCGGTTGAGGCAGTTACAAATGCTGGCCTAAGTTTGGCTGATTGGCAGAAGACTGATGCGGGTAACTTGAATACTGCGTTGTCTTCATATGCAGCAACAAACGCATCACTTTCAGCATTGATTTCATCAGTCGCCTTTGCTTCAAGTGTTTTGTCAGCATCTGTTTATACGGCTGCTGTGCCGGTTATCACGGCCAACGTGCAACAAGATACGGCTTTGCCACCTTCAACACAATTGCAAGCTGACAGCTTGGTTTCTGTTAAGGACACAATTGCCGCTGTTGCCGCTAACTCTGCTGCGGAAGCTGTTAAGGCTGCTGCCTCAGCTGCTGGTGTATCAGACACGTCAATGTTGTCATCACTTGCTTCAGCTGCCGCATCAGCTGCAACGTCAGCTGTTTGGGCTGCTTCAGGGACACCTTCTGTTGCCGTCTCACACGTTGTCGATGAAGAAACAGGTAGTTCAAGTGCCGTTTATAACATCGCGACGAACGCGTTGAATGATGTTGCGTCAGCTGCTATGAGCGCTGTTAATACAGTGGTCTCAAGTGTTGCTTCAGATAGTAGTGCGACGGTTAAAATCAGTTTGAAGTCAGACGTGTTCTCAGAAGCTTTGAGTAGCGCCTTTAGCGAGGTTAACTTGCCGACATCAAGTTCAGTTGCAGATGCCACGCCTTCGAATGGGGCGGTTTCAAATGGGTCAACATCAACAGCACCAAGTAGCTCTGCAAAGCCGGTTGGTGGATTGACCATCGGTGCAAGTAACGTCACAGCTGATCCAAAGACGGGATCAATTTCAGTTAAGCCATCATCTTCATCATCTGCCGCAAATGCAGTTGATACAAATTATGTGACGGCTAGTCAACAAGTGAAGTCATTTGATAGTTTGATGTCAGCCTTTACGGCAAACCCAGTTGTGGGTGGCGACACAGCAACTGGTGACGCTGTGAAGTATGCGTCAGCTGCAAAGTCAATTTTTAGTGCGGCCAATGATGCCTACAATACTGCCTATGCAGCGATAGGTAAGGTGTCTAATTCAGCATCACTTGCAGCTTTGCAGGACATGTTGAAGTCAGCCTATACAATTGACCAAAACGCTTCTACGGCTGCCTCTGCAGCAGCTGTTGCCGCTGACAGTGCCGTAACAAAGTCAACGGCGCGTTCAGCTTTGTCAGTGGCTTCAACGGCATTGTCATCAGCTGAAAGTTTGGCTGCACAGATGGCAGTTGATGCGGCTAGCTATGCTTCTGATGCCAAGAAGGCTGCGACTGGTTCTGACGCTGCAACAATTGCAGCCAAGGCAGCCAGTGCCGCTGCGGCCGCCGCATCAGCGTTGGCAACGATGTCAGATAACACGAAGACGATTCAAGATAAGTCGGCTGCAGCACAAGATATGACGCTGAGTTCAGCGGTTGCGAACTACAACAAGTTGGCCTCAAGTGCTGCTGCTGCCGCGAACGATTATGCAACGGGCGCTTCAAAGACGGCATCATCAATGAAGTCTTCAGAAGCAGCTGCTGCCTCTGAAGCATCTAAGCCGGCTAACAGCTCAAGCGCTGCTGCACCAAGTAACAGCACAAGTGCTAACACTAGTGCCTCAAGTCAAGCTGATACGGCCAACTCAACAGCCATTTCAGCTTACGCAAAGAGTGTTGCTGATGCATATTCAACGATGTCATCTGCACGTTCAGCATTGTATGCCACGACAGATTACACGAAGTTGTCTAGCTATGCGAGCGTAATTTCTTCAGCAACGAAGACAATTTCGTCAGTTAATGATTTGGCCACGTCAATTGCGTCAAACGGTGGTGCATCAACATCATCAATGTCAGCGCAATTGTCAAACATGGCCAGTGATTTGAGTGATGCCACAACGGCAACGTCAGACGCAAAGTCTTTGGCAAATCAAGATAGCCCACTTTACCAAATCTTGGGAACGTACTCAGTTGCTGCCTCTGCAGCTTTGGCATCAGCTAAGTCTTATGCCTCAGCCGGTAAGGCCGCAAGTGGTGCATCTTCAATCGCAAGCATCGCGGGTCAAGCATCCGCTGCAGCAGCCCGTTTGTCAGCTGCGGAATCAACAGCAGCCTCTTTGTTGGCCACGATTCCTGATAACTTGCGTGGTGCCGGTGTGAAGTCAGTGATGAGTCAAATTGATTCAGCGAACGACGGCGCTGGTTCATATGCCAAGGTAGTGAGCGATTTGGCCGACGCCCAATATGCAAGTTTGGGATCGGCAGCTGGTGATGGTGACACAACTTCAATTCAATATGGAATTTTGAAGACGTACTCATCAACAGTTTCAAGTGCGGCTTTGGCTGCGCAAAACGCTGACACTTTGACGAAGGCAACAAGTAACGGAAAGAGTGCCTCAAGTTATGCTGCCGCAGCTGCTTCAGCTGCGAGTGCGGCTGCGAGTGCCGCTTCAGCCATTGATTCAATGTTGCAATCAATCGGAGCAAACCCAGGATCAGCAGCTAAGCAAATCGGTGTTGATGGTGACAGTTACGCCAAGGCCGCTTCAAGTGCAGCGACCGATGCAAGTAGCCTAGCCGCTGCCAACTCAAGTTCAGCTGCTAATTGGACATCTGGTGGATTGGGCGCAATCGCCTCAAGTCTTGCAGTTGCTGACGGTGGTGGTCAATCAACGGTTTTGCCAACTTACAAGAAGGCGAAGGTTGATCAATTGTTGCCAAACGGTGTGACGGCCAAGACGACGTTGAAGTCGTGGGGATTGCCTGAGCCTTTCATCAAGGCCATTTTGAACCAATCAATGACATTCGATGGAAATGCTTTGTCATCTCACGTTCGTGATAACACTGACGGTAATGGTTCTGAATTTACCGTTGATAACATCACATTTGGTGACTTGATGTACATTTCAAAGTTGGACTTGTCTGACAAGAAGCACGATAACGGTATCTATGATTACTTCAAAAATACGCAATCATGGCAATTGTCAATTTATAGTGCCGATACTTGGAAGAATACGTCGAGCTTCAACTGGAACAACGGACAACAATTGTTTGCCTCATTTGATGCCATTATCATGTCAACGACGGGTCAAACGTCACTGGACATGTCTTCATGGAAGTCATCAAAGGATTCACCAGCAAGCAGGAACACGCAAGAAGATGCCAACTGGGCGTCTTCATTTGGATATTTGAATTTGGAAAAGTTGCCTAACCTTGCCGAATTGTCTGTGGCCTACGATGACTTGGGTAACCAACTCTTCGGTGGACAAGACTTCCAAATGTTCCACAATGATTCATTGACGACGCTGGATATTTCCGGAAACATTATGACCTCTTTGGGTGGTTCTTCTGGAAGTTCAAAGATCGTTACGGGTTATCCAAAGTTGGTTAACTTGAACATGTCAAACATGGCGGTTATGAACACATTCCCACCAGAATTGAATAATGCGAATAACGACTTTGCAAAGCGTATTCAGTCTTTGCAAATCGACAATGATAACTTCACAACGTTGCCATCATGGATTACGGTTGCTGCCCAAAACGGTTTGATCATTTTGACAGCCACTGGTAACCAATTGACACCAGCCGATTCTAAGTTGCTTCAGAAGCCATCTTCATTGGAGTACTTGGACTTGACTGGTCAAGATGGTGCCTCAAGTGGATTGCTGGATTCATTCTTCTTGGATAACTCTGGTACACAAGCTATCCAACAGTACAACAAGATTATGAATGACCCAGAAATGCAAATTTGGTTGGCCAACGACCCTAATGGTGCCTTGGCCCAACAAGTTGCTGCTTTGCGTAAGCAGATTCAGGATCGTGCTGGTTACCAAGCAACATTGAATGATTACACGGATTTGTTGGCGCGTGCCGAATTGGATCCATCACAACAATCTGTCACGGTTACCGTTACGGTTACGACATCAGTTGTTGTTAACGGACAATCATACACGGTTAAGTTGCCATATGATCCAGATCATCCTTACGATGCGAGTGATCCAGCGCAAGAAGCACAATTGCAAGCGTTGGCCTTGTCACAATTGCAATCACAGCACCCGGAATTGGCTGATTTGACGACTGATGATTTGAACATCGCCAGCGTTAAGACACCATTGACGACGAGTGACTTGGTTGACTATATCGAGAAGCACAAGGATGAGACATCAGTTTCAACCTATTACAATGCTGACGGTACGCCAACGGACGCGTTGAAGAAGTTGCAAACAGCTGCCGAAGAGAACCCGCACCAATTGGCCTCATATGGTCAATTGCCACCAGCTCCTAAGCCAAGTGAATACGCGGTTAAGGATGCGCAAGGTAATGTGACAGGAACCGTTCCGTCATACTACGACACGCAAGGTGCCTTGTTGGGAACGATTAAGCAAGCTGCGATTACGGATACAACAATCACGGTTGCTAAGATTCAACAAGTTCAAGATCAATTGGTTGCTGCCGGTGACACGGAAGGTGCCAAGAAGTTGCAAGAGCAAATTGTTAGTGTGCAAAAGGCAATTAACGATATTCCAGTTACGGCCGACGTGCAAACTGATTCTAACTTCTTCTATGTCCGTTCATTGACGAAGCAAATCCAAACGTCAACGGATACGGCAACGACGGTCGCTACTGAAAAGACCATCAATCAATTGAACGACGCGCAAACGGTTGACTTGATCAAGAAGGCCGTTGACAGTGGTAAGTTGTCAACTGACGCCGGAGATAAGTTGATTACCGCCGGAAGCACAAGTTTGATTGACTTGGCTAAGAGTCAAATCCAAACTGCCGTTGATGGTGGTTCAATCACTGACGAAATGGGTCACAAGTTGACCGATGGTGCTACGTCTGTGCAAGACATCCGAAACAACATTAACGAACAGATGAATACTAAGGATTCATCTGGTAAGGAATGTTGGATAACACTACTGGTAATAACTTGCTTGATTCTATTGATGCAGCGGTTAACCAAGGACAAGGTAACTTTACGACAAACGTAGCGGATGCTGTTGCCGGCGCCGTTGCGCAATCGGTTGCTAGTTCAGTTGCCTCACAAGCTGGTTTGAGTTCAGAAGCCCAAGCCTCATTGGCTGATCAATTGAAGTCAGCCGCGGTTACGGATACTGATGAAGTTGCCAAGGCTTTGACGACTGATACATCTAACGGTGGTGTCGGTGGTGGTTTGCTGAACGCCGATGGAACGGTTGATAAGGATTCTGCTGAGAAGATTAAGCAGGCCGTTTCAGAAGCGCAATCAGCCATTGCGCCACCAACGCCTGCTGCATCAAGCGATAAGCCGGATGATACGCAAACGGTTGCCCCAGCGACTGGTGATTTCTCAATTGCTGGTGTTGTTGCGCCGAATGTGCCATTCAACACGTACACGTCATCAAAGATGTTTGATACGTTGATTCCAACGCAATCTGTTGCGACGGCGGCAACGACAAACATGGCTGTTAACGTGATGGATACGCGAAACTATCGTGGTAACTTGAATGTGACAGCAACGTTGTCAGCACCATTCGCTTTGACTGGTGATAACAACGCGGTGTTGACCGGTGCTGAAGTGGTCATGAGCAAGAGTGCTTTGGCAACTTCAGATACTGACAGTACCGTCTTTAGCTCAGGAACATCAACTGCCATGGGTGGTTTGAAGCAAGCTAATGGCGCAGTTGTTAAGCAGGGTCAAGCAACGACTGTGGCAACTGGTCAAGTTGATGACGGTACAACGCTATCAAAGATTAACTTCAACAATGTTTACTTGCGTATTCCAACGCCAACTAAGGGTGGCTTCCCAGCAACGGGTAAGTACGCTGCTACAATGACGTGGACGGTTAACGCCGCGCAAGATAACGGTATGGGTGATACTGAGTAAAGGAGGCCCAACGTCATGAAATACAAGTTAATAACAACTGGTTTGATTGCGGGGGTGTTCCTGCTATTTAGTGGTCACGCAATGGCTGACGACAATGCCAGTGCTACTAAAAATGGTAGTGCGCAAATGAATGCTGAAATCATGCAGGGTGGTTTGCAATTGCAAGACATCAACACATCGATGAACTTCACAACTATGTCAGCTAGTACGTTGTTGACGCCCCAAGTTTCAGCAACGATTGGTGCTGATGGTAAGGCGCAAACGGTTGATTCCAATTCTTATGTGGTTGGTGGTACGCCATTAACGGGTAAGGTATTGAATTATTCGGCCTCGCCAGATTGGGAGCTACAAGCAACGTTCACTGGTTTCCGTTTGGCGAAGCAAGATATCAATACGTCGACGTTTAGTTACGATCCGAATGGCGTTTTGCTACCAGCTGATTTGAGTTTGTTTGGTAAGAAGCTATTGGCTGATACACCAACAACCATTTTGGAAGGTGGCGAGTCATTCACCAAAAGTGCCGGTAGCACACCGGTTGTCGCATCTGGCTTTGGTACGACTAGTTTGGACGACTTTGGTGCAATTCCGCAATTAACGGTTTACAAGAGTTTGCCAGCGGTCGGAACCTTTATGGGTCAAATAGACTTCACGTTGACGCAAACGCCGAATGTACAATAGGTGACGGATTATGACGAAATTGAAAAGTCTCCTGGTGATGGTGCTTACGGTGATTGGCGTTGGGCTGTTTATGCCTAACGCACATGCCCAAAGTTCGATGGACTTTGTGGTGTCACCACAGTTGCCAGACACACAGGTAGATAAAAAAGCTGGTTTCTTTAATTTTCAATTGGATGCCGGCAAGAAAGTAACCTTGCACACGACGATTTCGAATACCTCTGGTAAAGATATCCAGCTGAAGGTTTCTGCTGGAACAGCTGGAACATCAGCTGCTGGTGCGGTAGATAATACGATGACTGGTGATGCAGTTAAGGATGTTCCTTATCGCATGGGTGATCTGTTGAAGTTGTCAAAGACGACAGTGACAGTGCCTGCTGGTAAGAGTATCGATTATACGGCTGACTTTACAATGCCAGATACGCGCATTGTGGGGCTACTAGTTGGTGGCTTGCGCTTTGAACAAGTCGATGACGCGAACACCGCCAACCAAGGTGGCACAGCGTTGCAGACGGATCTAGCGTACGTCCTATCAGTGATGGCGCGCCAATACCCAACATTGCCAACGCCAAAGGTATCGTTCGGTGGTGCTAAGGCCACGCAAGTTGATGGTCAAAATGCTGTTCGCTTGCGTTTGGAAAATAAGACGGGGACGTTTGTTAACCGCTTGGAAGCTAAGGCAGTGGTGACGGATACTGCTGGTCGTAAGGTGACGAGCTTTACACAATCAATGATGCAAATGGCGCCAACGTCAACGATGGATTGGCCGGTGCTGTTAAACGGTAAGACATTGAAGAGTGGTGAATACCACGTTGCTGTCACGACTTACTATTCACAATCTAAGGATGGTAAGTATAAAGACGCAGCGGGGACGCGTTTTAACTACAAAGACACGTTTAACTCATCATTTAAGCTAACTGTTGCCCAAGCTAAGTAATTGAATAACACAGATATGATTCAACAAGCACACCATGCATTGCCTTGGTGGCTATGGTTAATCATTGTGTTGTTGTTGATTATTGTTGTCTTGATTGTATTCATCGTGCTTTACTTCTATAAAGCTAAGCATCCTGAAGCGAAGATTTTCAACTTGGACTTGAAAAAGTTCAAACGAAATTAGCGTTAATTAAGAGATAGATAAGAAAGCCGTGGGTTGTGCCACGGCTTTTTCTGTTACAATGAATATATTAGAAACGTTTGTAAAGATGAGGATCTCGATTATGAGTGAAACAAAAGTAAATTTGGTCGCTTCGACCTTAACTAACAGTTTGGGCACAACTGTTATGGGTCACGCAGCACCGGCAGCAATTATCACGGTCACGTATCCAAACGGTAAGGAAGATACATTGGTGTCAGATCCAAACGGTGAGTTCATGGCTAAGGCGCCAGCTGGTTTGGTTGAAGGTGAGATTATCGTGACTGGTAAGATGCCTGGCGACGCATCATCAGAAGAAAAGGTTACGTTGACAATTGAATTGCCAGCGCCAGTGGTTACGGCTGTTATTTCAACGCAAGGTGATAAGCGTTTGCTTGAAGGACGTGTCAACCAAGCGGATGTTGATGTAACGGTCAAGTTGCACGGAGCAGAAGAAATCTTCTTGCTCGTTGATAAGAGCCTTGAATTCGAACTCGAATTGCCAACTGATACAGTGCCATCACAAGTTGAAGTTCGTGCTAAGAGCCGTCTTTCTGGTAAGGACGGTCAAGCAATTGTCACAATGGGTGTCACGACGAAGACGTTGGCGATGCCTGCTTTGACAGATGACATGATTGCGGAGTACGTTGCGCAAGAAAAGGCGGCTAAGGAAGCTAACGAAGCAGCTGCAGCGGCAATTGAAGCTGGTGACCAACCAAAGCCATTTGAACCAGCAGCCGAAACGACACCTGTTGATATTCCTGAAACGGAACCGACAGCAGAAGACGATTCACGCGTCACGCGCCAACACGAAAAGTCATCAGGACTATTTGGGTTCTTCTCAAAGTTGTTTGGTGGCAAGTAATAGGTATACAAAAAGACCGGTATCTCGTAAAAGATACCGGTCTTTTTAACGCTGACGGTTTATACCCCCTCAGGGATTCGAACCCTGGACCCGCGGATTAAAAGTCCGTTGCTCTAACCAGCTGAGCTAAGGAGGCGTCAACTACTATATTATGCACTAGGAAGGGCGGAATAGGCAAGGCATTTTGTGATAGAATATTTACAGGATTAAGGAATAGAAGAGGTTTTTCACATGGCTAAGTACAAGCGTGCCATTATTTCGGGTATCGTTCTAATTATTGGAATCGTGGCGATTTTCGCCCTAGTTAGTGACAGTTCACATAAGACTGATTCAAAGCAATCATCAGCGAAGTCTTCAGTAACGAGTCACAAAGATAAGAAGTCAGTTTCATCAAAGTCATCTGCTAAGTCATCTAGTGAGCCGTTTGTTTTTGACGTCACTAAGGTGCTAAAGGATAACAAGTTGGCACCGTCTGTTTTGTCAGCCGATGTAAATAACGGCACGGCGAAGATTGTGTTGCAAGATGACACGAAGCAGGATTTTGAAACATACACGAACGACTATGCATCTGCGGTTGTAACGGTGGTACAAGCCGCTGCGAAGGCGAAGGATGTGCAAAACGTGTACATCGCCCGTCAAGTAAAGTTGCAAGACGGCTTGGAGTACGCGGTTGCTAGTTACTGGACTGGGGATCAAATCAAGAACGCAGCAGCACTTGGGGATGCCAAGCAAGCGAACATGAAGGATGTGTTGTTGGCATCAAGTCGCTACTACATTGGTGGATCTGTTTGGGCAACGTTCTCACAACAACAAAAGAACGATTACACGAATCACCAACAAGGTGGACAACAACAAGACGAAAACCAAGACTTTACCAATTGGGTAACGGCTGGAACAGTTAAGAAGTAAACGAAAACGGGCAAGCACCAAAATGCTTGCCCGTTATTTTTTTTGCTAGAACAACATGCTAAAGATTGAGATGTACATCAAGGTTGCACCACCCAAAACAAACAAGTGCCAGTAAACGTGGCTCATTGGGAGTTTTGGAATGAGGTAAACACCAGCGCCCAGTGTGTAGGTGATACCACCAGCCAACAGTAAGTTGAAGGCGAATGGTGTCAATGAAGCGTGTAAGGCTGGGAAGGCCAAGATGATTAGCCACCCCATAATGACGTAGATCAAAACTGACAACCATGGCCAGCGTCCAACGAAGAATAAGTCGTAAATGATACCGGCGATTGTTAAGACGAGGATGGTAATCCAAATTGGCCAGCCAACCTTGCCTGGAAGGAATAGCCACGTGTATGGTGTGTAGCTTCCAAGGATGACAAGATAGATGCCTGAGTGATCAAGAAATTGAAAAATCTTACCGGCCTTGGTGAATACCAATGCGTGGAAAAGCGTTGATGCTAACAAGAAGGTGATAATTGAAATGGCGTAAATCCAAAGGGCAGCCATGGTGAACCAACTGAAGTTAGCTTGCATACTCTCCCAAAGTAGTAGTGTTGCGCCAACGACGGCTGCTAGAACGCCCAAACCGTGGGTCACGGCGTTCAATGTTTCATATGTAATTAAGTATTTGCGGTTTTCTTTTGTTAGGATTGGCATAAGTAAATCCTCTTGATTTCTAATTGATAAGTATAGTATAACCCTAACATCTAGTGTTGTAAACTAGATGAGCTGGATATGCCGGTTTAGGTAGTGTCACGACTGGATTTCTTGTATACTGGATAGCGTTGATAAAGGGGAGTGGAAGCTATGATGACAGTTTTGAAAGGCATGATGATTGGGTTTGCGTTTATCGCACCAATCGGTATGCAAAATTTATATGTGTTTAACAATGCCATGAATAATCGCCTCCGTCGGGCTTTTCTATATGTGTTGTTTGTTTGGTTAGCCGATGCAGCCTTTTCGATGGCGGCATTCTTTGGGATGGGCGCACTAATCAGCTCACATGAAATGTTGAAGCTAATTGTCATGCTCCTCGGTGGCTTGCTGGTAGTTTGGATTGGGTATGGTATTCTACGTGGGGCCAACTCAGTGCAATTGAACACGCAGCAAAATGCCATGACGATGAAGAAGGCGATGATAACAGCGGTGATTGTGTCATGGGCCAATCCACAAGCGCTAATCGATGGATCGCTGATGCTTGGTGCATTGCGTGGAACGCTGGCCGACAATCAAGTTTGGCCATTCATCATTGGGGTTATTACCGCCAGCTTTATTTGGTTCAATGGTATTACAATCACCATGAATTTGCTGAAAGAACGCTTGCCTAAGCGTGCACTGGTTTGGGTGAATATTGTGTCTGCCTTCATTGTTATCGGGTACGGTCTGTACCTATTATATGAAGCAGTGGTAATGTTATTCTTCCATTAGTCTTTCACCTTGATTTTCAAAGCAAATAACCGTACAATTACGTTTATAGCAATGCACTAAAAAGTAAGTCAATGAGGATTGTGCAGCGAGTGCGCGGTTGGTGAAAAGCGCATCAAAATTCTTGACTGAAGGTAGTTAGTGGGCCTTGCCGGTGAAATCATAGTAGTCGGTAACGTGAGAAACGCGTTAAGTTCTAACGAGATGGCGGGAGAAGTCCCGTTAAATCAGGTGGTACCGCGATTAAGTCGCCCTGATCATACAGTTATTGTATGGTCAGGGCGTTTTTTATTTGCTAGCCACATCGTTACACAGATAGAGATTATGTTATAAGGAGAATTTCACATGCGCGAAATTGATATGCCTGGAAAGTATGACGCGTCAGCTGTTGAATCTGGCCGTTACGACAAGTGGGTACAAGAAAACCGCTTTAAGCCATCAGGAAACGATAAGGCTCGTCCTTACTCAATCGTTATTCCACCACCAAACGTTACGGGTAAGTTGCACTTGGGTCACGCTTGGGACACGACGTTGCAAGATATGATTATCCGTCAAAAGCGTATGCAAGGATTCGACACATTGTGGTTGCCAGGAATGGACCACGCCGGAATCGCTACGCAAGCTAAGGTTGAACAACGTTTGGCTGAGCAAGGTATTTCACGTTACGACTTGGGTCGCGAAAAGTTCGTTGACCAAGTTTGGGACTGGAAGAACGAATACGCTGCTACCATCAAGTCACAATGGGGCAAGATGGGACTTTCTTTGGACTACTCACGTGAGCGTTTCACGTTGGACGAAGGATTGTCAGAAGCTGTTCGCAAGGTCTTTGTAACGTTGTACGAAAAGGGATTGATCTACCGTGGTGAGTACATCATCAACTGGGATCCTAAGGCTCGTACGGCTTTGTCAGATATCGAAGTTATCCACCAAGACGACGAAGGTGCTTTCTATCACGTTAAGTACCCATTCGTTGAAGAGGGTGTGACTTACGACGGTAAGGACTACATTGAAATTGCAACGACGCGTCCTGAAACGATGTTCGGTGACGTTGCGGTTGCCGTTCACCCATCAGACGAACGCTACAAGGACTTGGTTGGTAAGATGGTTCGCGTACCACTTGTTGGTCGCGAGATTCCTATCATCGCCGACGAATACGTTGACCCAGAGTTTGGTTCAGGAATGGTTAAGATTACGCCAGCCCACGACCCTAACGACTTTGGTGTTGGTAACCGTCACAACTTGGAGCGAATCAACACGATGAACGAAGATGCTTCAATGAACGAACGTGCCGGCAAGTATGTTGGTATGGATCGCTTTGATGCACGTAAGGCCATTGTTGATGACTTGCAATCTGAAGGTTGGATGCTTGAGATTGAGCCAATTGTTCACTCAGTTGGTCACTCAGAGCGTACTGGTGTGCCAGTTGAGTCACGTTTGTCAACGCAATGGTTCGTTAAGATGAAGCCATTGGCTGAGCAAGCTTTGGACATGCAAAAGTCAGACGACCGTGTTGACTTCTACCCACCACGTTTTGAAGATACCTTCACGCGTTGGATGGACAACATCCACGACTGGGTTATCTCACGTCAACTATGGTGGGGACACCAAATCCCAGCTTGGTACCACAAGCAAACGGGCGAGATGTACGTTGGTATGGAAGCGCCTGAAGATATCGAAAACTGGGAGCAAGACTCTGACGTTTTGGATACGTGGTTCTCATCAGCTTTGTGGCCATTCTCAACGATGGGTTGGCCTGATGAAGATGCTGAAGACTTCAAGCGTTACTTCCCAACGAACACGTTGGTTACGGGATACGACATCATCTTCTTCTGGGTTGCGCGTATGATGTTCCAATCAAAGGAATTCACGGGTCGTCGTCCATTTAAGAACGTTTTGATTCACGGTTTGATTCGTGACGAACAAGGACGCAAGATGTCAAAGTCATTGGGTAACGGAATTGACCCAATGGACGTCATCGAAAAGTACGGTGCTGACGCATTGCGCTGGTTCTTGGCAACTGGTTCAACACCAGGTTTGGACGTTCGTTTCTCATACACGAAGATGGACTCAGCTTGGAACTTCATCAACAAAATCTGGAACGCCTCACGTTACGTTATCATGAACTTGGATGACGAGACGAAGGCAGAATTGCCTGCTGACTTGTCAGTTTTGACGTTGGCCGACAAGTGGATTTTGTCACGTTTGAACGAGACGATTGCTTCAGTAACGAAGAACTTTGATAAGTTTGAGTTCGGTGAGGCTGGTCGTTCATTGTACAACTTCATCTGGAACGACTTCGCTGACTGGTACATCGAAATGACCAAGGAAACGTTGAACGGAAACGATGAAGCTGCCAAGAAGAACGTGCAAGCTGTTTTGGCTTACGTTTTGGACAACACGTTGCGTTTGCTACACCCAATCATGCCATTCGTAACGGAAGCTATCTGGCAAGAGATGCCACATGACGGTGAGTCAATCGTGGTTGCTGCTTACCCAGAAGTGAAGGCTGAGTTGGATAACCCAACGGCCGAAGCTGATTTCCAAAGCTTGACTGACTTGATCAAGGCTGTTCGTACAATTCGTACGGAAGCAAATGCACCAATGTCAACTGAAATCGACGTTTTGATTAAGACGTCAGATGAGAACTTGGCCCGCATCTTTGACGAAAACTCAGACTACATCAACCGCTTCGTAAAGCCAAAGTCACTTGAAATTTCTGCTGATGTGGCCGCACCAAAGTTGGCCATGACACAAATTATTTCAGGTGCTGAAGTTTACGTGCCTTTGGAAGAGTTGATTGACTTGGACGAAGAAATCGCCCGCTTGCAAGGTGACTTGAAGAAGTTTGCTGGTGAAGTTAAGCGTGCTGAAGGTAAGTTGGGTAACGAGAAGTTCGTGAACAACGCCCCTGAAGCCGTGGTTGCTGAAGAACGCGAGAAGTTGGCTGACTGGCAAGCAAAGTTGGCAGCAACGGAATCACGTTTGGAAGAGTTGAAGTCAGCTAAGTAATAGTTGCTTTGAAATAAGTTTGTTACGTCGAAAGGCTTGCAGGATGCGAGTTTTTGGAGTAATATCTTATATATTGTTAATAACGAATTTAAGCTGTTCGTCGTTACAATGCTAGTTAAATTACACCTGTAAAGGCGCTGTCTATTTCGATAGATGGCGCCTTTACTTTTTGCACAAAAATCCGCCAGAAGAATGGCGGTGTGATACGATATTGCTAATGAAAAAACGGAAGAAGGCGACATCATGATTGAACTGAACACAGCTGCGGACGCAATTGCGTATATTCATGGTCGACACAAGTGGAAGAAGACCCCTAGTTTTGATCGCATCAATACCTTGCTAGACCGTCTGGGTCACCCAGAACGTGCGTCTAAGTATGTTCATGTGACGGGAACGAATGGTAAAGGATCAACTAGCAAGATGATTGCGCAACTGTTGCGTGCGGCTGGCTTGACGGTGGGGATGTTTACGTCGCCATTTATTCTGCAATTTAACGAACGTGTGCAAGGTAACGAGGGAAATATTCCAGACGATATTTTGTTGGATATTATGCGTCGCATTGCACCAATTACTGAGGCGCTCGATGAAGAGTTGTCGCAAGGCGGTCCGACGGAATTTGAGACGCTGACGGCGATGATGTTTGTGTATTTTGCAGAGCACCCGGTCGAGGTTGTCGTTTTGGAAGTTGGTATTGGTGGTACGTGGGATACGACTGAAGTGATTCCGGATAAGCTGGTATCTGTCATTACGACAGTTGGTTTGGATCACATGCAAGTATTAGGAAATACGCTTGCTGAAATTGCGACGCAAAAGGCAGGTATCATTGCGCGTCAACGTCCAATTGTGACTGGCCGATTGCCTGAAGAAGCGCAACAAGTCGTGACAACGGTGGCCAATTCTTTAGGCGCGCCATTGTACCGTTTAGGTGACGAGTTTGAAGCCAAAATGCTACCAAGCCAAACAAGCTGGGGTGAGACGTTCGACTTCACTGGTGTTCATGAGTTTAAGCAGGTGTTTGTGGATTTGATGGGTAATTATCAAATTGATAATGCAGGGGTTGCGCTTGAAGCTGCAAGCCTAGTAACTGATGAACTGGGTGTGCCACTAACGGCTGAAATGGTAGCGACGGCCTTGGAAACGGTCACGTGGCCAGTGCGATTTGAACGTGTTGCTGAGCAACCGTTGACCATCTTGGATGGTGCCCACAATCAACATGGTGTTGATGCATTGGCTGAAACGTTGCGAACACGTTTTGCGGATAAGCAAATTCACGTCATTTTCGGGGCGTTGGCTGATAAGAATTACCCGGCAATGTTGCATACGTTGGCAGATTTGCCCAATGTCGATTTGCACGTCACGCACTTTCAAAATCCGGGTGCCCGTGTGGCCCTTGATCCAACCGAGGCTGCCCGCCAAGTAACAGGACATGATGTCACGGTCCATGAATCTTGGCAAGAAGCTTATCGCACAATCGCTGACACAATCGGCTCTGATGATATGATTTTATTCACAGGTTCGTTATATTTTGTTTCAGAAGTGCGCATGGGTTGGGCTTAGTTTTTGTAAGCGGGTTTGGTATACTTAGGCTAGACAAAACTATATAAAGAGGATATTGCGATGAACTTTTTCGTTAACGAGGGCCTCGCCGCACAAGGTTCAGGAATTGAACACGCACAGGTACAACGTGGTAAGTTGTTTCGTAAGAATGGGCAATCATTCAAAATCGTAACGCGTGTATATAATCCAAACGGACACCGTGATTTGTTGGCTTGGGGATTGAACGATGCAGAAGTAATCAATATGTATGATTACTACGCGCATACTGAACATGTGCCAGATCAAATTCTGACGGCACAAGATGTTGAATGGGGTGGCCGTCCGGTGGCGATTGTTGAGCCGTTGCCAGACACGCCTGATACATACATGGCCTATGAAGACGAAAATCGTACCCGTTTCTTGGGTCGTATTCACGTTGATTTGCAACATGAATCACGTGTCACGATGGTTGAAGTATTCGAACACTTTGGTAACTTGTTCCGAGTAGATTCATATGACTCACGCGGCTTCATTTCTCGTCAACAATACATTGACCCAGATGGTACACCAAATACCAACGTCTTTGTTGATCGCAAAGGCCGTCCAGTGATCGAAGAGTATCTTCGTCGCAAGGCGCCACGCGGTTCCGAAACGTTGGTGATGAACCGTAAGCACATTGATAGTCAAAATCAATTGGCTGAAAACGCCCAAATGTCAGGCCAAGAATTTGAGGCTAAGCCATTTGAAGCGCCACAATTTGTGAACTATGTGTCAGGATATCGTTTGATTAAGCCAAATGGCATGACGTATATCTTCGATTCATTTGATGAATTGACGGCGGAATTCGTTAATGATTTGAATAACGATTTCTTCTCAGAGGATAAGCCAAATATCTTCATCATGGATCGTACGACGGCTGCTGATGAAGGATTGTTGAAGTTGGATCGTCCAGCTTACATTGGCTTCCACTTGCACAATTTGCATGCATCAGACACGCGTGACGTCATGACGACTGATGAAAATAACAACTACGAGTTTGACTTTATGCACATCAATGATTACCAAGCGGTTATTTCAGCGATGCCACGTCAAACGGCTGATGTGGTGGCACGTTATGCACCAAAGGCTGCGCCGTTCACGATTCCTGTTGGGGTTGTGCCAGCTGAAATTCGTGATGCTGAGCGTGTGCCAATGGCTGATCGTCAACCAAATTCAGTATTGATGATTGTTCGTCGCGCACCTGATAAGCGTCCCGCAGCCGTTGCTGAAGCATTGATGATTGCAAACCAAAAGCAACCTGGTTTGAATGCGCACCTTGATGTCTACGGATACTTCGATAACACGGGTAACAACAAGACGAACAAGGACTTGTTGCGTTTGTTTGATAAGTACGGACTAGAAAAGCCAACTATGTACGATGAAAAGGGCACTGAGACAACGGATTTGAATCAAGTACGTCGTTTGGAGTCACCGGTTGTAACGTTGCATGATTATGTAACTGACCGTGACGAATTGTACGCTATCCACCGTTCACACCAGGTTTATGGTTTGGCTTCAATGATGGAAGGGTTCAATATTTCAATGATGGAAGCGATGGCGAATGGTATGCCTGGTGTTTCAACGAATGTGAACTATGGTCCTAACGATTTGATTATCGACGGCGAGAATGGTTACCTAACCAAGTGGGCACCAGAAGGCCAAGAAGATCAATTCGTAACGGAAATGGCTGACCGCTTCCTTGAGTTGTTTAATGACCCTGAAAAGTTGCAAGCCTTCTCTGATGCTGCCTACGACCACAGTGATCGCTACTATGAAGAAGCGGTTTGGCAAGCTTGGCAAGGTTTGCTAGCTGATGCGGACAAGCGCTGGCCAGCAATGGCGGCACAAGCACACGCACTTTCAAATGTTGGTGTTGGCCTTGGTGGTACGACGATGACAGCCTACACGCTTGGTAATCGCAGTGATGAAGTGACGGTTAACGGCATTTCAGGCGACAAGTATTTGGCAGACTAATAAGGAGTGAAACTCATGAATTTATATTTGGATAACTCTAACTTGCCAACGCTTGATCCTAATATTGCTGCGCAAGTTAAGGCAGATCGCGAAAATGGTGTTGATGCAAAGCAAGTCGTCCGTGGCTACTACCCTGATCAACACATGCACTTGGGAAATCACGGTTTGACGGATGACGCCTTGCTTAACATGTACGATGTCTTCCAAAAGGCAACGGATGTTGAGGCGAAGACGGTGCACTACCGTCACAACCCACAAATCGACAAGGCTCGTTACCACTTGGATGGGTTGGACTGGGGGATGGCACAAGCCCGTCGCTTCGGTACAACGTATGGTCGCAATGTCATTGATATTGATTTGTTCCCTGGTAACCCTGGCGGTACGACGTCAATGTTGCACTACATCGATCGCGGTGATAACACGGCCGTCACAGATATATGGGATTGGCGTGGCTTTAAGTCAGCAACGCGTTACTACCAAACGACAGGTAATGTTTCAAACATCATTTTCTACACACCAACTGGTGACATTGCAGCCCGTGCGTCATTTATGTGGCAACACCTAGAAGGCAAGCCAAACAATGAGTGGCCATTGGTGCAAACATCATTGGAAGTACTAGATTATGACGGTGAGCATTTGTGGTTTGAGAGCGAAATGCACGCCTGGGAGTATTTCGTGCAACACGAGCAACAAAAGCGAAACGCAGCGTTGCGTTAATAACTAACATTTAAGAGAGCACCCAACATTTTTCTGTTGGGTGCTTTTTAATTTCCACATGCGACAAACTTGCACTTTCTGTTACACTAGTAAATGAGATTTAGGCAATGCCTTGGACGCAGGGTATTGAGACGGAGAAGAATAATCATGATTATTTTGCAAGCAAGTAATGTTGCACGCCGTTTTAGTGGTGTAACATTTTTTGAAAATATTTCGATGCAGATTCAAGATAAAGGACGTGTTGGGTTGGTCGGCCGTAATGGGGCTGGAAAGTCAACGCTCTTGAAGATGCTGATTGGTGAAACGCAACCTGATGAAGGTACGATTTCAATGAAGAAGGGTATCAAGCTGGCCTACTTGGCGCAGAACTCAGGACTGGATTCTGACTTGTCTGTGTACAACGAAATGCTTGATGCATTTTCTGATGTGATTGCATTGGAAAAGAAGATGCGCGACATGGAGACGAAGATTGCGTCAGCGACTGATTACGAGAGTGATGAGTATGCAAGTTTGTTATCTGCGTACGACCAGGCGCAACACGATTTTAGTGAAAAGAATGGTTACGGATATGAAGCAACCATCCGTTCAGTGTTGCACGGATTTGGCTTTGATGAATCATTCTATGATCAAAAGATTCAATCATTGTCTGGTGGACAGCGTACGCGTTTGGCAATTGCTAAGCAACTATTGGAAACGCCTGACTTGTTGATTCTCGACGAGCCAACCAACCACTTGGATATGCAAACGTTGGCTTGGTTGGAGCAATATTTGCAAAACTACCAAGGTGCTTTGCTAATTGTTTCCCACGACCGTTATTTCTTGGACCGCGTGGTTACGGAAATTTACGACATGCATTCAGGTGTGTTGGATCACTACACGGGTAACTATTCACGCTTCATGGAATTGAAGGCAGCTAAGGTTCTACAAGAGCAAAAGGCTTTCGATAAGCAACAAGAAGAGATTGCGAAGTTGGAAGACTTTGTTAACCGTAATATTGTGCGTGCTTCAACGACGAAGCGTGCCCAATCACGTCGTAAGCAACTCGAACGCATGGAACGTTTGGAAGCGCCAAAGAATGAATCTGGCGTTGCCCACATTCAATTCTCAGCTGATGAGGAATCTGGAAACGAAGTGATGCGCGTCAACGAAGTGAAGTTGGGCTATGACCTAGCGAACGTCTTGGCGGACCACGTTAATATTGAAGTTGATAAGCAACACGCGGTCGCTTTGGTTGGACCGAACGGTATTGGTAAGTCAACGTTGATTAAGACGATTTTGGGTAAGTTGCCTTTGTTGGCCGGCGAAATTAAGCTTGGCGCCAATGTTGAAGTTGGTTACTATGACCAGGAGCAACAAACGCTCGATCCAAAGAAGTCAGTTTTGAACACGATTTGGGATGAACACCCAACGATGCCAGAACGTGACGTTCGTTCAATCTTGGGTTCATTTATGTTCTCAGGTGAAGCGGTTGATAAGTTGGTTTCTGCCTTGTCTGGTGGTGAGCGTGCACGTTTGCTATTGACGAAGTTGTCATTGCAACACGCTAATTTCTTGATTCTTGACGAGCCAACCAACCACTTGGACATTGATTCACGTGAAGTGTTGGAAACAGCTTTGAACGAATACAACGGAACGATTTTCTTTGTTTCTCACGACCGTTACTTCATTAACTCAGTTGCGACGGAAGTGGTTGAGCTGTCACCAAACGGCACGCGATTCTTTGATGGTGATTACGATTACTATCTAGAGAAGACTGCTGGTGAGCAAACGGAAACCCACCGTGCGAAGGCTAGTTTCGAAACGACGGCCGAATATGAAGAGGCGACGGCCAAGGAAGTTGAGACGTTGTCACGTGAAGAACGTAAGGAACGTCAAAAGGCACAGCGTAAGTACGAACGCGCGGTTGCGGCGGCTGAAGAAGAAATGGCCGGTTTAAACGATAAGCGCGATGCATTGAATGCTGAATTGAATGATCCAGCAAATGGTGCTGACTTGGGTAAGTTGACAGACTTGTCAAAGGAAATTGCCGACATTGATGCGCAACTGGCTGAAGTCGAAGAGCGCTGGACTGAAGCAAGTATGGCGTTGGAAGAATTTGATATTTAATAAGGCAGGAGCTGGCACTTTTACAGGTGGCAGCTCCTTTTCTTAATGATTGCGTTTTCATTTAAAAACGACTTTCACTGACTTTGTGTCAGTTGTCACACAGCGAAATTCAGGTTTGACGCGGTTTGAGTGATTTATGATTTACTGTTGTGAAAACCGTCTAAATCTTTGTCAAATTACTTGACAAAAACCCTTGATTTTAAAAATTTAGAAGTTTAAACTAACTCTTGCTGAATAAATGATAGCAATTATAAAAAACTAAAAAATTTGGAGGACGAAATGGCAAAGTCAGAAACTTTAGACATTAACGGCAAGCCTTTCAACCGCGGTGCCATGGTTATGGTGCTGTTGATTGGAACGTTTGCTGGAATGTTGATGCAAACGTCATTGGGTACTGCAATCCCAACGTTGATGCACGATTTTAATATTTCACTTGCAACTGCGCAAGAAGCAACCACATACTTCTTGTTGGCCAACGGAATTATGGTGCCGGTATCAGCGTACCTAACCACGAAGATTCCAACCAAGTACTTGTACATGGTGGCTTACACGTTGTTGTTGGCTGGTATGGCAACGACGGCGTTCACGCCTAGCCGCCACGATATGTGGTGGATGTTCTTGCTTGGCCGTATTCTAGCTGCCGTGGCGGTTGGAATTACGATGCCTTTGATGCAAGTTGTTATGGTTAATATTTTCCCAGCTGAACAACGTGGTGCTGCGATGGGTATTAACGGTATCGTTATCGGTTTGGCCCCAGCTATTGGACCTACGCTTTCAGGTTGGATTTTGGAAAAGAATCACCACTTGTTTGGTTTGTTGATTTCAAACTCATGGCGTACGATTTTCTACTTGCCAATGATCGTGTTGGTATTGGTTTGGATTGCAACGCCATTCTTCGTTAAGAATGTTGTGCCAAACCGTGATATGAAGCTTGATTTCCCTTCATTGATTTTGGCAGTTATTGGATTTGGGTCATTCCTATGGGGATTCTCAAATTCAGCCACTGATGGATTTGGTAACTGGCCAAACGTTTTGGCCCCAATCCTAATCGGAATTTTGATTATTATTGTGTTTGTCTTCCGTCAATTGAAGATGGACGATCCATTCTTGAACGTTCGCGTGTTCAAGAACAAGCAATTTACGTTGACGACGTTCGCCGTAATGATGGCCATGATGGCTATGATGGGTGTTGAAATGATGTTGCCAACGTACTTGCAAAACGTTCACGGTATGTCAGCGCTTGAGTCAGGATTGACACTATTGCCTGGTGCCTTGGTAATTGGTGCAATGTCACCAGTTGCCGGAGCGGTTTACGATAAGGTCGGTGCTAAGCGTATGGCGATGGTTGGATTCTCAATCTTGGCTATCGGTACGGTACCATTCCTATTCTTGACAGCTGAAACGCCACAACACTTGGTAACGTTGTTGTACGCATTGCGTATGTTTGGTATCGCCACAACGATGATGCCATTGACGGCCAGTGCTATGTCAGCATTGCCACCTGAGGAAGCTTCACAAGCAACAGCTGCTAACAACACGGTTCGCCAAATTGGTAACGCGGTTGTTGTTGCCTTGCTTTCATCAGTTACGCAAAACGTTATCAAGGCTGCTAAGCCTGCTAAGGACTTGGCCAAGGAAAACGTTGTGTCATACATGGATAAGATGATCAACGCAACGATGACTGGATTCCACGCATCATTTGCATTCGGAATTGGATTTGCCGTTGTTGGTATTATCTTGGCGTTCTTCTTGCACAGCGGTAAGTTAGTGCACGGTAAGTCAAACGGAAACGTTGTCGCAGATAAGGGAGGAAATAACTAATATGATTATTCTAGTTATGGCCGTCTTTGCAATCGGCATGTTCTACTCATGGTTGGTTTTGAAGAACCGTGCCATGCGCGCTGTATTCGGACCAATCTTTACGGTATTGCTAATTGGTGCCGTGTGGATGACAACGTCAGTCTTTGCAAACAACACTGGTTTGACTGCTAAGACGACAACGACGACGAAGCGTGTCTACTCAGCTTTGGGTTCAAAGTCACCAGCTGGTGTCTTGGTCCAATCACGTTTGGGTTCAAAGGCTGATAACTATGTCTTGGTTTACAACGACACAGCTGATGCTAAGAAGCCAACGGTTCACGGTAAGCCTTCATCAAAGGTTGCTGATATTCCAACTGGTGTTAAGAAGGAAATGACTTACAAGGTTGCTGATGTTAAGAAGGCAACGGTTAAGGTCGAAACCACTCGTTGGGAGTGGAAGAATGCCTTCTGGCGCGTGATGTTTGGTATCGGTGGTCAAGGTGGCAAGCTTAAGAAGCAAGTGACGACGGTGACGGTGCCAAAGAACACTTGGGTTGTGATGACTGCTGATCAATCTAAGAAGTTGCAAGCTGCGCAAAAGTCAGCTGCACCTGAGGCACAAGCTGCCCAACAAGCTCAAATGAAGTCAGCTATTGAAGCAAAGGTTGCTGCATACATGCAAGCAAACCCAAAGGCTACTCCTGACCAAGTTAAGGCTTATACAACTGAACAAACTGCTGAAATGACGGCAACAGCAATGAAGCAAATGTTGTCACAATTGAAGTAATGATAATTAAGAGTCCTGGTACGATTTAGTATCGGGGCTCTTTTTTTAACCAAAATATGTTGCAAAAACGTGTGGGTGTGCTATTATTATTTATGTAAGTTAGCACTTAGATATCGAGAGTGCTAATAATAATTTTTGCCTATGGAGGTCATATAACATGTTGAAGCCTTTGGGAGATCGTGTTGTGTTGCAAGTTGAGGAAGCGCCTGAGCAATCAGTTGGTGGTATTTTGCTTGCGTCAAACGCGCAAGAGAAGTCAGTTACGGGAACTGTTGTCGCTGTTTCAACGCAATCAGTTGGTGACTTGACGGCCCCAGCTGCAGTGAAGGAGGGTGACAAGGTCATCTTCGATAAGTACGCTGGCTCAGAAGTAACGGTCGATGGTGTGGATTACTTGGTAGTTCACGAAAAGGATATCGTTGCAGTTCTTTAATTTGAAACAAACAGATTAACTATTAAAAATTTGAAATAGAGGGTGAAATAAATATGGCTAAGGACATTAAGTTTGCTGAAGATGCACGCGCAAAGATGCAAGCAGGTGTTGATAAGCTTGCTAACACAGTTAAGACAACGATTGGTCCAAAGGGACGCAATGTTGTTATTGAGCAAAGCTATGGTGCACCAACTATTACAAACGACGGTGTAACGATTGCTAAGTCAATCGAATTGGAAGATCACTTTGAAGACATGGGTGCCAAGTTGGTTGCTGAAGTTGCTTCAAAGACGAATGACATCGCCGGTGACGGTACAACGACTGCGACTGTTTTGACGCAAGCCATCATTAACGAAGGTTTGAAGAATGTCACTGCCGGGGCTAACCCAGTTGGTGTGCGTCGTGGTATCGAATTGGCAACTGATGCAGCTGTTAAGGCTTTGCACGAGATGTCAAAGACGGTTTCTACTAAGGAAGAAATCGCGCAAATCGCTTCAATTTCAGCCGCTAACCCAGAAGTTGGTGAGTTGATTGCCGAAGCGATGGAAAAGGTTGGTAACGATGGCGTTATCACGATTGAAGAGTCTAAGGGTATCGAGACGACGTTGGACGTGGTTGAAGGTATGCAATTTGACCGTGGTTACATGTCACAATACATGGTAACTGACACGGACAAGATGGAAGCTTCATTGGATAACCCATACATCTTGATTACTGATAAGAAGATTGCAAACATCCAAGAAATTTTGCCAATGTTGCAAAGCGTTGTTGAGCAAGGTCGTGCCTTGTTGATCATCGCCGATGACATCACTGGTGAAGCTTTGCCAACGCTTGTTTTGAACAAGATGCGCGGAACGTTCAATGTTGTTGCGGTTAAGGCCCCTGGATTTGGTGACCGTCGTAAGGCACAATTGGAAGACATCGCAATCTTGACTGGCGGAACTGTCATCACTGATGACCTTGGTTTGAACTTGAAGGATGTGACGATTGCACAACTTGGTCAAGCCGCTAAGGTTACGGTTTCTAAGGACAACACGACGATTGTTGAAGGTGCCGGAAACAAGGAGGCCATCGCTGAGCGCGTTAACTTGATCAAGGGTCAAATCGCCGAGACGACGTCTGACTTTGACCGTGAGAAGTTGCAAGAGCGTTTGGCTAAGTTGGCTGGTGGTGTCGCTGTCATTAACGTTGGTGCCGCAACTGAAACTGAGTTGAAGGAACGCAAGTACCGCATTGAGGACGCTTTGAACGCTACTCGTGCCGCTGTTGAAGAAGGATTCGTTGCTGGTGGTGGAACTGCCTTGGTAAACGTTATCCCAGCCGTTGCTGAGTTGTCAGAGACTGGCGATGTGCAAACTGGTATCAACATCGTGCGTCGTGCTTTGGAAGAGCCTGTTCGCCAAATCGCTGAAAATGCTGGTTTGGAAGGTTCAGTTATCGTTAACCAATTGAAGTCAGAGAAGCCAGGTGTTGGTTACAACGCTGCAACTGACGAATGGGTTGATATGATTGAAGCTGGTATCGTGGACCCTACTAAGGTAACGCGTTCAGCTTTGCAAAACGCTGCTTCTGTTTCAGCTTTGTTGTTGACGACTGAAGCTGTTGTTGCTGAGCAACCTAAGACGGATGCTGCCCCTGCAATGCCTGCTCAAGGTATGCCAGGTATGATGTAATTTCATAGTAAATATTAAACGCCGACCTTCCTGTGAGAGGGGCGGCGTTTTTGATTTCCGAAAGTAAGTATCAATCATAGACAACGAGCCCAAATAGAACTACAATAAGTCCTTGTAGAAAATTGAAATTATTTTTGGGCGTTTTGCCTAATATAGGTGTTTAGGAGAAAAATCATGTGGCGCTTTTTAAAGCGGTTGTTGATTGGAAAGCCTCTTAAGACATTGGAAGAGGGCTCACAACATTTGAGCCGAACCAAGGCCTTGGCTTTGCTTTCGTCTGATGCATTGTCATCAGTTGCGTATGGTACTGAGCAGATTACGACAGCGTTGATTGCTGCTAGTACGGTTGCGTTGTGGTTGCAAATCCCAATCGCCATTTTGGTGTTGGTATTGTTGACGGCCATTACGCTATCGTATCGCCAAATCATACACGCCTACCCATCTGGTGGTGGTGCTTATGTCGTGACATCAACGAACTGGGGTCGTAACGCTGGACTTGTTGCCGGTGGATCTTTGTTGGTTGACTACATGTTGACGGTTGCCGTATCTGTGGCGGCCGGAACAGAAGCCATTACGTCAGCGGTTCCAGCGCTCCACCCATATTCAGTGGGTATCGGAGTTGTCATCATCTTGATTTTGATGGGAATTAATCTGCGTGGTGTGCGTGAGTCAGCTGGATTCTTGATGGTGCCGGTTTACTTGTTCATTGTGATGATTACAGGAATGGTCTTGTACGGGTTGTATAACATCGCGACCGGTCAAGTTGCCTTCCATGCTGCAGCAGCAATTGGCACGTCATCATCAAGTATCACAATCTTGTTGTTCTTGCGTGCGTTCTCAAGTGGTTCATCTTCGTTGACTGGAGTTGAGGCCATTTCAAATGCCGTGCCGAACTTCAAGGAGCCAAAGCCACGTAATGCGGCAGCGACGCTATCAATCATGGCGTTGATTTTGGCCTTCTTCTTTGGTGGTATTACGTTCTTGTCATACTGGTACGGTATTCGACCAAATGACCACGTGACGGTGTTGGCCCAAATCGGTCAAACGATTTTCGGTCACGGCGTAATGTTCTACCTCTTGCAAATTGCAACTGCCTTGATTTTGGCGGTTGCTGCTAATACTGGTTTCTCAGCCTTCCCACAATTGGCCTTTAACTTGGCTAAGGATAAGTTCATGCCACACATTTACATGGACAAGGGAGATCGTTTGGGATATTCAAACGGTATTATGTCATTGGCCGTTGGTGCCATCGTATTGCTTTTGATCTTTAATGGATCGACTGAAGCTTTGATTCCGCTTTATGCGGTCGGCGTTTTCGTGCCGTTCACATTGTCACAATCAGGAATGATTATTCACTGGTTCCGTGAGCGTGAAGGTTTCTGGTTGGGAAAGGCGTCAATCAACTTTGTTGGCGCGTTTATCTCGTTTGCCTTGGTTATCATTTTGTTCTGGATGCACTTTAAGTCTGTCTGGCCATACTTGATTATCATGCCTGTTTTGCTTCGCATGTTCTGGACAATTAACCGCCACTACAAGGCTGTCGCTAAGCAGTTGCGTGTGTTGTCTAAGGAACCAATCAAGCGTCATCACTACGATGGTTCTACGGTGATTGTGTTGGTCTCAAACTTGACTAAGGCAACGGCCGACGCGATTGATTACGCCCAATCAATGGGTGATCGCGTTTTGGCGATGCACGTCTCATTTGATTCGAACCCAGAAAAGGAGCACCGCTTGGGCGTTGAGTTTAAGCGTGAGTTCCCAGATGTGCGTTACGTGGATATCCACTCATCATATCGTTCAATCACAGAACCTTCATTGCGTTTCGTAGATGAAATTGCGAAGGGTGCGAAGGAACGTAACCACTCATTAACGATTTTGATTCCACAATTCGTGCCTCGTCACGGTTGGCAAAATGCGTTGCACAATCAAAACAGTTTGCGCTTGCGTACAGCCTTGGCTTCACGTGACGTAACAGTTTCAACATACTACTTCCACCTCAAGGAATAGTTGTTGCGCAAACAGAAATATGAATTAGCCTCAGCCGACATTGTGTCGACTGGGGCTTTTTTCTGCGGCGAATAAAAACTGTGTCAAAATGGGTGAAAATCGTGTCTAAATGGACAAAAAGTGGGTGAAAGAAAATGAGCGTGGATATGGCGGGCTTTCGCCGACGTTCGGATTGTGTCTAGATGAACGAAAATCGGGTGAGGTGTCACCGGGCTAGCTGGAAACAAAAATATAATAAACTGCTATCTTTGCGTGGTTGTGTTAATCTAGTGGAGGTAGCTTTCATTTAGGAAGCAATAATACGGAAAAGGGATAGAGATAATGGATTACACCGTTGATGATGTCCGTGAAGAATTAAAAAATATGCGTGCGCGTGTGCACCATGGTGAGTTGTTTGATTCACTTGGCACGGAAGTTGGTCGCTTGATTGATCAATTCGATTACGACGCACCGACTGTTGTGGAGCAGCTGGACCCAGTGACAGCGACAGCGATTCATGAAAAAGTGTCTGATTGGCAAAATGCCTTGATTGCCGGCCAACCGGTTGTCGTCACTGACCAAGAGTTGTTGGACGTGATGAGTGGGTTGCGCCAAACGGATCCTGAGTTGCGTGATAAGGGTGTCTTTTTCTTTATTAGTGATGCGTTGCAAGCAAATATCTTTACCGATGCACAAATTGTGATGATGACGCGTTACTTATTGCAAGATTCAGTGTTGTTCTCACACATTGATGAGACTGATAATGACGGCATTTTCTTCCGTTCATTCGCGGTCTTCATTTTGTCGATGTTGAACTACGCAAACCGCAATAGTGAAGTGGAGTTGTTTAGCGATGATTTGCACGAAATGCTTATCGATAACTTGGCAACGTACATTGCACTAGAACACGATACGCGTGGCTTTGTTGAAGGGAAGGGCTGGGCCCACGCCTTCTTGCACATTGCGAACTTGTTGGATGAATTGACGCATGATGATGGCGTCACGCGTGCCGATAAGGTGTTCTTACTAACGGTCTTGATTGAACGTATCAAGCGTTTGGAAACGCCGCTTGTGATGGGTGAAAACCGTCGTATCGATAGCTACATCGTGACGTTGGTGAACTTGAACCCGTTGTATGAGCAATACTTCTTGAAGCAACTCAAGCAATGGCGACAAGAGATGACGCGACGCATGCAACCAGAAGTCGAGGCTGATTGGCACCGCATGTATAACCAACAACGTTTACTACAAGGTTTGTTGCTACGCGAAAAATTACCCAAAGAAATTTATGATTATCTTAACGAAGCACGCAATTTCCTAGCGTAATCGGTCCGGTTTACAGTTTCGTGGTATACTTAGGGTTCTAAATTTAAACAGTTTGACAGGGAGAACGACATGTCAGAAAAGCTAAACATTGCGATGTTCTTTGGTGGTAACTCATCAGAACACGACGTCTCAAAGCGCTCTGCTCGTAACATTTACGATGCAATGGACAAGGAAAAGTACAACGTAACTGTTTTCTTGATTTCAAAGGATGGTTACATGATCAATGCCGCTGATTCAAAGCGCGTGTTCGATGGTGAAGATGAAGATACTGTAGTTGCTGCAGCAAAGTCAAAGATGGATTTGACTAACCCATTGGCACCAATTGCCGTTTTGGGCGAGATGGCCGAGATCGATTTGTTCTACCCAGTTGTTCACGGTAACTTGGGTGAGGATGGTACTTTGCAAGCGTTGTTCCGTTTGTTGCAAAAGCCATTTATCGGTGCTGGTACGGCTGCGTCAGCCATGTCATTCGACAAGGATTTGACGAAGCGTATCTTGAACCAAGCAGGCGTACGCAACACGAAGTACGTTTTGTTGACGGACCAAGATTACCAAAACTACACGTACGAAGGTCTTGTAAAGGAGCTTGGCACGGAAGTTTTGTTCGTTAAGGCTGCTAAGCAAGGTTCATCAGTTGGTATTTCACGCGTAACGAACGCTGAAGAATTCGAAGCTGGTGTTAAGGATGCTTTGCAATACGACTACAAGGTATTGGTTGAAGCTGCTTTGAACAAGCCGCGTGAGGTCTTCATCTCAATCTTGGGAAACGAGCAACCTCGTGCATCACGTTTGGGTGGTATCGTATTGCCTGAACAAGACGTTTGGTACGACTACAACAACAAGTTCGTTGACGCCTCAGGTATGGTCTTTGAATTGCCAGTTGAGTTGGGGGATGACCTTGAAAAGGAAATCACTGACATGGCATTGACGGCCTACAAGGCATTGGGTCTTGTTGGTTTGACGCGTATGGACTTTATGATTGATGCTGATGGTACACCATACTTGGGTGAGCCAAACACATTGCCTGGATTTACAAATATTTCTTTGTATCCACAAATGTGGGAAGTATCAGGCTTGAGCTACACGAACTTGATCGACGAAATCATTAACTATGGTTTGGCTGAATTCGAGCGTAACGCCAAGTTGTCATACGACTTCGTTTCATTGGGTGAAGAACACGTCGGTGAAAAGAAGTACAACGCTGAGCGCGCTAAGTAATAGAGTTTAAGAACAATCAGCGATGGTTTCCGTTGCTGGTTGTTTTTTATTTGTGACCTGGTCACCCTACTTTATAAACGACAGTATTTAGCGTATAATTTATAGTAAGACAAATTGTGAAAAGGACGAAAAATGACTGAATCATTTACACCAACTTGGATGATTGATGCAATCTACCGTTTGACGCCAGAACAACTTCAGGCACAAGGTATCAAGGCAGTTTTGACTGACTTGGATAACACGTTGATTGCTTGGAATAACCCTGACGGCACGACTGAATTGCATGACTGGCTTGAGCGAATGAATGAAGCTGGCATCCCAGTAATGATTGTTTCAAATAACTCAGCTGAACGTATTGCACGTGTTGCTGAACCGTTGAATCTACCGTTTGTGTCACGTGCCCTAAAGCCGTTGACACGTGGCTTGAATGAAGCCGTAACAAAGCTTAATTTGCAAAAGAACGACGTTGTGATGGTCGGTGACCAATTGTTGACTGACATCTGGTCATCAAACAACCACGGCGTACGAAGCATCTTGGTTAAGCCTCTAATTGAGACTGACCAATGGAATACAAAGATTAACCGATTTTTTGAAAAGGGTGTTAAGAAGCGCATGCTAAAGGCACACCCAGAACTACAATGGAGGACGACACTTGATTAGTGAAGCAGAAGTTCAAGGTTACTTGGCAGACGGATTGCGATGCATTGGATGTGGTGCGTTGATCCAAACTGAGCACAAGGGTGAATTGGGTTATGCCCCAATGTCAGCTTTGTTGAAGGGATTTGAAAACGAAGAAGTGTTGTGCCAACGCTGCTTCCGTTTGCGTCACTACAACGAAATCCAACCCGTCGATTTGACGGATGATGATTTCCGCTTGTTGTTGAACGAAATTTCAGCAACGGATTCATTGGTTGTTTACGTAATGGACGTGTTCGACTTTTCTGGATCATTGATTCCAGGATTGCACCGTTTCGTTGGTAACAACCCAGTTTTGCTAGTTGGTAACAAGGTTGACGTTTTGCCAAAGTCTTTGAAGCGTTCAAAGATTAAGGACTGGATGCGTCAACAAGCTAACATTGCTGGTTTGCGTCCTGTTGACGTTCAATTGACGTCAGGTAAGAGCGGTGATGACGTGCCAGCTTTGATGGACATGATTGAGAAGTACCGTGAAGGTCGCTCAGTTTATGTTGTTGGTGTTACCAACGTTGGTAAGTCAACGTTGATTAACCAAATCATCAAGGATGCAACGGGTGACAACAAGGATGTGATTACGACGTCACGTTTCCCAGGAACGACGTTGGATCGTATTGAGATTCCATTGGATGACGATACGTTTATCATCGACACACCAGGTATCATTCACCAAGACCAAATGGCGCACTATTTGACGCCAAAGGACTTGAAGTACGTTTCGCCACAAAAGGAATTGAAGCCAAAGACTTACCAATTGAACCCACAACAAACATTGTTCATGGGTGCATTGGCACGTTTCGACTTCATTCAAGGTGAGAAGGCTGGTATTACGGCTTACTTTGAGAACAACTTGATGATTCACCGCACGAAGTTGGAAAAGGCTGACGAATTCTACAGCAAGCACGCTGGTGAATTGTTGTTGCCACCAACGACGGAGAACTTGGACATGTTGCCACCATTGCAACGTCACGAGTTCAAGGTAACAGAGAAGACAGATATCGTGATTGACGGTTTGGGCTGGATTACAGTTCCTGCCAACACGGTTGTAGCAGGCTGGGCTCCTGAAGGGGTTTCAGTATTAACACGAAGGGCAATGATTTAATATGATTTCACTACGCGGAAAGCAAAAGCGTTACTTGCGCGCATCAGCACATGACATGCGTCCATTGTTTAGCATCGGTAAGCAAGGATTGACACAAAACTGGTTGGATCAACTAGAAGATGCCATCAACAAGCGTGAGTTGTTCAAGGTTAACATCTTGGCAAACTCAGACGTTGAAGTTGAATCTTTGAAGGAGTTCATCGAAGAAAACACGGACATCCAAGTTGTACAAACAATTGGACACACGTTGGTGTTGTTTGGTGAATCAGCTGACAAGGAAAACCGTCACTACTCAGTGGCTGCACAAAAGATTTAATATCACTCTCGAAACGGGGGTTCGGGCATGATTAATACAATCGAAAAAACCATCACGCAAGCACAAGCCGAGCGTGCGTTTATCGGTGAAACAAAGAAAATTGGTATTTTGGGTGGCACATTTAATCCGCCACACGTTGGTCACTTGGTCATTGCTGAACAGGTGGCAGATAAGCTTGGCTTAGACAAGGTATACTTCATGCCAAATGCTAAGCCACCGCACGTTGATGTGAAGCATGCAATTGATCCATTGCACCGTGCCAAGATGGTCCAAGCGGCCATTGCAGGTAACAGTCGCTTTGGCATTGAATTGCTTGAAGTACAACGCGGTGGCAAGAGCTACACCTACAACACAATGTTGCAACTGAAGGTGGAGCACCCAAACTACGAATACTATTTCATTATCGGTGGTGATGAAGTGGCGTACTTAAAGACATGGTATCGCATTGATGACTTGCTTAAGTTAGTTCACTTTGTTGGTGTTAATCGCCCAGGGCAACCACGAGTAACGGATTATCCTGTTGAATGGGTTGAGGTACCAAACCTTGAAATTAGTTCAACGGGTATTCGTAAGCGCATTGCTAATAAGCAAAGCGTGCGCTATTTGCTACCTGACATGGTAGCAGCCTACATTGTAGAAAAAGGGTTATACATGGATGACAAACGAGATAATTTATCGGGGCCGTTACTATAACGGTTCTCGTAAAAGCTTAGTTGAAGCAGCCCAAGCAGCGATGTCAGAGTACCGTTTCCAACACGTGTTGCGTGTTGAAGAAATGGCTGTGGCCTTGGCTGAAAAGTGGGGTGTTGATGCAGAGAAAGCATCTGTGGCAGCCTTGACGCATGATTACGCCAAGGAACGCTCTGATGCTGATTTCTTGGCGAAGATTGCCGAAAAGCAATTGGATCCAGATTTGGTTAATTGGGGAAACAACGTTTGGCATGGTATCGTCGGCGCCGAAATGGTGAAAGATGAACTGGGCATTGAAAACGAAGATATCCTGACAGCGATTCGTCAGCACACAACTGGTGCACCATATATGACGACGTTGAGCCAAATTATCTACATGGCAGACTATATTGAGTCAGGTCGCGATTTCCCAGGTGTTGAAGAAGTTCGCGCCTTGGCATTTGAAGACTTGGCAGCAAGTGTCGGGTGGCAAACGGGCCACACGCTTGCTTATTTAATTGAAAAGCAGGTTCCGGTTTATCCGGGCACGCTTTTGACATACAACGCATGGAGTGTGAAGTAATAATGGAAAGCAACGTAAACGAAATGTTGGAAGTAGCTGTTAAGGCTGCTGACCAAAAGCGCGCCGAAAACTTGGTTGCATTGGATATCCACGAGATTAGCTTGGTATCAGATGCTTACTTGATTTTGGATGCCCCAACGCAACGTCAAGTTTTGGCGATTGTTGATGAAATTGAAGACAAGATGGCTGAAGCTGGCTTTGAGTTGAAGCGTCACGAAGGTCGTCGCGAAGGTGAATGGGTCTTGATGGACTTTGGTGATTTGTTTGTGCACGTCTTTAAGGACGACATGCGCCAATTCTACAACTTGGAAAAGTTGTGGGGTGCTGCACCTGAAATTGACATCGACCAATGGATCGTTAAGGAAGAATTCTAATGAATTACCAAACTTTTGCGAAGCTGTATGACGACTTGTTTGACGAAGCAGCCTACGCAGATTGGTTCCAATACGCAACCAAGTTCATTAAGAACAAGGATGGTAAGTTATTGGAGCTAGCCGGTGGTGCAGGACGATTGGCGATTCAATTGAAGCAAGCTGGTTATGACGATATTTCAGTCTTGGACTTGTCTACTGAGATGTTGGCACTAGCTGCGCAACACGCCCAAGAAGCTGAATTGGACTTGCCATTGATTGAAGGCGACATGCGTGAATGGTCAGACTTCGATGAGCGTTTTGCAACGATTACATCATTTGCGGACTCATTTAATTACTTGGCTAACGAAGACGAAACGTTGATGGCGTTCAAGCAAGTCGCTGAGCACTTGGAAGATGGTGGTCAATTCTTGTTTGATGTGATTTCACCATGGCAAACGGATGTTTATTATCCTGGTTATATGTATAACTGGCATGATGATGAGACGGCGTTTATGTGGTCATCATATGGTGTTGAAGAACAACCGCATACGGTGGAACACGAATTGACGTTCTTTGTTTATAACGAAGACATCGATGGCTTCCAACAACTGCAAGAAGTACACACTGAACGCACATATTCTTTGGACACATACAAGCGTTTGTTGACTGAAGCAGGCTTCACAAACATTGAAGTGACGGCTGACTTTGGTCGATCAGAGGTGACTGATGAGTCACCACGCTGGTTCTTTAACGCAACGAAAGCGTAAAGCTTGGAGGACAACATGGAGGCAGTTGGGTTAGTAACTGAATATAATCCATTCCATAATGGACATGCCTACCATGTCGCCCAAGCAAAGGCGGTTACTGGTGCTGATACAGTTGTGGCTGTCATGAGCGGTAACTATGTGCAACGTGGGTTACCAGCCATTTTCGATAAGTGGCGACGTACGGAATTAGCGTTAGCGGGTGGGGTTGATATCGTTTTTGAACTACCCTTCGCTTTCGCTGTGCAACCAGCACATATTTTTGCACGGGGTGCCGTACAACTGTTAGCGGATGCCGGCGTTTCAAATATCGTTTTTGGTGCCGAGCATGCTGAGTTGGATTTCTTAGCACTCGCACAGCAGGCCCGTGACCGTTTGGCAGCGGATGAACATTTCTCAGCTGATTATTCACAGACCTATGCCACAGCATTTAATGATGTTCTGGCCGAGGTTGTTGGATTCCGGTTGACGGATCCAAATGATATGTTGGGTTTTGCTTATGCCACAGCGGTAATTGAACTTGGTTTGGTGAGTCAGATTCGACTACAACCGATTCAACGCATTAAAGCTGGGTATCATGATACAACGCTTTCGGATGATCACATTGCGAGTGCGACCGCGCTACGTGAGTTGATTAATCAGGAGGCGCCAGAAACGGCATTTGCTGACTATGTTTCGCAACCAGCAGCTGAATGGTTAGCACAAGGTGCGCAAACAGCTGATTGGTCTGAAACGTGGTATGATGCGTTGCGCTATAAAGTGTTGACCACGCCAATTGACGAATTAGAAAACATTTATCAATTGACAGATGGGTTGGCATACCGTCTTAAAGAAACCATTGAACGGGACACAACAGCTGACTATGAGACGTTTATGACAACGTTTAAGTCAAAGCGTTATACGCAAGCTCGCTTGCAACGAACGCTGTTGTACACTGTTTTGAATATAACGGATGCTGAGATGCAAACGGCGATGCAACGACCTTATTTGCGCATGCTAGGTGCAACAAAAGTCGGTCGCCGGTATTTGAAGCAACAACGTGAGTCATTCACGTTGCCGTTGATACATAAAGTTGAGAAGGATGACCTGACTGGAATCTTAATGCTTGATTACCGAGCTGGTCGCTTGTATCAACAGTTCTCACGGACACGTCAGGACAAAGCGTCACCGCTAGATACGGGACGTATTCCAGTTTTTATAGAAAGAGGATAATCACATGAAGTGGCAATATGCTGAACTCCAAAAGTACAAGACTGAATCATTGCAATTCAGCGAGGTCGTTGATTTGAAGGAGCCTTTGTTGGCAACTTTTGGTGACGTTGTATTGGACGTTACACCATTGACGGTTACTGGATTTGCGCAAGCTGATCGTGAAGACATCATTATTCACGCAAACGTGAAGGGAAAGTTGGTGACACCATCAACGCGTTCATTGACGCCGGTTGAAATGGATGTTGATTTCGATATCGATGAAGTTTACTTGCAAAACGAAGAGCACGCTGATCGTTATGAAATCGAAGACTCAGTTATTTTGATTGAAGATGGATTGATTGATTTTGATCAAGCCTTGATGGAATACGTTGCTTTGTCAGTGCCACTTCAAGTCTTGACGGAAGAAGAGAAGGACCAACCAATGCCAGAAGGTAAGGGCTGGGCTGTCATTTCTGAAGACGATTTTGAACAAAAGCAAGAAGAAGCACCAGCACAAGCGAATACACCTTTGGCTGGCTTGGCAGATTTGTTCAAGGACGAAGATTAAAAAATGAACGCTTACCGGCGCTGAACCGGTGGGCGTTTTTGCACATTTTGATGGGGAAGGAAAATTTGCATAATGGCTAAGCCAAAAGAAACACCAATGATGAAACAATATAACGAAATCAAGGCACAATACCCTGATGCGTTTTTGTTTTATCGTCTCGGTGATTTTTATGAATTGTTTAATGATGACGCGGTGTTAGGGTCACAACTATTGGAGTTGACGTTGACACAACGTAATAAGAATTCTGCTGAACCAATTCCGATGGCGGGTGTGCCTCACCACGCCGCACAAAACTATATCGATATTCTGGTTGATAAAGGTTATAAGGTTGCAGTTGTTGAACAAATGGAAAACCCAGCTGAAGCTGAGGGGATGGTTCGCCGTGAGGTTGTCCAACTGGTGACACCTGGAACACGCATGCGCAACACAGCGGATGCGGCTAAGGAAAACAACTACTTGGTTAGCTTATCAATGACGCCAGTTGGTGGCTTTGGATTGGCTTATGCGGACCTTTCAACTGGTGAAGTGAAGGCGACGTCAGTTTCAGCAACGAACGGCGTTTTGAATGAAATCAGTCGTTTGGAGACGAAGGAAATTGTGACGAACGCTGAGTTGCCTGATGAATTGATGGCCAATCTCACGAGCTTGGGTATCTTGGTTTCTAAGCAAGAAGAAGGGCCAGCCAATGCGGAAACGTCATATTTGACGCAACAGCTGGAAGTGCCAGAACAAAAAGAAGCGGCTGATATTTTGTTGGCTTATTTGTTTACGACGCAAAAGCGGTCATTGGACCACTTGCAGATGGCGACGCCTTATGAGATTGCGCAATACCTCAAGTTAGACCGTAATTCACGTGCTAACTTGGAATTGACGGTTAACTTGCGTACGCAACAACGTTCAGGCACGCTTTTGTGGTTGTTGGATAATACCAAGACAGCGATGGGTGGTCGTGCATTGAAGCAATGGTTGGAGCAACCGTTGCTTGATCGCGAGACCATTGAAGCCCGCTATGACAAGATTGGTGAACTGTTGAAGGACTTCTTCTCACGCGCTGCTTTGCAAGAAACGTTGAAGTCAGTTTACGATTTGGAACGATTGGCTGGACGTGTTGCTTATGGTACGGCAAATGGTCGTGACTTGTTGCAACTACGTAATTCATTGCGCCAAGTGCCGGATATTATGGTGACACTTGGTGATTTAGACCCAGCTGTCTTTGGTGACTTGTTACGTCGCATGGATCCAGTATCGGATATTGAAATTTTGATTTCAAAGGCGATTGCTGAGGAACCACCAATTTCAGTCACTGACGGTGGTGTGATTCGCTCAGGCTACAACAGCCGTTTGGATGAGTACCGCGATGTGATGAAGGGTGGTAAGAAGTGGCTAGCTGAGCTGGAAGCCAAAGAACGTGAAGCCACTGGTATCAGTACGTTAAAGATTGGTTTCAACAAGGTCTTTGGTTACTACATCGAAGTCACGAAGGCTAACATTGGGAAGCTTGACCCTGACCGTTACACGCGTAAGCAAACGTTGGCAAACGCCGAACGTTTCATCACGCCTGAATTGAAGGAACGTGAGCAAATCATTCTGGAAGCTGAAACAAAGTCGAGCGACTTGGAATACCAATTGTTCACCGAAGTGCGTGACCAAATTAAGGACAACATTGCCCGTATTCAAAAGTTGGCGGCTACCTTGGCTGAGCTTGACGTTTTGCAATCACTTGCGACGGTAGCTGAGCAATACAAGTTCACCCGTCCAACCTTGGTTGATAACCAAAAGCTGGTTATCAAGGACGGACGTCACCCCGTAGTTGAAAAAGTATTGGGCCACCAATCATATGTTGCCAACGACGTCTACATGGACGAAGACGAAACGATTATGTTGATTACTGGACCGAACATGTCTGGTAAGTCAACGTACATGCGCCAATTGGCCTTGACGGTCGTGATGGCACAAATTGGATCATATGTCCCTGCTAGTGAGGCGGAATTACCAATCTTCGACCAAATCTTTACCCGTATTGGGGCCGCTGATGATTTGATTTCTGGAAATTCAACGTTCATGGTTGAAATGGCCGAAGCAAATACAGCATTGCAAAATGCGACGAAGCGTTCACTGATTTTGTTTGATGAGTTGGGTCGTGGAACGGCAACGTATGACGGTATGGCTTTGGCACAAGCAATCATTGAGTATGTTCACAATAACACCAAGGCAAAGACACTCTTCTCAACTCACTATCACGAATTGACGGCATTGTCAGATGAGCTTGATCATTTGCGCAATGTTCACGTTGGTGCAACGGAAGAGAATGGTGAATTGGTCTTTTCACACAAGGTTTTGACAGGCCCAGCTGACCAAAGTTACGGTATTAACGTGGCGAAGTTGGCGGGCTTGCCAGACTCATTGATTGCCCGTGCATCTGATATTTTGGCAAGTCTGGAAGCCCAAGATGTGACGATTTCAGAAACGTTAGTACAACCGCAACCAGTATCAGCCGAGTTGGCTGAACCAGTGGCTGAACTGCCAGTTACGTCGACACCTGAGCCGGTTGTTGAAGAAGATACGCAACTTGACTTGTTTGCGTTGGAACCAGCGGTTGATCCTGCGCTACAAGCCATTTTGGATGAAATTAAGCAAACCAACATCGCAACGATGACGCCACTTGATGCGATGATGAAACTAAATGAGTGGCAAAAGCAAATGAAGTAATAAGAGGGCTGCGTTATGGCAGAAATTCATGAATTATCAGATATTTTAGCTAACCAAATTGCGGCCGGTGAGGTTATTGAACGACCTGCATCTGTTGTCAAAGAATTGGTTGAAAATGCAATTGATGCCAACAGTCATCAAATCGATGTGCTAGTTGAAGAAGCTGGTGTAAAGTCGATCCGCATTATTGACGATGGTGATGGTATTGAGGCTGATCAAGTTAAGAAAGCATTCTTGCGTCACGCGACGTCTAAGATTACGTCACGTAATGATTTGTTCCGCGTGCACTCTTTGGGGTTCCGTGGTGAGGCGTTGCCATCAATCGCGTCAGTTGCGGATGTCGTGCTGGAAACGGCTACTGCTGATGCACCACAAGGAACGCGTGTTCACTACAAGGGTGGTGAACTACTTGAAGAAGTCGGAACGGGCGCACGTAAGGGAACTGACATTACGGTGTCAGAGCTGTTCTTTAATACGCCTGCGCGTTTGAAATACTTGAAGTCACAATCAACTGAATTAGCACAGATTGTGGATGTGATTAACCGTTTGGCGATGAGTTATCCTGATATTTCATTCCGTCTATCACACAACGGTAATGAAGTGATGCGTACAGCGGGTAACGGTAATCTACAACAAGTTATTGCGTCGATTTACGGGGTACAACAAGCTCGTAAGATGTTGGCAATCCAGGCTGAGGACAATGACTTTGAGTTGAACGGTTATATCTCACTGCCTGAATTGACGCGTGCTAATCGTTCATACATTTCAATTTTGATTAACGGACGTTATATCAAGAACTTCAACTTGAGTCGTGCGCTTGTTAAGGGATATGGATCAAAGTTGATGGTCGGTCGTTTCCCAATTGCTGTTTTGCAAATTACGATGGATCCACTATTGGTCGATGTGAACGTGCACCCACAAAAACATGAAGTTCGTCTTTCTAAGGAAAGTCAGTTGATGGATTTGATTGAGCGTACAGTTAAGGAACGCTTTGCGAACCAGAATTTGATTCCAAATGCCTATGAAAACTATCTAGGCGAGGAGCAAAACGCAGCTGAAAATGACGAGGCGTTCTTGGCACAGCTAAACGAAGCGTCAAAGCCATATGTTAGCTCATATGCACCGGATACACCTGCCAATCACCCAGCGCCTATGTCGACGGCGGATTACGAAAAATTGGCTGATAACTTCTCGGTTGACGATATCGCGCCAGTTGTTGTGCATAATGCGGATGAGCTTGAAGGAACCGCGGTGAGTGAATTCGCTGAAAAGTATCAAGATGCCGATGCAGTTAACCCCTTTGATGAAGGGGGCGTTACGATGGCAGCTGAGCAAGAATCACTAGACCTGAAAGATGACACCATTACGGCTGTTGATGAGCACGGGCAAAGCTTCCCCAAGCTTGACTATATTGGTCAAATGCACGGTACGTTCTTGTTTGCGCAATCTGAAGAAGGGTTGTACTTGATTGACCAGCACGCCGCTCAAGAGCGTGTGAAGTATGAGTACTATCGAGAGGAAATCGGTAAGGTCGGCATGGAAATGCAGAAGTTGCTGGTGCCAATCGTGTTGGAATACCCTAAGATTGATATCTTGAAGATTCAATCCCATGAAGCAGAGTTGGCTAAGGTTGGCTTGCATTTGGAACCATTTGGGGATGACGCGGTGATTGTCCGTGAACACCCAGGTTGGTTTGAGAAGGGACAAGAAGAAGATACGATTCGTGAAATGGTTGATTGGATTTTGCGCGATGGTAATTTGACGACTGCTCAATTCCGTGAGCGTACGGCAATTATGATGGCCTGCAAGCGTTCAATCAAGGCTAACTGGTCAATGAATGACTTCGAGGCCAAGGGCTTGATTGATCAATTGTCACACTCAGAGAACCCATACAACTGCCCACACGGACGCCCTGTTTTGGTAACGTTCTCAACGTTGGACATGCAAAAGATGTTTAAGCGTATTCAAGATTCACACGAATCATGGATTGAATACGATAACCACCCCTTTTAATTTGAAAGTGTTTCGTATTCGCAATATACTTGTATCAACAAATACGAAATGACAGATTTTAAAAGAGGTAGATTATCATGAAGGCTCGTGTATTTTACGCTACGATTACTGGTAACAATGAAGATGTTGCGGACGTTATCATCGACACGTTCGAATCAGAAGGTGTTGAAGTTACTAAGGAAGACATCTCAATGATTGACCCACACGACATTTCAGCCGACGAGACTGACATCGTGGTGGTTGTACCTTACACGTTTGATAAGGGAACTGTTCCTGATGAGTCATTGGACTTCTTTGAGGACTTGGAAGACGCTGATTTGACTGGTATTGTCTACGGTGTTTCAGGTTCTGGTGATGACTTCTACGGTAAGGACTTTGCCGTTGCCATCGACAAGTTCGAAGCACAATTTGAGAAGTCAGGTGCCACTAAGGGAGCTGACGGTGTCAAGGTTAACTTGAGCCCTGATGTTGAAGCAACTGAAGAGTTGCAAGCATTTACGAAGTCTTTGATTGAAAAGGCTAACGCTTAATATCAATAAATACCAAAACCGGCAGTTGTTACAAAACAGCTGCCGGTTTTAATATTTGACTTCACGGGCAAGATTTGCTTCTTTAGACTTCAGAAACAAATCACAATTCAGCCATATATGACTTGTATGATATTTCTAAATTAGAGATAGTCATATGGGGGAAACATTATGGCAGATTATTCAGCAATGTCGACTGGCGTTGGGAAGTTGAACTATTCATTTTCAACATCTACAGCAGCTGAGTTTGGCGTAAAGGTAGAAAACGCAAGTGGTCGTCCGAACCACTATCGCGAAGCACAAATCAAGCGCATTCAGGATCGTGTGGCAACTAAGCCAGATATCACGTTTGCTCGTTTGCGTGCCGATTTGAATTTGGAAACAGCTGATTTGCGTCAACTAGCGCGTGAAGCTGGTGTTGAATTACGATAATTAACTAAAGAATCCGATGTTTTGTTATCTGAAACATCGGATTCTTTCTTTATTTCTGAACGAAAAACCAATAATCGGAACAAAAAACCACATTTTTACGAACAATAGGGTATAATAAGAACTATCTTAAAGAAAACATCGTCAATGTACGGTTATTGGGGGGCTATAATGGCTAACTTTACATCAATGTCAACAGGGGTCGGACAATTAAACTACACCTTTGCAACGTCTGCAGCATCAGAATTTAGCGTGACGGTTGAAAACGAAAGTGCCCACAAGAGTGAGTATCGTGAACGTCAAATCAAGCGCATTCAAGATCGTGTCGCCAATAAGCCGGGGATTTCATTTGGGCGACTACGTTCGGATTTACATTTGGAATCATCTGAATTGCGCCAACTAGCGCGCGAAGCGGGCGTAACATTGCAATAATTAACTGAATGAATAAGACTCAAAAAAAGATTGGTATCTGCGGAGGCCAATCTTTTTTGTTCGTTTAAAAATGATTTGCCACCACTCGACTTGTCCACAAAGGGATTTGGCACTAGAATAGATTGACTAAGGAAATGAGGAGGACACCTAATGGGTAAGCTAATACGGCGAGTTTTGCCGGCTGTCTTGGTAGGCGGTGTTGTAGCGGGTGGCTATTACGGGTACCAAGAGAATACATTGAATATCCGTGGCACAATTCAACGAGAAGAGTTGAAGCAGCGGGTTAAGGTGTCTAATGAAAAGATTACCCAATCTGAGCGACAAGCAATTGTTGACCGGGTCATGAAGGAAACGCACCGCGATGAAGGTTTGCATAAGCAAGGTTTTGTCAGTATGCCATCGCTAGGCATTTTGCAACCAATCTTCGATAATGCCTACAGCGAGGTAGGACTAGATGCCGGGGCTAATTATGCTAATCGCACGGCGGATGATCCAGATGGTAAACAGGTGCCAGTTATGGGCCAAGGCAATTATGGTTTGGCGAGTCACAATTTTAATGATGGTAAAACTGGTTTTTCTGCCCTACAAGAACGTCTCAATCAAGATGCCCCTTATCTTGTCGATGGTGAATTGAAGGGGAGTGATTGGTTGAATGGCCAGCCAATCTATATGGCTAATCGTGCGGGTATTTATCAATATAAGGTGACAGACCAGATATTGGTCAATAAGGGTGATACCGACGTGTTGCGTCAAACGCAGTCACCGCAATTAACGATTATCAGTTGCCTATTCCCAAGTACGCAATATCGTATTATTACGAAAGCATCATTGGATAAGACGTGGGAATGGCACAGTGCGCCAGATAAGGTTGTGCACTATTTTGACTTGACGGTCCAAAAAACAAACGCCCATGCGTCATGGTTTAATCCTGGTGAAGAAGAAGGCGTAAACTAATTGTTGCGTCAATAGTTAAGGGTTTCATTTTTCGAGTTTTCGAGTATAATGAATTAAGAATAAAGCGTTGACGAAGATAAGTCGTTGAACAAGATTGTTTATAGAGAGTTTGCCATCGGTGGGAGGCAGATAACGGTCGTTGAACGGTACTACTTCCAAGCGAACTGGTGAACCAGTTCCGTTTCCCGCGTTAAGGGACGATGAGGTGAGGGGGAACCCTCTCGAATTCGGGTGGTACCGCGTGCAAACGTCCCGTTACGACAAGTATAATTGTTGTAACGGGACGTTTTTGTTTTTCGCGCGTCAAGTTGCACGCAGATTAAATAGGAGATTACACAATATGGCAGATGTAAAGATTACATTCCCAGACGGTGCTGTGAAGGAATTCCCAGCTGGCGTAACGCCTTTGGAAATTGCTAACGGTATTTCAAAGTCATTGGCTAAGAAGTCTGTTTCAGGTAAGTTGAACGGTCACTACGTTGGTATGAACGATGGCATTCAAGAAGATGGTGCCTTTTCATTGATTACCAAGGATGATGCAGAAGGATTGCAATTGTTGCGTCACTCTGTTTCTCACTTGTTGGCACAAGCTTTGAACCGTTTGTACCCAGACCAAATTCACTACGGTGTTGGTCCAGCCATCGATAATGGTTTCTACTACGATACTGACAAGGTTGAGGGTAGCCAAATTTCAGCTGAGCAATTCCCTGAGATTGAAAAGATGATGAAGCAAATCGCTTCAGAAAACTTGCCAATCGTTTCTCGTGAGATTACGCGCGACGAAGCTTTGGAAATGTTCAAGAACGATCCATACAAGATTGAATTGATTAACGACTTGCCAGCCGATGAGCACATCTCAATCGCTGTTCAAGGTGAGCACGTTGAATTGGACCGTGGTGGTTTGGTACCATCAACGAACTGGATTAAGCACTTTAAGTTGACGTCAGTTGCTGGTGCTTACTGGCGTGGAAAGTCTTCAAACCCAATGTTGCAACGTATCTACGGAACGGCATTCTGGACGGCTGAAGACTTGGATGCTGAAATGAAGCGTCGTGAAGAAGCTAAGGAACGTGACCACCGTAAGATTGGTGCAGAGCAAGACTTGTTCTTCACGTCTCAAGAAGTTGGTGCTGGTTTGGCTGTTTGGATGCCAAACGGTGCTGCTATCCGTCGTACGTTGGAGCGTTACATTGTTGACCGCGAAGTGCAAGACGGTTACCAACACGTTTACACGCCAATCATGTCAAACTTGAACTTGTACAAGCAATCAGGTCACTGGGATCACTACCGCGATGACATGTTCCCACCTATGGACATGGGTGATGGCGAGTTCTTGGAATTGCGTCCAATGAACTGCCCATCTCACATCATGGTGTTCAAGCACAAGCCACGTTCATACCGTGAGTTGCCATTCCGAATTGCTGAATTGGGAATGATGCACCGTTACGAGAAGTCAGGTGCTTTGACTGGTTTGTCACGTGTTCGTGAAATGACGTTGAACGACGGTCACACGTTCGTTATGCCAGACCAAATCGAGGACGAGTTCAAGAAGATTTTGGGCTTGATGATCGACGTTTACGCTGACTTTGATATCACGGATTACCGTTTCCGTTTGTCATACCGTGACCCTGAAAACACGGAAAAGTACTACGACGACGATGACATGTGGGACAAGGCTCAAACGATGTTGAAGAAGGCCATGGACGACATGGAGTTGGATTACTTCGAAGCTGAAGGTGAAGCTGCGTTCTACGGACCAAAGTTGGACGTGCAAATCAAGACTGCTTTGGGTGGAGAAGAGACGTTGTCTACGATCCAATTGGACTTCTTGTTGCCTGAGCGTTTCGATGTTACTTACGTCGGACCAGATGGTGAATTGCACCGTCCAGTTATGATTCACCGTGGAATTATTTCTACGATGGAGCGCTTTACGGCTTACTTGACTGAAATGTACAAGGGTGCGTTCCCAACTTGGTTGGCACCACACCAAGTACGTATCATTCCTGTTAACCGCGATGCCCACGGTAAGTTCGCTAAGGACTTGGCTGATCGTTTGATCAAGCAAGGTATCCGTGCTGAATACGAAGATCGCAATGAAAAGTTGGGTTACTTGATTCGCGATGCCCAAACGTCTAAGGTTCCTTACACGTTGGTTATCGGTGATGAAGAAGTTAACAACAACACGGTTACGATTCGTCGCTTCGGTTCAACGGACACGAAGTCAAAGTCTGTTGATGCCTTTGAAGCAGAGTTGATGTCAGATATTGCACGTCACTCACGCGCAATGGAGACATTGGAAAAGGCCGTTAAGGGATAATAATTAACGATTAAAGACCTGATGTTGGGGGAATCCTGACATCAGGTCTTTTAGTTTGCGGTTAGTGTCCGTCCTGACGGCCGGAGAGGGCACGCTAACACGTCCAGACCATGACCTGCAGGGAGCGGAGTCCACGCCGTTGGCGCGTACGCCTTTACCTCCCGTGGCTCTAAGCGGTAAAACCGCTAAGAACCCACACCTGCGGGTCAGGGTCTGCACATGTCTATACGCGTGGCGGGGCCAAGCACCGCCGCTCCAACCAAATCCCATGCCTCGGCGCGATAGCGACGACACTAACCACCAACTAACAAAACCTCAAACAAAAAAATAACTTTCTGAGTTGAATTGGTATAGAAATTGGTCTATAATTGGTCTATACCAAAGATGAATAAAAACACAGAACGTATTTTTTAAGGGGAAATAAAATGAAGATTCTACAAGTTAAAGATCAACAAGCTGGTGGCCACGCAGGGTACGAAGTATTCGCAGAGGCTGTTAAGAATGGTGCACAAGTTTTCGGATTGGCGACTGGTTCAACGCCAATCTCAATTTATGATGAGTTGAAGGCCAGTGATTTGGACTTCTCTGATAAGATTTCAATCAACTTGGATGAGTACAAGGGCTTGCCTGGCACGCACGAGCAAAGCTACCGTTACTTCATGAACGAGCACTTGTTCAATGCTAAGCCATTTAAGGAGAGCTATGTCCCTGATGGTATGGCGGACGCTGAAACTGAGACGAAGCGTTACGAAGGTATCATTGACGCAAACCCAATCGATCTACAAATCTTGGGATTGGGTCAAAATGGTCACATCGGGTTCAACGAGCCTGGTACGCCATTCGATTCTTTGACGCACGAAGTGACACTAACTGAGTCAACAATTGAAGCAAATGCGCGTTTCTTCGAGAACGAAAACGAAGTGCCTCGCTATGCTTACTCAATGGGAATTGGTAGCATCATGAAGGCTAAGGAAATTCTTTTGGTTGCTTACGGTGCAGCGAAGGCTGATGCTGTGGCGGCGATGATCGAAGGGCCAGTTACGGAAGACATGCCTGCAAGTATCTTGCAAAAGCATGCAAATGTCACAGTTATTATCGATGAGGCAGCTGGTGCAAAGTTGACCAATCGTGAAGAAATTGTGCCGTTTGTGTAGGAAATCCGACTAATAGGAGAATAGGCGGGGGCATTGGTTGCAAACGTATACATGGGGTGTTATATTAATACTCGTAAAGCAGAGATGCTTTACACAACCAATTCTCTTTCTCTCTCTTAGCCGCTGTAACTTGCCAGTTATAGCGGCATTCTCTTTTTATGGGTATGTATTTTGCATACATTTTTAAAAATTCACTAAGACCGCTTAGGAATTTCGCACAAAAAGCTGTGTATTTTGCGATGCATAGCGTATACTAATCAGGTAATAATTAATAAAGAGGTATTATCACATGGCTTCAAAGACAGAATTGATCGACTTGGTTGCAGCACAAACTGAATTGCCAAAGTCAGAAACTGCTAAGACAGTTAACGCATTGTTGGACGTTATCAAGAACGAACTTGCTAAGGGCGAGAAGGTTGCTTTGGTAGGCTTCGGAACTTTCGAAGTTCGCGAGCGTGCAGCACGTAAGGGTCGCAACCCACAAACTGGTGCAGAAATTGAAATCGCAGCCGCAAAGGCACCTGCCTTCAAGGCTGGTAAGGACTTCAAGGAAGCCGTTAACAAGTAATCATTAGATTGCATAAATTAAACGCCGTACGATTTTTAGTCGTACGGCGTTTTTTTGTACCTAATTGTCACTAACAATTCAATAGACATAAAAATTTATGTTTGCTTTTAGCCCCCGTGAAGTATCGCCTAAGCTTTGACTCATATTATAAGCCTTGTCAGAAAATAGATGGAGGATAGCGATATGACAGATCGTTATGAACAACGCAAGCAACATCCTTGGCTACAGTATGTGACGCTAGGTATTGCAACATTAGCGATGGCGTTTAGTGCCATTGCAGCGTTTCACCCGTTCGGATTAGGTGAAACCAGTCGACCAAATATGACGCAACAGAATGGCGGCTTTGGTGGCAATGGTGGTCCAATGGGTGGATACGGTAATCAATCACAGTCAAATTCAATCGATGATGCTGCAGCAAGCAGCGCAACGACGCAATGATAGGAGCGAGAAGTAACATGAATTTCGTAAAACGAGCAGGTATTACACTGTGGGCGCGAAAGGGACGGTCGGTATTGCTGGTCCTCACGTCAACAGTAATTTTGGCGTTTGTGATGGCTGGATTGATTGTGCAAAACGCGGCCTTGAAAGCAGCCACAAATGCAGCTAATTCAGTTGGATCAACAGTAACGCTGTCGGCTAACCGAGAGAAGATGTTTGAGCAGATGAAGGCGGCCCAATCATCCGAATCATCTTCTGAAGACTCATCATCCTCAGACACGACGACGTCAATTACAATGCCAACGGCAACTATTTCAGAAGTTAAGAAGATTGCCGCGCTTTCAAATGTGGCTTCATACAACATTACGAATAGCGCCTCAGTAAACGCCTCAAGTTTTAAGGCAATTACAACCACGTCAACGAATACGCCAATGGGTGGTGGTGACCGTGGGGGCATGATGGGTAACCAAAATTCAGGTGACATTCAAGTCAATGGTGTGACATCAACCACAGCAACAGCCTCATTTTCTGATGGTACGGCCAAAATTGTTTCTGGACGTGGCATTAAGACAAGCGACCAAAACACCAATAATGTGGTGATTGCAAATGAATTGGCAACGGCTAACAACATTAAGGTCGGCGATACGTTGACTGTTAAGACGACGGATGATGCGGCTACTGAAAAGACTGTTAAGGTTGTTGGAATCTACAAGTTGAAGACAACGACCGACGGATTCCAACGTGAAGACCCAGCAAATACGATTTATGGATCATTCACATTGGCTAATGACATTAATGGCACACCAGATCAAGCATCAAACGTGACATTTACGATGGCTGAGCCAGCCAAGACAAATGCATTTGTGAAGCAAGCCAAGAAGATGATTGATACGTCAGAACTTACTTTGACGTCTGATGCAAGTCAATATAAGACAGTGGCAGCAAGTATGAAGAACGTGGCGGCATTTGCCTCTAAGATTGTTTGGATTGTGTCAATTGCCGGCGTCTTAATTCTTGGTTTGATTATCATTTTGATTACCCGCGAGCGTCGCCGTGAAATTGGTATTTTGGTATCAATCGGTGAATCTAAGCCAAAGGTTGTTGCCCAATTGTTCACGGAAATGCTAGTTATTTTGGCAATCGCGTTGGGAATTGCAACAGCAGCTGGTAACAGTGTATCTGGCTTAGTTGGTAAGCAACTTGTACAACAACAAACGACGCAACAAATGCAATCAGCGCGTGGTGGTATGCCAGGCGGTGGTCAAAATGGTCAACAAGGTGGTGCACCATCAGGAAAGCCTAGCGGTGGCATGGGTGGTGGCCCAATGATGAGTGGCGGTTCAGCTGCTAAGAATGAACAGTTGGATGTTGCGATGACGCCAACAGCAATTGCAGAATTGGGCGGTGTTGCTTTCTTGATCGCAGTGTTGTCAGTATCAGGGGCAGCCTTTAGCATCTTGCGTATGCGACCAAAGCAAATTTTGCAAGCCGATTAGTGAGGAAGAATAATGACGCTAGAAATTAAAAATTTAACGCATTGGTACACGACGGCTGATAATGCCTTGTACAAGGATGTTAATCTAACGTTCGAGAGCGGTAAGTTCTACGCTATCGTTGGTGAATCTGGTTCTGGTAAGACCACGTTGCTTTCATTTTTGGCCGGACTTGATGTGCCGCGTGAAGGTGATATCTTGGTTGATGGTGTATCAATTAAGAAGATTGGTTTAACTGCCTTTCGACAAAAGTACGTCTCAACGATTTTCCAGTCATACAACTTGTTAACGACGATGACGGCTTTCCAAAATGTTCAAACAGCTTTGGCAATCACGAAGTCAAAGCATGCGAATGACAAAGCATATATTTTGGAACAGCTGGCCCGTGTCGGTATTGATGAGGAGAAGGCACAAAAGAATGTGCAACGATTGTCTGGTGGTGAACAACAGCGTGTCGCAATTGTCCGTGCTTTGCTAGTGGATGCGCCAATTGTTGCAGCGGACGAAGCAACCGGAAATTTGGATCACGAAAATTCAGAAAAAATTGTGGCGCTCTTTGCGGAGTTAGCGCATGAATTTGGTAAGACAGTTATCCTGATTACACACGACCGTGAAGTTGCCAAGCAGGCGGATGAACAACTTTTGTTGAAGGACCACGTGTTTACACCGATTACAGAATAAGTTAAGAACAGGCCGAGGAACGTAAACCTCGGCCTGTTTTATGCTACACTAATCGTTAGATATCAATGAAAAGCGAGAAATGTGATGCAATTAACTGGTAATGATTTTATTGCAGCAATCAAGGATGAACAGTATGACGTCAAGTCGTTTACCGCGGCAGACCAAGCAACTGTTAATTTGGATGATTTGTTTACATATGCTGAAAAAGCGTTGGCAGACAACAAGCTTTTCAGCGCAGAGTTGCTTATCAGTGGGGATGAGCCAATTAGCCTTCGTTTGGAAACTGGGTTGATTAACTTGCCAATTCGCTATACGAATGCGATTAGCAAGATTGTGATTAACGATCCGGAGACTGAAGTGACGCTCTACATGATTGTTGAGCACCCATTAGTTACTAAGTCTGGGCTTCGTATTGAGACGGCAGCAACCGTCGCAGCCTTTTTGGATGATCCAGAAACGGTGGAAACGAAGATTGCGGCCTTCTTTGATAAAGAATTGACGGCAATCAATGAAGCAATTGAAGAACAAAAGAACGCACCAGCTGAAGAGGCAGAGGACGGCGAGTAGCGTTTTGGGTTTGGGTTTTGAGATGAGGTATGAGTCTATATGGCACGTAGAAAGCGACTAAGCCGTAATAAGCGATTGGCAATCGTCTTGACGGTCATTATTTTGTTGGTGTTGATTGCACCACAATTCATTCGTTATTATATGAATGTGGCCGATGCAAATGCGGCTGCTAAGCAAGAGAAAGCTTATATTGCTAAAGTGGGTAAGCAACAGGCAACGATGGGTGCAACTGATGCCGATAAGTTGCCGGTGACATCACATTGGGATTTGAACGCTAACGGTGAAATGAAGGTCGTTGTGTCATCTAAGGCGATGAGTGAGACTGACGGACAAGCGTTGGTCTGGGTAAACAAAGCGGCTGAAGTTTGGAATAAAGCGATGGGCGTCGACTTTATTAAGGTAACGTCAACTAAGGCTAACCAAAATGAGAATGTCGATCGCAACGTGTGGCCGGATGATGCAGATTATCAACTGTTGATTGGCTACAAAGACATTACGGATGATTTGGGTAAAACCGATACAACCGTTTTGGCAACGACCACTGAAGCTGGTAATACGATGTGGATTTCAAAGCAAGCCGCTAAGGTATGGTTGGCTAAGACAATTCAACGTGAAGACTATCTGTCTGGTGCTGTTTACGGACCGGTAACCTCGCGTGACATTGAGGACTTGCACAACCAAGAAGCTGAGCATACAATTATTCACGAGTTCGGTCACGCCTTAGCTTTGAAGCACCAAGGGCAAGCGAATGATTTGATGTCACCAATGGTGGGGATTAATGACTTGAGCAAGCCGAATGCAACAGAAGTCATGCAAGTTAAGACTATTCGTTATCTTGCGATGAATCCTGATTTAATGAGTGAGGATTCATACAATACGGTTTTCCGAAAGTATTATCAACAACTTAATGGGCAAGATTTGCCGAATGACTTGGTTGTCTTGAACGACAGTCATGAATAACGAAAAATTAATGTAGGAGTGATTCCATGAATCATAATGTTTTGTCAGCGCACAAGGTAATCGGGACAATTGTTGGGACGATTATTTTTGTGTTGTTGTTTAAATATGTTGCCTGGCCTTCAGGCGTTTCACATACCGATATCACGGTGGCACCAGCTTGGTTGGCCTTGATGTCAGCTATTTTTGGACCAATTGCTGGGTTTATTGTTGCCTTCATTGGGCATTCATTGACTGATTTGTCATCAGCCAACTTGGATTCAGTTTGGTGGACTTGGGCTATTGCTGACGGTATGTTTGGTTTCTTTATCGGACTAGCCACGACTCGAATTGGTGTCTTTGTTGGTGAATTAACGTCACGCAAACTGGTCTTGTTTAATATTTGGCAAGTCATTGCGAACGCAGTGGTCTGGTTGGTGATTGCCCCATTGGGAGATCACTGGATCTACGGTACAACGCTTGGTAAGGCGTATGCGCAAGGCGGTATGGCAATGCTAGCGAACACGTTGGTGATTGCGATTATTGGCACATTGTTTATTAAGTTGTACCATGCTTGGTTTGTTAAGTAGTCAACGGTCTTTATTCATTAGAAATAATGGCTGATGATTTTTGGAATTTAACACAAATTAAAACGGCTGAGCCCTTTAAAAATAAGGGTTCGGCCGTTTTTAATTTGGACTGGTTCATGGTTTAAAGTGATAGATTGTGGTAAAATTTATGCATTGATAATGAATAAAAGTGAGGTGCACCATGGGAAAGTTAATTGACGGCAAGCAAATTGCCAAGGACTTACGTGCAGCCGTTGCGCGTCAAACTGAAAAGTTGGCAACGCAAGGGATTACACCGGGGTTGGCTGTTATTTTGGTTGGGGATGACCCAGCCAGTGAGATTTACGTTCGCAACAAGGAACGTGCAGCTGGTAAGGTTGGTGTGAATGCACAAACAATTAAGTACCCAGCAGACACTTCAGAAGCAGAGGTGCTAGCCAAAATTGCTGAACTTAACGCTGATGATAGCGTTGATGCGATTTTGGTGCAAAGCCCAGTGCCATCACAAATTGATGAACACAAGGTTCAAGAGGCGATTGACCCGCGCAAGGATGTCGATGGTTTCCACCCAGAAAACATTGGTCGTCTGTATGCTAACCGTGAAGGATACTACCCAGTTGCCAACACGCCACGCGGTATTATGACGATGTTGCACCACGAAGGTGTTGATGTAGCTGGAAAGCATGCTGTTGTTATCGGGCGTTCGATTTTGGTTGGTCGTCCAATGGCAGCCTTGCTTCAAGCGGCCAACGCAACCGTGTCACTATTGCACCGCTACACACCGGCATCGTTGACGGAATTATTGGTGAGTGAAGCTGACATCGTGATTGTTGCAACCGGTGTGCCTGGTTTGATTAAGGGATCAGAATTGAAGGCCGGTGCGGTTGTGATTGATGTCGGGATTAACCGCCTTGAAGATGGTTCATTGGTGGGGGATGTTGATTTTGCATCAGCTGAACCTGTCGCAAGTTTGATTACGCCAGTCCCAGGTGGTGTCGGACCAATGACAATTGCAACGTTGCTACAAACAACGGTTGAACTTGCCGCACAACACCACGGGGTTGCATTGGAGGACCCATGGCAGACTATCTAACAGTATCGGCGTTGACGTCGTACTTAAAGCGTAAGTTCACAGCGGATCCTTATCTAAAAGAGGTCTACGTAACTGGTGAAATTTCCAATTATCGCCAACGTCCAGGCCACCAATACTTTTCATTGAAAGATGATGGGGCGGTGCTGAACGCAACCATGTTTAAGTTTGCTTTCCAAAAGTTGCAGTTTAAGCTGGAACCGGGGATGAAGGTAAACGCCGTTGGTCACATGGATTTGTATGCGCCCAATGGTTCATACAGTTTGATTATTGATAAGCTGGAACCAGATGGGGTCGGCGCATTATATCAAGCGTATGAACAATTGAAAGCGAAGTTAGCTGAAGAAGGTTTGTTTAATCAACTGCAACGAACAATCCCACGCTTTCCAAAGAAAATTGCGGTTATCACATCGCCAAGCGGTGCGGTTATTCGTGACATTATGACGACAGTACAACGACGTTATCCGATTGCTGAAATCGTACTTTATCCAGCGGTTGTGCAAGGAGATGGTGCGGTACCATCGCTAACTTCTCAGATGACGGCGGTTGCTGAAGCTGGTGATTACGACGTTTTGATTATGGGTCGTGGTGGTGGCTCGATTGAAGATTTGTGGGCCTTTAACGAAGAAGCTGTGGCTCGTCAAATGTTGACCATGCCAATGCCGATTATTAGCTCGGTTGGCCACGAAACAGATACGACGATTGCTGACTTTATTGCCGATCAACGTGCTGCCACACCAACGGCCGCTGCTGAATTGGCAACACCAGTTCCTTTGGCTGATTTGTGGCTAGGCATCCAACAAATGCAACAACGTTTGGTGAATCAAATGCAACGTCAAGTTGTTAATTCTCAAGAACGGTTACAACGTTTGCAAAACAGTTATGTGTTGACACAGCCGGCTCGTCTTTACGAGGGTTACTTACAACGTTTGGACATTGCCCAGCAACGACTACAACAATCTGTTGTGACTTTGGTGACGCAACGTCGCCATCAATTCGATTTGATTGCACCGCGTTTAACGAATGCGATGACACGTCAAACGGAAAATGCGCAGCAACGGGTCGGCCGAGCTGCGGCAGGGTTGCAATTGGTTAGTCCATTGGCAATTTTAGCGCGTGGCTATAGTGTTGTTGAACAAGACGGACATATTCTAAACTCTGTGGCAGATGTCACGTTGGAAGAAGATGTTTTGATTCGCCTGGCAGATGGTCAAGTGACAGCAACGGTAACGAAAAAGGAAGAAACAGAATAATGGCAGAAAAGACATTTGAAGAAAACTTGGCAACGTTGGAACAAATCGTTGCCCGCTTGGAAAAGGGTGATGTGCCTTTGGAAGAAGCGTTGAAGGAGTTTGAGACCGGCGTTAAGTTGAGTCAAGAGCTACAAAAGACACTGCAAACGGCTGAACAAAGCTTGGCAAAGATTGTTAATGCGGATGGTTCAACCTCAGATTTTAACCCCGAGGCGTAGTATGAATTTAACAGAGTTTGCCAGTGAAGTTGTCCCAAAGATTGAAGAGACTTTGGCAACAGAATTGACCCAAAGCACGACCGAGAAGACGCTCCGCGAGGCGATGACGTATGCCGTGATGGCTGGTGGTAAGCGGTTGCGTCCATTGCTAACTTTGGCAGTTGCCCAATCGTACGGTATGGGCGTACCAGGATTGGTTCGCGCAGCGAGTGCGTTGGAATTGATTCACACGTACAGCTTGATTCACGATGATTTACCAGCGATGGATAATGATGATATGCGTCGTGGTAAGCCAACAACCCACCGTCAGTTTGGTGAAGATGTGGCAATCCTAGCGGGGGATGCCTTGCAACCATTGGCTTATCAATGGTTGGCGAGTGATCAGCTATTAACCACACCGCAAAAGGCTGAGTTGACGCTGCAACTAGCTTTGGCATCAGGTGCAAACGGTATGGTGGCTGGTCAAGTGATGGATATGGCGGCAACGAATGCTGATACGATTACACTTGATCAAGCGAAGGCAATTCATTATCGCAAGACCAGTGCGTTGATTGCCTATGCTGCCATTGCTGGTGGTATCATGGCCCACGCATCAGAAGCAGTCAAAGAACAACTTTGGAATTTTGGGATGGCTTATGGCCTTGCTTTCCAAATTAAGGATGATTTGGATGACCTTGGTCAGGACGATGATGAGGATAAGCAAGCATATCCAACGCTACTTGGGGTGCAAGGTGCGATTGATGCTTTACGTGAGCAAGTTGCACTTGCCAATCAGGCGTTGCAAAAGTTTGGTGAACTAACAGGCAATGACATCACACTGTTGGTATCATTTTTGGATTACTTTAACGAGACATTGGAGAAATAATGGCGATTGAGAAAGAACGAGTAGATGTTTTAGCGGTTCAGCAAGGACTTTTTACCTCGCGTGAACAAGCTAAGCGTGCAATTATGGCTGGCGAAATTTTGGGCGAAAACGAGCAACGTATGGACAAGGCGGGTGAGAAGATTCCCGTAACAACTGAGTTGCACTTGAAGGGTGCGCCTATGCCATATGTATCACGTGGTGGCTTTAAGCTTGAAAAGGCTTTGGATGTGTTTGACATCTCAGTTGATGGCAAAACAGTTTTGGATATTGGGTCTTCAACGGGTGGCTTTACCGATGTGTCATTGCAAAACGGTGCTAAGTTGGTTTACGCCCTGGACGTGGGAACAAACCAATTGGCTTGGAAGTTGCGTTCAGATGAGCGTGTTGTTGTAATGGAAAACACCAACTTCCGCTACTCTGAATTGCAAGATTTCACCCAAGGACAACCTGAAGTGGCAACGATTGACGTTTCATTCATTTCGTTGAACTTGATTTTGCCACCTCTTTCAAAGATTTTGACGCCTGGTGGATCAGTCGCAACATTGATTAAGCCGCAATTTGAGGCGGGTCGTGAAGCAATTGGTAAGCACGGTATCGTCAAGGATGCCGCAACACACTTGGCAGTTATTGATAAAGTAGCTGGCTACGCAAAGGCAGCTGGGTTCAGTATTGTTGGTTTGGACTATTCACCAATTAAGGGTGGATCAGGAAACATTGAATTCTTGGCTCACTTGGTACTTGATGGTGGTGATAGCACGATGTCTGAAGCTGAACGCGAAGCTGTGGTGGCTGGTGCACACGCACAATTGAATGCACGTCGTGAGGAAAAGACGGATGAGACGAAGTAAGCAAGAACGTCAACAAGCCATCAAGACGTTGATTAGCAACGAGCAAATTCAACGCCAAGAAGACTTGGTACGTAAATTGAATGAAGCTGGTTGGGAAGTCACGCAAGCAACGATTTCACGTGATATTACCGAAATGCAATTAGTAAAGGTGCCACTACCGGCTGGTGGATTTGCCTACGCTGTGATGTCAGGGGCTGATTATTTTGGTCAGCTTGGTCGTATTTTGCAAGAGACTACAACTGATGTCGCAACCCAAGGCAATATGATTATGATTAAGGTGGCGCCAGGAACTGGTCCGGCTTTGAAGACGGCCCTTGAAGAAGCGAATTTGCCAGAAGTGTTTGGGCTAATTGGGGATGATGCGGGCGTTTTGGTAATCTTGCGTGAAGGCGAGCTTGCAAAGGACTTTGCGAACAAGTTGACGGCGCAAGCTTAGTTAACGGAAGAGGAGCATGCTATGCTACAAGAATTATCAATTCAAAATTTTGCGATTATTCCGAAGCTCAACATTAGCTTCCAACCTGGGATGACCGTTTTAACTGGTGAAACTGGGGCTGGAAAGTCAATTATCATTGATGCTGTGGGCCTACTAACTGGTGGGCGTGGTTCGCAAGATTTTATTCGTGAGGGTGCTGATAAGGCGGTCTTGCAAGGGTTAATTGATGTGGAACCAGGCCAACCAATTACACAACTGCTTGATGAGTTGGGGATTCCGCTAGAGGACAACCAACTATTGATTCATCGTGAGTTGCACAAAAGTGGGCGCAATGTGATTCGGGTTAACGGTAGCTTGGTTAATGCCACGACACTTAAGGAGATTGGTCAACACCTAGTTGATATTCATGGTCAGAATGAACATCAGGAGTTGATGCAAGTCGAACGCCATTTGGCCTTGTTGGATGAGTATGGTAAGAAGACAATTGGCCCAGTGCTTGAAAAGTACCGGGATGCATACGAGACTTACCGTAGTCTGGAAAGTGCATTCCACAAGCGTCAAGCTGACGAACAAGCCTGGGCACAACGTCTTGATATGTTGAGCTTTCAAAGTAAGGAATTGGCGGATGCTAGTTTGGTTGAAGGCGAAGAAGAGATGCTGGAAGCTGAGTATCAGGAACTAACTAACTTCCAAGATGTTTTGGCGGCACTGTCTAAGGCGCATGAAGCATTGGACGGCGACTGGGATAATAACGGTCTAGAGACGATTTCGACCGCCATGAGTGCCATGGAAGACATCGAAGAATTGTCACCAAAGTATGCAACGTTAACTGAAGCGGTTCGTGGCGCGTACTACGAATTGCAGGAAGCGGCGTCTGAGATTTTGTCGGTACGTGACGGCCTGGAATTTGACGAGGAGCGTCTACGAGAAGTCGATGATCGATTGAACTTGATTCGTTCATTAGAGCGTAAGTATGGCGCAACAATTACCGATGTCTTGTTACACCAATCTAAGGTCGATGCAGAGTTGGCTGAAATGGGTGGTGGCGAGCAATCGGCTGCTGAATTGGCTGAACAAGTTGAAGTTGCTGAACAAAAAGCCCGTACGCTAGCTGAGAAGCTACACGAATTACGTCTTAAGGCAGCTAAGCAATTGGCAACAAAAATTCATGATCAACTGAGTGATTTGTACATGGAGAAGGCTGTTTTCTCAGCTCACATCACGGAGTTGAAGGATTTGAACGCTACCGGGTTGGATGCAGTTGAATTCTACATTCAAACAAACCCAGGTGAAGGTGCTAAGCCGTTGGTGAAGATTGCTTCCGGTGGTGAGTTATCACGAATGATGCTCGCAATGAAGACCATTTTTTCACGTGAGCAAGGCATTACGTCGATTATCTTTGACGAAGTTGATACCGGCGTGTCCGGTCGTGTCGCCCAAGCCATCGCTGAAAAAATCGCGGTGATTGGTCGATACTCACAGGTGCTAACGATTACGCACTTGCCACAAGTGGCGGCGGTTGCGGATAACCATTACTTTATCGAAAAGCAAGTGGTTGGTGATCGCACTGAGACCAGTATTCACACACTTTCTGAGGATGAACGCGTTAATGAAGTTGCCAGAATGTTGTCTGGGGATGAGTTAACCGAGGCGGCCAAAGAAAATGCCCGTGACTTGATTCAACGAGCGGTTGCCAAGCGAAGTGAATAGAATTAAAAACCAGGACTTTTTGGTCCTGGTTTTTTTAAACTCAAAACTTGCATGCTGACATAAAGTGTCTAGAATAAAGATACGATTATTTTGAGAGCGAGGGTGATGATATGCCAATCGTAACGGGTAAATTAACACCACAACAAGTTGCGCCGTTTGGTCAACTATTAAATATATATCCTGACGCAGCTGAGGCTCGTGACAGATATAATGCGGCAAGTGCCGACACACAAGGACTGTTGTTCGTTACTGATGATGATGCAGTTGAAGGCGCAGTGGTTTACCGTGAGCAAGATGGGGATGTGACGCTAATTAGCGCCCTAGGCTGGAAAGCAATTGACCGCTTGTCTTTGTTTGAACAGTTAATCACCTATTTCAGCAAGCAACGAGTGAAATCACTAACGATAAAGGTGGCCCCAAATCAGACAAATAGTCCATTGTTGGCTGGCTTTAACCGCGTGGCTGAGTTAACGTATCGGCATGATTTTTCATACCCAGTTGCGCTGGTACTTGGTGGTGGCGGGGCACATGGCGCGTTTGAAGCAGGTGTTTTCGATGTGCTAAAGGCACGCGGTATTGTGCCACAAGAAGTGCTGGGTGTTTCGGTCGGATCAATTAATGCCATGTCATTTATGCATTTGAACAGTGATATTTCGCACCACACCTGGGACACCTTGACGACAGATGTTGTGTATGAGGTTGATGAAGTCGGTGTTTCTAGAACTGACTTTACGAAGACGATTGCCACTCACTTAGTTGGGCGACACTATTTCAACAAAGAATCATTGCGCGAATTAATTTACCCAGTTGTTGTACATGAATTAGCCACACCAAGGTTGGCAGAAATGACCCTGGTGGCGACGGAGTTTCCGCTACTAAAGGCTGTACCATACAGTGTGACGGATGAAACCACGGCTGACGAATTGACTGATTGGATTTTGGCATCGAGTGCGTTTTACCCCGTTGTGTCACCAGTTATGATTAACGGGAAGCAATACATTGACGGGGGGTATTCAAATAACCTGCCGATTAATATTGCGGCTGACCACGGTGCAAAGGAAATCTATGCGGTGTCAATTATGGATGGAGTACCTGAAAACTGGGACCGCCCAGATGATGCCGTCGTCCACTTCATTCGGACACCATGGCAATTTGGCCCACTACTAGACTTTTTCCCTGACTTAAGTGCCACCTATGTACGTCTTGGCGAAATTAGAACCCGTCAAGTACTGGGTGAACTAGGTGGCTATTATTATGCTTTGCCGGCAGATATTGACTTTAGCTGGTTGGGCGGTAGTCAGTTAGTGAAATGGTTGGCAACTGATCCAGTAACGGCACCAATTGCAGCCCTTTTGACTGATTTGCCAGTTTGGTTGGCGTGGCAACAATGGATTCGACGTGATGCTGATCCTGAACAAAAGGAGACGCCGAAGGGACAAGGATTAGCAACGGTTGAACGTTTAGCGCGATTATTAGAGGTTGATAAGCTAACAGAGTATGATTTGACGTCCTTTATTGCGGCAATTATCACTGCAGGCAAGGTAAAACGTGATGTGTTGCCGATGCCAACTGGTGCGGTTAGTCGTGCCTATGTCTTGGCTAATTTAGATGTCGTGCTAAGTGCCGTGTTGTTCTTGTTGTCTAAGTCGGAAAAAACGAGTAGAATATAAAATTGATTAGCTAGAGAAAAAGATAGGAGTAAGAGTACCATGAAGCGTGGCGTATTGATCGTACTATCGGGTCCGTCAGGTGTTGGTAAAGGGACTGTGCGAAAGGCGTTGTTTGAAGAAACAGACATCGACTTTCAATATTCAATCTCAATGACCACACGACACCCCCGAGCAGGTGAAGTAGACGGAGAGGATTATTTCTTCGTAACTCGTGAAGAGTTTGAGGCAGAAATCGCCAACGACGGTATGTTAGAGTACGCCGAGTATGTGGGAAACTACTACGGCACACCAAAGAGCTTTATTGAAAAGACTTTGGCAGCCGGTCGCGACGTCCTATTGGAAATTGATGTTCAAGGTGCTTTGCAAGTGAAGGAAAAGATGCCAGAAGGTGCATACATCTTCTTGACGCCACCTGATCTTGGTGCATTAAAGGAACGTTTGATTGGTCGCGGTACTGAAGCGATGGAAGTTATCGACCGTCGTGTCTCTGCTGCAACTGCTGAAATTCGTATGATGGCTAACTATGATTATGCCGTCGTGAATGATGAAGTGCCTTTGGCAGTTGATCGTATTAAGGATATTATCAAGGTTGAACGTTTGCGCGTTAACCGTGTGTTGCCAGAATATATTGCAATGATTGAGGAGCTAGAATCATGATTTTATACCCATCAGTTGATAAGTTGTTGGAACGTGTTGACTCACGTTACAAGTTGATTGCTTTGGGAGCTAAGCGCGCCCACGAATTGGAGCAAGGTGCATTGCCAACGTTGGCTCACTTTGATTCAGTTAAGCCAATTGGCCAAGCATTTGAAGAAATCGAAGCCGGTAACGTTGTTATCGACGAAGAAGCTACTAAGTTGGAAGCCGAGCACTTGGCTGACTAATAGCACTAAAAAAGACCATCCATTAGTTTGGATGGTCTTTTTGTATAGTTAGGTACAAAAAAGGTCGCGACATCAAATCGCGACCTTTTTATTATTGTTGATTCATTTGCTTTTGCTTCTTGCTGATAATTGATTGACGTACCGCGCTGATGATAGCAGGCAATGCCGTTACCACCAAGATACCGATAATAACCAATGAGAAGTGCTCACTGACAAATGGGATACCACCGAAGTAGTAACCGGCTTCAACGGCGACAACAACCCAAATAGTTGCAGCGATAACTTCAAGCATCAAGAAGTTCTTGTACTTGAAACCTGAAATGGCAGCCGTAAATGGCACCAAGGTACGAATGATTGGCAAGAAACGTCCCAAAACGACGGCCATCTTACCATGCTTAACGAAGAACTCGTTTGCCTCAGCTAAGTGCTCATCCTTAATGAAACGACCAAGTAGTGGGTGCTTAACCAACTTCAAACCAACCGTGCGTCCCAAGAAGAAGTTCAATGAGTCACCAGATACAGCGGCAATCCAGAACATAATCATGAGTACCCAGTGATTAAGGATGCTACCATGCAAAGCTGAAATTGATCCAGCTGCAAATAGTAGTGAATCTCCAGGAAGGAACGGAAAGATAACTGATCCCGTTTCAATGAAGATGACAGCAAAAAGCGCGACGTATGACCAAATGCCCCATGCGTTAACCAGATTGTTCAAATGAACATCAAGGTGCAGGAACAAATCGATAATGTGCATCATAATATTTGTTTACTCCCAGTAATCTGTTTGAATGTCTATTGACAACTAGAGTCTAGTTTACCATGTTTTCAGGGGCAGTGTGAGTGGCCTTAATGTTTATGTTATAATACAAACAGTGAATTTTAAGATTTAGAGGAGAATGAAGATATGGCATTGCCACAATTTGATTTGGCTGCAGTAGAAGGCCCAGTTGCTGTTTTGGAAACAACAAAGGGTACGGTAAAGATTCAATTGTTCCCAGCACAAGCACCTAAGACGGTTGAGAACTTTGTTGGATTGATTGAAAAGGGTTACTACGATGGCATTATTTTCCACCGTGTAATTAGCGACTTCATGATCCAAGGTGGTGACCCTACTGGAACTGGTATGGGTGGCGAGTCACTTTGGGGTGATTCTTTCGAAGATGAATTCTCAGATGAAGTCTTCAACTTGCGTGGTGCCTTGTCTATGGCTAACGCTGGTCCAAACACAAACGGTTCACAATTCTTTATTGTGCAAGCTTCACGTGTACCAGCGAACATGTTGCGTCAACTAAAGGGTCTTGTACCTGATGAAGTTGTGTCAGCATACGGTGAGCAAGGTGGTACGCCATGGCTAGACAAGCGTCACACTGTATTCGGTCATGTTATCGAAGGTATGGATGTTGTTGATGACATGGCTAAGGTTCGTGTTAATTACGCAGACAAGCCACTTGAAGATATCAAAATTATCAAGGCAACGATTGCATAAGGTTGTCACTCGGGGTTACCCCGAGATACATATAATAAGAAAAACTAATTAGAGGAGGTTATTATGGCTTATCATATTGGTGAGATTGTCCAAGGAACTGTAACGGGTATTCAACCATACGGTGCTTTTGTGCAACTCGATGATCATACACAGGGACTAATACATATTTCGGAGTGTCGATCAGCATTTATTCGACATGTCGGGGATGAATTGCATGTTGGTCAAGTAATCGACGTTATGATTCTAGATATCGACCAATATAATGAAAAGATTTCATTGTCACGTCGCAGTGTCTTAGATGCGAATCAAAAGGTACGCATGGATCGTGAAAATCAACGTGTTGATAATTGGCACCATCATTACTGGACTAATCAGCACTTGAATATTGGTTTTGAAACGATTGCAGATAATCGCGATGATATGATTGCGGAAGCATTGCAACGTTTGAACGCACACGTTCACTAATTAAAGGGGGATGGCATAATGTCATTAATCGCAGGAACAGTTGTCTTTACTCGAAATGATCAATCATATTTCTTGGTGACCGATGAAGTGCCAACACCACGCTTCTATACAGTTAAGATGCACAAGCATGATGGTGATACTGCATTGGGTTCATTACTAACGGGGATGAAGGATGAACTTGGCTTTGATATTGACAATCTTCGTTTAGGAGAATTGGCAGCATGGCATGGTCAAGGTTTGGAGACGGCGGAAGATTTGATTTCGCTCTATACGTTTGAACCAGTAGATGCTTCACGTTTCAATATGGATCGACTAGGATTGCTAGGCCTACAGTTTATGAATGCCAAGGATGCTGCCGATCTGCTTCGTAATGTTGATATGACAGGCGTTGCACGATTGGATTAAATTGGGGCTTGCATTTATCTTAGATGTTCGGTATTATATTCAAGTTGAGTTTTTCAAACGAATCTAATTCGTATGAAAAACGATGCAAAATGAATTGAATTTGGTTGTTGACAATCATAAATCAATTCGATATGATATATAAGTTGCTTGCGACGGAATATGTGTTCAAACTGTGAATGAGTTGTTTAAATAATTTGAAATAAGTTGTTGACATCTACTTCTTAAGTTGGTAAGATATAAAACGTTGCTGATGAGCAACTACGAGATAGTTCTTTGAAAACTGAATATCGTTTCGATGAAACAAATGTGTAGGGTCATCAAGCTAGTTCTTGATGCAAAAACATTTGCGAAGTCAATTCGCTAGTAAATTCGTTTAACTTCTGTTAAACAACAAAAATTGAGTTATACTCAAACTTCAAATTGAGAGTTTGATCCTGGCTCAGGATGAACGCTGGCGGCGTGCCTAATACATGCAAGTCGAACGCTTTGTGGTTCAACTGATTTGAAGAGCTTGCTCAGATATGACGATGGACATTGCAAAGAGTGGCGAACGGGTGAGTAACACGTGGGAAACCTACCTCTTAGCAGGGGATAACATTTGGAAACAGATGCTAATACCGTATAACAATAACAACCGCATGGTTGTTATTTAAAAGATGGTTCTGCTATCACTAAGAGATGGTCCCGCGGTGCATTAGCTAGTTGGTAAGGTAATGGCTTACCAAGGCGATGATGCATAGCCGAGTTGAGAGACTGATCGGCCACAATGGGACTGAGACACGGCCCATACTCCTACGGGAGGCAGCAGTAGGGAATCTTCCACAATGGGCGAAAGCCTGATGGAGCAACGCCGCGTGTGTGATGAAGGGTTTCGGCTCGTAAAACACTGTTGTAAGAGAAGAATGACATTGAGAGTAACTGTTCAATGTGTGACGGTATCTTACCAGAAAGGAACGGCTAAATACGTGCCAGCAGCCGCGGTAATACGTATGTTCCAAGCGTTATCCGGATTTATTGGGCGTAAAGCGAGCGCAGACGGTTATTTAAGTCTGAAGTGAAAGCCCTCAGCTCAACTGAGGAATTGCTTTGGAAACTGGATGACTTGAGTGCAGTAGAGGAAAGTGGAACTCCATGTGTAGCGGTGAAATGCGTAGATATATGGAAGAACACCAGTGGCGAAGGCGACTTTCTGGACTGTAACTGACGTTGAGGCTCGAAAGTGTGGGTAGCAAACAGGATTAGATACCCTGGTAGTCCACACCGTAAACGATGAGTGCTAGGTGTTTGAGGGTTTCCGCCCTTAAGTGCCGCAGCTAACGCATTAAGCACTCCGCCTGGGGAGTACGACCGCAAGGTTGAAACTCAAAGGAATTGACGGGGACCCGCACAAGCGGTGGAGCATGTGGTTTAATTCGAAGCAACGCGAAGAACCTTACCAGGTCTTGACATCCCTTGACAACTCCAGAGATGGAGCGTTCCCTTCGGGGACAAGGTGACAGGTGGTGCATGGTTGTCGTCAGCTCGTGTCGTGAGATGTTGGGTTAAGTCCCGCAACGAGCGCAACCCTTATTACTAGTTGCCAGCATTCAGTTGGGCACTCTAGTGAGACTGCCGGTGACAAACCGGAGGAAGGTGGGGATGACGTCAAATCATCATGCCCCTTATGACCTGGGCTACACACGTGCTACAATGGCGTATACAACGAGTTGCCAACCCGCGAGGGTGAGCTAATCTCTTAAAGTGCGTCTCAGTTCGGATTGTAGGCTGCAACTCGCCTACATGAAGTCGGAATCGCTAGTAATCGCGGATCAGCACGCCGCGGTGAATACGTTCCCGGGTCTTGTACACACCGCCCGTCACACCATGAGAGTTTGTAACACCCAAAGCCGGTGGGGGTAACCTTCGGGAGCCAGCCGTCTAAGGTGGGACAGATGATTAGGGTGAAGTCGTAACAAGGTAGCCGTAGGAGAACCTGCGGCTGGATCACCTCCTTTCTAAGGAAAATCGGAAACCTACACATTCGTTGAAACGATATTCAGTTTTGAGAGATTTATCTCTCTCGAAATTAGTTCTTTGAAAACTGAATCATAATTGTAAATTTTTAAATTCATTTAATATTGTTAATCAATATAAATTGAGCCGAAAAAATACACCGCGTAATTTTTTGAGTTTTTTAAATTAGTTTAAAATCGCTTGTGGCCTTTGAGCCACATACTCAAACTTATATCATCAACGTCAGTTGATAGGTTAAGTTATTAAGGGCGCATGGTGGATGCCTTGGCACTAGGAGCCGATGAAGGACGGGACTAACACCGATATGCTTCGGGGAGCTGTAAGTAAGCTTTGATCCGGAGATTTCCGAATGGGGGAACCCAACTTGTTATGCAAGTTATCACCTAATGAATATATAGTTAGGTTGAAGGTAGACGTTGTGAACTGAAACATCTCATTAGCAACAGGAATAGAAAGAAAAATCGATACCGTCAGTAGCGGCGAGCGAAATCGGTAGAGCCCAAACCAAAGTGCTTGCACTTTGGGGTTGTAGGACTGACATTGTGGAGTTACAAAGTTAACATTTAGCAGAATCAGCTGGGAAGCTGAGCGAGACAGGGTGATAGCCCCGTATGCGAAAAGTGTTGACCTCCCGTCAGGATCCTGAGTACGGCCGGACACGTGAAATCCGGTCGGAATCCGCGAGGACCATCTCGCAAGGCTAAATACTCCCTAGTGACCGATAGTGAACCAGTACCGTGAGGGAAAGGTGAAAAGCACCCCGGAAGGGGAGTGAAAAAGTTCCTGAAACCATGTGCCTACAAGAAGTTAGAGCCCGTTAATGGGTGATAGCGTGCCTTTTGTAGAATGAACCGGCGAGTTACGATACCATGCAAGGTTAAGGTGGAAAGACCGGAGCCGTAGCGAAAGCGAGTCTGAAATGGGCGAATTAGTATGTTGTTGTAGACCCGAAACCAGGTGACCTACCCATGTCCAGGGTGAAGGTGCGGTAAAACGCACTGGAGGCCCGAACCCGTGCATGTTGAAAAATGCTGGGATGAGGTGTGGGTAGCGGTGAAATTCCAATCGAACTTGGAGATAGCTGGTTCTCTCCGAAATAGCTTTAGGGCTAGCCTCGGAATGTAGCGTGTTGGAGGTAGAGCACTGTTTTGGTGCGGGGCCCATCTCGGGTTACCAAATTAAGATAAACTCCGAATGCCAATCACGTATGTCCGGGAGTCAGACAGTGAGTGATAAGATCCATTGTCGAAAGGGGAACAGCCCAGATCGTCAGTTAAGGTCCCTAAGTGTGTGTTAAGTGGAAAAGGATGTGGAGTTGCATAGACAACTAGGATGTTGGCTTAGAAGCAGCCACCATTTAAAGAGTGCGTAATAGCTCACTAGTCGAGTGATTCTGCGCCGAAAATGTACCGGGGCTAAACACACCACCGAAACTACGGGTGCCACGTAAGTGGCGCGATAGGAGAGCGTTCTAAGGGTGATGAAGTCAGACCGTGAGGACTGGTGGAGCGCTTAGAAGTGAGAATGCCGGTATGAGTAGCGAAAGACAGGTGAGAATCCTGTCCACCGTATGACTAAGGTTTCCTGGGGAAGGCTCGTCCTCCCAGGGTTAGTCGGGACCTAAGGCGAGGCCGAGAGGCGTAGTCGATGGATAACAGGTTGAGATTCCTGTACCAGGTGAACATGTTTGAACGATGGAGGGACGCAGAAGGCTAACGGATCCCAGCTGCTGGATATGCTGGGTTAAATAATAAGTCTTAGATCGAGTTAAATGCTTTATCTTTTAAGGACAAGTTATGATGAGGACCGAAATAAAGTAGGGAAGTCCGTGATGTCACGCTGCCGAGAAAAGCTTCTAGTTAGTGTTTACCTGCCCGTACCGCAAACCGACACAGGTAGTCGAGGAGAGCATCCTAAGGTGAGCGAGTGAACTCTCGTTAAGGAACTCGGCAAAATGACCCCGTAACTTCGGGAGAAGGGGTGCTCAGCGAAAGCTGAGCCGCAGTGAATAGGCCCAGGCGACTGTTTATCAAAAACACAGGTTTCTGCAAAATCGTAAGATGACGTATAGGGGCTGACGCCTGCCCGGTGCTGGAAGGTTAAAAGGAGTGCTTAGCTTCGGCGAAGGTACGAATTGAAGCCCCAGTAAACGGCGGCCGTAACTATAACGGTCCTAAGGTAGCGAAATTCCTTGTCGGGTAAGTTCCGACCCGCACGAAAGGCGTAACGATCTGGGCACTGTCTCAACGAGAGACTCGGTGAAATTTAAATACCCGTGAAGATGCGGGTTACCCGCGACAGGACGGAAAGACCCCATGGAGCTTTACTGTAGCTTGATATTGAGTGTTTGTGCAGCTTGTACAGCATAGGTAGGAGCCGTAGATACCGGGACGCTAGTTTCGGTGGAGGCGTCATTGGGATACTACCCTCGTTGTATGACCACTCTAACTCGCACCACTAAGCGTGGTGGAAGACAGTGTCTGGCAGGCAGTTTGACTGGGGCGGTCGCCTCCTAAAAGGTAACGGAGGCGCCCAAAGGTTCCCTCAGAATGGTTGGAAATCATTCGCAGAGTGTAAAGGCACAAGGGAGCTTGACTGTGAGACTTACCAGTCGAGCAGGTACGAAAGTAGGGCTTAGTGATCCGGTGGTTCCGCATGGAAGGGCCATCGCTCAACGGACAAAAGCTACCCTGGGGATAACAGGCTTATCTCCCCCAAGAGTCCACATCGACGGGGAGGTTTGGCACCTCGATGTCGGCTCATCGCATCCTGGGGCTGTAGTCGGTCCCAAGGGTTGGGCTGTTCGCCCATTAAAGCGGTACGCGAGCTGGGTTCAGAACGTCGTGAGACAGTTCGGTCCCTATCCGTCGCGGGCGTAGGAAATTTGAGAGGAGCTGCCCTTAGTACGAGAGGACCGGGGTGGACGTACCTCTGGTGTATCAGTTGTTCCGCCAGGAGCATCGCTGAGTAGCTATGTACGGATGAGATAAACGCTGAAAGCATCTAAGTGTGAAACTCGCCTCGAGATGAGATTTCCCATTCTTTATGAAGTAAGACCCCTCAGAGATGATGAGGTAGATAGGCTAGAAGTGGAAGTGCGGCGACGCATGGAGCGGACTAGTACTAATGGTTCGAGGACTTAACCAAGTTGAAAACGTGGTGTAAGGCTCAAACGAAGTTTGAATTTGATATTGACATTATGATTCAGTTTTGAGATAATTAATCTCGTAATGCTAATTAAATTAGTACGTGTCGTGACGATGGCACTGAGGCCACACCTGTTCCCATACCGAACACAGAAGTTAAGCTCAGTAACGCCGAAAGTAGTTGGAGGATCGCTTCCTGCGAGGATAGGAAGTCGCGATGCACATGGACGTTTAGCTCAGCTGGGAGAGCACCTGCCTTACAAGCAGGGGGTCACAGGTTCGATCCCTGTAACGTCCATTGGGTCGTTAGCTCAGTTGGTAGAGCAGTGGACTTTTAATCCATGGGTCCAGGGTTCGAGCCCCTGACGACCCATTTGGGTGACATCTGAATATTCCGTTATCCGGTGAATTATTATTACGCCGACTTAGCTCAGTTGGTAGAGCATCGCTCTTGTAAAGCGAGGGTCGAAGGTTCGAGTCCTTTAGTCGGCATCATGCGAATATAGTTCAGTTGGTAGAACGCTACCTTGCCATGGTAGAGGTCGCGGGTTCGAATCCCGTTGTTCGCTTTTGCCGGCTTGGCGGAATAGGCAGACGCACAGGACTTAAAATCCTGCGATGGAAACATCGTACCGGTTCGATCCCGGTAGCCGGCACTTATTAATGGACTTATATGCTAATTGGATAAACACCCCGGCTACGAACCGGGTATTGCAGGTTCGAGTCCTGCTAGGTCCATTAACAAACGAAAGTTTGTTATCATAGTTTAATCGTTTCGGGACGTAGCTCAGCTTGGTAGAGCACCTGGTTTGGGACCAGGGGGTCGCAGGTTCGAATCCTGTCGTCCCGATTTATAACAGAATATGTTATAGTTCGCGGTGTAGCTCAGCTGGCTAGAGCGTCCGGTTCATACCCGGGAGGTCGAGGGTTCGATTCCCCCCGCCGCGATTGACTCAAATAACAAGGACCTTTAGCTCAGTTGGTTAGAGCAGACGGCTCATAACCGTCCGGTCGTTGGTTCGAGTCCAACAAGGTCCATTACAGACCTTAAGTCTTTATGGAGAATTACCCAAGTCTGGCTGAAGGGAACGGTCTTGAAAACCGTCAGGTCGTGAAAGCGGCGCGTGGGTTCGAATCCCACATTCTCCTTTGATGTTAAATCATCATCATTATTTATTATCGCGGGATGGAGCAGTCTGGTAGCTCGTCGGGCCCATAACCCGAAGGTCGTAGGTTCAAATCCTGCTCCCGCAATTGATTAACTTAGTTAATCACTAAAACAGAAATGTTTGGTCGCATGGTCTAGTTGGTTAGGACGTTCGCCTGTCACGCGAAAGATCACGGGTTCGAATCCCGTTGTGACCGTTATAATGGCTCGGTAGCTCAGTTGGTAGAGCATACGATTGAAGCTCGTAGTGTCGGGGGTTCGATTCCCTCCCGCGCCATTGCTCGAAAGAGCAAATTGAATTATTTTGCGGATGTAGTACAATGGCTAGTGCTCCAGCCTTCCAAGCTGGGAATGCGGGTTCGATTCCCGTCGTCCGCTTTTTTGTTTTATGGGACTGTAGCTCAGCTGGTTAGAGCGCACCCCTGATAAGGGTGAGGTCGGAGGTTCGAGTCCTCTCAGTCCCATGGTTGAAAGGTTCAACTTTTGACATGGGGACATACTCAAGAGGCTGAAGAGGCGCCCCTGCTAAGGGTGTAGGTCGGGAAACTGGCGCGAGGGTTCGAATCCCTCTGTCTCCGCTACTGATGGTAGATGCTTATCTACCATTTTTTATTTGCAATTAAATCGACTAATGATTAGGTGTTATCTGTTCGTCAGATAACACCTTTTTTATTTATCACAGCATCGATCTCGATAACTACGATTAGTAATCACAATCTGATTATCACAGCAGCTGTTGGTCTAGAACCTCCGACATTCTCAGACGTCTTTATCTACATAAAGTAACGCTGCAAAGGCAATTGTTAAAAAATGAAAAATTAGCATAAGCAGTATATCTGAGTTACGACCGTATGAGATTTGATGATTGAAAAATGGCGTAGTAGAGGTGATTAGCGTCGTTTGACGTACGAGAGAGCGATTGAATGGTTAATGATTACGGGTGTTGAATGTCAATAGAGTGAGCTTGTTAGTGTGCTAAGAACCGATTATGCTGAATGTATCTTATGTAAGCAAGGGGAATAGATTATGAAGTTAGTATCGGGGAGCTTGAAGCGCCGACGTGAGCAGTTGGGGATTTCACAAGCAGAGGTTGCAGAAGGCATTTGCCACCAATCACTGTTGTCTCGTATCGAACGCACAGACGAAGTTTCTAACATGACGGTGTTGCAAAAGTTGTGTGAACGTTTGCAACTAAACGCAGCTGATATCGCACAAATTAATGAAAATGTGGCAACACCCTTAAGTGTTGTGCGTCGCTTGATTGAAAAGAATCAAATTGAAGAAGCAGAGGAAGCCTTGCTTAACCCGACGTTGACGACACGTATCCCAATCTATGCGATTCCTGAATTCAATGTCCTACGAGCACGTGTGGCTTTATATCATGGGCAAGCTGCAGAGGCTATGCAACTATTGCAAGTCGCACTAGGAGATGTTGATAAGTATCAGGTTGAATTGACAATCGAAATATTTACAGAGATGGGTGCTACTTGGACAGCACAAGATAAGAATGAATTAGCAGCGGAATGCTTTGAGCGCGCGTGTGGATTGATTCGCCGATCATCTGTGGACACACAAGCGGCTATGGCATCAGTTATTACACATACATATCGCCATCAAGCAGAAATGTACCTTGTAAGTGGTTTTGCAGACAAAGCGTTAGAACGGGTAACGGAAGCGTTGCAACTGCTACCAACAACCACAAATTATCACGAGATGGTGGCCTTGCAAACGCTTCGGATGAAATGCGCGGAGGCACTTGCGTTATCCAATGAAAAGAAAGAAGCGCAATTATTGGCATACGCTGCGGCTGAATTTTCAAAAGACGCGACATTGAAAGAAGATGTGCGAGGATATGCCGTTTTGGTGTAAGAAAAAAAGGTACTACATCGGGTAGCACCTTTCAGTCATTAGATTAGTAACCTCGTGAGACGTCAACGAAGTTTGTTGTTAGCGGCTTACCTGCTAAGAAGTCAGGCAAGTTCTTCATGAATAGTGGGAAGAGGTTACCAGCACGACCTGATGACTCATGTTCTGCCCAAGTCGTGTGTTGAGTCAAGAGCAAGTTATCATGGTGCCAGAGTGGCGAATCATCTGGAATAGGTTCTACTTCTGTCACATCCAAAGCAGCATAGCGAATGTCCTGCTTATCTAACGCATCAAGCAAAGCAGTTTGATCGACGGTAGAGCCACGACCAACGTTAACAAACAAAAACAGCTTCTTGAAGTGAGCAAACGTTTCTGCGTTAAAGAAATGCTTGGTTGCATCTGTACCTGGTAGCACGCTGATGACGACGGCGACATCTGGTAGTGATGACAAGTCGTCGATGCTAAAGGTGGCGTCAAAGCCCTCTACGGGACGCCCAGATGTATTGACGCCATAGACTGGTGTGTCAAAGGCTGATAAGTAGCGCGCGATTTGTTGGCCGATGTGACCTGTTCCAAAAATCACGGTAGGTAGTTCAGAAAGCATGTATTGATCAGTGAATTCTTCCCAGTGATTACGGTTTTGATAGACGTTTAGGCCACGGGCAAAATGCATCATGTAGCCAATGGTAGATTGTGCAATCGGCACAGACTTCAAACCGCTGGCGTTCGTTAAGAGAATCCCTTGTGCCGATAATTCCTTCAGTGGCATATAGTCGACACCAGCAGACATCGTTTGAATCCACTTCAATTGGTTATTAGGCGTTGCTAGGATTTTTGGTCCCAAGGTGGCTGACCACCCATAGCTAATGGTGACGTTAGCCAAAGCATCATCACTAATTGTGTCTGGTGTTGTAACAGTCACGCCAAGTTCGGTTAGTTGCGCAATGTCGGCATCACGCAATGGTTGAACAGCGAGTAATAGTTGAGACATAGTCTAGCCCTCCTGTGGTTATTTACGCTTAGTTTATGACAAAATATCAGTATCGTCTATTAATATACACGGATTACCTTTTTGACGCACTAAAAGTTAGTGCCTTGTTATAATAACCTCACAGAAATAAAAGAGGATATTTATTATGATGAATTCACAAAACAAGACGCGTCGTTTGGTGCTTACAGCTTTGTTTATTGCAATTATTTTGGTTCAATCAATCGTTCCTTGGTTGGGATTGTTGTCAATTACGCCAGCAGCTGGTGTTGGGGTTCAAGTTCAAATCATTAGTGTAACGGTGGCAATCGGAGCTATGATTCTCGGACCACGTGTTGGTGCACTACTTGGATTTGTTTGGGGTGCTTACTCACTTTGGATGGCATGGTCAAACGTGCCAAGTATCGGCGGTATGATCTTCCGTAACCCAATCACGGCATTGTTGCCTCGTATTCTGGTTGGACTAATCGTTGGATTGATTTACTGGTACGTTGTACGCAATCGTTCACTTGCACAACAAACGGGTTGGATTGTCTTCTTGGGCGGACTATCAGCGTTCTTGAACACGTTCTTTGTCTTGCTTTCAACTTGGATTGGTTTCTCAGTGATGCACACAACGTTTACGGGTATTCCAACATCAGGATTGGCTAACTGGTTGATTTTTGGTGTCGCTGGTGTGAATGGATTGGTTGAAATCGTTGTATCAGCTATCTTGGTACCATTGATTGGTATGCCAGTATTGACTGTATTGAAGCGCTTAAATTAAATAGTAGACCGAAAAACTGGAACTGACTTTATGTCGGTTCCAGTTTTTTTGTTGATACTATGAACAAAGTATTAAGTCCTAATATATCAGTAGCATAAATCGGACCAGAACTGTACAATTAAAGAGTAAGTGAGCACTTATTAAGAGCTTGGGAAAGTAAATAATTTTTTGGGACAGTAGGAGGCAAGTTTTATGAACTTGATCGAAGGACTTTCCATTTTGGACCTAGCTCGAATTCAGTTCGCAATGACAACGATTTTTCACTTTTTCTTCGTGCCATTGTCAATTGGTTTGGGACTAGTTGTCGCCATCATGGAAACGATGTATGTGGTCAAAAAGGATGACCAATACAAGCGTATGGCAAAGTTCTGGGGAAAGATTTTCCTATTGAGTTTTGCGGTTGGAGTTGTTACGGGTATTATTCAGGAGTTCCAATTTGGAATGAATTGGTCACGTTACTCACGTTATGTTGGAGATATCTTCGGACCAGCTTTGGCTGTCGAGGCGTTGGTTGCGTTCTTTATGGAATCAACGTTCTTGGGCCTTTGGATGTTTGGTTGGGAACGCTTCAACAAGAAACTACACTTGGTCTTCATTTGGTTGACGACGCTAGGATCAGCTTTTTCAGCTTTGTGGATTCTGGCAGCCAACTCATTTATGCAAAACCCAGTTGGTTTCAAGGTTGATCACAAGTTCGACCGTGCCGTTTTGGTCGATTTCCCGGCCTTGCTACAAAACCACCAATTGTGGTTGGAGTTCCCGCACGTTATTTTTGGGACATTCTTAACTGGATCATTCGTGGTCATTGGTGTATCAGCTTGGTCATTGCTACGTAAGCCAAACAGTAACCTAGATTTCTTTAAGAAGTCAATTAAGGTTGCGGCAGTGGTAGCGTTGATTGGAACTGCAGGTATTGGTTTGACTGGTGATCGCCACTCACTATACTTGCAAGACGATCAACCAATGAAGTTTGCAGCAACAGAAGGTTTGGATGAAAACGTCGGTGGCAAGGATAAGCAAGAGCCATGGTCAGTTGTTGCATACACTAACCCAAAGACACATGAAGTGGAATGGTCATTGGACATTCCGTATGTGTTGTCTATCTTGGCGCACCACTCATTGACTGGTGAAAATAAGGGTTGGACAGAGATTAATAAGGAATTGCACGAGAAGTATGATGTGAAGTTTGGTCATGATATGAACTATTACTTGCCAAACAACACCATCTACTATGCCTTCCGTGTCATGGCAGTATCAGCTGGGGCGTTTGGTTTGTTGGCAGTTGTTGCCTTGTGGGCCGTCCGTAAGAAGTCAAAGCTTGATATTACGAAGTACCGTTGGGCCCTTTGGATTTTCGGTCTATCAATGTTCCTACCATTCTTGGCACAAACAGCCGGTTGGTTGATTACGGAGCTTGGTCGTGCACCATGGGTCGTTTATGGTGTGCTTACGATTGCTGATGCCGTGTCACCAAACGTGTCATTCGCCTCATTGCTAACGTCTAACATCTTGTACTTCGCAACATTTGCTGCACTAGGTGGCTTGATGTTCATGTTGGCACGTCGTGTTATGATTGCCGGCCCAGATAGCGTTGATGATAAGCCGGAAGCTCAGGATGTTGATCCATTCTCAGCTGAAGCATTTGATGCAGGAAAGGAGGCTTAATCATGACAGGATTTCAAATTTTATGGTTCGTATTGATTGCCATCTTGTTTGCAGGATTCTTCTTCCTAGAAGGGTTTGACTTCGGAGTTGGAATGGCCTTGAAGGGCTTGGCTAAGAATGAACATGAAGAAGATGCCCTCATCGAATCAATCGGCCCTCACTGGGATGGTAATGAAGTTTGGTTGATTACGGCTGGTGGTGCCATGTTCGCGGCAATGCCATTCTGGTACGCATCACTATTTTCAGGGTTCTACTTAATCCTATTTGCGATTCTGATTGGCTTGATTTACCGAGGTGTCTCATTCGAGTTCCGTGAGCAAATGCGTACGGCAAAGTACCGCAATTTGTGGACGACAATCTCAGCGGTTGCAGCTTTGATTGTGCCATTCCTATTCGGTGTTTTGTTCACAGACGTTGTTCAAGGAATGCCATTGGACAAGGCGGGTGATATGTCAGCAACGTTCTTTGACTACTTCAACATTTTCTCAATTGTTGGTGGGGCCGCCGTTGCGTTGTTGTCATACATCCACGGATTAAATTACCTACGCTTGAAGCTTGAAGAAGGTGACTTGCACGACCGTATCCAATCACAATTAAAGGTTTTGTACCCCGTTTTGTTGGTTGGTGAAGTTGCGTTTGCCATCACGTTGTTTATCTTCACAGATTTCTTTGCTAAGAAGCCACTTATTACGTTGGCATTCCTAGCAGTCATCGTTTTGTTGACGGTTATCGCTTGGGTAACCGGCTTGAAGCGTTCGAATGTTTGGTCATTTATCGCTTTGGGACTCACAATCATTTCGGTTGTGTTGTTGCTATTCACGGGATTGTTCCCACGTGTTATTGTTGGGGACAATCCAGCGATGTCATTGTTGTTGAAGAACGCGACTTCAACACCATACACGTTGAAGTGGATGACAATGATTGCCTTCACGGCTTTGCCAATTGTGTTGGCTTATCAAATTTGGAGCTTCTATATCTTCCGCAAGCGTATTGTTGTGAAGAAGGCAGCTTAACATAAAACAATCAGAGGGGATCAAGTGTGTGCTTGGTCCTCTTTATACATATTAGTTAGATGGAGAAAAGGCATTATGTTAGATAAAAGATTATTTAAGTTTCCTGGCGCTAGAAAAGCGTTGGGAATCTTGTCGGTGCTGACGTTGATTCAGGCTTTGGCGATTATTGGCCAGGGACGCTTTTTAAGTGTAGCGATTACTGACTTGTGGCAAGGCCATAAGTTAGGCGCCGTTGTGACGCCGGTCTTGATTTTTGTGGGGGCGTACTTGATACGTCAGTTGATGGGCGTCGCCAAGCAGTATGCCTTATCACCATTTGCTGATGCCACAACGGCGTCATTGCAGACACAACTTACAGAAAAGTACGCGGCGCTTGGACCACGCGTGGTCGCGAACCAAGGAACGGGGAAGTCGGTTACTTTGGCAGTAGAAGGGATTGACCAGGTTCATGATTATTTGACGCTGGTATTAGTTAAGCTATTCGACATGAGTATTATACCTTGGTTGATTTTGGCTTATGTTGCCATGATTAACTGGGAGCAAGCCGTCTTTCTGTTCTTCATTTATCCAGTTATCGTGCTATTTATGATTGTCTTGGGGATGGCTGCCCAGGCGAAAGCTGATCGGGAGTATGCCACTTTCAATCGCCTTTCAAATCACTTCGTTGACTCTTTGCGTGGCTTAACGACTTTGAAGCAATTAGGCTTGTCAAAGCAATACGCGAATAATATTTATGAAGTATCAGAAGACCACCGTAAAGCGACCATGAGTACTTTGAAGATTGCTATTCTTTCAACATTTGCGCTGGACTTCTTTACAACACTTTCGATTGCGGTTGTGGCGCTATTTTTAGGATTGGGATTAATGGATGGCACGATGACGCTATTACCTGCGTTGACTATTTTGGTCTTAGCACCGGAATACTTCTTGCCAATTCGTAATTTTGCGAATGATTACCACGCCACGTTGAACGGGAAAAATGCGTTGGCTGATATTATGGCTTTGCTAGATCAACCAGTAGCTACGGATACGGATGCATATGAGGCATCTAGCCAACGTTGGCGTGAAAACGACGAACTACAATTAACAGACGTTTCTTTCACGTATCCAGAAGCCGCTGAACCAGCATTGCGTCATATCAATTTGGACTTCAAAGGATATGAGCGTGTCGCATTGGTTGGAACATCTGGTTCAGGAAAATCAACGTTGCTGAATTTAATTGGTGGATTCCTAAACGGTGAGGGGGATGTGTCATTAAACGGGCAACAATTACCGCATTTGCAGCAGCGCGCTTGGCAGGAACAAATTCAAGTCCTACCGCAACAACCGTATATCTTTCACGATACTTTACGTCGTAATCTAGCGTTTTATGCCCCAGAGGCGACGGACGAGAAAATTCATGAGGCGATTGAAACGGTTGGCTTGTCAGCGTGGTTCGAAGCACTACCAGAAGGGCTGGACACAATCATTGGTGAGGGTGCGATGCAGACATCTGGTGGTCAAGCACAACGTATTGGTTTGGCCAGAATTATGCTTGATGATAATCGACGTGTGTTGCTGTTGGACGAGCCAACGGCCCACTTGGATATTGAAACTGAAGTGCGCTTAAAGGAAACGATGCTGCCTTTGTTTGACAAACGTTTAGTTATTTTTGCGACACACCGTTTGCACTGGTTGACTGAAATGGATTTGATTATCGTGATGCGCGATGGACAAATTGTTGAACAAGGAACCTTGCCAGAGCTGATGGCTAATAAGGGGTACTTTGTTGAATTGCAAGCAGCGATGCGAGGTGCAACACATGAATAAATTAATGAGTTTAATTAAAAATGATACTTGGGTCTTTCCATATTTAAAATCGTATAAAAAGTTATTAGTCCTGATTATTTTCTTGGGCTTTATGACGACATTTTCTGGCGCAGCCTTGATGTTTACGTCAGGATTCTTGATTTCACGTTCAGCGCAAATGCCAGAAAACATTTTGATGGTGTATGTCCCAATTGTACTGACTCGTGCGTTTGGAATTGGTCGTCCGTCATTCAAGTACGCCCAACGCTTAGTGTCACACAACTGGGTATTGCGAATTGTCTCAACATTCCGTCGCCGTTTGTACGAATTAGTTGAAACGGGAACGAAGTCGGTTTATGCAAAGTCGCAAACGGGTGAAGTCCTAAATGTATTGGCAAATGACTTGTTCAAAATTGAGAACTTCTATTTGCGCACGTTATTCCCAACGATTATTGGGCTGGTCATTTATGCGCTGATTGGCATCGGGGTCGGTGTGTTTGACTGGGGATTTGCCTTAGCAATTTTGCTTGTGTTGGCAATGACGACAATTTTGGCGCCGATGGTAACTTTGGCGGTCAATGGTGCCCGCGATTTTAAGCAACAACAATTAGAAGGGCATCTTTATACCGATTTGACGGATACGGTCATGGGGTTGCAAGATTGGGTCCTAGCTGGTCGAACGGCTGAATTGGCTGAGCGTCAGAAGCAAGATTTTGCAGCAATAAATAAGATTAAGGTGCAGCAAGCACACTTTAATTGGTGGCGTGATTTTGGTGGTGCCATGATTATTGGTGCAGTTGCGATCTTGCTGATGATGTTTGCTACGTCACGATTTGGTGGTGATAGCTTCGGCGTGAATTGGATTGCTGCCTTCGTGCTGGCAATTTTTCCGGCTGAAGATGCTCTAACGACAATCAGTTCCGGGGTTGGCGAGTGGCCACGTTATCAAGATTCAATTGTCCGACTTAATGAGATGGATAAAGAAGCGACCCAAGAAAATAGTGAGTCAGTCACACAACAATCAGCACCTGAGCAATCTGATATTATCTTTGATCACGTGTCATTTGGTTATACAGATGAACCGGTCTTGCAAGATTTATCATTGCAGGTGCCAGCTGGTGAACGATTGGCCATATTGGGACAGTCTGGTGCAGGAAAGACAACCTTGCTAAAGTTACTGTTGGGCGATGAGAACCCAACGGCCGGTACAATTACAATTGGCGGTGTAGCTGTGGCTGCTTTGTCTGATACGCGCGCATCGATTATTTCTGTGCTGGATCAACAGCCATACTTGTTTGCAAGTACGGTAGCGAATAATTTGCGCCTGGGAAATTTGCATACTTCTGATGAACAACTTTGGGAAGTGCTAGAGAAAGTTAATTTGGCGACGCTGGTTCGTGGGTTACCAAATCAATTAGAAACACCAATGACTGAAATGGGAAGTCGTTTTTCAGGTGGTGAACGTCAACGATTTGCTTTGGCCCGAATTTTGCTACAAGATACACCAATTGTTATCCTTGATGAGCCAACAGTGGCGCTAGATCCGATTACTGAATTACAAGTGTTGCAAACTATTTTTGCGACGTTGCAAGACAAGACGGTTATCTGGGTGACACACCACTTGACCGGAATTGAGCTGGTTGATAAGGTTATTTTTGTAGAAAATAAAGCGATTAGCATGGCGGGTACACCGGCGGACTTGATGGCAACTGAGCCACGTTTCCAACGTTTGTTAGCGCTAGACCACGGTGATTTACCGATTAATTAGGATAATGAAGAAAGGAGATATGTGATGGCTAGGAAGAAAAAACAACAGTGGCGTAAGAAACTGCTTCAGATTCACCCATCACATTTCTTCGTGAAAAAAGGGCGCCTGCAACGGGGCCGTGTTATTTTAGTGATCGCCCTTGTCGGTGGCCTGGCATTGTGGCAAACTGATATACAACATCAGCGTGTCGAAGCAACGACACCGGTCAGTGAGTTACCCCTTAATGAACTAACACATGAACAGTTTATTGCCCGATTAGCCCCAGAGGCACAAAGTTTGCAAGCGCAATATGGTGTGAAGGCATCAATCAGTATTGCCCAAGCTGCGTTAGAATCAGATTGGGGCCGCTCAGAATTAGCAGCGAAATATAATAATTTTTTTGGTGTAAAAGCCTCAGCAGGCATGCCAAGTGTTACACTATCTACTAAAGAGTTTGTTAACGATGAATGGGTGACGGTTAACGCCGCATTTCGAACGTATGCTGATTGGCGTAGTTCGATGACGGACCACGCGTTGCTGTTAGTAAACGGTACGTCTGATAATCCACAACGCTATCAGGCAGTTCTGCAGGCGACCGACTATCAGACAGCTGCGTATGCGCTGGTTAGCGGGGGATATGCAACTGATCCCGGGTATGCTGAAAAAATCATTCGCATGATTGAAACTTATAACTTGAACCAATATGATGTAAATTAGCAAGAAATGAAGCGAGAAAAATTATGAGCCTTGAATTTTTACCAGGATCGACAATCGGTATCCTTGGCGACGGCGTAACAAGCCGTACTTTGGCCCAAAGTGCCCATAACATGGGATATAACGTGGCTGCGTACAGCACGAAGCCAGATGCACCAGTGTTGGCTGAAGCAGATTATCGATTTGTTGAACAAGGAAATCAGCAGACAGAATTTGACAGTTTTATGGCATTGTCATCGATGGTGACGTATACGTCTTCGTGGTTACCAGCCAATATGATTACTGAATTGCAATCAGCTCGTTTGCCACAAGGCACGGAATTGCTGGAATTAACAGATGACCATGCATTGGGACGCGCCTTTTCTGAAGCGCAATCATTCAACATCTTGCCATATGCAACGGTTAGTTCTTTGGATGAAGTTGCGCACGCGGCAGCTGAACTTGGTTATCCAGTTGTGGTCAAGCCAATTTTCAAGCACAAGCATCATGATGATACGGTCATCCTTCGTGGCGACTGGGACTTGGGGCTTGTTGCACCAATGATTGACGGTGGTACCTTGATTGTTGAAACGTGGCTTGATGATGCGCAAGAGTTTGCGATGACGGCAGTACGCGGGGTTAATGGTGACATTAAGACTTACCCATTGCGTCAAACAATGGTTGCCCAGCAACATTTGCGTCGCGCCTGGACAGTTGGTGATATTGCTGACGACTTGATGACGGTCATGCTGGGTGTGACGGAACGTGTTGGGGATGTCTTGCAGTATATCGGGGCATACAATGTGGCATTTTTCTACAGCGCAACGGGTAACTTGTATGTCCGTGATATCGCTGCTGGAATCCCGCCAACAGCGACTTTGTATGATGCAACGACTAATGTTTCAGTGGCTGAACAACATCTACGTGCCATTACGGGGCAAGCGTTGACCGACGTCTTCATGTCGCAAGCGGCGGTTTATATGCCATTCACGACTGATCAAATCGATGCCTTGAGTCGTCACTGGGGCATTCAATCAAATTGGAAGTTTGCCTTCTACCAAAACGATATGATGTTGCCACAGGCTGGCCACGTTTTGGCGTGTGGTTCATCAGCGAACCAATTGTTTAATCAATTGCACGTCGCAGGTGTTTGGGAATTTGAAGAATAATTGTTATATGCAAAAGGCTACGCACTGAGTAATTCAGCGCGTAGCCTTTTTGGTATAAAAATAGTGGCTGTCACAATATCTGTAACAGCCACTCACTAAAATGCATTAACCCATCATCACTTGGAACAATGTGATGAAGACACCAAGAACTGACAAGATCAACATCAAAATGACAAATCCTTGGATGACTTTTTGCATAGTAGACTTTTGCTTCTTCTTTGCCATGAAGTAATCCTCTTTTTCTTAATTACATCTATTGTACCAAGATTTCAGTTCAAATGTCACAGACGTTTAAATTCACGGTATAATATAATAATTGAAGAACGAAAAGGGGAAACAACGATATGCTTACAACGCTAAACTGGCCATTAACGGTTGCCTTAGCATTTGCGACATGGATTGGCTTAATTTTGTTTCACCGCTTGTTTCGCCGTTTGACCTGGCCAAAGTGGATGCGTCCCATTGATTTAGCGACATTGGTTGCTTGGTGGGCGATTGAAGTGATTAGTTTCCAAGTATGGCATTTATCTTTGTTACCACCAGTTTTGTTTATGTTTGTTTTGTGGGGCATTGGCTTGGCTTTGTACCAAGGATTTGTTCGTCAAACATTTACGATGAAGTCTTTTTGGATGATGTGGTGGCGCATTGTTGGTTTAGGTAGTTTTGTAGCGTTGATTGGCTTGACCGTCTTCGCGTTCATTTTAACGAAATAGAGAGAAAAATAGTTATGGAAAAAATTGATGGATACGTTAAGACTTGGAATGCCGACAAAGGATTTGGTTTTATTGAGTTGAAGGGTGAAGACGACGTGTTCGTTCACTTCTCAGCGATTGAAACACCTCATGTTCGTGACTTGGAAGTCGGCGAACCAGTAAAGTTGGTTGTTGTACAAGGCGTACGTGGCCCACAAGCAGCAGCAGTTGAAGTTTGGAGCTCTGAGGAGAACTAACATGGCGGATGAATTTGAAGCAAAGTTTCGTGAAGAAGTCATTTCAGAAGAAGAAGTATACAATGGTCACATTATTCGGGTAGTTAATCAAACGGTTACGTTACCTGATGGCCGTGAGTCAAAGCGTGAGGTGGTGCATCACAGTGGTGCTATTGCTGTGCTTGCCTTAACGGATGACGATAAGATGATTTTGGAGCGTCAATGGCGTGCACCAGTTCAAAAGGTAACGACGGAAGTGCCAGCTGGTAAGGTGGATGGTCGTGATCATAATCCATTGGATACGGTTAATCGTGAGTTAAATGAGGAGACTCGTTTGACGGCTGGTAAAATTGAAAAGATTGCCGGTTTCTACACGTCAATTGGCTTTGCGGATGAATTCATGACGTTGTATTTAGCAACTGATTTAAAGCCAGTGACTGATGAATTGCCACAAGATGATGACGAGCAAATCGATTTGCTTTATGTTGATTTTGATGAAGCAACGCGATTGTTTGAAGCTGGTGAATTAGACGATGGTAAGACAGCGATGGCGTATCTTTACTGGAAGACGCTTCGTTTGGCAGGTAGGGCATAATGTTTGGATTCAAGCGTAAACGACCGGATGAGAATGTCCCAGATGAAGATTATAGCTTTGCTGGTGAATTTGAAACCCCAGAGAACATGCAGGAACGCCTGAGCCGATTGCGCGGCGAGGCTGAGCCAACCAACACACCACTTACGCGTGAAGAACACCGTTTGAGCGGTAAGGGTCGCTACGAATTAGATCCAGTAACCCGTCGTTTGACGGAAGCGGGTAAGACAGCGCGTTTGAAGCGTCGCTTAAATATCACGATGTTAGTTTTGGTCGTGTTAATTGTGGTGACATACCTGGTGTTGTTCCTACTATAGTATAGAAGTAAAAGTTGAAAGTGAGATTTTGAGAGATATGCGTTACGGTATTATTAATGCAATGGCCGAAGAAAAGGCAGCCCTAGTGGCAGCGATGACTGATGAGAAGCAATCAACTATCGCTGGTAAGTTGTTCCACCACGGTAAGATTGGCAACGTTGATGTCGTTGTTGTGGAGTCTGGTATTGGTAAGGTTGCATCAGCTTTGACGACGACTTTGTTGATTACCAACTTTGCAGTTGATGCAGTGATTAACTCAGGTTCTGCTGGTGCTTTGGGTGCGGATTTGCGTATCGGTGACGTTGTCGTTGCTAGCGAATTGGCATACTCAGATGCAGACGCACGTGCCTTTGGTTACGATTATGGTCAAGTACCACAACAACCAGCTCGTTTTGTAACTGACGCAACGCTTTCAGCTGGTTTGGCTGAAGCTTATGGGGATGTCACAGACGCACGTTTGGTTCGTGGTTTGATTGTGACGAGCGATTCATTTATTTCAGGTGATGAGCAAAAGCAAAACATCTTGACGCACTTCCCAGAAGCCCAATCAGCTGAAATGGAAGGTGCATCAATTGCTCAAGTTGCGCACTACTTCGATGTACCATTTGCTGTTGTCCGTGCTATTTCAGATAACGCTAATGGTGAAGCTGGTCCAACGTTTGATGAGTTTATCATCGAAGCGGGTAAGCAATCAGCACAAGTGTTGATCGACTTCTTTAACAAGCAATAATGATGAAGGCTATTATTCCAGTAGGGGGTAATGGCTTTTTTGTTTTGTAGTTAGCGGCGACACAAACCTCAAATAAGACGTTAATCACGGCAATAATGTCAGTTTCCTACTATAATATAGTCAGCAATAGGGAATAATAAAATTAACTTACAAAAAGTACACCTTTTTATTTCCCATTTAAATTTACTTCTGGTATTCTAATTACATTCAATAAGAGAATCACATAAACGAAGGAGCATCCGAATATGACTATCCGTGGAATTCACCACTTGACGACGATTACGTCAGATTCACCAAAGATTTTTGATTTCTTCTCAGGTGTTATGGGTCTTCACTTGATCAAGAAGACTGTTAACCAAGACGACGTACGTACGTACCACTTGTACTTTACTGATGACATGGGATCAGCTGGAACGGTTTTGACGTTCTTCGACTTCCCAGGCATCAACAAGGCCATCCACGGTACTGACGAAATTACGCGTACGGCTTTCCGTATCCCATCAGACGCATCATTCGATTACTGGATTAAGCGTTTTGACGAATACGGTGTTAAGCACGAGGCTGAAACTCACGAAGAGTTCGGTGTTAAGTACTTGGACTTCGAAGACTTCGACGGACAATTGTACGCCTTGGAGTCAAACGAGAAGAACACGGGTACTTGGGCTGAAGGTACGCCATGGCAATACTCATCAGTTGAGCCAGAGCACGCTATCCTAGGTTTGGGTGCACAATTGTTGACGATCAACAACGAGAACGCAATGCACATGGTTTTGACATCTGTATTGGGTGCTAAGGAAGTTGCTCGCGACGGCGATGACGTTTTGTACGAATTCGACAACGCTGTTTTCGGTGGTCAAGTTCACACGCGTTTGGTACGTTTGTTGCCACGTGGTTTGCAAGGTTACGGAAATGCGCACCACTTCGCCTTGGCAGTTGATGATGAAACGGCTTTGAACTTCTGGATCAACCGTTTGCGTCAATTGGGATTCCAAGACTCAGGCTTCGTGGATCGATTCTACTTCAAGTCAGAGTACTTCCGTCCAACACCAGGAATCTTGTTCGAAATCGCTACGAACGGACCAGGATTCTTGCAAGACGAGACGTACGAAGAGGCTGGACACCACTTGGAGTTGCCACCATTCTTGGAGAACATGCGTGATGAAATCGAAGCTGGTTTGATTCCATTTAACTCAGCTGAAGATGATTTGCCATCACCAGAAGTGTTCAAGAAGAACGTTTCTGATAATGCAGAAAACTAATTAATATGATTGAAGCAGGACGTAAGCAGCGCTTATGACCTGCTTCTTTTGTATCTGGACACTATTGCTTGTTAAAAGTTAGCGCTTACAGGTATAATGGAGACACAATTTGAACGGAGAATAGGACGATGGCCAAGAAAAAGTATAAGAACAACATTCGACACGCCTATGTATCAGGTGATCCTGATTTAGCACCATTGCTATTGCTACACGGTACTGGTGGAGATGAAACGGATTTGCTTGAAATTGCCGAATTTATGGCACCTGAAAACCCAAAGATTTCTATTCGTGGTCGTGTTAGTGAAAACGGCATGAATCGTTATTTTGAACGCTACGAAGAAGGTGAGTTCAATCTAGAGTCACTTCACGCAGAAACGGATTGGTTGGTTGATGCGGTTCATGAGCTTTCTAAGCGCTACGAATTGCACGAAGAATCAATGATTATGATGGGATTCTCAAACGGGGCGAACGTCGGGGCACACGCCATGATGGCCCGCGAAGATACACCATGGAAGACGGCGTTGCTGTTCCACGCGATGTCAGTTGAACGCTTGGGTGATGATATTCAAGATTTGACGGATTCACGTGTGTTTGCAACGTTCGGTGAGTTTGACCCAATCATTTCTGAGACAAACTTTGATATGTTGACTGAAGACTTGCGTAAGGGTGGGGCATTGTTGTCTACGTTTGCGACGAAGACGTCACACACAATGTCACAACCTGAAATGCAAGCTGCAAAGCTTTGGTTGGATGCCAACGACTTGTTGGACGTGGATGACGAGCCTGAATGGCCAGCATCATTGATGTACGGCGCGGACGAACATGATCACGATCACGGACACGATCATGGTCATGACCATGGACACGACCACCACCACGAAGAGGATGACCACGAGTGGCACTACCCAGATGGTCAACCTGCCGATGATGAAGATGTAGTGGAAAAGTTGCCCGAAGACTAGTAAACTTATTCACATAAGAACTAGTTAAGAGGAGATGTCACAATGGCATTTGAAACAACAGTAAAAGTAGCTGGGGATTCAGTAACTTACCACTTTAACCCGCAATTGAAGAAGTATGCATTGGGTGACACGGGCTTCGTGACTAACAACGCTGGTGCGTACGTCATGCAACGCTCACTTGAGCCGGCTAAGGGACTTGCTAATGCAATCAAGCTCAAAGTCGTTGTGAACAAGGACTTGACGGGGATGAAAATCAAGACAGTTAACCCAAATGGGGCAGCAACTGTTAACATTTTCGCCCGCAAAGATAACGAAGAGATGGTCGAGTTGTACCATTTCTACTTGAATGAACTAGTTGATCGTGAGATTTTGACGGTCGACTAGGTCGTATATATAGAAAAGAGCATTCCAGTCGCGATTGGAATGCTCTTTTTTTTGCACGAAATGTTAAGGAATCCTTTAGTTTAGGGCTTTTCTGGTAGTCGGCTGCTATCCAAAAGTTAACGAAATATTGAATCGTTACTTTTATATTGTAACAATCGTGACATAAAAGGGGCCAATAAACTAAATTTAAACCTAATTTTACGTAATTAGTCCCGAAAAAGCCCGGAATATGGCGAATGTTAACTGGTTAATAATATTTTTTAAAAGACTATTCTAATCGACATTTGAGCACTTATTTTTAGTAATATTACGTAAATGTTACACAAAAGGTCGGTTTAGGCAATTATGACGTTACGTAATGACTTCGTTTTGTAACAAAACAACCGCTCTGATTGATAAACTAATACATGTTGTTAAGAGATACAGGTGTCACACATTAGCGATGATCCTAATGGCGTGTACCTGATAGTAATTGAAAAGATAGAGTTAATTAGAAGGAGAGTTTTTCCCCATGAATAAGAAGATGATTACTGCATTGACTGTTGCTGGTTTGGCTACGTTCGCTATGGCCGAAAACGCATCTGCAGATACGTACACGGTACAATCAGGTGACACGTTGTCACAAATTGCAGCTAACCACAACACGACGGTTGACACTTTGGTTGCCAACAACAACATTGCTGACGCTAACGTAATTTTCGTTGGTCAACAAGTTGAAATTGACGGTGTTGCTTCAAACGCTTCATACGACGCAACGCAAGCTGATGTTGCTGCCGTTGTTGCTTCACAAGCACCTGTTACGCAAGAAGTGTCATACACGGCACCTGTAACGACTGTTGATTACACAGCACAATCAGAAGCACCAGTTGCACAAGAAGTATCATACACGGCACCTGCCGCAACGACTACGAATACAACGACTGCTGCCGCTTCAGGTTCAACTTATGATCAATTTATCGCTGCTGGTGGTACTGATGCTTTGTGGACGGCTATCGTTATGCCTGAATCAGGTGGAAACCCAGATGCATCAAACGGTCAATACAAGGGATTGGGTCAAACGAACCAATCATGGGGAACGGGTAGCGTTTCTGACCAAACTGCAGGTATGTTGAACTACGCAACGTCACGTTACGGTTCAGTTGATTCAGCAATTGCCTTCCGTGCAGCTAACGGTTGGTGGTAAGATACTGCTTTAAATAAGAAAATACATCGATAACACAAAACCGCCACACTTCAACTTGGAAGTGTGGCGGTTATTTGTTTACTCTGCTTTGTCACAGCAGCTGTTGGTCTAAAACGCCTGACTTCAGTCAGACGTAAGACCAAAGACGCACCTGATAAGGGCGACTTGGTCACGTCGGAGGTTAAAACCTCCGACATTCTCAGTCTGCTTTATGTGTATCAGCAGCTGCCGGAAACGTTAGGATAGAACCCTTTACAGGCCACATCCAGTACTTGTCGTTTGCGAGGAGTTGCATTTGTGCTGAATAGACGTCGGTCGGTGTTGAAACCGTGGTGACGTCTGTCAGGTGGCTATAATCAAAACGATTTGGCACCAAAATTTGTGAGACAAGGTGGCGGTCATCGTCGATTAAAATGCCTTCACCTTGATCGTCGTTTGCTAGAATAAGTAAACGTTCCATGATTTGCTCCGTTCTATGATTAGATCTCACGGAATAACTCTTCCCAAGCAGCTTTGTTTAACTTCGGCTTCTTACGTCGTGGTTGGCGTTCTTTTGGCACATAGGTTGCTTTCTTGTACTGACGGACAATTTCAGCCTGTACATCCTTTTCCAAGGGTAATTCGTTGGAAACAAAATCAACCGCGTCAATCGGGAAGTCGGGATAGGCGGTGTGGTTATCAATGAACCACGCACGCATTTCTGAATTGAGGCCAGCGTGACGACGAATACGCTGCAATAGCTCATCGAGGCCAAAATCCAAGTGATGAATCTGAGTCTGCAATTGACGCATCACCGCTTCTGGAATACCGATGTGATCAGCAAAGTGGGTGATGCCGAGCTTAATGAGCTTGCCATCCTCGTTTTGCAACACATATTGGTGTTTCAATCGGCGACCACAGTCACAATACAACTGTGGTCCAGAGTTACTATCGTAGTTATCGTTGTAGTTGTAGGCAACAAATTCCCAATTTTTACCATGGCCAACCAAATTCTGATCAACAAACAGTGATGTGTGTTGATAGCGAATGTGCTGTTTTAAGATAGCCTGCTGTTCGGTCGTTAAGTTACGCCATGTTTCTTGTCGTCGCTCACGAGTCAGAGCGACTTTTTTTGTTTTTGCAGTTGCCATTTGACGCTCCTTTCATGGTTAAATCGCATGACAACTATTATACGCTTGCTTAGTACCCAGCCTCAACTAGACGTTGATGCATAGCTTTGTAAACGCGTTCTACATCACGTGGTGTGCCACGTAGCTCGTAGTTAGCGATGACTGGTGCATTAAACGCTTGTGCGTAACGGCGCGCAGTGAGAATGTACTGTGCGTTGAAATTCTTATTACCAGATCCGACGATGCCTAATAATTGCTGCGCGTTATCGCCGGCCTCGATTTGGTCGTACAAGGCGTTAGTCATAATTTCATGTACGCCGTTGTCAATCCCATTACCACCATCTAGGTACGTTGGGACCAAAGCAAAATAAGGTGCGACTTCATCGGTATCAGCGCTGCCGTCCGAAATTTCTACGGGTTCAAACTCAAGTTCACCTTGTTCATGAGCGTAAGTCACAAGGTTTTTAACGAATGACCGCGTATTTCCGGAAATTGATATATACAAAAGACGAACTTTCATGTTGTTTTCCTCATATGTTTCTTTACCATTTATTCCACTATACACTAGCACAATCACAAAAAACACACCCTTTTTGTACATAACGGAAAGTTATATTTAATGATTTTTTAATAAACTATTCGGAAGGTTGATTTGGCGGTAAATAGCGCTGTCAAGCCTTTTTTTCTTCAAAAGTTACGCCTTGCATTCTGTTATGTACCTGACTATACTCAGAGACAGATATTAGCAAATGTCAGAAAATATAAAACCGAAAGATAAAGGTGAATAATATGCAAAACGTTACTGTATATACGAAGAACAACTGTGTGCAATGCATGATGACAAAGAAGACGTTGGCACAATATGGGGTTAGCTACGTTGAAAAGAATGTTGAAGAAGATGAAGCAGCATTGACTTTCTTGAAGGATCAAGGTTACCAAGCTGTACCAGTTGTGTTCACAAACGATGCTGAGCCGATTAAGGGCTTCCGACCTGACTTGTTGGCACAACTTGCCAAAGCAATGTAACGACACAAACAGCTAGTTGTTGGCAATACTACCTAAACGTCGGTGCAGCCATGGGGGTTCCGCTTTACGTTAGGTAACACGGGGGAAATGATATGTCACTTGCTACTTTGGACCTAGATAAGGTCACCTACTTTGATTTAAATAATGAATTGAATATTCCCAAGGATAACAGCATCCAATTGGGAAAGGACAAGGAAGCTTTAGAAGCTTTCTTGGCAGAAAACGTTCGACCAAACACACTTCAATTCGATTCCCTTCGTGATCGCTTCGATTATTTAATCGAACATGATTTTGTGGATCAAAAGATGTTGGACAGTTATTCATTTGCGTTCATTGAACGTTTGTATGACTATCTAAAGAGTCAAGATTTTCAATTTAAGTCTTTCATGGCTGCGTACAAGTTTTATGCGCAATATGCTGTTAAGACTAACGATGGGGATTATTATGTCGAAAACTACATTGATCGTGTCGCTATGAACGCGTTGTTCTACGGTGCCGGTAATGAAGAATTGGCATTAAACTTGGCTGATGAAATGATTCACCAACGTTATCAGCCAGCCACGCCATCGTTCTTGAACGCGGGTCGTTCACGACGTGGTGAATTGGTGTCATGTTTTATTTTGCAAACGACTGATGATATGAATGCAATTGGTCGTGTGATTAACTCAGCATTGCAGTTGTCAAAGATTGGTGGTGGAGTTGGTATTAACCTATCAAACTTGCGTGAAGCAGGTGCACCAATTAAGGGGATTGCGAATGCCGCTTCAGGTGTTGTGCCGGTGATGAAGTTGTTGGAAGATTCATTCTCATACTCAAACCAAATGGGACAACGAAATGGGGCTGGTGTGGCTTATTTGTCAGTCTTCCACCCAGACATTATGGGCTTCTTGGCGACCAAGAAGGAAAACGCGGATGAAAAGGTTCGTGTGAAGACGTTGTCACTTGGTGTAACCGTACCAGATAAGTTCTACGACTTGATTCGTTCGAACGCTGATATGTTCTTGTTCTCACCTTATGATGTTGAACGTGAATATGGTGAGCCATTTAACTACGTTGATATCACGGCCGAGTATGACAACATGGTTCGTAATCCACGTATCAAGAAGACTAAGATTCGTGCACGTGACTTGGAAAACGAAATTTCAAAGATGCAACAAGAATCAGGTTATCCATACGTGATTAACATTGATACGGTAAATGCAGCTAATCCAATTCACGGTAAGGTTGTGTCATCAAATCTTTGCTCAGAGATTTTGCAAGTGCAAAAAGCTTCTGAAATTGGTAATGATCAACAATACTACAAGATGGGGTCAGATGTTTCATGTAACTTGGGGTCAACTAACATCGTAAATATGATGGAAACGACTGACTTTGAACGTTCAGTGGACACGATGGTCCGTGCGTTGACGTTCGTTTCTGACAACTCTAACTTGGATATTGTCCCTTCAGTGCAAAATGGAAATCGTGAATTGCATGCTGTTGGCTTGGGTGCGATGGGGTTGCACGCATTCTTTGCTAAGAACCACATGCACTATGGGGATGAAGAAGCGATTGACTTTACCAACGCCTACTTCTTGATGTTGAATTACTACACATTGCTAGCTTCAAATAAGATTGCTAAAGAACGCGGTGAATCATTCTTTGAGTTTGAAAAGTCAGCTTATGCCGATGGCTCATACTTCAATAAGTATCTGATGGCTGATTGGTCGCCAAAGACTGATAAGGTTAAGGCAATTTTTGAGAAGCACCATTTCCCAACTAAGCACGATTGGGCAATGCTCAAGGAATCAATCCAAAAGCACGGCTTGTACAATGCTTATCGTATGGCGATTGCGCCAACGGGATCAATTTCATACGTTAATGATTCAACGGCATCTTTGCACCCAATCATTAACAAGATTGAGGAACGTCAAGAAAAGAAGATTGGTAAGATTTACTACCCAGCACCATACTTGGGTACGGATACATTGCCATACTACGAATCAGCGTATAACTTGGATATGCGTAAGGTGATTGATGTTTATGCCACGGCACAACAACACATTGATCAAGGAATGGCTTTAACGTTGTTTATGCGTTCAACAATTCCAGCTGGCTTGTATGAATGGAAGAATGGGCGTACTGAAAAGATGACGACCCGTGATTTGAACATCTTGCGTATGTATGCTTATCACAAGGGCATCAAGTCAATTTACTACGTTCGAACTTATACCGATGACATGGAAGAGTTTGGCGTGAATGAGTGTGAAAGCTGCTCAATCTGATTAATTGGATTTGCGCACACTAAAAATGCAGAGCTGGTATAATCAACACCAGTAGCTCAGAAAACGGTCAGTGAGTGAATGACTTCCTGGCCGTTTTCGACTGAAGGAGAACATCGAATGACTGAAGGATATGTTGCAATCAACTGGAATAATGTTGAGGACGCAATCGACAAGGCGACTTGGGAAAAGTTGACTGAACAATTTTGGCTAGACACGCGTATTCCGTTGTCAAATGACTTGGATGATTGGCGTAAGATGGCTGAAAACGAACACTACTTGGTGGGTCACGTATTTGGTGGCTTGACGTTGCTTGATACGCTTCAATCACAAGATGGTATGGCGTCATTGAAGAAGTCCGTTCGTACACAACACGAAGAAGCGGTATTGAACAATATCGAGTTTATGGAATCTGTTCACGCGAAGTCATACTCATCAATTTTTGAAACGTTGAACACGCCAGCTGAGATTGAAGAGATTTTCGACTGGACAAATACCAATGAATTTTTGCAGTACAAGGCGCAACGAATTAACCAGATTTACCAAACTGGGGATGACCTACAAAAGAAGGTAGCGTCTGTATTCTTGGAAACGTTCTTGTTCTACTCAGGGTTCTACACGCCACTTTGGTACCTAGGCCACAACAAGTTGAACAACGTTGCTGAAATCATTAAGTTGATTTTGCGTGATGAATCAGTTCACGGAACTTACATTGGTTACAAATTCCAATTAGGCTTCAATGAGTTGCCTGAAGACAAGCAAGAAGAAATGAAGATGTGGATGTATGACTTGTTGTTGGATTTGTACAATAACGAAGAAAACTACACGAAGCATCTGTACGATGAAATCGGTTGGACGGAATCAGTGCTAACATTCTTGCGTTATAACGCAAACAAGGCATTGATGAACCTAGGTCAAGATCCACTGTTCCCTGATGGGGCAGAAGATGTTAACCCAATTGTGATGAATGGTATTTCCACGACAACGTCTAACCACGACTTCTTCTCACAAGTCGGCAATGGTTACCGTTTGGGTCAAGTCGAAGTGATGGAAGACGATGACTACAACATTGGCTTGGATTAGGTTGCATTACAAAATTTAAAATGTTATCATAATTCTCAAGATGAAACATTAGGTGGAAACAGTTATGTTTAAGACGACAGTACAATTGAATGGTTGGTGGCGCAGCTAACGCGTCCGAACTGTGGTTGAAGCAGATTCGGTACGTGCTCTTTTGGAGCGTAAGTATTGAGTCTGTGCCGACTGATTTCCGTTAACGAAAGGTCTGCACGGGTTACCGCGCAGGCCTTTCTTTTTACCGCGAAAGGGGCACGCAAGGTGACTCTTTCGCGGTTTTATTTTGCAATTATTTACGGGGTAAAGGTTATGAACAAGAAAGTATTGACTGCTGTCGGCTTATTAGCTGCAGTACTTGTTGCAGCAGGGGTCCAAGAATCAATCGCGGAACATAAAGCAGCTAAGGTCCCAACAGTGGGCGTTTTGCAATTTATGTCACACCCAGCATTGGATGCGATTAATAAGGGTATCAAGGAAGGTTTGGCAGATAGTGGATACACAGTGGGCAAGGATGTCAAAATTGATTTCCAAAATGCGCAAGGTGATCAATCTAACTTGAAGACGATGTCAACAAAGTTTGAGAACGAAGGTGCTGCTGTCTCAGTTGGTATTGCAACACCGGCAGCGGTTGCATTGGCCAATACAATTAATGATAAGCCGGTTGTGTTTTCGGCTTCGACGAACCCAATGAGTGCCAAGTTGGTCAAGAGCTATGAGAAGCCAGGTGGCAATGTCACGGGTGTTTCTGATCAGGCGCCGCTCGAGGCACAATTGAAGATGATGAAAGCATTTTTGCCGGACATGAAGACGCTGGGCGTTATCTACACATCATCAGATGACTCAGCCACGACTGAAGCACGCAAGATGATTGCGCTGGCTGAGAAGGCGGGACTAAAGGTGAAGGCGTACTCAATCGCGTCATCAAATGATTTGAATCAAACGTCACTACAAATGGTTGAAAACCATAACGTTGATGCTGTCTTTGTGCCAACTGATAACACGATTGCTGGGGCCATGACAACATTGATTAAGAACACGGACGCCGCTAAGGTGCCAGTGTTCCCAACGGTCGATACGATGGTTAAAGATGGTGGTGTTGCCGCTGAATCAATCAACCAGAAAAACATTGGTGTTATGACTGGGAAGATGGTTGCAAAGATTTTGAAGGGGGCTAACCCTAAGACGTTGCCAGTTGATTTTACAAAGACTGGTGAATTGGTTGTGAACAAGTCCCAACTTGAGAAGTTAGGGTTAACGATGCCAAAGGGCTACGATCACGCGAAGTTCGTGAAGTAAGGAGAACGGTATGAATATTTTAGTTTCAGCGATTGGACAAGGACTCTTGTGGGCGACACTTGGAATTGGGTTGTTTTTGACTTTTCGTATCTTGGATTTCCCGGATATGACAGTTGAAGGAACTTTTCCCCTAGGTGCCGCAACGGCAGTTACGTTGATTTCAAACGGTATGAATCCAGGATTGGCAAGTTTGATTGCGGCTGGTGCGGGTGCATTGGCAGGGTTGGTGACCGGCTTGATTTACACCAAGGGTAAGGTGCCTATTTTGTTGGCTGGTATTTTGACAATGACGGCGGTTTACTCAATTAACCTGCGTATCATGGGTCAGGCCAACCGTTCTTTGCTTGGTAAAGGGACCCTATTTTCAGCAGACTTCCTTGATTTCTTGCCTAAGAACTTCCCAACGGTGGTTGTTGGATTGGTAATCATTGTGGTTGTAACGGCAGCGACGGCTATTTTCTTGCAAACAGAACTTGGTCAAGCATTCATTGTGACGGGTGACAACCGTGCGATGGCGCGTTCGCTCGGTGTTAATACAGATAACATGACGATTATGGGGTTGATGATTTCTAACGGTTTGATTGGCTTGGGTGGTGCATTAGTTGCACAAAACAACGGCTTTGCGGACGTTAACATGGGAATCGGTATCATCGTCGTTGCTTTGGCGTCAATCATCATTGGTGAGGTTGTGTTCACGGATCAAATGTCTTTGACAGACCGTTTGGTAACGATTGTCATTGGTTCTGTGCTTTACCGCTTCGTGTTGGTTATCGTCCTTTACTTGGGCTTCAACGCCAACGATTTGAACTTGTTCAGTGCTGTTGTGCTTGGTGTGGCCTTGACGTTGCCACAACTTCGCAAAGTGTTGAAACTAGATAGTGTTTTGAAGAAGGGGGTCGCCTCACATGACTAAGACAAGTTTACGATTAGAAAATGCTACGGTGGTGGTTAACCAAGGTACGCCTGAAGAAAAAACAATCTTGAATGATGTTTCATTGACGTTGAACGAAGGTGATTTTGTCACAGTGTTGGGATCTAACGGTGCTGGTAAGTCAACGTTGTTCAATGTTATCGCTGGCTCACTTGCATTGACGAGCGGACACATTTACCTAGGTGATGAGGATGTCACACGATTGTCTGAAACGCAACGCACGAAGTTTTTGGCACGTGTGTTCCAAGACCCTAAGTTGGGTACGGCGCCTCGTATGACGGTGGCAGAGAACTTATTGTTTGCGGAACGTCGCGGGTTGTCTCGTCGTTTGAAGGGACGTGGCTTGACGAAAGAAAAGTTGGCTGATTTTGCCAAAGTCGCTGCGACGATGGGAAATGGTTTGGATTCACGTCTGAATGTTGCGACGGGCGACTTGTCAGGTGGACAACGACAAGCACTATCATTTTTGATGGCCACGCGTTTGCGTCCAGAATTGTTGTTGCTCGATGAGCACACAGCAGCGTTGGACCCAAAGACGAGTGAGCAATTGATGGCTGTGACTGACCAACGCGTTCGTGAGGATCATTTGACGGCCTTGATGATTACGCACCATTTGGAAGATGCGATTCAATACGGTAATCGTTTGATTATCATGTCAGCTGGTCAAATCTCACTAGATGTGTCAGGTGAAGAAAAGCAACAATTTACGGTTCCTGATTTGTTAGGCTACTTTAACCGTTATTAACATAAGCATAAGTGAGGACAACATTTCGGTGTTGTCCTCTTTTTTGATCGCAGACATATTCGCCCCATCACGGTGACAAAAGTGGTAAATTAAAAGGTGAGTTTTTTTACGGAGGTGTGAGATGAAAATTGATCGGACACGCTTGCTAACAGTTGGTCGGGCCGTGGTGGTCGGCATTCTGGTTGGTATCGTCGTCAGTACATTTCGTTGGTTGGTTGAGCTGATTCTAGATCAGTGGCGCCATGTCTATCATCAACTTGTTGTTTCACCAGATAAGGGCTTCTGGTTGGCCGGCACAATAATTGCCATGATTCTATTTACATTCATTGTTGGCCAAATCATTAAAGGTGACCCTAACGTTAATGGGTCTGGTATTCCGCAAGTTGAAGGGCAGTTGGCGGGACAGATGACGGTTAATCCGTTCTCTGTGTTGTGGCGTAAATTTACAGCTGGACTATTAACAATTGGTTCAGGTGCGATGCTTGGTCGCGAAGGTCCATCAATTCAGCTGGGCGCCGCGGTTGCCCAATTATATGGTGAAAAGCGAGGCTTTGATTCACGAAACAACAAACTAATGATTGCGATGGGGGCTGCAGCCGGCTTGTCAGCCGCGTTCGGAGCGCCAGTTGCTGGTACATTATTTGTGCTTGAAGAGGTATACCGCACCTTCTCAATGCTGGTTTGGCTAGGTGCATTAACAAGTGCTGTTGTTGCGGACATGGTATCAGTGAATGTCTTTGGTCTAACGCCAGTGCTTAGCATGACTAATCTGCATCACTTGCCACTAGCAGACTATGCCTGGTTGCCAGTCTTGGGTGTTTTATTGGGCTTGTTCGGTTACGCTTATCAACGTGCAACCTTGTGGGCACCTAACATGTTCCGCTGGTTGAAGTGGCTACCACGTCACTACCACTTTATTGTCGTCTTCCTATTGTTGATTCCGGTTGGTATCTGGGCACCACAAGCCCTTGGCGGTGGTGCAAGCTTGATTTTGCACGATGCTAACTTTATGCCGACGATTGGTGTCTTGATTGGTCTGATTATTTTGCGCTTTGTTTACTCAACGATTGCGTTTGGCTCAGGGGTGCCAGGTGGTATCTTCTTACCAATCCTAACGTTGGGGGCATTGTCAGGCGCTTTGTTTGGTGCGGTACTTGTTCATTTTGGGTTGCTTGCACCAATCAATGTAATGAATATGATGATTGTCGGCATGGCTGGTTACTTCGCAAGTATTTCAAAAGCACCATTTACAGCCATTGTATTGATTGCTGAAATGGTGGGATCAATGACGCACCTAGTTGCTATGGCAATTGTGGCATTGATTGCTTATCTAGTGGTCGATTTCTTAGGTGGTGAACCAATTTATGAGTCATTGTTGGCTCGCTTGCGTTTGCCAGATCAACTATCTGCTTTGCGCGGTCGTCTTGAAGAAATGACGTTTGTCGTGGCGCCAGGTAGTTCACTTGAAGATGCCGAAGTGCGTCAACTGCAATTGCCACGAGGTGTTTTGATTCAACGTATCCGTCGTGGTCGTGAAGAGCACTTGCCAAATGGTGATTTCATCTTACAAGTTGGGGATGAATTGTCATTGTTGACTGATGAAGCACAATTCAAGCAGGTTTGGGCTGTGATGCAAGATTTGAATAAGGAAACGGAGACGCAACATGGATAAGTTGTTTTGGCAACGGTTAGTAGCTGTGGGCGTTGGGGGCTTTTTTGGTGGGGCATTACGTGAATTGCTTGCGTTGCTCATCCAAGTAACGTCTTTTCCATTGTCTACGTTAGTCATTAATCTAACCGGTACCTTCGTATCAGCATTCTTAGTTGTGATTTGGTCAAAGAAAATTACGCTGGCCCAATCCCTCGCCGACTTTATTATGGTTGGGGTGCTAGGAGCCTATACGACGTACTCAACAGCCATTTTGGATATGGTTAAGCATGGTTGGTTAATCGGCTTTGTCTATATTGTCTTAAGCATTGTCGGCGGTGTATTAGTTGTGTATGCCGGTCGTGCGCTCGCTGAAAAGGTGGTGGCGTAGGATGTTGATACAAATTGGACTAGCAGGGTTAGGTGCAGTGATTGGCTCAATGGGTCGCTTTTCACTTTTGGAAATGGCACCCAAGGTATTTGGCACGGCAAGCGCTTGGATGGTAATGGTCATTAATTTAACGGCCGCGTTTTTAATTGGTATTTTGTTCGGCATGCACTTGCCGCTGTTACAGAATACATTCTGGGCAACCGGTATTATGGGTGGTTATTCTACTTTTTCAACACCCATCGTTGAGCTCGCCAATGGGTTGCCTAATCGATCAGAACGAACCCGAGTTTTGTTGAAAACCGTGTTGGCCTTTGCTGGTGGTGTACCAGTATTGCTGATTGGTTTTTGGCTAGGGTCGCTATTCTAATCATTTCGTGTTAAATTGATACACGACATATACAATTTTGGAGTTGGATATTATGAGTAAGATTGCAGTTTTAGTTGATAGTTCTAGTTATATTGCGCCAGCTGATTTGGCAGCATTGAACATCTATCAAATCAACGATCCTATTATGATGGGTGAGCAAGTTTTTCATGAAAATGAGAGCTGGGCATCTCAAGAAGAATTTTACACATTTCAGCGTACGGCTGAACCGGCATTGACGACGTCTCAACCAGAAATCGGGGCGTTCATGACTAAGTTTGATGAATTAGCTGAAGCTGGATACACAGATGTCATTGTTGTCGTGCTGTCATCAGGTATTTCAGGTGCCTTTTCGTCACTTGAATCGTTGGCTGGTACGGTGGATGACATTAACGTTCACGTATGGGATTCACAAATTGCTGCTAGTGGGGCCGGAAATCAAGCTAAGTTGGCAGCTGAAATGGTGATGGCTGGCAAAGAAGTGCCAGCTATCCTAGCGCGTTTGGAAGAACTACGTGCGACAACGAAGGTGTTGTTCGCCGTGGATGAAATTCGTCACTTGCAACGCACTGGTCGCATTTCTGGTGGCCAAGCAACGTTGGGGTCATTGCTAAACATCAAGCCATTGCTAACCTTTGAAGATACGAAGATTATTGCAATTGGTAAGGAACGTGCGATGAAGCGTGCCTGGAAGAAGATTGAAGCTGACTTTAAGGCGGTTCACGATAGTGTGGATTACAAGATTCGTGCTACGATTGTGGATGGTAACAATCCTGATTTGGCTGATCAATGGGCAGCTGATTTGACGGAACAATTCCCTGATATTGTTGTTGAACGTAGCATCATCGGACCTTACATCGGTGTTCACACTGGTGAAAAGGCAATGGGACTCATCTGGGCCCAAGACTACAAAACATTAGAAATTTAAGTAAAAGGTCTATACCAACTATCGTGTGGTATAGACCTTTTTAGCATTGTCAAAATAAGGCATAAGCGTAAAATAGATAACATTGGTATACAAAATATCTTTAGGAATTATTAGTAGGGGATTTACAAATGAAAGACTATCTACAACGAATGGGTCGTTCATTGATGTTGCCTGTTTCAGTTTTGCCAGCTGCTGCTTTGTTGGTTGGTATCGGAAACTGGATTATGCGCATCGATGGTTCAGTCGCCCAATCGATTGGAAACTTTTTAGCAATTGCTGGTAACGGTGTCTTAGGACAATTGGCATTGTTGTTCGCTGTCGGTCTTGCACTTGGAATGGTGCAAAAGAAGGAAGCTGGTGCGGTGGCTTTGGCTGCTGTCGTGGCATACGAGTTGCCAGTCTTCTTGTTGGCACCGGCACAAATCGCTACGTTGACGAATGTGAAAGTCGCACACGTTAATCCGGCATTTGAGGCATTGGTAAATAACAACGTCTTGCTTGGAATTGTGGCTGGACTAGTTGCAGCTGCTTTGTACAACCGTTTCAGTGAAGTTCGCTTGCCAACGGCGCTTGCGTTCTTTAGTGGTAAGCGTTCAGTACCAATTATTTCTGCGGTGGCGATGTTGGTTATCTCAGTTGCACTATTGTTTGTGTGGCCACCAGTATACACGGGCTTGGTAACGTTCGCTAAGTTTATCTCAGGTCTTGGCTGGGTTGGTGCTGGTTTGTATGGATTCTTCAACCGTATGTTGATTCCAACGGGATTGCACCACGCATTGAACTCTGTGTTCTGGTTTAACATTGCTGGTATTAATGATATCGGAAATTACTGGGCATCAACTGGTACAAAGGGTATTACTGGTATGTACCAAGCTGGCTTCTTCCCAGTTATGATGTTTGGTTTGCCCGCTGGTGCGTTTGCGATTTATCGTCAAGCACGTCCAGCGCAAAAGAAGCGTGTTGGATCATTGATGTTGGCTGCTGGAATCGCTGCCTTCTTCACTGGTGTAACGGAACCATTGGAATTCTCATTCATGTTCGTAGCATGGCCTTTGTATGTTATCCACGCTATTTTGATGGGATTGTCATTGGCAATTGCAGCTTTCTTCCACTGGACGTCAGGATTTACGTTCTCAGGTGGTTTGGTTGATTACGTTTTGAGTTTCTCAATGCCATTGGCTAACAAGCCTTACATGTTGCTTGTGCAAGGTCTTGTGTTTGCTGTTTTGTACTACGCAATCTTTACGTTTGCGATTAAGAAGTTCAACTTGATGACACCTGGACGTGATCCTAAGGATGACGACGATGCAGCTAACAACGTTCAAGTTGGTAAGGCTGCAACGGTTGGTGGCGAAGATAAGTATCTCCGCACGGCACGTATGGTTTGGTCAGCACTTGGTGGGGATGCTTCTGCTAAGGAAAACTTGACGTACCTCTACAACTGCACGACGCGTTTGCGTTACAAGATGACAGATACGTCATTGGCTGACGTTGATGCCTTGAAGAAGACACCTGGTGTTATGGGTGTTAACGTTTTGGATGATCACCAAATTCACATTGTTATCGGTCCGGATGTGCAATTCGTTGCCGATAACGTTGAGAAGATTTACAACGGTGAAATTTCATCTAAGTTGGAGAATCCATTGTCTGCTGACGAAGCAAAGCCAGTGGATGATGCTCCAGCTGGTAAGGAAGAAAACTTCTTTGCCGTTGCAAATGGCTCATTGCTTCACCTTGAGCACGTTCAAGATGAGACGTTCGCGTCAAAGATGATGGGTGATGGTTTCGCAATTGAACCATCTGATAACAACATTACCGCGCCATTGGATGCTGAAGTAACGATGGTTGCGCCAACGAAGCACGCTATTGGTTTGCGTACGGAAAGTGGTTTGGAAGTGTTGGTTCACATGGGAATTAACACCGTTGAAATGAACGGAGAACCATTTGATGTGAAGGTATCAGTTGGCGATAAGGTTAAGCACGGTGACTTGCTTGCAACGATGGATATCGAAGCAGTTAAGGCAGCGGGTAAGCTTGCCACGACGATGGTTATCTTCATGGGCTTGGCTGAAAATGCTGAAGTTAAGGTAGATGACGAGGATATCTTTGATGGTATCGGCGGCAACTATGTTGGACGCGTTATCTTTTAATCACATATAATTAAGGAAGCTCGAACGAACTGTTCGGGCTTTTTTACTGAAAGAAAAGTAAGCATTTTTTGTTGAACGTATGTTCCGTGGGTGGTACACTCAAACATGAGCGTACGGGCACGATTGTGCAGAGAAATAATTATATAGAGAGATTTGTTTAGAAGGTAAAACGAATGAGCTTAATTAATCGTGAACGAATAAATGAAATTCGACAGGCAAATGACATTCCTGTCCGGGAGTTGGCAAATATCGGCATTAGCCGAAACCGTTACTACCGTTATTTGAATGAAGAAAACGATTTACCTGCTGAAGGGTTCATTTCGTTTATGAGTCATTTGCTTTTAACGGGTGCCGAAATTAATACGGAATTGGTTAACGGGCAAGACACAGTTGAAGGATTGATGAACGAGTTGTTAGACGCTAACCGTAAGCGTGATCCTGAGACGATTAAGGAAGTAAGTCGACGTAGCTATCAACTATTCCGTAACACCATGGCACGTGGCTTCTTGCGCGTGGCGAGTTTGGCAGACGTGCTACACGCACGATTGATTCCTTATGAGCATGCACAAATTGCCCAACAGATTTTGATTGATTCATTTGAGGCTGTTAAGATTTGGCGCGAAATGGACGTTGCGCTATTGTATCCGGTGATTGCTGAAGTCGAGCAAAAGGATGCTTTCAACTATTTGTCAGTTATTTGGCAAAAAGCATGGCCTCACGGTACGATGGAGCGCCTAAATGCAACGACAGCGCGTTATCTAATTGAATTGCTTAAGGCGGATGAATTTGATTTAGAGATATTTAAACAAGTGGCTGACTGGATGGCTAACCAAGCTAAGAGTGCAATGAGCTTCGCTTGGTGGGCAACCGTGGTTAGTCAGTTGGAAAACCACGAATGGGATGCAGTAAAGCAACAAGTTGCAAATGCTGCTGCTATTGGCATGACTGATATGGCTGATTTAGCCGAAGAATTGGTAACGGTCTGGTATCAACGTGCTGAAAATAGGTAAAAGAAAAGGAGAGTGAACATAGGTTCCTCTCCTTTTACTTTATTTGTTGGCAATCACTTCGATGTGGTTGCCCTCGAAATCATCAAGATGGAAAATGATGTGACGACCATCTTCTGATTCGGTTGCTGGCTTTGCTTGGGTGACGTAGTAGTTGATGAAGTGGTTTTCAACCGTTTCCTTATGGTCACGAACTGTTACCTGAACTGTAATTGGTTCAGCGTCTGGATCTTCTTCAAACACAATTGATTGTTGGTCGAAGTATAGGTGACGTGACTCATTTTCACCAAATTCAGTTGGTAAATCAAACACTTCACGGTAAAAGCGAACCGCACGAGCAACGTTTTTGCTTGGAATACGGAGTGGGGTAAACTTACGAACACGCATTAAACAAACTTCCTTTTTTATTTTCAATTATACGCTGTGATTGATAAAAATCACATTTTTGGAAAAATTGGTGTTTGCGCCCTCTTTATTAATGGAGGTGCGACGAATGTTACAAACAATCAAATCGGTTGCTGAGTTGGGACAATACTTGGCGAATGAATATGGTGATAAGCCACAAGAAAGTTGCTGGTTAATTGCGGTTAATACACAAATGCGTGTGCTTGAGCTACAACAAGTGGCACAAGGAACGTTAGATGGGGTATCGATTCACCCGCGCGACATCTTTAGGCGATTGGTGGCGTTGAATGCCTATGGGTTTATTTTGGTTCATAATCATCCGAGCGGTAATTTAAAAGCATCGCTAGCGGATCGACTTTTTATGCGACAACTAGCGTATTGCAGCACCTTGATGCAGGTACATTTTTTCGATTTTATGATCATTGGATTAGACGGTTTTGTGAGCCTAAGAGCGACAGGGGAGTTACCCAAAATCGGCCTTGAAACCCTGTATGATTTATGGACGGATGCTAACAACTTGTGATACACTAAATAAGAAATTAATGTGGCGTTTTTATGTAGTGCCATACGATGAATGATAATAAAAATTAGTAAAGAAAAGGGATAAAAGCCGTGTTTTCATTTGGAACTCGAAATGTCGGAATCGACCTAGGAACTGCCAACACGTTGGTATACATTGAAGGTAAGGGAATCGTCTTGCGCGAGCCATCAGTAGTTGCGCGCAACACAAAGACAAACGAGGTTGTTGCCGTTGGTGCAGCTGCCCGTGATATGTTGGGTCGTACGCCAGGTTCAATCAAGGCTATCCGCCCAATGCGCGATGGTGTTATCGCTGATTACGAAACAACTGTTGCGATGTTGAAGTACTACCTAGGCAAGGCCTTGGGTGGTCGTGGCTCAAAGCCATACGTTACAATCGGTGTACCATCTGGTGTAACGGCTGTTGAGCGTCGTGCAGTAATCGATGCTGCCCGTGTTGCTGGTGCTCGTGACGCCTACGTGATTGAAGAGCCATTCGCAGCTGCTGTTGGTGCCGGTTTGCCAGTTATGGAACCAACTGGATCAATGGTTGTTGACCTTGGTGGTGGAACGACTGACGTTGCCACAATTTCATTGGGTGGTATCGTGTCATCACGTTCAATCCGTATGGCTGGTGATAAGCTTGATGAAGCTATCATGTCATACATCCGCCAAAAGTACTCAGTATTGATTGGTGAGCAAACGGCAGAACGTTTGAAGATGGAAGTTGGATCAGCTGATGTTGAAGCTGCCAAGGACATGGAAGGTACAACGGCTCGCGGTCGTGACTTGGTAACTGGTTTGCCAAAGACGATTGATATCGAAGCGACTGATGTTGCCGAAGCTATCAAGGATGTCATTGCTGAAATCATCGTTGCTATTAAGGAGACGTTGGAAGAGACGTCTCCAGAAATTGCAGCTGACGTTATCGACCACGGTATCGTTTTGACTGGTGGTGGTGCTATGTTGAAGCACCTTGATGAAGTAATTGCTGAAGCAACTAAGGTGCCAGTATTCGTTGCACCAGAGCCATTGGATGCAGTTGTCATCGGTACTGGTGAAGCATTGAAGTCAATCGATGTTTTGAAGAACAACTAATCAATTTTAACGATAACGCCGCACCATTCGGTGTGGCGTTATTTGTCACAGCAGCTGTTGGTCTAAAACCCCTGACTTTCCCGTCAGGAGTAAGACCAAAGACGCACCTGATAAGGGCGGCTTGTTCATGTCGGAGGTCAAAAACCTCCGACACTCTCAGTCTGCTTTATTAGCAAAACTGACGAAAGGCATGTTTGATATGAAGAATATCTTAACTTCACGACGTTTGGTTGTAGCGGTTATCGTTGCAATCGTGACAATCGGTGTGATTGTCATTAGTTCGCGAGCACAAAACTCTCAAAAAGAACCTTCTTTGCCAACGCGTGTTGTGTCCGACGTTTCAGGTTGGGTATCAAGTGTTGTCAGTTCACCAGTTAAAGCAGTTAGCGGTGGATATGAGGCAGTCTCAGGGTTGCTAAACACATACAAAGAAAATCAAGCATTAACTGAGAAGGTTGATGATTTAGCACAAGCGAAGGTGCAATTGCAAACGTTGCAAGCCGAAAATCGTGCATTGAAGGATCAATTGCAAATCGAAAACACGTTGACCGACTATAAGGTTGTTAATGCGGTTGTTATTTCACGTTCACCAAGTAATTGGCAATCACAATTGATTGTTAACAAGGGATCAAATGCAGGCATCAAGAAGGGTATGTCTGTGATGGGTTCTGGTGGTTTGATTGGTCGCGTCTCTGAGGTGAATACAACGAACGCGAAGGTTGAGTTGTTATCTGATGACAGCCAAGTTGCGGATCGTTTTGCAATCCGTGTGGCCAACAAGAACGGCGATGTTGTTGACGGTATTGTGACCAGCTTCAATCAAGAAAAGAACTTGATTGTGATGGGACAAATTACGTCAGATGTCGCTTTGGAAAAGGGTGATCTTGTCACGACCAGTGGTTTGGGTGGTGTTACGCCAGCTGGACTTTACGTTGGTAAGGTACAAAAGATTAGCCAAGATGACTACGGTCTATCAAAGAAGATTTACATTAAGCCGGCAACGGACTTTAACAATATTCCAGTTGTTAGTGTGGCTATCCCACAACAATAGCAAAAAAGACGTCACGCTCTGCAAAACGCAGGGTGTGACGTCTTTCTATTTATTGTCCCGGTAATATAAGACATGGCGCCCATTTAAAGGCTGTAAATGGCGATTATTATGGTCATAATGCACATGGAATTCAGCTAACTGAGCCGCTGAAATAGTCATTGGTTGTTCTAACACATACCAGTCGACATTTTCAGATAGCGGTGGCGTTGTTAACGAGCCGATGTAATGATAGTATGACCGGTTCGTTGGTAACAAGTCGGTAACCTCGCATGAGAAAACGGACTCATCATCAATACGGTTTAAAATGCTAGCAAACGTTTCTGATGGGGCACCTAGTCTTAAGAAGACGCCAATCACTGCCAAACGCCCGTCGGCAGCTTCGTGCACGAAATGAATTTCACCATCATATGTCTGGCCATCGAGGGTATGCTCGCTGGGGGCGTGGACGTGAAACTGTTGCAACCGGAACGGACGATTAGCGATTATCGCTGTTCCTGTTAGCCCGACCTCTAAACCTTGGCCAGTGTCGCGAACGTAATTGGCATTAAGGTCGTAGTACAATTCTAATGACGCAGGGTAGTCAATCTTGTCAGTGGTTTTGCTTGTAATCGCGATTGGCGATTGCATTAAACCAGCTGTCAGTGACCAAGACTCTTGCGCATCATAATTGAGTTTTTGCATGAATCTAGTCCCTTCTGAAGTGTCTCTCTCTCCTCAGAACACTTTTAGTGTATCAACAGTCCGAGAAATTGACCAGAGGGTTTTTAAGAGTCGCGCAATAAATGTGACATTTTGTTGACGTTCGACAAGTGGTAGGGATAATATAGTATAAGCTACAAACAATCGTAGTGCTTAATGGAGAAGATAAATGTTGAAATACGTGCACACCTCATGGTTACATTTTGTCCTGGTGTATATCGCAATCATGCTAGATGGGGGGATTGCGCTGTACTTTGCACCAGTGCTATTTAAAATGCCGATGTCGGCCAGCCCATATCTATCATTGATTGTCATGATGATGCCGGTGCTGACCGGAACGGTTACGCAAATGAAGGAACGCAGTTTATATATTGCGGCCTTCCTAGGCGGCTTGCTGTTTGATATTTTTTATTCGGGTTTGATTGGTATTTCAATGATTGGTTTCCCGTTGACGGTATGGCTTGCTAGCAAGTTGCAACGTTACTTACCAACGTCATTTATTTCATCAGTTGCGGTTTGGTTTGTGTCGATGAGCATGTACTTGGTGTTTGATTACGCTGGTTTTGGTATCATCAACCTAACGAACTTGAACATTCCGGATTTCATTATTTTCCACATGTTCCCAACGTTGATTGTTAATTTGCTATTGTTGGTCTTGGTATACGGTCTGCTAAATTACTGGTACCACGCAACACGTCAACCAGATATTTCAGCATATAATGTTGATGATAGTGACTTGAATGGTCGCATGCCATCATTAAATTCGAAGTCACGATCACGTTCGATTCGTTAGTCCGGTTTGAAACTGTTGACTTACGACACTAATTACTTTAAAGTAATCCCATAAAGATTTGATTGGACGAGTAGTCTAACGTCGGTGCTAAGAGAGTTGCGCAGAAGCTGGGAAGCAACCATCGGCCTAGATGAACCACACCCATGATTATCGATACATCACAAAATGTATCCGGATCGCCTCGTTATAGGCGCGCGCCTGGTTAAATCAGGGGCTAGAGTGTTGGTTGGTAACAACTAACAAAATTGAGGTGGAACCACGATTTTTATCGTCCTCAAGTAACCTATTTTTGGGTTGCTTGAGGACTTTTTTATTGCAGGAAATGGAGTACAAGGTATGGATTACATGATGCAAATTATGCCAAGTTTGCTGGATGGGCTTAAGATGACCATCGGTGTCTTCGCATTAACTTTAATTGGATCAGTGCCGTTGGGAATTTTGGTGGCATTGGCATTGAAATCAGATATTTTCTTGTTGCGCTGGGTAACGAATGGTTATATCTGGGTGATGCGTGGCACACCATTGTTGCTTCAAATTGTGTTTGTCTACTATGGATTGAGTTTAGCTCACATTGTGACATTCCCACGTTTTGAAGCCGCGGTCATCACATTTATTATTAACTATGCTGCGTACTTCGCTGAGATTTTCCGTGGGGGGCTACAAAGCATTCCGCAAGGACAATATGATGGCGCAAAAGTGCTTGGCCTAACCCGCTGGCAAACGATGCGTAAGATTGTTTTGCCACAAGTGGTTAAGATTGTGATGCCATCAGTTGGAAACGAAGTGGTGACGTTGGTTAAGGATACGTCTTTGGTCTACGTTATCGGTTTGGGCGACTTGATGCGTGCTGGTAATATTGCGGCTTCACGTGACGTTACGTTGGCACCATATCTACTAGTCGGTTTGCTATATTTGATTTTGACGGCAGTCGCAACCGTGTTGCTACGTCGCATTGAAACGAATATGAACTACTATCGTTAAGGAGTAAGAAGAATGCTAGAAATTAAAAACTTAGCTAAGTCATATGACACGCGCACGATTTTTAAGAACATGAATCTTACAGTTAACGACGGTGAGGTTTTGAGTATTGTTGGTCCTTCAGGTATTGGTAAGACAACGTTCTTGCGAATCGTTGCTGGTTTACTACCCGCAGATCAAGGTGAGTTAATTCTGAACGGTGAGTCGCTTGATTTAACTGGTGAACGCACTGGCGCCCAAGTTGGGGTTATTTTCCAAGACTTCAATTTGTTTCCACAATATACCGTGAAGGAAAATGTGATGTTGGCGCCACAAATGGTGCACAATGAGTCAAAGGCTGAGGCTGCCGATAATGCAGACCGCTTGCTAGCGGATTTGGGATTGACGGCCCAAGCGGACCAATACCCATTCCAGTTGTCTGGTGGACAAAAGCAACGTGTTGCCATCGCGCGTGCCTTGGCAATGAAGCCTGGTATTTTGGCATATGATGAACCAACATCTGGTTTGGATGCTGAATCAACGGAACGTGTTATTGCAGTGATTAAGCAGTTGCAAGCGCAAGGTGTGACGCAATTGATTGTTACCCACGATTTGCCATTTGCTGAGGCCGTGGCTGATAAGACCTTTGATTTTGGGACGGATGTTGAACGATAGGGGGCTGTCGCAATGAAAAAGAAGATTAACTGGCGCCGACAGATTATCGGTAACGGAATTGTGCTGGCGGTGTTAGCGTTGCTGGTTGGATTTGTTTGGTACCGCACGACGCACGCACAAGACACTTGGCGCCAAATGACGGCTGACAAAACTGTTGTCGTTGGTTTGGACGATACGTATGTGCCAATGGGATTCCGTGACAAGTCAGGTAAGTTGGTTGGGTACGACGTTGATTTGGCACGTGCAACATTCAAGAAGTTGGGCCTAAAGGTTAAGTTCCAAGCAATTGACTGGTCAATGAAGGAAACTGAACTTGATACGGGTCACATTGATATGATTTGGAATGGTTACACGATTACACCAGCCCGTGCCAAGAAGGTTGCCTTCTCGGTGCCATACCACAATGATTCCCAAGTGTTAGTAACGATGCAACGCGATCACATTAACACGATTAAGGATATGGCTGGCAAGACGCTCGCTGCACAAACTGGTTCGGCTGGACTAACGTTGTTTAACGACAAGCCAAAGGTGTTGAAGAGCTTCCTTGGGTCAGCACCTGTGCAATACGATACCTTTGATAAGGCGTTGAACGACTTGCAAGTTGGCCGAGTGAATGCGGTATTGATTGATTCGGACTACGCCCGTTATTACGTTGCGCACGAATCAAACCCAGCCGAGTTCAAGGTCATCAAGACTGGTTACGGACAGGATGCTTATGGTATCGGGTTCCGTAAGGGTGATGTAACGTTGCGTGAAAAGGTAAACGGTGTGATTACTGAATTCAAGAAGGATGGCACACTGGATAAGATTTCTGAGCGCTACTTTGGCACGAAGAACGCAGATTAATTGATTTAGGAGACAACCTCATGATGGGGTTGTCTTTTTTTGTTTGTGCGTTAGTAGCGACACAAATTACGAACAATAATTGCTTAACCCCATCAACCAAAAAATCCCAACCGTATTCGAAACGATTTAACAACTTTTGAAGGACGCAGTTAACGTTTGAAAAACGAATGTTCGGTCGAATGAGATTTTAACCAGCTGAAAGTGGGTTGTATCAAACCGGTTTGTCCGTAAGCTTAGTTGTGTAACCAAATCACTTCGGATGGCTAAAAGGAGAAGACTTAATCATGAAGAAGACGTTTGACACAGTTGCTGATGCATTGACCGTATTGCGCCAAGGAGGCGTTATCATCTTGGCGGATGATGAGGGCCGTGAAAATGAAGGGGATCTTGTGGCACTTGCCCAAGATATTACGCCAGAAACGGTGCACATGATGTTGCGTGAGGCGGCAGGTTTGATGTGCACGCCAGTTGGGCCTGAAATTGCTGAACGTTTGGGATTTACGGATATGGTGGCCGATTCAACAGACCCACATCAAACGCCATTCACATACACGGTTGATGGCACGTTTGAAGCCACTGGTGTAACAACTGGTGTATCAGCGATGGATCGTGCCGCAACGATTCGTCAAATTGCGAACCCAATGGCTACCCGCGCTGACTTTAACGCACCTGGTCACACGCAACCTTTGACGGCCAAGGAAGGTGGTTTGGCAACGCGTATTGGGCACACAGAAGCCGCCGTTGATCTGGCACGTTTGGTTGGGTCAGAACCAGCTGCCGTTATTATTGAAGTCTTGAAGGAAGACGGTACGATGGCCCGTCGTGATGATTTGTTTGAGATGTCTGAACGATTGGATATCCCATTTATTACAATCGAACAAATTAGTGCTTACATGACGGTGCCAGCTGTCTAATTAAAATGATGAGAGGTTCGGATTTACATCCGGACCTTTTTTTGTCAAAAGCATCAGGTTAAACGGGAATGTTTGTTTAATTTTGTGAAGAAAACGATTAAACACGAATATTTATTTTTCATTTTTATTACTTCGTGAATAAAAACTGTACATTTAGAATAAACGGTGGTTAAATCATCTTGTAAATACGAACGAAAAGAATGGGGAGAACATAATGAATCGTGTTTCAGTAATAATGGGATCGATATCAGATTGGCCAACGATGAAAGAAGCGGTAGCAATTCTGGAACAATTTGATGTAACAGTCGAAACACATATCATTTCAGCTCATCGGATGCCGACGGAGATGGCAACTTACGCGGCTAATGCTCGCGAAGCTGGGGTGGACGTGATTATTGCCGGTGCTGGTGGCGCAGCTCACCTGCCGGGGATGGTCGCTGCACAAACCACATTGCCTGTTATTGGGGTGCCAATGAAGACGAAAACGTTAAATGGGGTTGATTCATTATTGAGTATCGTACAAATGCCCGCAGGTGTGCCGGTTGGTACGGTTGCTATTGGTGAAGCGGGCGCCAAAAACGCCGCTTACTATGCACTTCAAATTCTTTCAATTACAAATCAAACGTTGGTGACAGAACTTGAAGCATTCCGTGAAAAGCAAGCTCAAAAAGCACGTGAGAGTGAGGAGCAGTTACATGACTAAACCCATTTTGCCACCGGCCACACTTGGGATTGTTGGTGGCGGACAACTTGGCCAAATGATGGCCTTAGCGGCTAAGCCAATGGGATATCGCGTAGTGGTGCTGGACCCACAGATTAACGCACCAGCTGCCCAAATCGCAGACCAACAGTTGGTTGCAAATTACGATGATGAATCTGCGCTACGCAATTTGGCGGATATTGCCGATGTCATTACGTACGAATTTGAAAATGTCAGTCAAGAAGCGTTGGCAAATGCAGTGCCAGCTAAGCAGTTGCCACAAGGAACCCAACTGTTGCACATCACAGCTAACCGCTTGCGTGAAAAAACATTTATCGCGGATTTGGGATTGCCAGTTGCACCATTCGCGGCCGTCGATAATGTCGTTGCCTTGTACGCTAGTTGCCATAAGGTGTCATTACCAGCGATTCTGAAAACTGTTGAAGGTGGTTATGACGGTCACGGTCAGTGGGACATTCCAAATCATGAAGCTTTGGCAAACTTATTGGCACACTGGGATGTGCCGGTTAACACGCCGATGATTTTGGAAAAGCAGGTAACATTTGATCGCGAGCTAAGCGTGATGGTTGCCCGTGATATTTCGGGTGATATTAGAACTTGGCCTGTGACGGTCAATGAACATCAGAATCACATTTTGCATGTGTCAGCTGCACCAGCGTCATTATCAGACAAAATTGCGGATGAAATTGCCCACATTGCCAAAACATTAGCGAACGCGTTGAATCTTGTTGGTGTACTTGGTATTGAGATGTTTGTGGCTGGTGACCAGGTATATGTGAATGAATTGGCACCGCGCCCACACAATTCAGGCCACTTCACCATTGAAGCAACCAACGTTTCACAATTTGAAGGGCATGTACGTAGTGTGTTGGGATTACCGATTCCAGAAATTAAGCAGTGGGCACCAGCGATGATGTTGAATTTACTAGGGGATGACATCAATCGCGCTCGCCGTGAGTTGGTCGACCATCCTGACTGGCATATGCATGATTACGGGAAAGTTGACGTGAAGTCTGGCAGGAAGATGGGACATATCACGGTGACAGGATTACGAGAAATGAAGGCATTACGTGCATGGGGGCATCAAAAGGGATGATTACACAAGAAGCGTTGCTAACAACGGGTAAAGCAAAAGCCGTGTATGCGACTAGCGACCCACAAATTCTTTGGTTGCATAGTTTGGATCAAGCGACAGCATTGAACGGTAAGCAAAAAGAACATATTCCGGATAAGGGACGTTTGACGACACAAATTAGTGGCTTGTTATTCGAGATGCTAAATCAGGCTGGTATTAAGACACATTATCTGTCACCAGTTGATGAGACGGACATTTTGGTCACGCGTCTGATGATGGTGCCGATTGAGGTTGTGGTTCGAAACTTTGCGGCGGGTCACTTTGCTTCACGTTTTGATGTTGAACCGATGACACCGCTTGTTCCGGTGGTTGAAGAGTATTACTACAAGCGTGATGACTTAGATGATCCGGCGCTGAATGCATCTCAAGCGGTGGCGTTAAAGTTAGCGACACCGGCACAATTGGCAGAGATTTCTGACATTACGGCGCGAGTCAATAAATTGCTGACCGAGAAGTTTAAAACAATTGGGATTACATTACTCGATTTCAAAATTGAATTTGGCTTAGATGACCAAGGCGCATTGGTCTTGGGGGATGAATTATCACCAGATAATATGCGCTTGATTGACGACGCAACGGGTACTTCGCTTGATAAGGATGTTTTCCGACGTGGAGAAGGCGACTTGCGTGATGGATATGAAATTGTACTGCACCGTTTGAATGAAACAAAAGGAGAATAACCCATGTTTTTAGCTAAGATTTACGTCACATACAAGCCCTCAATTCTTGATCCACAAGGTGAGGTGATCAAATCAGCTTTGCACCGCATGAATTTTGAAACGGTTGAAACTGTGACGCAAGGTAAGTATTTTGAAGTCACAATGAACAACAATGATGAGGCAGCTGCTTACGATGAAGCAGTGGCTTATACGGAAGCACTTCTGATTAACCCAAATACTGAAACGTATCGAATTGACCTACTTAAGTCAGTGGAGGCGTAAACATGAAAGCAGCGGTGGTTCGTTTTCCAGGATCAAATTGTGATTTTGATATGTATTACGCCTTGCAAGATTTTGGCGTAGACGTGGCGTTTGTCGATGAAAAAGCCACGTCACTAGCAGGTTTTGATGCAGTCTTTCTACCAGGTGGCTTTTCATATGGCGACTATCTCCGTACTGGGGCGGTTGCGCGCTTTGCGCCTGTGATGGACGCTGTTCGAACAGCAGCTGATGACCACAAATTGGTGGTTGGTATCTGCAACGGCTTCCAAATTTTGACGGAAGCGGGGCTATTACCAGGCCAACTCATGATGAACGAGCATCCAGGTTTCATTTGTGATGAAGTGCCACTTGAAATCGTAAATCAAAACTCACGCTTCTCAAAGGCGTATGAAACGCAAACGGTGATGTTGCCGGTTGCCCACGGAGAAGGCCGATATGTTGCCGATGAAGCAACATTAGAAGACTTACGCGACAACAACCAAATCATCTTTAAGTATCGAACAAACGTGAACGGTTCGATGGATCAAATTGCCGGTATTTCAAATCGTAACGGTAACGTATTCGGCATGATGCCACACCCAGAGCGTGCGGTCGATGCGTTGCTTGGTAATACAGATGGTCAGGCATTTTTCAAAAGTTTGTTAACCCCAATTATGACGGAGGCGTTGGTAACCGAATGACAACAGCAACAACCACATATGAACCAACCGCAGAAATGGTTCGTGATGAAAAAATTTATCTCGCATGGGGTCTGACTGAGACCGAATATGATGCAATTGTCGCCAAGCTTGATCGACTACCAAATTACACCGAAGCAGGCTTGCTTTCGGCCATGTGGTCAGAACACGTTTCGTATAAAAAGTCTAAGCCGGTTCTACGCACGTTCTGGTCACGCAATGAGCGCGTGTTGCAAGGCCCAGGTGAAGGTGCCGGTATTTTAGATATCGGTGATGGCCAAGCGGTTGTTTTCAAGGCGGAATCTCACAATCACCCATCAGCCGTTGAACCATACGAAGGCGCTGCAACAGGAGTTGGCGGTATTCTACGTGATATTTTCTCAATGGGGGCGCAACCGGTTGCTGTCTTGGATAGTTTGCGTTTCGGTGAGCTCGACAATGCAACGACTAAGCATCTATTGGACGGTGTAATTGACGGTATTGCTGGTTATGGTAATGCCATTGGGATTCCAACAGTTGGTGGTGAAATTGGTTTTGATGCCGTTTATCAAGGTAATCCGCTAGTTAACGTGATGGCGGTTGGTGTGATTGATCAAGCTGCCATGCAGGTTGGACGTGCTGAAGGAATTGGCAATACAGTCATGTACGTCGGTGCTAAAACTGGTCGTGATGGTATTCATGGCGCGACTTTTGCGTCAGCCGAATTTTCATCAGATGAATATCAAAATCGCTCAGCGGTTCAAGTTGGTGATCCGTTCATGGAAAAGTTGGTCATGGATGCCACGCTAAAGGTCATTCGTGAACATGGTGACGTTATTGTCGGTGTACAAGACATGGGTGCAGCTGGCCTTGTATCATCTTCAGCTGAGATGGCGGGCAAGGCTGGCATGGGGATGCAATTGAACTTGGACCTCGTACCACAACGTGAAGCTGGCATGACACCGTATGAATTGATGCTGTCAGAATCACAAGAACGCATGTTGTTGGTTGTGGCAGCTGGCCATGAAGCTGAAGTACAAGCGGTCTTTGAAGATGCCGGCCTTGATGCGGTTGCCATTGGAACGGTGACAGATACTGGCCGTTACGAATTGCTTTGGCATGGTGACGTGGCAGCTGATGTACCCGTTGATTTTCTAACGACGGCACCAAAGCAAAACATGCCACAAGCAACGCCAGCTCGTTTAAACGAACCAAGTGCTGACTTTGTGCCTGGCAGTGTTGATGGTGCAGCAACGCTTGCTGATTTGTTGCAACAACCAACAATCGCGTCTAAAGCCTCGTTGTTCCGTCATTTTGACAGCATGGTGCGTGCCGATACGGTTGTGAAACCAGGTGGCGACGCTGCCGTGGTGCGTTTGCGCGGTACCAAGAAAGCATTGGCGATGACGACTGACGTGAATAGTCGTTTCACCTATCTTGATCCTTATATTGGTGGTCAACTGGCGGTGGCTGAAGCGGCCGGTAATGTGGTTGCGACTGGTGCCCAACCGATTGGGATTACAGATTGCTTGAATTTTGGTAATCCAGACGACCCAGAAATTTACTATGAGCTGGCGCAGTCGTTGGCCGGCATCAACCAAATGGCGAAGCAGTTGAATACGCCGGTTATCTCTGGAAACGTGTCACTTTACAACGAAACTGACGGGCAAGCCATTTATCCAACGCCGATGATTGGTATGGTTGGGTTGCACGAAGACGTGAAGACGATTACGAGCATCAGTTTTAAAAATGCGGGTGATGTTATTTACGTCCTTGGTGCAACTGGCGCCGATTTTAATGGGTCAGAATTACAAAAGATGATGACTGGCGATATTGCTGGTCGTTTACGCGACTTTGACATGACGGAAATTCAAGCAACGCAAGCAAAGCTACTAAACGCGATTGCAGCTGATTTAGTTGCGAGTGCACACGACATTGCCGAAGGTGGCTTGGGCGTCGCATTGGCAGAAAGCATGTTTAAGACGCCATTTGGGGCAGAGGTGCAGTGGCAAGTACCAACAGCTTGGTTGTTTAGTGAAACACCTGGTCGTTTCGTAGTATCGGTCCCTGCAGTCAACGTCGCTGCGTTTGAAGAATTGATGGGCGCTACCGCAACAAAGCTTGGTGTGGTTACTGCTGGTGATGCGATTCAAATGCGTACGACAACAGACGAACTCAACCTATCAAAAACAACATTGCAAAAGAACTATGAGGAGGCCATCACATGGCAACGCAACCAGTGAGTGAGAGTCGATCACTGAATGAAGAATGTGGCATTTTCGGCGTCTGGGGACATCAATCAGCAGCCGATTTGACTTATTATGGGTTGCACGCTTTGCAACACCGTGGTCAAGAAGGTGCTGGTATCGTGGCCAATAAGCAGGGGCATCTTTGGCAAGAACGTGGACTTGGTTTGTTGAGCGACGTGTTCAGTGACCCGAGTCGCTTGCAACATTTGCAAGGACAATCAGCCATTGGTCACGTGCGATACGCAACGGCTGGTTCAGCCGGAATTGAAAACATTCAACCGCTGATGGTGAATTTTTCAGATATGCAATTATCACTTGCACATAATGGCAACATCACGAATGCTTTGTCACTACGTCGTTCCTTGGAGCAAAACGGTGCGATTTTCCAATCGTCATCAGATACGGAAGTGCTATTACATTTGATTCGCCGTTCAACGGCGTCAACGTTCTATGACAAATTGAAGGATGCTTTGCGTACAGTGCGCGGTGGCTTTGCTTTTTTGCTACTAACACCAACTGCTATGTATGCAGCACTAGACCCGCACGGCTTCCGTCCGTTTGTGGTCGGACAATTACCAGATGGTCAATATATTGTGACCAGTGAAACGGCGGCTTTGAATGCGGTTGGCGCGACGTTTATCCGTGATGTACAACCGGGTGAGTTAATTACGATTGATCAACACGGCTTGAAGATTGATCACTACACGACCAACACTGATTTGCATATTGATGCGATGGAATACATTTACTTTGCACGACCAGATTCAGATATCTACGGGGTGAATGTCCATACGGCTCGTAAGCGGATGGGGCGTTTGTTGGCCGCCGAACAGCCGGTTGAGGCAGACTTGGTTGTTGGTGTTCCAAATTCTTCATTATCAGCTGCCATGGGTTTTGCGGAAGCTGCTGGTTTACCTAACGAAATGGGGTTGGTTAAGAATCAATACATTGCTCGAACGTTTATCGAACCAACCCAAGAACGTCGCGAACGCGCGGTGCGTATGAAGTTGAGCGCCGTACCGTCAGTTGTAGCAGGTAAGCGCGTGGTCTTGGTTGATGATTCGATTGTCCGAGGCACGACATCTAAGTTTATCGTGCGGATGCTACGTGAAGCTGGCGCGAGTGAGGTTCATATTCGAATTGCTTCGCCAGCTTTCAAGTATCCATCATTCTATGGTGTCGATATGCAGACAACAGAAGAGTTGTTGGCCGCTAATTACACGATGAGTGAAATGCAAGAGATGTTGGGCGTTGATTCATTAGCCTTTCTGTCAGTTGACGGGTTGGTTGAAGCGATTGACTTGCCATATGAAGGAAACGGGACTGGTTTAACGACTGCCTATTTTGACGGTCATTATCCATCGCCGATTTATGATTACGAGCCAACCTTGGCAGATGCGAAGGCTGCAGGACAGGTTGACTTTCAACCTGAACCAACAACGACTTACCATCCGAACCAAGTGGCGTCGATTCAAAAACAACAATTACAAGATGCACAGACAGTTGGTTAATTCATTGGGGGAGTTATGACGAATCAAAATGCATACGCGAATGCAGGCGTTGATGTTGCCGCTGGTGAACAAGCCGTCGATTTGATGGGCAACGCCGTATCGGCAACTTATACACCGCAAGTACTTGGCGGTATTGGTGGCTTTGGGGCCGCCTTTGCCTTGGGTAATACGTATCGTGATCCGGTGTTGATTTCAGGAACGGATGGTGTCGGGACAAAGTTGCTGCTAGCAATTGCGGCCGATAAGCACGATACAATTGGCCAAGATTTAGTTGCGATGGTGATGAATGATATTTTGGCGCAAGGTGCTAAGCCACTTTTTCTCCTCGACTATCTGGCGATTGCTAAGATGACACCTGAAAAAGTGGCGACCATTGTCACTGGTATCGCCCAAGCAACGCAAGCAGTTGGCGCTGCTTTGATTGGTGGTGAATCAGCTGAATTGCCTGGTATGTATGCGCCAAACCACTATGATTTGGCTGCGTTCGGCGTCGGTGTTGTTGAGCGCGATGAGATGCTAAATCCGGCTGATGTGGTCGCGGGGGATGTGTTGATTGGATTGCCATCTAGTGGTGTGCATTCCAACGGCTATACCTTGGTGCGCGAAGTCTTTGGTATCCACGAAGAATCAGATTTTTTGAAACTACCAACGCGTTTACAAGAGGCATTGCTAAAGCCGACCACGTTGTACGCCCCAGCAATTCTACCTTTGCTGGACCAAAAGATAATTGTCAGCATGGCACATATTACGGGTGGCGGTATCGTTGGCAATCTGCCCCGTGCGTACGGTGAGCAGGTAGCGGCAAACTTGCATTGGGGTTCATGGCCAATGTTACCGATTTTCACGGAGATTCAGACACGTGGTAATTTGACAGCAACGGACATGTTGGAGACGTTTAACCTTGGTTTGGGCATGATTTTGATTGTGAAAGCGAACCAGGTTGACACGGCCATGACGATGTTCCAAGATGCCGATCAACCAGCGTTTATCATTGGTGAAATGGTCGCCCGTGAATCAGAACCAATTATCTGGCAAGGAGCGCAACCATGGTGAACAAGCCAAAACTTGCTGTTTTTGCGTCAGGTACTGGCTCGAATCTAGCGGCATTGCTGAAAGCTGCCCAAGCCGACACACTCGGTGGTGATATTGTGCGGGTTGTGATTGATCGCAAAAACGCCGGGGCGATTGCCATTGCTGAGGCGGCTAATATTCCGGTATTGCAAATTCGCTACCCGGCTTTCGAGTCACGAGAGGCGGCCGAGCAAGAAATTGTTAAAACGCTAGAGGCGGACGGTGTGACCGGTATTTTATTAGCTGGTTATATGCGTATTTTGACGCCATATATTGTCCAAGCGTTTGAACAACGTATTTTAAATATTCATCCAGCGTTATTGCCTAGTTTTCCTGGTAATAACGCAATCGCTGACGCCTGGGACGCTGGCGTTAAAGTGACTGGCGTAACGATTCATTATGTTGATACGGGGGTTGACTCAGGGCAAATTATTGCGCAGACGCCAGTCCTTATTTCAGAAGACGAAACAATTGATGAACTGACTGAACGAATTCACGACGCGGAACATCATTTGTATCCAGAAACTGTTGCAAAGTTAATTAAAGAAGGAGCATTTCAAGCATGACACGAGCACTACTAAGCGTTTCAGATAAGACCGGTTTGGCGGAGTTTGCCAAGGGACTAGTTGCATTGGGCTATGAGCTGGTTTCAACTGGCGGGACATTGGCAGCGTTACAGACAGCTGATTTACCAGTGACACCAATCGATGAGGTGACACAATTTCCTGAAATGCTCGATGGACGTGTGATGACGTTGCACCCACGTGTCCATGCTGGCTTGCTAGCCAAGCGTGACAATCCAGAACATATGGCAACGTTGGCCGAACATGACATTACGCCAATTGATTTGGTTGTGGTGAATTTGTACCCATTCAAGGAAACGATTCAAAAGCCAGGCGTGACATTGGCGGATGCCATTGAGAACATTGATATTGGTGGTCCATCAATGTTGCGTTCAGCAGCTAAAAATTATGCGTCGGTATTACCAGTTGTTGATCCAACTGACTATGACGTTGTGCTTGAAAAGCTCCAAGCCAACACGATTGATGATGCGTTCCGTCGTCAACTAGGTGCCAAGGTTTTCCGCCACACGGCAGCTTATGATGCCTTGATCGCCGACTACTTGACGGAAGAAGAATTCCCAGCGCAAAAGACAGTCACCTATGAATTGTTTGAGCCATTGCGTTATGGCGAAAATAGTCACCAACAAGCGGCTGCATACCGCGATGCATTGCCAACGGCGTACTCGGTTCTGTCTGCTGATATTTTGCACGGTAAGCAATTGTCATATAACAATATTCGTGATGCTGATGCTGCCTTGCGTATTATTGCTGAGTTTGATGAGCCAACCGTTGTGACGGTTAAGCACATGAATCCAGCTGGAATTGGGCAAGGAACGACGATTGAAACCGCTTGGGATGCGGCCTTTGCTGCTGATGATATCTCTATTTTTGGTGGCATCGTCGCTTTGAACCGTGAAGTTGATTTGGCGACTGCTGAAAAGATGCACCAAATTTTCTTGGAGATTATCATTGCGCCAAGCTTTACGCCTGAAGCGTACGATGTGTTGGCTAAGAAGAAGAATTTGCGTTTGTTGACAGTGCCGTTCACAACGGATGTCCCACAAGCGGTTGAATTGACAGCCGTCCTTGGTGGTGTCGTGATGCAAGAGCGTGACTTGGTATCTGAAACGTTGACCGATTTCGAAGTGGTTGGTAATGTGCAACCCACGCCAGCGCAACTTGAAGCGATGATCTTTGCCCAAAAGGCGGTGAAGCACGTGAAGTCAAACGCGATTGTGGTTGCCCAAAAGGGACAAACGCTTGGCGTTGGGGCGGGCCAACCAAATCGTATCGATTCAGTTAAGATGGCGATTACGAAGGCAAGTGAAAAGCCTGGCTTTGAAAATGCGGTTTTGGCATCGGACGCCTTCTTCCCAATGGACGACTCAGTAACCTACGCAGCTGAACATGGGATTACGGCGATTGTAGAACCCGGTGGCTCAATTAAGGATCAAGCGTCAATCGATAAGGCCAACGAACTTGGCATTGCATTGGTATTTTCTGGCACACGCCACTTTAAGCACTAGGAGAGAAACATGGCGAAGGTGATGGTAATTGGGTCCGGGGCCCGCGAACATGCGTTGGCAGAAACGTTTCTGCGAAGTACTGAAGTTGAAGAAGTTATTGTGGTGCCGGGTAATGCTGGCATGCAGTCAGCGGGTATTCGGACAGTTGATCACGACATGATGGATGTCGTTGGATTGCGTAATCTAGCACAACAAGAAGTGGTTGATTTGACGTTTGTTGGTTCAGAGGCGCCTTTGATTGCTGGTGTGGTCGACGTTTTTCAAACAGCAGGGCTAAAGATTTTTGGTCCCACGCAACAAGCTGCGCAGCTAGAAGGTTCAAAGCAATTTGCCAAGGACGTCATGGCGGAAGCAGGGGTGCCAACCGCTACGTCAGTGATGGTTACCGATGAGTCTAGCGCATTGCAGGCGCTAAAAAACTTTGATTTGCCACTTGTCATTAAGCAAGATGGTTTGGCAGCCGGCAAGGGCGTGGTGATTTGTCGTGACCGTGAAGATGCTGAAACGATGATTCAACTCGCGTATGAACGTCAGGCGGATGCACCGTTGGTCATTGAGTCATATATGGCGGGTGTGGAGTTTTCAATATTTAGTTTAGTTGGCCCAAATGGTGTCATTCACGCACCAATTGCGCAAGATCATAAGCGCCGTTTCGACAATGATCAAGGTCTAAATACTGGTGGTATGGGTGCCTATTCGCCAGTTCGCTGGGTTTCAGATGAGATTGTGCAAGAAGCCATTCAAACGTTGGTGTTACCAACATTGGCCACGATGGCAGCGCGCGCGATGCCGTTCACGGGTGTGTTGTACACAGGTGTGATGCTGACTGATGACGGTCCTAAAGTCGTCGAATATAATGTGCGCTTTGGTGATCCGGAGGCTCAGGTTGTTTTGCCACAGCTACAAAGTGATTTTTATGAACTTATTTCGACATTATTGGCTGGTGAACAACCGCAGGCAATCTGGCAACAGGATGACGTCTATGTTGGCGTCGTGCTGGTGAACCCAAGTTATCCTGCAACAACTACTGAGCATATCGACCTACCATCATTTTCAATTGCTGACATCAACACATTTTATGCGGGTGTGACGCGAAATGATGATAAACTAATAAGTAATGGTGGTCGTATCGCCACGGTTGTCGGTCATGCAGCGACGGCGTCACAGGCGCAAGAGATGGTGTATGAGGCAATTGATGCGACACAAACAACATTAGCTTATCGCCATGATATTGGTTATCAGGCGGTTCGAGAAGAAAATAAGGTGGTATCTGGGGATGCAAACTGATATTGAAATTGCACAAGCGGCTGAAGTTTGGCCAATTGAAAAAATTGCAGAGAAGGCTGGCTTGACGGCAACTGAATGGGAACCATACGGTCGTGATAAAGCCAAGATTGAAATCGATGAAACTGCCCGACAAAATGATTTGGGTAAGTTAATTTTGGTGACGTCAATTAACCCAACGCCAGCTGGTGAAGGTAAGTCAACGGTGACGGTTGGCTTGGCTGATGCGCTAAGTTTGGCTGGTAAGAAGACAATGGTTGCGTTGCGTGAGCCATCACTTGGACCAGTTATGGGCTTGAAGGGTGGTGCCACTGGTGGTGGATACGCCCAAGTTGTCCCAATGGCTGACATCAACTTGCACTTTACGGGTGATTTCCATGCTTTGACAAGTGCCCACAACACGTTGGCTGCCGTTATCGATAACAGCATCTACCAAGGAAATCCTTTGAACATTGACCCACGTCGTTTGCTTTGGAAGCGCGCTTTGGACGTTAATGATCGTGCTTTGCGCCACATTACAATTGGTTTGGGTGGCCCAACTTCTGGAGTGCCACGTGAAGATGGTTTTGATATCACGGTTGCTTCTGAATTGATGGCTATTTTGACGTTGTCACATGATTTGATGGATATGAAGGCGCGTATTGAGCGCATCGTTATCGGTTACACGTACGACAAGGAACCTGTGACAGTTAAGGATTTGGGTGTTGCTGGTGCGTTGAGGACGTTGTTGAAGGATGCGATTAAGCCAAACTTGGTTCAAACGCTTGCCCACACGCCAACGTTGATTCACGGAGGTCCATTTGCCAATATTGCGCAAGGAACCAACTCAATTCGCGCAACTAAGACAGCTTTGCAATTGGCGGACTACGTTGTCACTGAAGCTGGTTTCGGGGCTGACTTGGGTGGTGAGAAGTTCTTGGACTTCAAGGTGCCATTGTTGGGCAAGACACCGGACGCAATTGTCATTGTGGCGACGGTACGTGCGTTGAAGATGCACGGCGGTTTGCCTAAGACGGAATTGACAGAACCTAATCTTGACGCTCTGTCAGCCGGCTTGGCTAACTTGGGACAACACTTGCAGAGTATGTCACGTTACGGCGTGCCAGTTGTCGTTGCCGTTAACCGCTTTGTGAGTGACACACCTGAAGAAATCGAGATGGTTGAAAATTACGTTCGTGAGCGTGGTGCTGAGGCCTACATGGCTGACGTTTGGGCGCAAGGCGGTGCTGGTGCGCCAGAGTTGGCGCAAGCGGTTATCACAGCTACTGAGCAAGAAAGTCACTTTACGCCATTGTATGCACCTGAAGATGATGCTGTCACAAAGATCGAAAAGATTGTACAAACAATTTACGGTGGTGCTGGTGTTGAGTTGTCAGATAAGGCTGCTAAGCAATTGCGTGAGTTTGCTAAGCGTGGTTGGGATAAGATGCCAGTTATCATGGCGAAGACACAATACTCACTAAGTGACGATGCGAAGAAGTTGGGCGCACCGGCGGACTTTAAGATTCATGTGCGTGAATTTGTGCCTAAATTAGGTGCTGGCTTCTTGGTTGCCTTGACTGGTTCAATTTTGACGATGCCTGGCTTGCCAAGTCACCCGGCGGCATACGATATTGATATTGATGAAAACGGTCAGATTACTGGCTTGTTCTAAAACTGCATAATAAAAAAGCCGATCTAACTGATCGGCTTTTTGTATGCGATGATGTTGTTGTAAGCCCCTGTTTTAATGAAACCAAGCTTTTCCAAGATGCGCTGTGAAGCGACGTTATCAACAAATGTTTCAGCTAGTAGAGTTGTTGGGTTCGGTAGTGCTGCAATAAAGCTGTGTAAGGCTTGGGTCATAATGCCGTGACCTGTAAACCGGCTATCTAAGAAATAGGCCAGGTCATATTCATTGGGGATGAAGTCGCCGGTTTCTGAGACCCGTGCGTAGGTGATAATGCTACCGATAATTTGTGATTTGTACACGATGGCAGCCTGGAACGGCTGATACAAATCCGTTTCAAACATCATGCGACGTTGCTGTGTGTCTGCATTGGGCAAACCAGCTCCTTGCATAATTTCAGGTTGTGCGATTAATTTTTCATAGGCATCGAAGTCTGTCGATTGCCAGGAACGTAAGGTGATTTTAGCCATTTTTTAGAACCATGAATTACTGAATCCGTTCATGCGGTACGCGCGCGGGGCGTAATTACCATAGAACTGTGCGGCGAGTTGTAGCCAAGCAATCGCGAGTAGCCAGCCAGCCACAGCATCAGAAAATGTGTAGTTAGTTGAGAGAATCGTGCCGATAAAGGTGAGGATCCACCCCGTTAAAATAATAATTTGACCAGCAATTTGACGCGGAAATGATTTCAACTCTGGCACGACAATCTTGCTGAGAAAGAAATAAAGTAACGTGACGAAAAACATGGTATGGGCTGGGAACTGGGTGACCTGCCCGGCTAAACGGTGGTGAAAAATTAACGAAAAGATGTTAATCAGTAACCAACCGCTGATAGTTGTCAGGACAATCCAAGCAGCTGGAATTTTGAACTTAAAGCCCCAAAGTAGAAAGGCAAGTGCAAAAATGACCAGGCCAAATAACAAGCCATGACTAAACAAAACGAATGGTTTAGTTAATGTCGATAGTGACGCAGGGGCCAGGCTATCTAAAAAATTCTGCTCGGTTGAATCGATCAGGGTCAGCGTTGGTGCGCTGACGAAAGTACTGATGGTTAGAATTAAAAACGCCAGTACACTTATTATTAGCATAATAAGCCGGCTTTTAGAGGGCTTAATGATCATGATAATCGACAACTCCTTTAACAACCAATGTGGTTAACTAACTTTTCCTATATCGTATCATCAGTGTTTTTAAAAAGGGTGTGATTAAGTTTTATGCTTAAGCGGTATTTAAGAAGTTTTTGGGATTAGATTGCGAGTTGGGTTGACGACGCCTGAAAACATGCTTATACTTAGTTTCATAAATTAAATATGACATAGAGGTCGCAACCAACATGAGTGGTCAACCAAGTCGGCAGACAAGGCGGTTGATTTAAAGGGGCGGTTGCCGAAATGTGTTTTCACGGCGGTGAAACATGTTGGTCCTTACGTGAACAACGGAAGGACTGTCGCAGCAAAATTCGTCGGCTGCGGAGCGCTATCGACAACACTAATGATTTCAAACGAGGTCCCTAGTTTATGCGATGGTATGAACTGGGGACTTTTTTCGTTCTCACGAGTGCGATTAGGCCTCTCTATATAGGAGGAATTATGTCAGATAATCAACAGAATCAAGGGACGCTGAAGCGCACGATGAAGACGCGTCACCTGTCAATGATTGCCCTTGGTGGGACAATCGGAACTGGTTTGTTCGTTGCCTCAGGTGCAACGGTTGCACAAGCTGGACCATTCGGAGCCCTGACTGCTTACGCGGTTATCGGTTTGATGGTTTACTTCTTGATGACCAGTTTGGGTGAGATGGCGACTTACATGCCAGTTTCAGGTTCATTCTCAACGTTCGCCGATCGTTTCGTTGATCCTGCTTTCGGTTTTGCCATGGGTTGGAATTATTGGTTTAATTGGGCAATTACGGTTGCGGTTGAAGCTGCAACGGTCGGTGTGGTCATGGGCTACTGGTTGCCGAACGTTCCAAGTTGGATTTGGTCAGCCTTAGTTTTGATTTTGATTACAGTCATTAATCTAATGTCAGCTAAGTCATACGCTGAAACTGAGTTCTGGATGGCGACAATTAAGGTTGTTGCGGTTGTTGCGTTCTTGGTCATCGGAGTTGCAACAATCTTCGGTATCATGGCTTATCACCCAGATGTCCCACGCAACTTGTCAGCTGGTGGTAACCACGGATTTGTTGGTGGTGTTGGTGGTATGCTAGCCGTCTTCATGGTGGCTGGTTTCTCATTCCAAGGAACTGAAATGGTTGGTATTACGGCTGGTGAGTCAGAAACACCAGAAACGTCAGTGCCAACGGCTATCAAGCAAGTTTTCTGGCGTATCCTTTTGTTCTACATCCTTGCCATCTTCATTATTGGGGCATTGATTTACTACAAGGATCCAAACTTGCTCCGTTCAAGTGAAACAAACATTGCGGTCTCACCATTTACTTTGGTCTTTAAGCAAGCTGGTTTGGCTGCTGCCGCTTCAATTATGAACGCTGTTATCTTGACGTCAGTTATTTCTTCAGCTAACTCTGGTGTTTACGCTTCAACGCGTATGTTGTACGCCATGGCCGTTGAAGGAAAGGCGCCAAAGGTATTCGCACGTGTTAACATCAACACGGGTATTCCAGTGCCAGCTTTGTTGGCTACGGTTGCCGTTGGTTTGTTGACGTTCGTCACGTCTGTTTTCGGACCTGGCATCTACTACTACTTGGTGGCTGCTTCAGGTTTGACTGGATTCATCGCTTGGATTGGTATCGCGATTTCACACTATCGTTTCCGTCGTGCCTTTGTCGCACAAGGTCGTGATGTGAAGAAGCTCCGCTACCATGCTAAGTGGTTCCCAGTTGGTCCAATCTTGGCTTTGGTATTGTCAATCGTCGTTGTTGTTGGACAAGATTTGGCATCATTCCAAGGACCAATTTCACACTGGAACTGGTCAGGAATTATCACAACGTACATGTCACTACCATTGTTTATTGGGTTGTACCTTGGATACAAGATTAAGCACAAGACAAAGTTGCGTAAGTTGACGGAAGTTGATTTGGATACGGACGCACGACAATAATAATGTTCAAAAACGCACAAGCTGTAAGCTTGTGTGTTTTTTGTTTGAATATTGGAACAGATAACAAACAAAAATTGTGTACAAAAAAAGTGAAAAATAGTACAATTAATGTCAGTTAGATAGATACACTATCAACACAAAACGAAGGAGATTTTTCAGATCATGAAGAAGACCAAGATTGTTTCAACGCTTGGACCAGCTAGTTCTGACGTCGAGACTATTACTAAGTTGATCGAGTCAGGTGCAAACGTTGTACGTTTCAACTTCTCACACGGAGACCACGAAGAGCACTTGGGTCGTATGAACGCTGTGCGCGAAGCCGAGAAGATTTCAGGTAAGACTGTAGGATTCTTGTTGGACACTAAGGGTGCCGAAATCCGTACGACTGTTCAAGAGCCAGGTAAGATTGAGTTCAACATCGGTGATGTTGTTCGCATCTCAATGGATGCTTCTCTTGAAGGTACTAAGGAAAAGGTTGCCGTAACTTACCCTGGTTTGTTCGACGACGTTAAGGTTGGCGGACACGTTTTGTTCGACGACGGTAAGATCGACATGTTGATCACTGAAAAGGACGAAGCTAACCGCGAATTGGTTACTGAAGTTCAAAACCACGGTTTGTTGGGATCACGTAAGGGTGTTAACGCACCTGGTGTTTCAATCAACTTGCCAGGTATCACTGAAAAGGATGCCGATGACATCCGCTTCGGTTTGGAACAAGGTATCCAATACATCGCCGCTTCATTCGTACGTAAGCCTTCAGACGTTGAAGACATCCGTGCTTTGTTGGTAGAAGCTGGTAAGGAAGACGTTATGATCTTCCCTAAGATCGAATCACAAGAAGGTATCGACAACTTTGCCGAAATCTTGAAGGTTTCTGATGGTTTGATGATTGCTCGTGGAGACATGGGTGTTGAAATTCCAGCAGAAAACGTTCCTTTGGTACAAAAGGACTTGATCCGCATGATGAACGCTGCCGGTAAGCCAGTTATCACTGCTACTGACATGTTGGACTCAATGCAAGAGAACCCACGTCCAACGCGTGCCGAAGCTTCCGACGTTGCCAACGCCGTATTTGACGGAACTGATGCTACTATGTTGTCAGGTGAGTCAGCTAACGGTGCGTACCCAGTTGCTGCTGTTGCTACTATGGCACGCATTGACGAGAAGGCTGAAACTGCTTTGGCAGCAAACGGCCGTCACGTAAACGACTTCGACGCATCAGACGTTACTGAATCAGTTGCTGCTGCTGTTGCTACGGCTGCAGAAAACTTGAACGTTAAGGCTATCGTTGCTGCAACGACTTCAGGTTACACGGCAAAGATGATCTCAAAGTACCGTCCTAACGCTGACATCTTGGCATTGACGTTCGACGAGCGTGTACAACGTTCATTGACGATCTACTGGGGTGTTCAACCAGTGATCTCAGAAGCAGTGGACAACACTGACGCTTTGATCGAATTGGCTAAGAAGGAAGTTGTTGCTGCAGGTTTGGCAGAAAAGGGTGATACTATCATCGTTACTGCAGGTATTCCTGTAACGACTTCAGGTACGACTAACTTGATGACGATCGTTACGGTCGACTAATTATTAGTTGTTAATTAAGAACGAGAGATACATTGTATCTCTCGTTTTTTTGTTGTCGCGAAAAGCAAAGAAGCAGGTTAAAGCAGACAACATTTTTAGGCAACTTTATGTTATTCTGTTGTTAAGACTATAACTAAGTGATGAGGAAGTGCTGATGAGTTGGCAAGAAATAATTGTTGAAACACAAACTGAGGCTGTTGAAGCTGTCAGCAACATTTTGATGGAAGCCGGTGCAGAAGGTATCCAAATCGATGACGCGGCAGATGTGAACAGCTACGAACCCGCTGATGCCACTGTATGGGTTGATTGGGATGTTGTTGAGCACCGCGAATCAGGTGCAACGGTCGCTGGCTATTTTGCAGAAGATGTTAATTTGCCTGAAGTGATTAACGATGTGCAAATGCGTGTGAACCAATTGGCGTCATTTGGACTTGATGCAACACCAGGTAAGGTAACAACGAGTGCAGTTAAGGATGAAGACTGGGCAACTGAATGGCAAAAGTACTACCACCCAGTTCGTGTGACGCGTCATTTGACAGTCGTACCTAAGTGGGAAGAATACCAACCAGCCCAAGAAGGCGAAAAAGTGATTGTTTTGGACCCTGGAATGGCCTTTGGAACTGGTACCCACCCAACGACACGCTTGATGATGCAAGCACTTGAAATCGTCGTACGTGGCGGTGAGCGTTTGCTAGACGTTGGAACTGGTTCGGGTGTGCTTGGTATTGCTGCAAAGTTGTTGGGCGCTGATAAGGTGCTTGGAACTGACATTGATGAGGTTGCCGTTCGATCAGCCCAAGGTAATTTGGACTTGAACCCAGTCGCCTCAGATATTCAAGTGATGGCCAGTGACTTGCTAAGCGATGTACCGGCCCAAGAATTCGATATCGTCGTGGCGAACATGCTGGCTGAAGTGCTTGTACCATTGATTCCACAAGTTGATAGCGTTTTGCGCCCAGGTGGTAAGTTCTTGTTGTCAGGTATTTATGAAGACAAGGCACAAACGATTATTGCGAAGTTGGAAGAGAATGGCTACGCACTTGATGAAACGATGAAGCTTGGTGAATGGTATGGTTTGATTGCTCACCGTAAAAGCGAGGATGAATAATGCAACGTTATTTTTTGACTGAAGCGCCAGCCGGTCAAGAATTTGTTTTGCCAGAAGATGTGCAACATCATTTAATGACCGTCCTTCGTGGTAAGGAAGGGACGCAGGCAGAATTTGTGTATCCTGATCAACAAACCATGGTGGTGGCTGAAGTAATTCAGGTTGCTGATGAAACGACGACAATGCGCGTGGTTGAAGAAGTGGCCACTGATGTTGAATTGCCAGTGGAGGCCACAATCATTCTTGGCCTTGCTAAGGGTGATAAGCCTGAATTGGTTGTGCAAAAAGCGACAGAATTAGGCGTTCACCATGTGATTATCGTAGAGACGGATTGGTCGGTTGTGCATTGGGGCATGAAGGCCGATAAGAAGCTTGCGCGATTGCAGAAGATTGCCCAAGGGGCTGCTGAACAATCGCACCGCTTACGTGTGCCAGATGTGACGTATGTTGAAAAACTACGTGATTTGGTGTTGCCGGATGATATGGTTAAGATTGTTGCCTGGGAAGAGAGCGCCAAACAGGGTGAAACAGCGCAACTGGTTGCGCAGTTCAGTCGTTTGAATGCGGGTGACAAAATTGCCTTTTTGGTTGGACCTGAAGGTGGTTTAAAGGAAAGTGAGTTAGACTTACTAACGAAGACGTTTGGCTTTGTGCCAGCAGGACTGGGTCCACGTATTTTACGGGCTGAGACTGCACCACTTTATGCGCTAAGTGCACTAAGCTATGCACTTGAGTTAGCACGTTAGAATTTTTAAGGTTAACATCGTTGCAGGGATGTTAAAAGGGGAATTGATATGAAGCGTTTGAAAGAAGCGTGGGATTGGCGGTTCTGGATTTGGATGCCAATCTTGGGGTGGTTAGTACCGTTTTTGATTAACGAATCACCGTTGACAGCGAATGTTAAAATTATTTTTTCATTGTTTGTGGCGAACATGATTTTCAGTGCCATTGCAGGCGCATTCTTGCGTAAGCGAGGAGCGTTCTGGTACTTGATGTTTGTGTGGCCAGTCGTGTTCTTGGTGTCAGTTTGGCTACATTTGAACTCAGCAATGTACGGCTACTATTTGGCGGCCCTTTATTTCGTCATTGAGTTGTTTGCCTTTACACGTGGACAAGAGGAAGAAATCGACATCGAGGATCAAATTCCAGTTGATGGCGGCTTCCGCGAAATTTAAATAACTATCGAAAAAGCGACCTCAGTCTTGAGGTCGCTTTTTTGTGTGGTTTTGGGCACTGAGTGGGGAATGCGACCTGCGACGGCGTAGGTTGAAGTAAACATATTGATGGCTTAATGGTGTCGGTGGGGATGCGACCCACTTTTTGTTCAAATCCCCACCACTTTCCACCACCTAATCTTCCCACCCACTGTCCCCCACCTCCCACCATCTTCATAACTAAGTTGTTAACCGTTGGTATATCAAGGGTTTGACCTTATAACCTTAAAAAATTCTTCATTTTCTAAAGTTATTCGAAAACTTGTAAAGTGACTGTTAAAAAGGAGCGTCAGAGCCGGTGTAATAGGCTTTTGAACCCTAAAATACACCATATATCCCAGTGGTAGAACGTGGGGGTAGGTGGTGGAAGGTGGGAGATTGTGGTAAATTAAATGTATTGAAATGTCGACTATTCTCAATACGCCACAGCATCTGAAATTGCTGAATAAATTGAAAGGGGGTATCGCCGATGTTCATGGGAACTTACCAACACACGTTGGATACTAAGAACCGGTTGATTATCCCCGCAAAATTCCGCAATCAGTTGGGTGAATCGTTTGTGATTACACGCTGGATGGATCACTCATTGCGTGCCTACACGATGCAAGGCTGGGAAGATTTTTCAACTAAGATTAATGCATTGCCAGAAACGAATGCCAAGGCGCGTCAATTTAAGCGTTTTGTCTTCGGTGGTGCGACAGAAGTTGAATTCGACAAGCAAGGGCGTGTGAACCTATCACCAACCTTGCGTGAATACGCAAATATCGATAAGGATGTCACGGTCTTCGGTTTGGGTGATGATACATTCGAACTTTGGAGTGCCGAGAAGTGGCAAGCTTACGAAGAAGAAACTGCAGAGAATTTTGATGATATTGCTGATGGATTGGAAGACTTGGGCTTCTAACAGCAAATTGATACGAACTAGAAAGGTCGAACAGGCAATTACATATGACGGAGTTCAATCACGTAACCGTATTGCTTAACGAAGCAATTGATAATTTAAATGTTAAGCCAGACGGAACATATGTTGATGCAACGTTGGGTGGCGGTGGTCATTCACAGTTGTTGGCAAGTCGTTTGACAACCGGAAAGCTTTGGTCATTTGATCAAGACATCACGGCAATTAACTACAATAAAGAACATTTGGCTACTGAGTTGGCTGAAGGTAAGGTTGCCTTCATTCAAAACAACTTCCGCAACTTGCGTGACGCACTTGCTGAGGTTGGAGTCACTGAAATTGATGGTATCGTTTACGATTTGGGTGTGTCATCACCACAATTCGACGACGGACAACGTGGTTTTTCATATAACTATGATGCACCACTTGATATGCGCATGAATCAATCACAAGAATTGACAGCGCGTACGGTAGTTAACGAGTGGGATTTCCACGACTTGCTACGAATCTTGTCACGTTACGGTGAAGAAAAGTTCGCTAAGCAAATCGCACGTGCGATTGAGCGACAACGTGAAATTCAACCAATTGAGACGACATTTGAATTAGTTGAAGTCATCAAGTCAGCAATTCCTGCAGCGGCTCGTCGAACGGGTGGTCATCCGGCCAAGCGTTCATTCCAAGCTATTCGAATTGCCGTGAATGATGAATTGGGAGTGGTCGAAGAATCACTCGCACAAGCTTTGGATATGTTGAAGGTTGGTGGTCGCATTTCGGTCATCACTTTCCATTCACTTGAAGATCGCCTTGTTAAGACGATGTTTAAGGAAAAGACGGCAGTTCCTGAATTGCCAGCTGGCTTGCCAATCATTCCGGATGAGATGCAACCTGATTATAAACTCGTGACGCGTAAGCCAATCTTACCTTCAGAAGAAGAAATGGCTAACAATCACCGCGCTCATTCAGCGAAGTTGCGCGTCATCGAACGACTACGATAGCATAGGCCGCCCATGATGGACGGTGAAGAAAGGATCTGAACATCATGGATGCAATGCCAAACTACACGCACACAACGTCACCGCGCAAAGTTAATCAACCACAACAACGCCCAAGCGTTCGTGTGGTTAAGCGTAAGCTAGAAAAGCCTGGCTTTAACGCCATTGATATCGCCTTTTGCGTAGCAACTGCGTTTGTTGTTGTCTTCATGGCGATGGTTGTCGTACACACGTCAAATCGCGCAGCAACAGCAAACTCACAATTGGCGACAACGTCAGCTTCCCTTGAAAAGGTACGCAATCAAAACAATGATTTGAAGCAAGAAGTGAGTGATTTGACGAGCCCAAGTCGTTTGAACGATGTTGCGGCTAAGAACGGATTGACGCTTCAAAACCAAAACATAAGGAACGTGAAGTAGCATGGTTAAGAAACAGCGGATGCCAAAACGTAACCAATCGGATAAAAACAGTCGTATCACGGGTCTTGTTCTCGTGAGTACTATGTTGCTGATTTTGGTTGTGTTGGGGGTCCGTTTTTCTTATGTTGCCATTACAAAGGACGTGAAGGGGCATAAGTTAAACGAAGCCGCTCAACAAGTTTACCGAAGTCAGAATGCAGTTCAGCCCAAGCGTGGCGAAATATTTGACTCAGTCGGGAATGTGTTGGCTGAGAATGCAACAACCTACACATTGGCGGCAGTGATTGACGATACGCAAAAAACAAGTAAAGGCAAGCCAGCCTACGTTGCGCCAAGCCAAGATGAGAAGGTCGCTAAGCAATTGGCTGGCATCTTGGGTGGTAATCCGAAGACTTATGTGGAGACCTTGAAAAAAGGTCGGGCTAACAAGTTGAAGCAGGTGCAATTTGGTTCACGTGGACTAAAACTAGATTCCCAGACATATAAGAAAATCAATAAATTGAAGATACCGGGTATCACCTTTACGAATAGTGCGTCACGTTTCTATCCAAACGGTGTTTTTGCGTCAAATGTCATCGGTTATACGAGTGAAAAGACTGATGACAAGACTGGTGCACAAAGCATTGTTGGTCTGATGGGAATCGAACAAAAGTACAACAAACAACTCACTGGTAAGAAGGGTGTGAAGACAACTTCGGTCGATGATACAGATTCGAGTGTCTCAAAGAAAGACCAATCTGCAAAAAACGGGTATGATATTTATACAACCATAAATACAAAGTTGCAGACAACGCTCGAAGAGAAGATGCAAAATTTGTATGATGATATGAAGCCTAAGTCAGCGCTGGCGATTGTACTTGATACGAAGACGGGTAATATCGTTGCAACAACGCAACGCCCTTCATTTAATGCAACCACTGGTGAAGGTATCGGTGATTACTGGACAAACGAAATTTCAGGTTCTGTTTATGAGCCGGGATCAGTTATGAAGGGGATCACGCTGGCAGCAGCAATCGATACTGGTAACTGGGTTGGTGATGCGTATTATCAATCTGGAACCTTGAAAATCGGTGATAAGAGCGTTACTGATTGGAACAATGGTCAAGGTTGGGGAACGATTACGTATGCACGTGGAATAGCCGAGTCTTCAAACGTTGCGATGGCGTTGACCGAGCAAAAGATGGGTGCTGAAACTTGGCACAAGTACATTAATAAATTCCGCTTCTTGAAGTCAACGGATTCGGATTTGCCAGGTGAAGAAACTGGTTTGATGCAGTTTAAGTATCCAATTGAACAAGCGAACACATCTTATGGACAGGCCATTTCGGTAACGCCTTTGCAAATGGTTCAAGCCTATACAGCAATCGCTGGAAATGGTGAGGAAATCAAGCCGAACCTTGTTGAAAAGGTCGTTGATCCAAATACCAAGAAGGTGATTTACCAGGCCAAGCGTAAGGTTGTTGCAAAGCCAATTAAGAAATCAACGGCTGAGGCAACGCGTAAGCAATTGGAAGATGTTATTTACTCTGAGTACGGTTTGGGTCAAGCTTATGCGATCCCAGATGTTCGTACGACGGGTAAGTCTGGAACGGCACAAATCGCGACTTCGACAGGTTATTCATCACCAGGCGACAATACCCACGAAATCCATTCATGGATGGGAATGGCGCCATCTGATGATCCACGATACTTGATGTACATTGTGACGAAGGAACCACAGCAGAACACGCAAAATATTGCGACGGATATGTCCAATATGTTCGTGACGGTGATGCAACAAGCACTAACGATGTCGGATTCTGACAATAAAGTTGTTGTCAGTGAAGACCAACAAGTGGCTGTCCCAACGGTTGTTGGTGGATCAACCAATGAGGCAGAAAAAGAAGTTGCGGCAGCTAATTTGACACCAGTTGTAATGGGTGACGGAGATACAATCAAGAAACAGACACCAGCAGGTGCGCAAAAGTCTTTGACGAATCAACGTGTCTTCTTGAACACTGGTGAAAATATTGCGGTGCCAAATATGCACGGATGGTCGAAGAGTGATGTGCTAGCTTGGGCAAAGTTGGCTGATATCAAGCCAATTATTAAGGGTGATGGCTTTGTGGCAACACAATCAATTACGCCTGATACCCAGTTGGCAGATGGCTATCATGAAATAACGGTTGAGTTTAAAAACGCGAAAGCGGAATAAACAAGGGTTTATAAGAGAGGAGAAGTCAAATGTCGACTTTGTTACTCGGACTATTGGTGGGGTTGATTGCAACAATCATCGTAGTACCGCGTTTGAGAAATTGGTTTAAGAAAATTAAGGTGCAACAATTGGTGATGCGTACTGGTGAAAATGGGCCAGATCACGCCGCTAAGGCAGGAACACCTACGATGGGTGGGGCAGGATTTATTCCGGTTGTGATTATCGGTTTCATCATCTTGGCCTTTGCGACAGGCGCTAACGCCTCAACAGGTTGGGCAACGTTGATTGCCATTATTGTGTTTGCGTTGGTTGGTGCCTTTGATGACAGTATCAAGGTCTTTAATCACCGTGATGAAGGACTTCGTTTCTTGCCAAAGCTATTTTCACAAATTGCTGCTGCATTGCTAGCGGTTGCGGTGCTATTCTTGGGCCACTTTGACTTCACGTTGGATTTGCCATTTAACTTGGGTAGCATCAACAGCATCATCGTTTACACGTTGTTCACGATTTTCTGGCTTGTGGGTTGGTCAAATGCCACGAACTTGACGGATGGTTTGGACGGCTTGGCATCTGGTACAGCGATTATCGCTTACGTTGCATACTTGATTATCGCGTTCGTTCAAGGTGACATGACGATGGTCTTGTTGGATGCCTTGATGATTGGGGCATTGCTTGGATTCTTGGTCTTTAACCACTATCCAGCATCAATCTTCATGGGTGATACCGGATCATTGGCGTTGGGTGCCGGCTTGGCGATGAACTCACTTGTCTTGCACCATGAGTGGTCATTGTTGTTGATTGGTTTCGTCTTCATGGTCGAAACGTTGACGGTTATGATTCAAGTCACAAGCTATCACTTCTTCAAGAAGCGTATTTTCTTGATGACACCAATTCACCACAGTTTTGAAAAGGGTGGTTTGACTGGTAACACAGATAAGCCATGGAATGAGTGGCAAGTTGATACATTCTTCTGGGCAGTCGGATTGATTGCTGCGGTTTTGTACCTTGTGATTTTTAAGTAAATCATTATTCACTAAAACACATATTAAGTCGTTATAAGACTTTTTGCATTATGCAAACGAGCGGGGATCGCCCCGCGTACATAACTTTTTAAAGGGGATCTGATCATGAGTAAGCATGTTTTGGTAATTGGCTTTGCACGTTCTGGGGCAGCCGTTGCGTCTTTGTTGTTGAACGAAGGTGCGCAAGTGACAGTTTCAGACCCAAAATTGGATTTGACGGATGAACGCGTGGTTGCTTTGCAAGCACAAGGTGTTGTATTCACAACGGAACAAACTGATGAGTTGCTAGCTGACGTCGACCTAATTGTTAAGAATCCTGGAATTCCATATCGTATTCCAGTTTTGGCCGCAGCGCAGGAAGCTGGTATTCCAATTTTCGTTGAAGTTGCAATGGCGCAACGTTACATCAAGGGAACTTGGATTGCATTAACGGGTTCAAATGGTAAGACAACCACGACTGAGATGATTGCAGCTGTGCTACGTACGCAAGCAGACGACGAGCATGCAGTTGTTGTTGCCGGAAATATTGGGACGCCAGTGAGTGAGGTTGCCCCAACATTGCGCGCGACCGATACACTTGTCACAGAGCTCTCATCATTCCAATTGATGGGGATGCCAACGGCTAAGCCAAATATTGCGATAATCACAAACATTTTCGCATCTCACTTGGATTACCACGGCACACGCGAAAACTATGTCGCCGCTAAGATGGGGATCACAAAGAATCAAACGGCCGATGATTTCTTGGTTATCAATGTTGACCGCGAAGAATGGGTTGAATTGTCAAAGCAAACTGCAGCGACAGTTGTCCCAGTTTCACGTCAAAACGTGAGTCAAGAAGGTGCTTACGAACTAGATGGTACGTTGTACTTCCGTGGTGAAGCTATCATGCAAGCTAACCAACTCGGCGTACCAGGCGATCACAACGTCGAAAACGCGTTGGTTGCGATTGCTGTTGGTAAGTTGATGAATGTGCCAAGCAATCAAATTGCGATGACATTGCGTCAATTTGGTGGTGTTGAGCACCGTTTGCAATATGTTGGCACGTTTGAAGGACGTCAAGTCTATAACGATTCAAAGGCGACTGATATTGAGGCAACGGAAATGGCGCTATCAGGATTTAAGGCGCCCGTTGTTTTGCTAGCTGGTGGTCTAGATCGTGGTGACGACCAAATGCGTTTGCTTGAAGCGATGAAGCCACACGTAAAGGCTTTGGTTGTCTTTGGTCAAACGGCGGATAAGGTTGCAGCAGTCGGTGAGGCGCTTGGTATTGAAGTGGTTCATGCTGAAGATGCGCCTCATGCGGTTGAACCGGCTTTCGAATTGAGTGAGCCAGGTGACATTATTTTGCTATCACCAGCTGCAGCATCATGGGATCAATTCCCTAATTTCGAAACACGTGGTGATTTGTTCGTGGCAGCTGTTAAGGCTCACAGCGAAGGAAAGTAGAGGAGATAGATATGCGTATTGTTGTTTCAGGTGGTGGAACTGGGGGACACATTTACCCAGCGCTAGCAACGGTTAAGCAATTGAAGCAATTAGAACCAGATACCGAAGTGTTGTACATCGGTGGTGAACGTGGCTTGGAAAAGTCAATCGTGCCAGAAGCTGGATTCGACTTTAAGGCTTTGGCCGTGCAAGGGTTCAGTCGCTCATTGTCACTTGATAATGTGAAGACGGTCTATCTTTTCTTGACGGCTACTCGCAAGGCTAAGAAGATGCTGGAAGACTTTAAGCCGGATGTTGTGGTTGGAACTGGTGGTTATGTTTCTGGTCCAGTGCTATATGCAGCCCAACAACTTAAGATTCCAACGGTTATTCACGAGCAAAACTCGGTTGTGGGTGTCACAAACAAGTTTTTGGCCCGTCATGTGACGAAGGTCGGGGTTGCCTTTCCGGCGGCGCTATCAGCCTTTAAGGATGGTTTGGCAACAGTTGTTGGAAATCCACGTGCCCAAGAAGTCGTTGACGGTGAAGGAGCATTTGATTGGGATACCTTGCACTTGTCTGCAGATAAGCCAACGGTGTTGATCTTCGGTGGCTCACAAGGGGCGTTGAAGTTGAACAAGGCCATGGTTGCAGGCATGTCAAAGTTCGCTTACCGTCCATACCAAGTTATCTTCGTTACGGGTGGCAAGCGCTATGACGACGTACAAGCAGATCTACGTGCCGGTGGTGTCGTACCAGCTGAAAATGTCGCTGTTGTACCATACATCGGTAACATGCCACAATTGATGCCAGTTGTGGATTTGGTCGTTGGACGTGCCGGTGCGACGAGTTTGGCGGAACAAACGGCATTGGGTAAGCCAATGGTTTTGATTCCAAGCCCATACGTGACGAATGATCACCAAACAAAGAATGCCCGTAGCTTGGTTGAAGCCGGTGCAGCTGAAATGATTACTGAAGAGTCACTTTCAGGTACAACGTTGTTTGGCACAATCGACCACTTGATGACGCACGATGATCAACGTGCTGCGATGGCTAAGGCAGCCAAGGAATTGGGTGTGCCTGACGCAGCTGACCAATTCATCAAGTTGATTAAAACAGTTATTAAATAAGTTAACCTAACGATTGGAAAGGAGGCACATGATGGCCAATGAAAATGAATCGAAGCCGAAAGGAACGAAATCAAGTGATATTCAAGCGCACTTAGATGCATTGTTGTCGGAAGATGACTGGTCATCATTGCCTACACGCCAGTCGAAAGAAAAAAAGGCTCGTCGTGAATTAAAACTACCTCGTCGCTTACGTGAAACGTTTGCTGAAGAACCCGAAGATTCGGTGGCCGAAAGTGTTGAGCCGGTTGTAGAATCCGAGCCGATTCTCTTTCCCTACGAGCGTGGTGCTATTCTCTCGGCAACTGCACTAACGGTATTGGCAGGTGTCTTAATTTACTTGATGTCACCACTGAGTCAGGTGAATCACTATAAAGTGGTCGGATCAGAAAGTCTTAGCAAGCAAGCTGTGTTGGACGCAGCGCAATTGAAAACTGGCCAGCCACTGTTGACGACGCTCCACCAAGCTGATTATTTCAGTAAGATGGCTGCACAACGTAATCCGCAAATTTCAGGTCTTAAGTTTGAATTGGGTTCTGATAACACCATTGAAATCAAGGTCAACGAAATCGTGAAAGTGGGTTACGTCAAAGCAGATACGCATTACTATCCGATTTTGGAAAACGGTAAGATGCTGACGAGTGCTGAGGCGGATCAACCGGTCGGTGGGTTGCCACTGTATGATAATTTCACTTCAGTTGCTGATTTAAAATTAGTTTTAGCTGAGTTTGGTAAACTCCCATTGGCGTTACGCCGCTCGGTTTCTGAAATTGTTTGGTCACCAACTAAGCAAAATAATCAACGTCTTGAGTTGTATATGAATGATGGCAATGAAGTTTTGATTAGCGCAGATGACCTGGCAAGTAAACTGAAATATTACCCAGCTATGGCTGCATCGCTGGATAATAAAACCGGAATTGCCGACTTACAAGTCGGTGCATATTTCACACCATACGGACAATAAGAAAGCTAGGATTTCTTTTCCGAACAAAAACGGGATAATCCCGCAAGAGGTCTGGAAGAACCCTTATAAAGTATGGTATTATCTTAAAGAATTGTTTATTTATTTAAACATCAACTGATTGGCAGTTAAGGAGGTACTCAAATGGCCAACCACGGGTTAATAGTTGGTCTCGATGTCGGGACAAACACGATAAAAGTGCTAGCGGCGGATGTTCGAGATCAGCAAGCTAACATTGTGGCGGTTGGTCGTTCGATTGCCCACGGCGTTAAGCGCGGTGTTGTTGTGGATATTGAAGCAACAGCTAATGATATTCGACAAGCAGTTGCACAAATCAATGAGCAAACCAGCACGCCAGTCACTGAAGTTGTGGCTAGCTTGCCTGCAAGCAACATTCAAATTCAAAATGTTAGCGGTACAGTGACGGTAAAGGATAGTCAACACATTTCGTATGAAGACGTCTCAGCAGCCGTGAAAGAAGCTGTTAAAGTTAACGTGCCAAGCGATCGTGAAATTGTTGAACTATTGCCTACCGAATTTATCGTAGATGATTTTGATGGTATTCAAGATCCAAACGATATGGTGGGGATGCGTCTAGAAATGAAGGCGGTTGCCTATACAGCTCCTCGCAATGTGATGGGGAACTTGCGACTGGCAATTGCTAAAGCTGGATTGCAATTACGCGACTTCGTGTTGACGCCACTTGCTTATAGCAAGACGATTTTGGATGACGGACAACAGGAATTTGGCACAATCATTTTGGATATGGGTGCTGGTCACACAACGGCAACCGTTGTTCATGATCATCAACTAAAGTTCCTATCAACTTTCCCAGCTGGAAGCGATAATATCTCACGCGATATTAGTGCAGTTTTGGAAGTTGGGTTGCATGATGCAGACATGTTGAAGCTTGATTCTGGTTTGGCGCTTTCAAGCATGGCTCGTGAAGATAATAAGCTTGTTATCAAGAAGGTTAGTTCAGAAGAAACTGAGCAAATCTCTGAGGTATTGTTGGCACAAATTATCGAAGCGCGTCTCATGCAAATTTTGGACAAGCTTGGCGAGAAGCTACAACTTGTTGGGGCGTTTGAATTGCCAGGTGGCATTGTTGTTACCGGTGGTGGTGCTGCCTTGCGTGGCATGACTGAAGCAATTCGTAGTGTCTACAATGTGCAAGTTAAGCCATTTTCACCAACTGACATTGGGTTGCGTCACCCTGGTTATGCCGGAGCTTGGGCTTTGGTTCACTATGCTGCGCAACAATCACCAATTCAATTGATTGTGAAGGAGGCCTTGTACGGCTTGCCATTGACAGTTGTTGGTCAACCAACAATCGCGGTGGCAACACCAGTGCAAAAGCCAGCGACAAATCGCCGACCTGTTCGACCTGAAAGTCAAACGGTGGTAGAACCATCAGTTAATGACATGGATGATGTCAATTACGATGATGAAGAGAAGACTAAGAAGAAGAGTGCATTGTTTAGCTTCTTCAAGGAATTCTTCGACTAAACAAAAAAGAAAAGATAAGTGAGAAAAAAGGAGCTCGTTATGGATTTCCAAATGGATATGAACCAAGAGTACGGCGCAACGATTAAAGTAATTGGTGTCGGTGGTGGTGGTGGAAACGCCGTTAACCAAATGGTGAATGACGGTGTTGAAGGTGTTGAGTTTATCGTAGCCAACACTGATGCCCAAGCGTTGGAGCGTTCAGCTGCAGAAAACAAGATTCAAATCGGTGCTAAGGCAACTCGTGGTTTGGGTGCTGGAGCTCGTCCAGAAGTTGGTGAAGCTGCTGCTAAGGAAAGCGAGCAAGAAATTGCTGATGCTTTGGCCGGTGCAGACATGGTCTTCGTTACTGCTGGAATGGGTGGTGGTACTGGTACTGGTGCCGCACCAGTTATTGCTAAGATCGCCAAGGACTCAGGTGCTTTGACGATTGGTGTCGTAACACGTCCATTCTCATTTGAAGGTCCAAAGCGTGGCAAGTCAGCTGCCGAAGGATTGGCTAAGTTGAAGGAAAACGTTGATACGTTGATCGTTATCGCTAACAACAACTTGCTACAAATCGTTGATAAGAAGGCGCCAATTATGGAAGCCTTCAAGATGGTCGACGATGTCTTGTTGCAAGGTGTTTCAGGTATCTCAGACTTGATTACTAAGCCTGGTATCATCAATTTGGACTTTGCCGATGTTAAGACAGCGATGGCCGGTCAAGGTACTGCCTTGATGGGTATTGGGTCAGCTTCTGGTGAAAACCGTGCTGCCGAAGCAACGCGCAAGGCCATCGCTTCACCATTGTTGGAAGCTAAGATTGAAGGCGCTACGAACGTTTTGCTTTCAGTTAAGGGTGGCGCAGACATGTCATTGTTCGAAGCGCAAGAAGCTTCAGAGACGATTGCACAAGCTGCTGGAACAGACATTGACATTATCTTCGGTACAACGATTGATATGGAAATGGAAGGCGAGTTGGTTGTGACGGTTATTGCAACTGGTATTGATCGTCCAGCAACGCCACGTCCAGAAATCAACTTGGGCGCAGCCAACACAGCTAGCCCATTTGAAGCAGTGTCTGAGCCGGTAGCGCCTGTGCAACAACAAACTGCACCGGTTCAACCACAACAACCAGTTAACACTGATCCTTTTGCTGACTGGAACGTGACGGCTGAGCCCGCACAACAAGCAACGCCTGCACAAGCTGCTCCGGTTGAACCAGTTCAACCGCTTTCATCAGAAAACACAGCTGCTGACGAAGAAATTGAGCGTCCAGCTTACTTTAACTGGATGAAGCGTGGCGAAAAGTAAGGAGACAACCGATGGCTTTTGAGAATTTTAGAAACTTCTTCATGGGATCAGATAGTGATTACTACTATGAAGAAGAAGAGGCACCGGAAGAGCAATACGTGCAAGAACCTGCACAACAAGCACCGTCAAAGACTAAGGCTAATAATGCAAATGCAACACGTCCAACGGCAGCACGTCGTCCAAACGTTTTGCCAATGGATGGCTCACGTCCAGGTGAGACGTCAAAGATTGCATTGTATGAGCCACGTACGTACGCTGATGCCCAAACAATTGCGACGCAATTGTTGGCTGGTGAAGCGGTTATCGTAAACCTAGGTTCAATTGATGAAAACACGGGAAAGCGTGTGCTTGACTACCTAGGTGGGACGGCGTTTGCTGTTGACGGTATCATTGAACGTGTTGGTGAGCGCATCTTCCTTGCGACGCCTCACAATTTTGAGATTTCAGGAACGATTTCTCAAAACTTGGGACAACAATTTAATTAATAGGTGACCAAATGTTAACACTCATTTTTTCGTTATTGATGTTGGTCTTGCGTGCCATGGAGTTCGTAATCTTGATTTGGGTGCTGATGTCATGGTTGCCCGGGGCACAACAATCAGCCTTGGGACAATTGCTAGGTCGTATTGCCGGAATCGTCGTTGATCCGATTCGCCGTGTGATGCCTCGTACGGGAATTATCGACTTTACCCCATTGATTGGTTTGCTACTATTGCAAGCTGCTCAAGTTGGCCTACGCGCAATTGCACAAGCATTCTAGAGAAATAAAATATGGCAGATAATGTATCACAACATTTCCGCCCGAGCGAAGCTGCATTTCTTGATGTAGCGCAAGGCTTAATTCGTCAGGCATTGGATGAGTATCGTCCAGTACTGACGAATTTTTTGAACCCGCGGCAGAGATATATTTTGGAGACGTTGGTTAACCAGCATGATGAGTTAAAGATTGCTCACTCTGGTGGCTATACTGATGCCGAAAGTGCACGGTCCTTGATTGCACCAGATTACTACGATGTGCAACAGGACGATTTTGAAATTGCTGCAATCCGCATCAACTATCCAACCAAGTTTGCTGAACTACATCATAGTACAGTGCTTGGTACGTTAATTAACAATGGCTTATCTCGAGATAGTTTCGGGGACATTATTAGTAGCGAAGATGGTGATTGGCAGATTGTTGCAACGGAGCAGATGGCGCGATTTATCACGTCATCACTGGATCACGTTGGTAAAACAAAGGTTCGTTTTGAACCAATGATGCTAGCTGATATTGTCACACCACAAGAGGAGTGGGACGATATCAATACAACTGTGTCATCCCTTCGACTAGATACTATAGTGGCTAATGGGTATAATGTATCTAGAACGCATGCTAAAGAATTAGTTGAGCGTGGCATGGTCCGAGTAAATTGGACCGAGATTGACCGACCAGATTTTATGTTGGCGGTCAACGATTTAATTTCAGTGCGCCGGTTCGGTCGCATGAAATTGCTAGCTGAAAATGGTATAACAAAAAAAGATAAATGGCGCGTCACACTGGCCGTCATTAAGAAATAGATTGGAGAACGATCATGGCATTGACCCCACAAGAGATTCACGCTAAGGAATTTAACACAAAGAGTAACAAGTGGTACGACAAGGCTGAAGTAACGGCTTTCTTGGACCAAATCGTAACGGACTACGATGGTTTGCTACAAGAGAACCAAACTTTGAAGACGCAATTGGCTGAAGCAGATGCTAACGCTAAGCAAGTTGAAGAGATGAAGCAATCTGTTAACTCATCAATCTTGATCGCCCAAGAAGCAGCTGACCGTTTGAAGAAGCAAACTGAAGCTGAAGCTGAGGCAACGTTGCAACAAGCACAAGCTGAAGCACAAAAGATTGTTATGGAAGCTAACGCTAAGGCCAACTCATTGTTGACTGAATCTCAATCAAAGAACGAAGCATTGGTTGCTGAGCACGATGCTTTGAACAAGGAAATGGGCGCATTCAAGGCTAAGATTGAAGGTATGTTGAACGCACAATTGGACTTGGTTAAGACTGATGACTGGGCTGCATTCCAACAACCTGCTGCATTCCAACAACCACAATCAGCCGCTCCGGTTGCACCAGAGTCAGCTGCGTCACAAGCTAGTTCAGAGGTCGAGACGGTTGTTATCTTCCCTGAATCAAACGAAAACGAAGAAAACTTCTTGAATAAGGACTAATTTTTCGTTATCATGTAATCATGGTTTCTTGACCAAACGGCAAGATGTATTCCAAACAGCGACCTAGGATTACCCGGTGAGAGCCTAGGATGGTCACGCAGCTTGTTTATCAGCAAGAATGATTTTTTTAAATACACAGAAGAGGCGGCTTTTTGCCGTGAATTCGGGTGGTACCACGTTGACATGACGTCCCGCATTGGCTATTTGGCCGATGCGGGATTTTTTAGTTTCAGGGTAAACCGCATGTCAACGCGGTAGCACTTGAATTGAACAGAAAGGATTGCGCTTTTATGAAGATGAAGCAAACCTTGAACCTAGGAAAGACGAAGTTCCCAATGCGTGGTAACCTACCACAAACTGAGCTACAACGTGAAAACATCTGGTTCGAGAACAAGGTCTATGAGCAACGTCAAAAGATGAACGAAGGTAAGCCATCATTTATGCTTCACGATGGCCCTCCATATGCTAACGGAAACATTCACATCGGACACGCAATGAACAAGATTTCTAAGGATATCATCGTTCGTTACAAGTCAATGAATGGTTTCTACGCACCATTTGTCCCTGGTTGGGATACGCACGGTTTGCCAATTGAACAACAATTGACAAAGGCTGGTAAGGATCGCAAGGCGGTTGGACCAGTTATCTGGCGTAAGATGGCCGAAGAATTTGCACGTAAGCAAGTTAAGACGCAAATGGCCGACTTCAAGCGTTTGGGAATTTCAGCTGACTGGGATAACCCATACTTGACGTTGTTGCCTGAGTTCGAAGCTGCACAATTGCGCGTCTTCGGTGAGATGGCCAAGAAGAACTTGATCTACCGTGGTAAGAAGCCTGTCTTCTGGTCATGGTCATCAGAGTCTGCTTTGGCAATGGCTGAAATCGAATACCACGACATTGAGTCAGACACGGCGTTCTTCTCAGAGCGCGTTAAGGACGGTAAGGGCTTGTTGGATAACGACACGTACTTCATCGCCTGGACGACGACGCCTTGGACGGTACCAGCTTCACAAGCTTTGGCTTTGAACGCTGATTTCGAATACTCACAAATCCAACCCAAGGGTTCAGACAAGAAGTACATCGTTGCTTCAGCTTTGTTGGGTGCCGTTGCACCTAAGTTCGGCTGGGACGAGTACGAAGTTGTCGCAACCTTCACTGGTAAGGAACTTGAAATGGTGACAACTGAGCACCCATTCATGGACCGTGAGATTTTGGTTGTTAACGCTGATTACGTTACGGCAGATGCCGGTACTGGTGCGGTTCACACGGCCCCAGGATTTGGTGAAGATGACTTTGCTACCGGTCAACGCTACAACATGCCAGTTATCATGAACGTTGATGACCAAGGTAAGATGACGGCTGAAGCTGGTCCTGACTTTGAAGGTGTCTTCTACCAAGACGCTGACAAGGTTGCTTTGCAAAAGCTTGAAGAAGCTGATGCGTTGATCTTGCACGAGCCAGTTGTTCACAGCTACCCATTTGACTGGCGTACTAAGAAGCCAGTTATCTTCCGTGCTGTGCCACAATGGTTCGCTTCAATCGACAGCTTCCGTCAAGACATTTTGGATGCATTGGACGATGTAACGTTCCAACCAGAATGGGGTAAGAAGCGTTTGTACAACATGATCCGCGACCGTGGCGACTGGGTTATCTCACGTCAACGTGTTTGGGGTGTGCCATTGCCAATCTTCTACGCTGAAGATGGTACGGCAATTGTTGACCCTGAAATCATTGACCACATCGCTGACTTGGTAGCTGAGCACGGTTCAAACGTTTGGTTCGAACGTGAGGCCAAGGACTTGTTGCCAGAAGGTTACTCAAACGAGCACTCACCAAATGGCGAATTTACCAAGGAAACGGACATCATGGACGTTTGGTTCGATTCAGGAACTTCACACCAAGGTGTTATGGCCACTCGTCCAAACCTAAGCTTCCCAGAAGATTTGGTTTTGGAAGGTTCTGACCAATACCGTGGTTGGTTCAACTCATCATTGATCACTGGTGTTGCCGTAACTGGTAAGGCTCCTTACAAGTCAGTCTTGTCACAAGGATTCGTCTTGGACGGAAACGGTGAGAAGATGTCTAAGTCATTGGGTAACATCATTTCACCTAACGAAGTGGTGAAGGAGATGGGTGCTGAAATTATCCGTTTGTGGGTAACGTCAGTTGATTCATCAGCCGATGTTCGTGTGTCAATGGACTTGTTGTCACAAACTTCTGAGACATACCGTAAGATCCGAAACACGATGCGTTTCTTGTTGGCTAACACGTCAGACTTTGATCCAAAGGCTGACACAGTTGCCTTTGATGACTTGGTTGCAGCTGATCAATACTTCTATGCTCGCTTTAACAAGTTGGTTGCCGACATTAAGGCTGCCTACGACGCATACGACTTCCAAGCAGTAAACAAGTTGGTTATCAACTTTATTAACGTTGACTTGTCAGCGTTCTACTTGGACTTCGCTAAGGACATCTTGTATGTTGAAGCGCCTAAGGGACACGCCCGTTTGTCATTGCAAACGGTCTTGTACAAGGTCTTGGTAGACTTGGACAAGTTGTTGTTGCCAATCTTGCCACACACGGCTGAAGAAATCTTCGAGTATCTAGAGCACGAAGAAGGCGACTTTGCTTACTTGACTGAGATGCCAGTTGTTGAAGACATTGCTAACGCTGACGAATTGATGGCTAAGTGGTCACAATTCATGACGTTGCGCGATGCCGTGAACAAGTCACTTGAAGTTGCACGTGATGCTAAGTTGATTGGTAAGCCAGCCGAAGCAGCGGTAACGTTGTTCTTGACTGACGACCAAAAGGCTTGGTTGGATTCATTGGGACAAGATGTTCGCGTCTTGTTGCTTGTTTCTCAATTGCACGTGGCATCAGCTGATGAAGCTGGTGATGCCACGGACTTTGATGGTTACAAGATTGCGGTTGCTCACGCAGAAGGTGAAGAGTCACCACGTGATCGTATGTACCACACTGATTTGGGTGCAGATCCTGACTTCCCAATGTTGTCAGCACACGAAGCACAAATCGTCCGCGAGAACTTCCCTGAGGCTTTGACTGAAGGTTTGGAGTAATCACGGTTACACACTAAAAATATAATATCGATAACAGGAAAACGCCGGGAGATTTTTGTCTCTCGGCGTTTTTACGTCTATAATGGGAGATGTAAGTTTTTGGTGGTTAGTGTCGACGCGTTGCGTCGAGGCATGGGAATGCGGGACTATCTCCGACAAAATTCAAATCAAGGCAACCGAATGGCGCGGACGCCATTCAGCGGGGCAAATAATTCCCCCTAATCCTTTTAGTCCTGTGTGGGCTTATCTGAATAGCGCCGGCCATGCGGCATGTTGCCCTGATTTGAACGCTACGATAGTCCCGCATTACCATGCCAGCAGCCAAGATGTATTAGTCTGTTTCGGATTTACATCTGCTGGAAAATCAATGGGTGAACAGTTCACCCTGCCGTCAGGGCGTACACTCACCACTACCTTAAATACATAACCAATTAAAGAGAAGGAGACCAACGCATGACGAAGCTATACTTCATCCGCCACGGTAAAACAGAATGGAACGCAGAGGGCCGTTTTCAAGGGGCAGGTGGTGACTCACCATTGTTGCCTGAATCATACGACCAAATCAAAATGCTTGGTAATCACTTGAAGGATATTGAATTTGCACACGCCTTTTCAAGCCCTATCAAGCGTGCTCGCATCACTGCCGAAGAAACCTTAGCCATGCTAAACAAGCGTCCTGAGTTGACGTTTATGGACGGTTTGAAGGAGTTTTCATTCGGTGTTTGGGAAGGGATGAGCTTCGCTGAAGTTCAAGAAGGCTGGTATGACATGTACGATGCTTCTCGTAACCACCCAGAGAAGTTCGATGCAAGCCAAGTTGAAGGATCTGAGTCGTTCGAAAGCGTCCAAAAGCGCTTCCGTGAGGCGGTTGAAGAAGCTGTCGCAACATACGGTGGCGAAGATGTTAATTTGGTTTTCTTCAGCCACGGCGCTGCGTTGACGACCGGAATGGGTGGTCTTACAGGTATTCCGCTGGCTGATTTGCGTTCGCGAGGTGGCTTGGGTAACACAAGTACATCTATCCTAGAAACGCATGATGGTCACACGTTTACGGAAATTTCACGAAATGATACAAGTTATTTGGGTGTCGCAAGTGATGCCTCAAATACAATTTAAAGAGAAGAAGGATTTTTAAGATGACGCAACCAGAAAATGCAGCACAAGCAGATATCGCTCGCTTGGTAAGTGAGATTAACGCTAACCCAGACAACTGGCAAGCCTATGCAGACTTGGTGGCTGTTTTGGTTGCCACAGAAAATCTTGTGGAAGCAGAAGAATTGGCTTTGAAGAGCTTGGGCTTGTTCCAAGCGAATGATGAAGCGTTGCAAAATTTGTTGTACGCTGCTGGAAATGTTTATTACGTGGCTGGTGATTATGCGCGTGCGAATGAGTTTTTCGCTAAGATCACTGATTTAGAGATTTTGCATGATGCAACGGTTATGCAAGCCCAAGCATGGTATGCACAAAATCAATTCCAAAAGGCATTGGTATTTGCGTTGACGGCGGTAGAGCAACAACCAGAAGACGTTGCCGCCCAAGTGCTACTTGGTAACATCTGGCTTGGTTTGCAAAACATGGATAAGGCAACGGCTGCATTTAATGATGCTATCCATGTGGACCCAATGAATTTTGACGCTAATTTCGGTCGCGGAATTATCGCAATTGTTGATGGTGACCGTGAAAATCAATGGTCAGCCACGGCTGAAATGATTGATATGGAACGATACCGCGCCCAAGCCCAACGATTGGATGAAATCGTACAACTACTATCAGGGAGTCGTGTAGATGAGTCAGAGTCAAACTAGTTTGTTCGATGGCCCAGCGGCATCGGATGAAACACCGACTGTCACTGGGCAAGTGAAGAATATTCTGTTTGCTGCCCAAGATTCTTTTTATAAAGTCATGATTATCGAAGTAGCCGAACAAAACTTCGATTATGATGATACTGAACTAACGGTGACTGGTAGTTTTGGTGATATTCAGATTGGGGCTAGTTATGAGTTTAAGGGTCGGCTAACGACGCACGCGCGTTATGGGGTCCAGTTTGCGGCTCAAAACTATCAACGTCAGGCAGCTAGTACAACGTCTGGATTGGTTGCTTATTTATCTGGTGACCAATTTCCCGGTGTTGGAAAAGCGACGGCAACGAAGATTGTTGATGACCTCGGTATTGAAGCAATTGATAAAATTCTGGAATCACCAGACGTCTTGATTGAAACGGGTATTTCAACTAAATTGCAAGAAGTCATCGTGAAGCAGTTGCAACAATCGGACGGTATGGAACGCGCCATCATTGCGCTTAACGATTATGGTTTTGGTTCAGCCCTCGCCACTGTGATTTACCAAAAGTATCAGCAGCAAACTTTACAGATTTTAAAAACTAACCCTTATCAAATGGTTATCGATATTGAGGGTGTTTCATTTGCTCGTATCGATCGTTTAGCAGCTCAGCAGGGAATTGACGCGTTGGACGCGCGTCGTATCCAAGCAGGGGTTATTTCAGCGATTAACCAGGCAACATTCGAGTCTGGTGATACGTTTATGCAAGTGGAAGCGTTGCTACAAACTACGCAACAAATTCTAGAACGTTCTCAAAATGCCCGCATTGATCCAGCGTTGATTAAGCGCGCATTATTAACCTTGACGTCTGATGGCATCGTGATTGCTGACGGACAGAACTTATACATTAAGGCGCTATTTGAAGCTGAACGTGAAATTGCCCAACGCATGGTCCGTTTAAGCAAAACGAAGAATAGCGAATACAAGCGCGCTGATGTTGTGAAGCAACTCGCGGAAGTCGAGGAAGAGAATCCGTTTCCGTATGATGATGTGCAACGTGATGCGATGATTGCGGCTCTGATGAGCAATCTATTTATCCTGACGGGTGGACCCGGTACAGGAAAGACGACCATCATCAATGGTGTTGTGGCAACGTTGAAGAAGTTGTTACAAGATGAAGGTATGAAGTGGGATGAAATTAGTGAGAGTATTCGCTTAGCGGCGCCAACTGGTCGTGCAGCCAAGCGACTTTCCGAATCTACAGGCATGCCAGCTTCGACAATTCACCGTTTGCTAGGTATCACTGGTCGTGAAAATACAGATGACATTGATATCGAGGAGTTAAGCGGTCGTTTGCTCGTGATTGATGAGATGTCGATGGTGGATACGCAATTATTCGACTTATTACTACGCGCGATTCCAAATGGCATGCAAGTCATCTTGGTTGGCGATAAGGATCAATTGCCTTCTGTTGGGCCTGGTCGAGTTTTCTACGATTTATTAGCCAGCGGATTGTTGAATTATCGTGAGTTGGAGACAATCCACCGTCAGGGTAAGGGCTCAACCATTATTGAGTTGGCGAGCTCAGTGAAGAGCGGTGTCTTGCCAGCAAACTTTACCGAGCGCCAACCTGACCGATCGTTTTTCCCGGCGCAGACAAATCAGGTGCCACGCATGGTTGAACAGATTGCCACGAGTTGGAAGGAACGCGGTAATTCAGTTGCTGATATGCAAATTTTGGCGCCCATGTATCGTACGCCAGCGGGTGTTCACAATCTGAATGCTGTGGCCCAAGAAATCTTTAATCCAATGACGGCCAAGAAGCGTGAAATTCACATGAAGCTTGGTGAGTTAGAGTTTAACTTCCGTGTTGGTGACAAGGTCATGCAGACGGCCAATGATCCTGAACATAATGTGTTTAACGGGGACATTGGGTACATCACGGCAATTATGTTGGCGAAGGATAAGAGCAACGAAGATAATACGGACAACATCACGGTGGCTTTTGATACCGGCGAGGTTGAATATACGCGTCAGAACTGGAATCAATTGACGTTAGCGTATGCAACGACGATTCACAAGGCGCAGGGTGCTGAATACAAGCTGGTTATCATGCCACTTGTGAATGCGTTTAGTCGCATGCTGCAACGCAATCTGCTGTATACCGGGCTAACGCGTGCTAGTGAGTCACTCGTCCTTATTGGAGATGTTAGTGCCTACCAACGCGCAGCCGAAACTGAGGGTGTTAATCGACACACGACGTTGCAAGAACGATTGCAACAGGCGCAAGATGGTGAGCTGCCAGATGTACCGGATGATGATAAATCATTGGCAGCGGTCAATGCGATTAATCAAAAGCCAGTAGCAGTTGTGCCAATCGATGAAGAAAACACAACCATTGATGATACGCCGGTTGTGGACGAAATTGTCCAAGCTGTTGCGGATGACGATGATGATTTGCTAACGATTGCGAAGATTATGGATGAGTCGATTGACCCAAATGTGGGGATGGCAGACATGACACCATACGACTTCATGCCTTAATAAGGATGTAACGGTAGCACGTCATGAACATTGTGCTATAATCTACTAGTCAAGCACTAGTGAATTGTGCTAAAATTAAGCGATAAATTTTCGAATGAAAAGGGGTTTCTGAAATGTCAGGACACAGTAAGTGGCATAACATTCAAGGACGTAAGAACGCCCAAGACGCAAAGCGTGGTAAGATCTTCCAAAAGCTTGCCCGCGATTTGTACACGGCAGCTAAGGCTGGCGGTGTAGATCCAGACTCAAACGCTTCATTGCGTTTGGTTATCGACAAGGCTAAGGCAGCTAACATGCCTAAGGATAACATCCAACGTGCCTTGGATAAGGCTTCTGGTGCCGGTGGCGCTAACTACCAAGAGTTGACGTACGAAGGTTACGGACCAGCCGGTGTAGCCGTTTTGGTTCAAGCTTTGACTGATAACATCAACCGTACGGCTGCTTCAGTTCGTTCAACGTTTAAGCACTTCGGTGGTGAATTGGGAACGACTGGATCAGTTTCATTCCAATTCGGCCGTAAGGGTTACATTGAAATCGAGCGTACTGAAGACAACGATATCGATGAAGATCAATTGTTTGAAGACATGTTGGAGGCTGGTGCCGAAGACATGAAGACTTACGATGACCAATTCGAAATCTACACGGACCCTAAGTCATTCCCAGAAGTACGTGATGCTTTGGAAGCAAAGGGTTACACTTTGGTCAACGACGAAGTTACGATGGTTGCACAAAACCCAATGGCAGTGCCTGAGGATAAGCAAGCATCATTGGCTAGCTTGGTTGATGAACTTGAAGAAAACGATGACGTACAAGCTGTCTTCACGACTGCTGAGTAATCATCTCATGAAAAACCGACCAAATTTTGGTCGGTTTTTTTGTAGGCGCAAAAGTTGACGATGTGAACAAAAAGCGATAAAGTAGTAAACAATTATTAATAACTTGAGTCGTTAACGTGTTTCGCCACAGACTCGGAACAAAACGTGCCTGGTATAGCTATATGCCTGACACCGTTAACGACGCCGAGAGTAGTTACTTTTGGCGTCGTTTTCTTTTCCTGTATCATTTGGCGAACCGTAATGATACGGGATTTTTTATTAGGAGAGATAAGCATGTTAGAACGCTTTTTTAAGTTGTCAGAGAACAATACGACAGTTCGAACAGAAGTGATTGCCGGTATTACAACATTCGTTGCGATGGCATACATCATTTTCTTGAACCCATCAGTATTGTCTATGACAGGAATGCCAAGTCAGGGAGTTTTCTTGGCAACAATTTTGACAGCCGTTGTGGGAACTCTTATCACAGGACTTTTTGCTAATTTGCCATATGCATTGGCACCATCAATTGGTATGCAAGCCATGTTCACGTACACGATTGTTTTCGGACTTGGGTACACATGGAAGCAAGCATTGGGAATGGTTTTCTTGGTTGGGTTGGTTGATGTGATTATCACATTGACGAAGGTCCGATCAATGATTGTGAAGGCTATCCCTGACCAATTGAAGCACGCGATTGCTGCTGGTATCGGTTTGTTTATCGCCTACATTGGTTTGAAGAACGCTGGCTTCTTGAACTTCTTGGTTGATCCACAAAACATCATGACGTTGAATGGTAAGCCATTTACTGAAGGTGGTGGTGCCAAGGTCATTGAGAGCATCACAGCGAATGGTGGGACGACGCCATCAATCTCAACCTTTGCACAACCAGCAGTTTTGTTGGGCTTGATTGGTTTGATTATTTTGGTATTGTTGGTTGTTGCTAACGTACCTGGTGCCTTCTTGCTTTCTGTTTTGATTACAACTGTCATTGGTATTCCAATGGGTGTGACAAACACACACATTGATGCCATGGCATCATTCTCATCAACGTTCCACGACTTTGGCTCAATCTTTGGTCAAGCCCTTGGACCTGATGGGTTGTGGTCAATGTTCACGTCACCAAAGCACGTTTTGATTGTTGTTTTGACGGTCTTCTCAATGGGATTGTCAGGATTGTTTGATGCCATTGGAACGTTTATCGGAACTGGTATGACGACTGGTATCTTCTCTGAAGCTGACCAAAAGGAGTTCTACGAAGGTAAGGGCTTCAAGTCAAAGATGGATCGTGGTTTGGTTGCTGATACGTTTGCAACGATGTTTGCGGGTATTTTTGGTACTTCAAACACGACGACATTTATTGAAGCATCAGCAGGAATCAAGGCTGGTGGACGTACTGGTTTGACATCAGTTGTCATTTCAATTGGTTTCTTGCTTGCTATTATCGCAGCGCCATTGGTTAACGTGATTCCATCTGCCGCAACAGCACCAATTTTGGTTGTGGTTGGTATTATGATGATGAATGAGTTTAAGTTGATTACATGGGATGATATTGAAATTGCCATTCCGGCATTCTTTACATCAGCCTTCATGGCCTTCTCATACTCAATTTCATACGGTATCGCTGCCGGCTTCATTTTCTACGTTTTGATCAAGAGTGTGAAGCGCAAGTTCAACCAAATCAGCCCAATTTTGTGGGTTGTGACTATTCTGTTCTTGCTTAACTTCATTTCGTTGGCAATTAATTAATAAACAAAATCTAACGCGTGATGCCTTGTGCATCACGCGTTTTTTGTTGTCATTAAATCTATGAAATAAAACAAGTCAAAAAATAATTGGAAAATTGCGTCGCTTTTCACTCTTTCTTTTCGAAGGAGGTGAATGAGACATGAGCGTTCAAAAACAATTTGCGTCGTTAGTGCAGACGGCTGCCCAGGTGCGAGCAAGTGACTTATACGTGATGCCTGGTGAAGAAGGCTATCGGGTGTTTTGTTACACAGCAACCGGGATTCAACCATTGGCATCCCTAACTTTGGCTAATGGAGAAGCCTTGATTCGCCACATTAAATTCGAAGCCCAAATGGATATTAGTGAGACGCGACGTCCGCAGCTTGGCCGATGGTGTTATTTACTTGATCAGGAACAACTGTATTTACGGATATCTAGTGTGGGAGATTTTTTGAACCGTGAATCAATTGTTGTGCGCCTGATATTCGCTGTTGATGACCAGCATATCCAATTAACGGCTCAAAGCGATGTGGCCGCCGTGGACGAGGCAATGACGAGTGGTGCTGGGCTGATTTTGTTGGCCGGTCAGATGGGGTCAGGAAAAACGACAACGCTCCATTATTTAGCCTATCGGTATTTGACAGAGAAAATTGTGCTAACGATTGAGGATCCGGTTGAAGTGGTGCAACCAAACTTTTTGCAATTGCAGGTTAATAAGGCGGCCCAGATGGATTATCCAGATTTGTTGAAGCTTGCCTTGCGTCATCATCCGGATGTGATGATTATCGGTGAAATTCGAGATGCCCAAACGGCGCAAATTGTGGTTGAAGCAGCTCTGAGTGGCCACTTGATTATCAGTACGATTCATGCAATGTCGCATCTGGGCATTTGGCATCGCTTACGTGATTTTGGAGTGCCGGCCGGGACGTTGCGCCAAGTCATGACGGGCATGGTTCATCAAAAATTAGTCATAACTGAGGATGGCGTCGCAGCAGACTTAGCCGTGTTGACTGGCGCTGACTTGCAAGAAAGGATGGCTGAGTGGCATGCGGAATAAGCGGTGGTCGAAAGCAGAGCAAGTAGATTTTTTTGAGACATTGGCGCAGTTGATTAGCGTTGGCTATGACTTGGAAAAGGCACTAATCGCATTGGAATCATTGTTGCCTAAATTACGGCGGGATTTGCAACGAATCATTGCTGGTCTGCGCGAAGGACGCCATTTTTATCAGTTAGTTACACCGCATGTGCGAGCAGAAATCCGACGTGAATTAGCCTTCGCCGTTGTGCATGGCAATTTGATGGATATTTTAGCTGAAATTGGTAGCCGTGAAAGGCGACGTATGCAACAAATTCAAAAGTTATGCCAACTATTGTTGTATCCGATTGTACTGTTTGGTTTGCTAGCTGTGATATTTGCAGTCTTTATGCAATTCCTCTTGCCAGAGTTTACGAACATGGGGATGACATTGCCAACGTTGCCTGGACTACCGATTGTGCTGTTTGTAATGGTGGCTGCATTTATTGGCGTCAGTGTTGCCGGGTGGGCTTGGTGGCGCCGACATTCTTGGCTACAGAGATTGGTGGTGATTCGGCGTTTGCCATTAATTGGGCCGGTCGTACGATTGAGTTTGGATTATCAAATTTCATTACAATTGGGATTGCTGTTAACAAGTGGCGTGAGTTTTTCGGTAATTGTTAAGCGCTTTGCAAGTTTAGATGAAGGTGGCGTGCTAAAAGATGTGAGTCGACTGGCCGAAAAGTCACTCACAGCAGGAGAAAGCATTGCTGAGTTTGTTGCAAAGGTACCGTTGCTTCCCCGGGAAAGCGAATTGTTGTTTTCAAAGGGCAAGCAGCAACAAGATATTGGTCGGGAGTTTCAACTACTGGCTGAACGAAAATTTGAATTATTAGAACGACGGATTAGTCGTTATTTATTGATTATTCAACCATTATGCTTTGGTGTAATTGGCTTAGTTGTTGTCGGTTTATATCTATTGATGTTGATGCCGATGTATCAAAATATGGGGGATTTAATGACATGGTAAATCAAAACAAGCGTAAGGGATTCACATTGATTGAAGTTGTCACAACTGTTTTTATTATTGGCCTGTTGGTATTGCTGGTCTTGCCAAACGTTAACCATGTGCGTGCGTTCGCGGAACGTAAGCAACAAACAGCGTTGGTACAGACTGTTCAAACACAAGTCGACTTGTACCGTAATGAAAATGGTAGTGCACCAGCTAGTTTGAAGGATTTGGCCGATAAGGAATATTTGTCAGAAGGTCAACTGGCACAAATTGATAAAGCAGCCATTGCATTAAAGGGAGATCGAGTTGTTGCCGGCAAGAAGTAGAACGGCGTTTACTCTAATTGAAAGCATTGTTGTGTTAGGCGTTATGGGCATGCTAGTCACCAGCTTTACCTTTATGGTAAGGCCCGAAAAACAGAGTTGGTCGAAATTTGAACGTGAATTTAGCGAAGCGTTCATGGTTGCGCGTCAAAAACAGGTCGGTCGAAATGAAGCCTTCTATATTCAGGTACAGAAAGATTATGTGAATGTTGATGGCCAGATTGTTCGAGTACCCGAAAATTGGTTTGGCGGTGAAAAGATGATTCGCTGTCAAGTTTTCACGATGGCGCCAACCAGCTTTTCACTCTATAACAAGGAAACAATGCGAAGGCGAAATGTTGTCTTTCAATTGGGAGGCGGAACTTATCATGTTGAGACGTAAAGGCGCGTTGTTGTCAGAAGCACTCGTGTCATTATTGCTTGCGACGATGACAGCTTGCCTGATTGTGACAACGATTCAATATTTCAACCGTCTACGGATGGCAGAAGAGACACAAATGAAAGAAGCGCGTCGACAATATTATGAGGAACAACAACGATGGCTGAGCGACGGGGCTTCACCCTAGCCGAAACACTTGTGGCTTTATTGGTCTTTAGTATGGCACTAAGTTTATTTTGCTTGGTGATGACGAATCTAAAACAGCAGTACCAGGGTAATTACAACCAACAACGTGAAGCGCAGGTCGCTCGGACGATAATGTCGTTGGAAGCGCCAGAAACAGGGCTGACACTAAAGACGTGTTTTAAACGACAATTGATTTTATATAGCAAAATAACGAACAAAAAATACTATTTTAGTACCCGACCTAAGGTGCTCGTGTTGCGAACAGATCAAGGTGGAAACATGAGGTATCTAAATCAGGTCCGCAAGGTTACGTTTGTCCAATTGTCGAAACAACGTGTGCAAATGACCGTTGAATTTGAAGAAGGCATTAGCGTAACACAGGAGATAACCTTTTATGAATGAGCGGCAGGGAAGCTTGTTAGCCCATACGTTAATGTTGATGTTGCTTTGCTTGAGTGGCTTTACGTTTTGGGTGGCGGGACAAACCCGACAACAACAAGTTAGACACCTAGTGATAACAAATTGGACAAAGCGACGAGAAGCCGTGCAGTTTTTAATGGCCAACCCAGAAACGCCTGTTATGCCACGTAACACAACGACCTATCCATCGGTCATTGAAAGAGATGACTTAAAAGAAGTCGTACTTGTTTCTGAGAAACATCGCGTTGTGATACCACGATATCGTCCAGTAAAGCCCTAGAATTGTTGAGAAACAGCTGAAACCTGCTACACTGTTAGTTAGTATAAAAAAGAGGTGAGCGCATGTTTGAGACAATTGAAAAAGCAGTAAAGCATTTACAGGCAGCCCAAAAGGAAATTGCTGACGCCTTGGATATGGCAGCAATTGAAGCGTTGGTTGTCATGTTTGAAGTGATGTTGAACCAAGAAGATGAAGAGTGGGCAACCCTTTCAGAAGAACAACGTACGGCAATTGTTGCGATGATTGACGATGCAGCATTTGATGGCATGACTGTTGAATTGAAGCGCCAAGTTTTGCAATTGCTTTTGGTTGCAACAATGCGTGAAGATGGTTTGCAAGCTAACTATCAAGTAACCCCAGATGCGATTGGCATGTGGGTTGGTTTCTTGGCTGAGCAATTTACAGCCAAGAACACGGCGACAAAGCTACTTGATTTGACGGTTGGAACTGGAAACTTGTTGGCCACTGTGCAACAAGTTCTTGCCCAACAAGGCAACACGATGACCATCAACGGTATCGAAAATGACGACACCATGTTAACGGTTGCCAGCGGTATGGCAGCATTGCTTAGCTTTGACTGGCAATTAACATTGGCCGACGCGGTGGCAAGTGAGTTGCCAACTGATCAAGATGTTGTTGTGGCTGACTTGCCAGTCGGTTACTATCCGGCTGAAGTGCCAAGTCACTTTGCGACGACCGCTGAAGATGGTTTGACTTATGTACACCATTTGTTGATTGAACAAGCTGTTAACGCTTTGCGACCAGGTGGCATGGCAGCCATCATTGTGCCAGCAAATCTATTTGAGACGGAACAAGCCCAATCATTGTTGAAGTACTTGCAATCAGAAAACGTGTACTTCCAGGCTTTGTTGCAATTCCCAGACAAGCTGTTCGCAAACAAGGCTGCTGCCAAGGCAATCTTAGTTTTGCAACGTGCCGGGGGGGATGCTATCCAAGCAACGCCAGTTATGTTGGCAAAAACACCAGAATTGACGAACGTTGCAGAGAACAAAGATTTCGTGACAGAGATGACGGCATGGATGACTGCGAACCACATGCTACACGCGTAGTCGTACGACTGACACACGTCCGAAATAGTTGACAAGATATTCATAAGAAATTGTGATATACTAATCTGCAGATATTGAACAATTCCGTTTGGAAAAGAGGAGACAAGTACACATGGCTAAGACTATGGCGATTAATGCCGGTTCATCATCATTGAAGTTTCAATTGATTGAGATGCCAGCAGAAAAGGTAATTGCAAAGGGACAAGTTGAACGAATCGGTTTGAGCGATTCAATTTTCACGTTGAAGTTCAACGGTGAGAAGTTTGAGTTGATTCAAGACATCGACAACCACGAGGCTGCCATTAACTTGCTATTGGAACAACTTAAGGAACACGAAGTCATTGCTGACTTGAACGAAATCACGGGTGTTGGACACCGTGTCGTTGCCGGTGGTGAGTGGTTTAACCACTCAGTTATCGTTGATGACGAAGTGTTGAACAAGATTGACCGCTTGGCTGCTTATGCACCATTGCACAACCCAGCCAACGCAATGGGAATCCGTGTATTCCAAAAGTTGTTGCCAAACGCCACGTCAGTAGCTGTATTTGACACTGCATTCCACCAAACGATGCCTCGTAAGAACTACTTGTATGCTTTGCCATACGAGTACTACACGAAGTATGGTGCACGTAAGTACGGTGCCCACGGAACGTCACACCGTTACGTTGCAGCCCGCACTGCCGAAATCTTGGGTAAGCCATTGGAAGACTTGAAGATTGTGACATTGCACTTGGGTGCTGGTGCTTCAATTACGGCTATCAAGGATGGTAAGTCATTGGATACGTCAATGGGATTCACACCATTGGCAGGTGTTATGATGGCTACGCGTTCAGGTGATGTTGATCCTTCATTGGTTTACTACATCCAAGAGCGCGAAGGTTTGACTAACGACGAAATGCTTAACATCTTGAACAAGAAGTCAGGTTTGTTGGGTGTGTCAACGTTGTCAGCTGACATGCGTGACTTGAAGGCTGTTCGTGATACTAACGAGCACGCTGAATTGGCTATCCAAATGTTCGTTGACCGTGTTGTTCGTTACATCGGTCAATACTACATGGAGCTTGAAGGTCTTGATGCTATTGTCTTTACGGCTGGTATCGGTGAAAACGCCGATGACTTGCGTTCAGAAATCATCAAGCGCTTGAACTTCATGGGTATCAAGATGAACGAAGAACAAAACAAGCAACGTGATGATGAGATGATCATCTCAACGGACGATTCATCAGTTAAGGTTTTGAAGGTCGCAACTGACGAAGAAATCATGATTGCTCGTGACGTTGAAACGTTGAAGAACGAACAATAATAAATAGTAAAAAGTGAGTCTGATATTCGTATCGGACTCACTTTTTTATATGCGAAAGTTAAACGGCATAGCCTGCTCTGACGAGTAAGCTATGCCGTTTTTGTTTTTAGCCCGTGAAAAGGACACTGAAAATATTAGCGATTGTATTTTTAGATAAATTAAAAAGAGTTAAAAGGCTCTGTTCACAACGCCCTTTAAAGCGGTTATGAACAGAGCGCTCAATCCTCTTGTTATTGTATGAAGAAGGAAAGAGGAGGATGTCAGAATGAAAAGAAAACTACAACTTGCATTAGCAGTCGCCCTAGCCATTGGTGTCAGCCAAGTCGGTACGACGGCTTCTGCAAACAATAGTGCGCTTGGAGTTGACCCGATTTTTCCCGAAAGTCAAATTGATCCTAAAGTAGGGTACTACGACTTAAATGTGCAGCCTAATCAAGAACAAACTTTGCAAGTGACATTGATGAATGGCAGTTCAAAGCCACTACGTGTTCATATGAGCGCTAATCCAGCCTCGACAAATGATAGCGGTGTTGTTGAATATGGAAAAAATAACATCAAGACAGATGCTTCGTTAAAGTCCAATGTTGGACAGATGATTACAATCCAAAAAGAAGTAACTATTCCAGCAAATTCTTCTACAACGGTTTCGGCAAAATTGGCAGTTCAACCAGAGCACTTTAATGGTGTTGCAGTTGGAGGCCTTTCATTTGTGACTGACCCAGATAAGGATCAGAAAAAGTCTGCTGGTATGCAAGTTAGAAATCGTTATGCATATGATGTAGCGGTTGTTTTGCATGAGTCTAATGATTCTGTGAAGCCAGACTTACACATCCATAAAGTCCGTGCATCATTGGTTAACTATCACACGGCTGTTTTGGCTAGGTTACAGAACGACAAGCCTGCCTTCATTACTGGCATGAAATCCCATGCCGTTGTGTATAATGCCAAGACTCATAAACAAATTTTGGCAGAAGATAAAAGTGATCAAAAGGTGGCACCAAACACGCACTTTGATTACACAATGATGTTTGCGGATGGTCAAAAGTTAGCGCCAGGTAAATATGTGGCTGATATTAATTTAACCGCTAATGAAGGGCACTGGCACTTTAAGCAAAGCTTTGATGTCTCAGGACAAAAGGCACACGCCATTAATAAGCAAAACGTAACGGTTAGTCATTTCGCTTGGTGGCAAACACTTCTACTCTTGTTGGCATTCTTGTTATTAGTATTGTTGATTACCTACTTAGTACGACGTAATCGAAAGCAAGCCGCTGAACTACGCCGTCTAAAGAGTGGTGTACGGTGAGGTGAGTGATAATGAAAAAATTTAAAACGTTAAGTGCAACACTGTTAACTACAACGTTGCTAGGTTTTGGGGTTATTCCGTTTGTTGGAGCCACTCCAGTTACAAACGCAGATGCTAAACCTGCAAAGCAATTGACCGTAGGCAAAGATGAAACTGCCGACGATATTACCGTGAATCCAGATGACTTTAATCCGGATAACGCAACTCCTGATAGTAGGAGAGCGAGTTCAATTACGCCGTTTGATAAACCAACTTATGATTCTTCATCACATAAATGGCGGTTGGCTCAGGGTAAGAATACGGATAATGGTAGTGCAACAGTAGCTTTTAATCGTCCTTTTGACTTGTCGAAAGACTTCAATTTTGAAGCTCAACTAGAATTGCACTCGAGCGACGATATGAGTTTCAATTCAGATTTTATGGGTGTGATACTAACCACAGATAATCCTGATCACATGGCTAAAAACCAGGTAGTCGCCTTTCACAAGAATGCTGGATACGCGAATGAAAACACAAAATGGCAGTCAGTATTTGGTGTGTATGCTGACATGGGTGGAGATACCACCCACCAGAACGTGGTCCGTACCTCACAAAATGGTGTGCAATCTAACCAACTAATTAATCAGTTTGAAACAGGACCAACTTGGGCGGGATGGTTTGCAAAAAAAGTTATTAACCAAACATATGACGTTCATTATAAGCACTCAGATGATGGTCAGCCAGGCGTCATAACATTTTCTGTTCCAAAGCAATCTAAAACAGTTTCTCTACAGCTTCCGGACCATGTTTCGCATTTGTATATTGGTGCTGTGACTACTAATGCAGGAAATGGAGATCTTGATGATGGTGGTATCAATTTTTCGAATTTTTCAGGGTCATATGCAACAACTAAGACAGATGTTAACTACGTTAATGAAAATGTAGATCCGGGGTCATCAAATTACTCTCTCGGGAAGAAGAGCGTTATTACCAGTATTATCGGTGAACACTTATCGGTCTCAGGTAATGACGTAGGAGCTAATGGACAGAATTACATTGCGCCTCACATTGAGCACGCAACGTTAAATAATAGTGCAGCAGAAAGAGCAAACAGAACAATTGTTACCAAGGAACTGGCAGATGACGGTTCGACACCTAACATTATCAATGTAAAGTATGATGCCGCTGTTGAAAATTTGCCATATAAGGTTGTTGATGATACCCAAAAAGATTCACCTGTTATCAAAAATGGTATGGCAGTGAAGTCTAAGACTGGCAATGATCAAAATTATGCATACGGAGATTCGTACGATTACGATACTACGAACATTATTGACCACGTTGAGCTGCCAAAGGGCGTTGATGTAAAGTCATTGGAAAATCCATCTGGAACAATTAATGACAACAATACGCCAATCATTATTCATGTGGAGCACCACATGGACTACCCTACCTTAAATTTCACTCGTAAGGTTCATTACGTCTTCGATGACGGCCTAACAGGAACGCCCGCAGCCCCAGCAGATGCAATTGATCTTTATCAGGTGAAAGAAACAATTGATGAATATTTAAAAAATAATGATGCAAGTTATAAGCCAACTTTTGATTTAAAGAACTTTAAAGATATTAAAAGTCCTGAAGTTGAGGGATATGTGCCAAATCAAGAATCTGTTAACTATAGTCAAGAGACTATTGATGAAAAAACTCAATTATTTGAATCTACGACTGTTAAATACGGGGGAACATTACAGTTGTATGCGCCTGCGATTGATTTCGGAACTGTCCACTACGGGGATATAGTTTTTGACGGAGCCGCTCAACAAGGAGCAGCAAATCTGAAGGGTGATCTTGATATTGCAAATACCGATCCTGCGAAAAAAGATGTGAAGTGGCATGTAAAGGTCAATATGGACGATAACTTTATGATTGGCTCACCGACGCTCACTATCTTTGGAAAAGAATTGAATGGTACTGAACAAACGGATTTGTTCGATTATACGAGAGTTAATGATACGCTCCTGGTTCAAAAAGGAATCTATCGAATAGTCGATAGTTCAAAATATAATGGTCATCCGGATGCTCTCAAGCAACTATTTTCATTGAAATTCAACGGTTTAAGAAATCAACATATTGATTGGAATTCTGGAGATAAAGACTATTCCGGAACTATTACTTGGACAATAGGAACCGGACCAGCTTAATAAAAGACGTCAAAATGGGGGTCCATGCCCCGTAAAAAATCATGGGGAGTTTTAAATTTTTATTTTAAAGAAAGAGGTATAGTTCTCATGAAGAAGACTGTATTTTTGGCAACTGCCGCCATCTTGGGTGGTATGATTGCTTCATCAGCAGCTTTTGCTGATGCCACCACGCCAACAGCACCGGCAGATTATGGACGCAAACGGTAACTCAACTGCTACGAGTCCTGCAGTTGTACACTTTACTAAGGCATCAACTAACCCTGATAAGCCTTTCATCCCTGATCCATCAAACCCTGACAATCCCAAGACACCAGGTGAAGGTGGAAACACTCACCCAGGTGCACTTGCCATTTTGTGGGCGCCACACCTTGATTTCGGAACACACGAAATTAGTTCTAGCAACCAAGTTTGGGGTGGTCAAGAAACTGAAAAGGATGCCTCTGGATTCGTACCATACGCTCAAGTTTCTGATCAACGTGGAACGGCAGCCGGCTGGTCTTTGCACGTTAAGGAAGATCAACAATTTATGAAGGGAACGACGCCTTTGAAGGGTGCCTCACTTCAACTTAAGCAACTTAACTACTATGATACTAACGTTAAGCCAATGAACACGCTTGCCGGTACTGCAAAAGATAATGATCTTTTGACAGAACAAAAGGTCATGGAAGCACCAGCCGGTACTTTGGATGGTACTTACTCAGTAAACTTTGGAGACAAGCTTGACGATAAGGGATTCTCACAAGGTATCCAATTGTCAGTGCCTGGTAACGCTGCTTTGGTTGGTGATTACAGCACGAACTTGACTTGGACGTTGAACGCGTCTCCAACGAAGTAATATAAGCTGTTGAACGTGAAACCAATATTTCAAACCTAACACAATAAACGACTAATCTCACAATCCGCGAGGTTGGTCGTTTTTTTGTGTTTTAAATCCGATAAACCGGAAAAACGCATAACGACTTTCGTAAATGTTTTTTAAATACTCAAAAAAATAATCTTTGTATCACGCCGTATCTACTCCATTCTAAGGTAGTTATTCCGAACGATGGTGGCTTTGCTAAACTTCTATGTGTAAGGAAGAGGAGGAAAGAGACATGAAGAGAAAGCTACAAATTGCATTAGCGACTGCGTTGACATTCGGCATGAGTCAAGTTGCAACAACTGCCTTTGCTGATAATAGTGCCCTCGGCGTTGATCCAATTTTCCCAGCATCACAAATTGATACAAAGACTGGATATTACGACTTGAAGGTCGAACCAGGACAAGAACAAAACCTAGAGATGACATTGATGAATGACGGTGATAAGCCAATGCTTGTTCACATGAGTGCTAATCCGGCATCCACCAATGATAATGGGGTCATCGAATATGGTAAGAACAAGATCAAAGTAGACGAATCAATGACTGCCAACGTCGGCAGCATGATTACGGTACCAAAGAGTGTGACAATTCCAGCACACGGTACCATCAAAGTCAGCGCCAAGTTGTTGGTACAAAGTCAACGATTTAACGGTATCGCAGTGGGTGGTATCTCGTTTGTGACCGACCCTGAAGCCGGTAAGACACAAAATACTGGGGTTCAAATTCGCAACCGTTACGCCTACGACATGGGGGTTGTGCTACACGAATCAGATGATGCGGTCACACCAAACTTGCGTATGCACCAAGTTCGTCCAGCAACGGTGAACTATCGCACGGCCATCCTAGCCCGCTTGCAAAACGATCAACCGGCATTCATCACTGACATGAAGTCACATGCGGTGGTCTACACGGCTAAGGATCACAAGCAAGTTCTATCTGAAGATAAAAAGGATCAGAAGGTCGCACCAAACAGCCACTTCGATTACACGATGATGATGACGGATGGGCAAAAGTTGCAGCCGGGCAAGTACGTGGCTGACATCGACTTAACGGCCAAGCAAGGTCACTGGCATTTCAAGCAAACGTTTGTCGTTGCAGCTAATCAAGCCCGCACAATGAACCAACGCAATGTCACAATCAGCCACTGGGTATGGTGGCAAATCGCTTTGATGATTTTGGCAGTCATTCTCTTGATTTTGCTAATCATCTTCTTAGTACGACGCGATCGTAAGCGCACAGCGGAGTTGCGTCGATTGCAAATGAGCGTTAGTGAGGTAACCAACAATGAGGGTAATCAAAACTAATAACTTAATAAAACCACTGATTGTGTTGATTGGTGTTGCAGCATTGTTGAGTATGTCGGTTGAAATGGCATTCGCGGATGATACGACCTTACAACCGGGTGATCACATCCCCGCTAAAAACGTTTCGCCTGATGCAAAGACGTTTGATGATAAGCACTCGGTTGTCAGAACGACGCCAACGCACTCGGCATCTTTTCCAACGCCGACTTTCCGCAAAGGAGTTGGCGACTGGCAAATGTTGAATGGTGAAGCAGATGGTGGTGCTTACGGATTTTCATCGGCAGCATTTGAACGACCATTGCGCACAGACCGCGACTTTTCGTTGAAAACGCACGGCTACATCACCTCAAAAAACAATTACTTGTATACAAGTGACTTTTTGGGAGTTGCCTTGTCCACCGCTAGTGCCGAGAAGCTATCAAGTGTACAAACCGGCGGTGTGAAATCAAATGCTGGATATGCCACCAAAGACGTGGCATGGCAGACAACGTTTGGGACACAAGCCTTTGGTGAAACATACTATGGGCCAGTTAACTGGGGTTGGGGAATCAATAAGATGGATCACTACAATTTCGTGCGAACGACGATTGCGGGGGTTAAAAATCAAGCCAAGCAGACAAAATTTACGACGAGTAACTGGTCAGCAAAGCCAATTGATCAACAATACGACGTTAATTATGACGCAACGACACGCCAGGTTACTTACACGGGCAGCGATGGTCTAACAGCGACGACCGATATTCCAAAGACGGTATCTCGTATCTACATCGGCTTGTTAACATCAGTTCAAGGAAATGGTTACTATGACAAAAGTTATCTTAGCCTAAACGACATCAAAGGAACGTATGACACAACGACGACGACAGTACATTTTGTCGACAAAGATGGTAACCGACTTGCCGACGATGCGCAAATCGACAGCATCATTGGTGCAAAGATTTCGGTATCTGGAAGCGGTGAAGAAAATTGGATTGCACCAAGCATCCCCCACGCCACACTAGCTGGCACAGCTGCCGACCGCACCATCACAACAACTGAAGATGCTTCAAAAAATGTCATCACAGTTCGTTATGATGCGGTATCGGGTAAGTTACCTGTCCAACTGGTCGATGATACCGACCCTAACAACAAGCTAGCCGATGCGACGATGCCGGTAGTGATTGGGCAAGATTTCAACTACGCGATCACAGATTTGAAGAACCTAGTACCAGTGAACACGCACATCGTCCACTTGGAAAATAACGTTGGGACCGTTACGGCAGATGATCAAAATAATGTGACGAACCAACCGGTCATCATTCATGTGGCCCACGATACAAGTGACGAACAAGTAACGTACAAGCGCACGGTTCACTATCAAGGATTGCCAGCTACACAGTTACAAAAAGATAACGTGCAAACCATTCAACTCATACGGACAACTGATAAATACACAGGCCAAGTGAAGTTGGAAACGCCGGCCTCTTGGCAAGACGTGAAGACGCCGGAAGTTAAAGGATATACACCAGATGTGACAACGTTCCATTGGGACGCCATTGATCAAAACGCCACTGAAACGTTGGACAAAACAGTCACTTACAAGGGCATGTTCAAAGTATTTGCGCCAGACGAGATGGACTTTGGCACGATTACAGTGGGCGATAAGTACTACCAAGGAAACGCCACAAAGTATGCCAAAAGCGTGCACGGCAGCCTATATGTTGCCCATACAGATGCGACCATGGCCAACCGCAATTGGCGACTAACAGCCAAGTTGGATCAAGACTTCATGGTCGGCAAGCCAACCTTGGAGCTCGCAGGCGGACAATTCACGATTAACAGCGATGGCGAAACAGAAATTGCCAATCAGTCAAACGAATCGACCGACGGCATTACGGAAACAACGATTAATGACGCTAACCCGGGCATGGTTGGGCTGCGATTTACGAAGCCAGCGCAACAAGCCCAAGCGGGAAAAGATTATCACGGCACAATTACTTGGACACTAGGAACGGTACCAGCATAAATGACAAATTGGGTAAAAGTGGGTTACCATGCCCCGCCAAACAAGACATGGTAATGAGAAAAATTTTGGGATTTTTGATATATACGGAAAGAGGGAAACTATCATGAAGAAGACTGTATTTTTGGCAACGACGGCAATTTTGGGAACGTTGATGGTATCATCAACTGGATTTGCAGCAACTTACACGGACAACACGGCGAAGACTGATGCCAAGGTTGCCTTCCAAGCACCTAAGGAAAACCCAGACAAGCCAGTAACGCCTGGTACTGACCCAGAAAACCCAGACACGCCTGACCAACCAGGTAACAACGGAAACGATTCAAAGGCTTTGTTGAAGTTGGTTTGGGCAACGGACTTTGACTTTGATTCACACACGATCAGCTCAAAGCAAGAATCATACGCTGCTAAGCAATTGGCAACTAAGAACGGCAAGTTTATTCCAGCTTATACTGAAGTTTCAGACAAGCGTGCCGTCCAAACTGGTTGGAACTTGTCAGTTAAGCAAGACAGCGATTTCATCGGAACTAAGGGTTCAACTTTGAAGGGGGCTCAATTGAAGTTGGCTGACCCAGCTGTTACCGAATTGGCAAATGGGGATGTTTCAACGATTACGCACCAAGCGAACACGTTGTCTGATAAGAACAGCACAGTTATGGATGCTAAGCAAGGGACGATGCCTGGTAACTACTTCGCTTCATTCCAAGGAACGGCTGACACAACGAACCACACTGACGATGGTGTATCTTTGACAGTTCCAGCCAACGCTGCTTTGGCTGACACGTACACAACAACTTTGACTTGGACGTTGAGCAACGCGCCAGAAGCTTAAACACAAATATGAATAGTACAAAAGACCTGATATTACTGAATCAGGTCTTTTTTTCAATCTTTCTTCACGAGGTTACATGACGCCTTGTGCTACTATTTCAAGTAAATTAGCGCAAGTAGGGGAGTTTCGTGATGGAATGGTTATTAGGGAAACGCGAATATAAGAAGTTGCAACTGTTCCGCTTTTTATACCAAAGCAGTGGCAGTTTTATGACGTTAGCAGAAATTGAGACCCATTTTGGCTGGTCAAAGTACATGACCGAAACGTTAGTAACGGAACTGATCGCGGATGAAAAAGAAAACCATATTCCTCGTCACATCCAACTGGTGTACGATGCCGATACACGCATCATTCATTGGTTGCCCGGCTACAGCGTGAGTTTGGTCAGAATGGAGCGTAAGTACACGCTAGAGTCACATGCTTTTCAACTATTGATTGCGACGTTAAAGGATCGGCCGTTTTCGTTAAATGAGATTGCGAAAAAGACAGGTGCGAATTTAAATCATTTGAACGAAGACAAGCACGAATTAAATAAACGTCTGGGTGCGAGTGGGGTTCGTCTAAATTCAGCGAATCGGCTTGAAGGAAATGAGACCGTGTTGCGCATCATGTATGAGCGATTAATTTTCGGTGCGACGGATACAGTCGATGATTTGGGAAATTATTTCGACGAAGAAACCATGCAATGCGTCCAACGAATTATTGGTTACTATGAGTTTTCACAAAATAAAAAGCTCCCAGTCCGGCGCAAATACATTATGGCGATTACCGTTGCGGTTTGGGTCGCACGTATGGGCGTTGCCTGTTTCATCCCCCGCGACAATGACTTTGATGTCCTAGTTGATACGCCCGATTTTAATCCACAAATGGCAGCGGTGTATGACAAAGTAAAGCAAATGGCGGAAGGGTTTACTAACATTACACCGGGACATCTAAATCGTGAAATCCGATATGGCATGACGGCGTTGATTAGTAATGGCTTTTTGCAGGCGAGTTCGGTGGCGAATGCGGACCGTCACTATTTCCGTTTCTACAACGGCATTATCGACATCATTAAGCAACAGTACTTGCGTCAGTTTAGAACGTTGATGCCGGCGGACACCGAGGATGATATTAAGACTAATCTTGACCGAGCAATGATTGCGGTTTATTTCTTATACAAGATTGATTATCGCGGGCATGACGATCAGATGCCACGACATTCCCTGCTACCGGAGTATGAGCTTTTTACGGAACAAGTATTTGATGGCATCCGGGAACATTTTGGGGTTGAAAGTCACGAGATACGTTCACGTTTATTTGCGATGTTCTATAACGTCTTTTTGCACGCTATCAGTCGTGATGTGATGATTCCAAAGATGACGATTATGCTTGAATTTGATAATCCGGGATTACAACAAGAGATTGAGTCATTGCTACGCCGTCGATACGAGTTGAACATTGATTATATTGATGATCCAACGATTGCCGACGCTGTATTGGCCGACCATTTAATGCCGCTTGCACCGAACAAACGTTTATTTATTTGGCAAATGCCACCATCGTTTGCCGAATTAGATGTGTTCATGCATGAAGCGGTGAAACTAACGATGACAAGATTTAAAAATCAACGCGAATAAAATTGAAAATTGGTCAAGGTGACAATACCTTGACCTTTTTTGTTGGTGTAAAACCAAAGGAAATATAAAGCGTATCGGGCGTCATTAGGGGGATTTGCCTAAGTTTGGTAAAATAGAGTGAGCAAATTTTAGACTTATTGAATATAGAGACCAGATGAAAGGAAAATATTACATGTATGCACAAGTGATTGTCGATGTACCGGCAATGCAAACAAACCAGCCATATACCTATCGTATTCCGGCTGAGTTAGCAGATGTTGTCGTTGATGGTATGCGGGTTGTTGTACCATTTGGCCGTGGAAATCGCTTGATTCAGGGGTTCGTCGTTGGCATCCTCAACGAGGCTGAAGATGCTGACAAGTTGAAGGAAATTGATAGCGTTGTAGAGCTAACCCCAGTTTTGAATGATGAATTGTTGCAACTAGGTGGCTGGTTGGCCGAAACGAATTTTTCATTCCGGATTAGCGTGTTGCAAACGATGCTACCTAACGTGATGCGCGCTAAGTATTCAAAGACGTTACAACTGGTTGACTCAGATGCGATTGCGGATGATGCAGCCGTTGCGTTGCTATTTGCGGATCGTTCTGAAATTCCGTTTGACGAACATGAAATTGAGCCAGCGCTATTGCCAAAGTTGCAACGTTTGCAACGACAGGGTGTTCTACAGGTTGGCTATGTCGTGGATAATCGTGCCACGGCGAAAACAGTCTTGGCGATGAAGCCGACCCAAGACGCTGACTTTTATGATAATGAGCGTCGTCAGTTACGTAAGACGGCGGTTAAGCAAGCGCGCTTGTTGACCTTTTTGATGACGGCTCCACGGGACTTTATGCCAATCAAGACTGTTATTGATGAACAACATCTTGACTATCCAACGATTAAAAAAGCTGAGGAACAGGGCTGGATTACGCGTGCCGAAATTGAAGAATATCGATTGCCACGTTTGAGTAGCCCGGTAGCTGCAACGGAAGCTTTGACGTTAAACCCAGAGCAAGAAGTTGCTTACGATGCCATTACGGCTAGCTTGAATAAAGCCGAGAATCACACCTTTTTGCTAGAAGGTATTACCGGTTCAGGAAAAACCGAGGTGTACTTGCAAAGCATTGCCCACACGTTGGCCAATGGTAAGACAGCCTTGATGTTGGTGCCGGAAATTACGTTGACGCCACAAATGGTACGCCGTGTGAAGGGACGTTTTGGCGACAATGTGGCGGTGATGCACTCAGGTTTGTCAGATGGCGAACGTTATGATGAGTGGCGTCGTGTTGAACGTCATGAAGTGCAAGTGGTTGTGGGAGCACGTTCAGCGATTTTTGCACCGTTGGAAAATATTGGTCTTATCGTAATCGATGAGGAGCACGAAGCAACCTATAAGCAAGAAGAAAATCCACGTTATCACGCTCGCGATGTCGCGCTTTGGCGTGCCGAGTATCACAATGCAACGGTTGTACTGGGGTCAGCAACACCATCGTTGGAAAGTCGTGCGCGTGCCCAACGTGGTGTATATACATTGCTAACGTTGACGGAGCGTGCGTTGCACAATCCGTTGCCAAAGGCGGACGTTGTGGACATGCGTGAAGCGATGAAGGCTGGTGGGGATGATATTTTCTCACCACAATTATTAACGAAACTCCGCGACCGCATGGACAAACAAGAACAAAGTGTCCTGATGTTGAATCGACGTGGCTATGCAAACTTCATGATGTGTCGCAACTGTGGTTATACGCCACGTTGTGTGAACTGTGATTTGGCTTTGACGGTGCACAAGGACACGGGTCGTTTGGAATGCCACTACTGTGGTTACAGCGAACCAATCCCAACAACTTGTGCCAACTGCGGTTCTGATCGTATCCGTCCTTATGGTACGGGTACGCAAAAGGTTGAAGAAGAATTGCAACGTATTATGCCTGACGCGCGCATCATCCGTATGGACGTTGATACCACGCGTCGTAAGGGTGCGACCGATAAGATGTTGAATGATTTTGGTGAGAAAAAGGCGGATATCCTGTTGGGAACGCAAATGATTGCCAAGGGTCTGGATTTTCCAGATGTCACATTGGTCGGTGTGCTAAACGCTGATACCACGCTTGGTTTGCCGGATTATCGTGCTTCTGAACGTACTTTCCAACTGCTTACCCAAGTGGCTGGTCGTGCAGGACGTGCTGATAAGGAAGGTGAAGTGGTTATCCAAACCTTTAACCCTGATCACTATGCCATTCAGTTGGCCAAGACGCAGGACTATGAGTCATTCTACAAACAAGAAATGAATCTACGTCATACTTGGCAGTACGCACCATACTTCTACACGGTGCAAATTAAGATTGCCCATGAACGTCAAGATGAGGCAGCCAAGGTTGCCTATCAGACAGCGAACTGGCTCAAGCGCCACTTGGCATCTGACTCAGTTTTGCTTGGCCCTTCGACCGGTGCAATCGCACGTTTGAAGAATAAGTACTACTACCGTATGGTGATTAAGTTTAAGCATGACGATGGGTTAGAAGAAGCGTTAACGGAACTTGTTTCAGCCGGACAACGACTACAAAAACAAGGTGTCACCTTAACGATTGATCGCGACCCAGTGAACTTTATTTAGCAAACAAACGAGGCTTTGTGCCTCATACATATAAAAAGGAGACTGGCAACATGACAACTAAGATTGTATTTATGGGAACCCCTAACTTTTCTGTGCCAATTTTGAATGCATTGATTGCAAATGATGACTACGAGGTTGCGGCCGTAATGACGCAACCAGATCGTCCAGTTGGTCGTAAGCGTGTAATGACGCCAACGCCAGTAAAGGAAGCAGCCGTTGATGCAGGCATTAAGGTCTTGCAACCTGAAAAGCTTTCTGGCTCAGAGGAAATGGCTGAAGTCATTGCGATGCAACCAGATTTGTTGATTACAGCAGCGTACGGCCAATTCTTGCCAACCAAGTTGTTGGAAGCAGCACAAATTGCGGCGATTAACGTCCACGCATCATTGCTACCAAAGTATCGTGGTGGCGCACCTATTCACTACGCTGTGCTTAACGGCGATGCTGAGACAGGTGTCTCAATCATGTACATGGTGAAGAAGATGGATGCCGGTGATGTGATTTCACGTGCAACGTTGCCTATCTTGGATGACGATAACACAGGTACGTTGTTCGACAAGTTGAGTCTATTGGGACGTGATTTGTTGATGGAGACGTTGCCTAAGTTGATTGCTGGGGATGTGCAACCTGAACCACAAGCTGAAGAAGACGTGACGTTCTCACCAAACATTTCACCAGAACAAGAAATTTTGGACTTCAGCCGTTCAGCACGTGAGATTCACAACCATGTGCGTGGTTTGTACCCATTCCCAATTGCCCACACGACGATTAACGGTGTACGCACGAAGATTCAACGTACCCACTTGATTGACGAAACAACAACGGCACCAGCCGGAACGGTTGTTAAGAAGGGCAAGCATGATTTGTGGCTAGCTGCTGGGGATGGCAACATCATTGCAATCGATGAATTGCAACCAGCTGGTAAGCCAAAGATGGACGTAACGGCGTATCTAAATGGACACGCTAAGTTCGAAGAAGGAGACATGGTGATTACCGATGAGCAAGGGAAGTAGTAATAAAGTTGCCGAATGGGAGCTGCACAATGCACGTGCAATGGCCATTCGAACACTTGAAAAGATTCGTAATGGTGCCTATTCAAACTTGCAACTGAACAATACGGTTAAGCAAGCTGAATTGGATGAACGTGACGTTCACTTGATGACAACAATGGTTTACGGTGTTATTCAACGTCGCATGACCTTGGAATACTGGTTGACGCCATTTGTGAAGAAGCCGGAAAAGTTGGATCCATGGGTTCGCGAATTGTTGTATGTGTCTCTTTTCCAAATGAAGTTCTTGGACAAGGTGCCCAACCACGCTATCTTTGACGAAGCGATTAACATCGCCAAGCGTCGCGGTCACGATGGGGTTCGTAAGTTTGTCACGGGTGTGCTTCACGCGATTGACCGTGAAGGTGTGCGCTCATTTGACGAAATTACTGACAAGGTTGAGCGTTTGTCAATTGAGGCGTCATTGCCAACTTGGTTGATTAACCAATTGACGGAAGAGTTGGGCTGGGAGAAGGCGTCACGTATTGCGATGGCAATCAACGACGCGCCTGCGCAATCAGCTCGTGTAAACTTGGCAGTCACGACGGTTGCCGATGCAACGAAGATTTTGGAAGAAGAAGGCTTTACGGTCACACCTTCAAAGGTAACGCCGGATGCTTTGCTCCTTGCCGGTGGCCACGTTGCCAGCTCACAAGCGTTTAAGGACGGGTTGGTGACGTTGCAAGACGAATCAGCGATGTTGATGGCCCCTAGTTTAGACATTCAACCTGATGACCAAGTTTTGGATGCCGCGGCTGCCCCTGGTGGTAAGACGACGCAAATTGCAACGTATTTGAACGCGGCTGAAGGTGGTCACGTTGAAGCGCTAGATATTCACGATCACAAGGTTGGTTTGATTAATCAAAACGCCGAACGTTTGCACGTGGCTGATCGTATCAACGCTCGTACGTTGGACGCCCGTAAGGTTGATGAGGCATTTGCGGACGGACAATTCGACCGTATTTTGGTTGATGCGCCTTGTTCTGGCTTTGGCCTATTGCGTCGTAAGCCTGAAATTCGATACGATAAGAGTATTGAAGACAGCTTGAGCTTGCAAAAGATTCAATTGGGCATCTTGGAAGCAGCTGCGCCTAAGCTAAAGGCTGGTGGACGTATGGTTTACGGTACTTGCACGATTTTGCGTTCAGAAAACGAAGATGTCGTTGACATGTTCTTGGCTGAGCACCCAGATTTCGAATTGGTACCAACGTACACGGCCTACGACTTAGATGCACGTGACGATCGTGGCATGGTTCACATGTTCCCAGATGATTTTGAATCTGATGGTTTCTTCATTGCAACGTTGCAAAAGAAGCAAGCCTAATTAACAAGTAACCGCTGAAAGGAAGGCTTATTTTTATGAAAATTGCGTATGCGTCCGATACTGGTCGTGTTCGTGCCGACAATCAGGATTACGTGGGCGTCTTCATTAACGAAGCTGGCGCACAGCTAGCAATCGTTGCTGATGGCGTTGGAGGCGAGAACGGTGGGGATGTTGCTGCAACCATGGCGGTTTCGCACATTGGTAATGAGTGGCAACAAACCGACATTCATGATATTGTCGCGGCTCGTAACTGGCTACAAAGTCAGGCGGCCCAAGAAAATGAAACAATTTTAACGACGGCTAATCGTTACCGTACGTTGCGCGGTATGGCAACGACTTTGGTAATTGCCGTTATTTTGGTTGATCAATTAGTTGTCGCTAATTTGGGTGACTCACGCGCTTACCTCATTCGAGAGGGTCAATTGCGTCAATTGACGGTTGATCATAATTTGGCAAGTGAGTTGGTTCGCCGTGGTGCGATTACTGAAGATGAGGCAGTTAAGCACCCTGGTCGTCACGTGATTACGCGTCAATTGGGTGTCACTGAAGAGGCGGAACCGGATGTATTTGAATTCGCAACCCGTCCAGGTGATATGCTAGTTTTGACGACTGACGGCATGCCAAAGCACGTGTCGGATGAGGAAATCTTGGCTAAGATTAATGACGCACCGACAATTACTGATGCAGTTGCTGAACTGATTAGTGCAACAAATGAAGCTGGTGGATCAGACAATGTCACAGTCTTGATCGGCCGACAAGAAAGTGAGGCACGCTAACATGGAAATGAATCAAATGATTGGCGGACGTTACCGAATTGTCGAACCATTAGGCGAAGGCGGGATGGCGAACGTTTATCGCGCCCACGACATTATTCTTGATCGTGATGTTTCAATTAAATTGATGCGTCTTGATATGCGTGATAACGAGGCAGTACGTCGTCGCTTTGAAAATGAAATTTCAGCGACAACTGCTTTGGTACATTCAAACATTATTCAAGTGTACGATTACGGTGAAGATGGTGGTTCACAATATTTGGTAACCGAATATGTTGAAGGGATGGACTTGAAGCGCTACATCGCTGAACGCCAACCGATTCCGGTGACCCGTGTCATCGAAATTATGAGCGACATCTTATCAGGTGTTGCTGAAGCTCATAAAAACGGTATTGTGCACCGTGATCTAAAGCCACAAAACATCTTGATTGACCTGAATGGGCAAGCAAAGATTACCGACTTTGGGATTGCCCGTGCCCAGACGTCATTTGGGATGACACAGACGAATACGGCAATTGGGTCAGTGCACTACATGGCCCCTGAACAAGTGAAGGGTGATATTGCGACTGTTCGAAGCGATATCTATTCACTTGGGGTGATGCTGTATGAGATGTTAACGGGTCATGTGCCATTTGATGGTGAAACGGCGGTTGCGGTTGCGGTTAAACACACGCAAGATCCGATGCCATCAATTCGTGACTTTGACCCACGAATGCCACAGGCACTTGAAAACGTGATTCTCAAGGCAACAGCCAAGAATCCACTTAGTCGTTATGCATCTGCAACTGAAATGGCTAGTGATTTAGCGACGGCACTGTCACCTAATCGCGTGGATGAGGCGCGCTGGGTTGATCCGAATGAAGATGCAGCCGATGGGGCAACGAAGGTTGTGCCATTAGCGCAAATTCAAGATATGGCAGCCAAGCGACCACAGGCGGTTGCTGAAACGGACGACCAGTTAGCTGATAAGGTTACACCGCTACCTGATGCAACGGTCGCACCGAAAAAGAAGCGCTCACCATGGCGTTTTGTATGGCTGGTGCTCGGTTTCGTTGTAGCCATGGTCGTTGGTTTAGCAATTTATGGGGCGATGCAACCAAGCAAGGTGCACGTGCCTAATTTGCGTGGCTTAACCCAAGCTGCGGCCAAGCAAGCTCTTGAAGACAATAACTTGAAGCTCGGTGATGTGACGACGACTAACTCGTCAACCATTGCGCGTGGTAAGGTTGTGCGATCAACGCCTTCAGCTGACAAGACAGTTGAAGCCGGTAAGAAGGTGGATTTGGTCGTTTCTAAGGGTGTCGCTAAGGTTCGCTTTGGTGATTACGTCAACGAGAAGTACACGACGGTTGCTGAAAACCTAAAGAATAAGGGCTACACAGTTGAACAGACTGAGGTTGCCGATGATACGATTCCAGCCGGTTACATCGTGTCGCAAAATATCGATGCCGAAGACAAGGTTGTACCATCAAAGACAACTGTTAAATTCAAGGTATCAACTGGGGTAAGCCGTTACACAGTGCCAGACTTTAGTGGTAAGACGCGTGGAACGGTCGATGCTTGGGCTCATGAAAACGGCATCAGTGTCACGTATAATGAGATTTATTCAGATAGTATGAGTAAGGATCAAATTGTGGCGCAATCTATCACCCCAGGCACGAAGATTACATCTAATGAGATGCTGTTGATTTACATTTCGAAGGGACAGAACCCTGATGCTGTGTCATCAAGTTCGTCATCTTCATCAAGTAGTAGTTCAAGTTCGTCAAGTGCAACTAGCGCGACAACTGAATCTTCTACTCATCAATAAGATTAGGCAAAAATAAATAGGAGAGTAAATGGCAAATTATCATGGACAAATTCAATTAGCGTTGGCAGGGTTTTATGACGTGTTAACTGATGACGGAGAATTATTCCGCACACGAGCACGTGGTAATTTCCGCAAGCGTGACATGAAGCCTTTGGTTGGTGACTGGGTAACTTTTAGTGCCGATAGCCAATCTGAAGGATATATTTTGGATATTGATGAGCGTGATAACAGTTTGGTACGCCCACCAGTTGCTAACGTTGATCAAGCAATTGTTGTGACGGCGGTTAAGATGCCAGATTGGTCAAGTAATTTGCTTGATCGTCAACTGGTCGCACTTGAAGAAAAAGATATTGAACCGGTGATTTATTTCACTAAGACTGATTTGCTGAATGAGCAAGAAATGGCTGAAATGGTGACAGTCGCCGACGGTTATCGCCAAGCTGGATATCAAGTTATTTTGCCAGAAAAGGCTTTTGACGAGCCTAGTTTGACGGCTGTTAAAGACATGCTGAGCGATAAGTTGTCAGTTGTGATGGGACAAACTGGTGCGGGTAAGAGTACATTGCTTAACCACATTGCGCCAGAATTGGACTTGGCAACGGGTGAAGTCTCACAAGCGTTGAGTCGTGGACGTCACACGACTCGTCAGGTTGGCTTAATTAAGCTGTTTGGCGGTTTTGTGGCTGATACCCCAGGATTCTCTGCGTTCGAAGTATTCGACATGGAAGCGCGTGATTTGACGCGTTACTTCCGTGAATTTAACGAACTGTCACCAAACTGCCGTTTCCGAGGATGTGTTCACTTGAACGAACCCGGTTGCGCAGTGAAGGAAGCATTGGCCGCCGGTCAAATCATGCAATCACGTTACGACAACTACAAGTTGTTTTACGATTTGATTGAGGGTCGCCGCCCGGTTTATAATAAACACGATAAGAAGCACTAGAAAAATACGAGGTTTTTTGAGATGACGATTAAGGTAGCACCATCAATTTTGTCTGCAGATTACATCAATTTGCAAAAGGACATCGAGTTGATTGAATCTGCAGGGGCAGAATTTGTTCACATCGATGTTATGGATGGTATGTTTGTACCATCAATTTCTTACGGTCCAGCATGGGTTAAGGCTTTGCGTCCAGTAACTAACATGGTCTTGGATGTTCACTTGATGGTTGAGCAGCCAGAACGCTACATTGACGTTTTTGCTGAAGCTGGTTCAGATATTATCGGTGTGCACTACGAGGCAACGCCACACATTCACCGTGCTTTGCAACAAATCAAGAACCACGGTATCAAGGCTGAAGTTGTTATCAACCCTGGTACGTCAGTGGCTGCTATCGAACCGGTCTTGCACATGGTTGACCAAGTTTTGGTGATGACGGTTAACCCTGGTTTCGGTGGACAAAAGTTCTTGCCTGAAACGTTGGAGAAGATTGCTCGTTTGGCTGAAATCAAGCGCGAAAAGGGTTATGACTACGACATCGAAATCGATGGTGGTGCAAACGACGAAACGACTAAGTTGGCCTACGAAGCTGGGGCAACGGTTGCGGTTGCTGGTTCATACGTCTTTGACAAGGTTGACCCAGCAGCTAAGATTGCCCGTTTGAAGGAAGTGACGTCAGACTAATGGAACGCTTGCGCTTACTAGTCGGTGGTCCAATCTCGGAATGGCCGGATGAACTCGCACAGGGAACGTTAGCCGGCCCATGGGCGGCTGCTGATCGTGGCGCACATCGTTTGTTAGCCTTAGGTCATGTTCCGGTCCTCACGGTTGGTGATTTTGATTCAATGACACCGAGTGAACGTGAACAAACGTTGGCTCAGTTGCCACGGGTCGTGAGTGCCAAGCCGGAAAAGGATGAGACGGACACGGAATTGTTATTAGATATTGTTGAACGTGAGCTACAACCTGACCACATTGAAATATATGGGGCAACCGGGGGGCGTATCGATCAACTATTGTCGAATATCTGGATTTTTACGCAACCACGTTTTCAACAGTTAGCCACGAAAGTCGTTCTGATTGATCGGACGAATCGCGTGTCCTTCTATTTACCTGGGACGCATGCGATTACGCACACACCGGGCATGAATTATTTGGGATTTATGCCATTAACACCAGTTACAGGCTTGACTTTGATCGATGAAAAGTACAAACTAACTAACTGGCAAGGTAATCCATTCTCGTTCTCATCGAATGAATTTGACGGCGACGTTAATCACTTTTCGTTTGAGTCGGGGATGGTTGCGGTCATTGAAAGTCGGGACTTAACTGGTCAAACAGGCGATTAATTCGCAATTCCGACACAGTTTAATCGTGTAAAGTAAAAATACTTTACACAAAACCCTTGCACATCGAGTAAGGGTTTGATATTATTATTCAAGTAAATAAAAGCACTGAATTAAAAGAGCTTAAGATTGGAGGGTAAACATATGGCAGTTGATGCAGTCAACGGAAAGCGTACTCGCTTCGGTAACCAACGTTCACACGCCCTTAACTCAAGCCGTCGTAGCTGGAAGCCAAACTTGCAAAAGGTGACGGTTAAGATTAACGGTTCAGCACCTAAGAAGGTGTACTTGTCAGCTCGTACTTTGAAGGCTGGTTTGAAGAACGGTTCAATTGAGCGTGTTTAATAGATAAAGCTACCGTTTACGGTGGCTTTTTTCTTTATACACGGTATTTGTTCAGGGTATAACGAAATTGGCTATAAGGACCTATTTCTACGCTACGATATGGTAGAATAGATATAGTTTTATACGGAGGTCATACAAGATGGCAGTTAAGATTCAAACAACGCAAGGTGCAATTGAAATCGAAAACGAGGTCATTGCGACAATCGTTGGGGGCGCAGCTACTGACAACTATGGTGTTGTTGGTATGGCCAGCCAAAACCCACTACGCGATGGTGTTAACCAAATTTTGAATGGCGACAACTTTTCAAAGGGTGTCGTTGTTCGTCAACAAGATAACGGCGTTGTTGTCGACGTCCACATCATTGTTGGGTACGGTATGAAAATTTCTGAAATTTCAAAGAGCGTCCAAGCTCGTGTAAAAAACGATTTGAATGTCATGCTTGGTATTGTTGCTAGCGAAGTTAATGTAACGGTACAAGGCGTGCGCATGCTAGGAGACTAAAAACCTAGTTATAAGGAGTTGAGAAAAGTGGAAGTTGTAACGACTATTACCAACGTTGAATTTGGTAAGATGATCAACGCGGCAGCGGATGCGCTGAAGAATAACGCGGAAAAGATTAATAAATTGAATGTGTTCCCAGTCCCAGATGGTGACACGGGAACAAACATGACATTGTCAATGGCAAGCGGTGCTGAGTACGAGCGTAACGAAACGGATACGCACTTGGGCGCTTTGGCACAAGCAACGTCAAAGGGCTTGCTAATGGGAGCTCGTGGTAACTCAGGTGTTATCTTGTCACAAATCTTCCGTGGATTTGCGGCTAAGATTGCCGACAAGGAGACGTTGTCAGCTCGTGACTTGGCTGATGCCTTGATGGGTGGTGCTGAGACGGCTTATAAGGCTGTTATGAAGCCAACTGAAGGAACTATCCTAACAGTTATCCGCGAAGCAGCAGCGGCAGCTAACCGTACGGCTAAGGAGTCAGATGACGCAGTTGTTGTCATGAAGGAAACTTTGGACGCAGCTGAAAAGGCTTTGGCATCTACGCCTGACTTGTTGCCTGTTTTGAAGGAAGTCGGTGTTGTTGACTCAGGTGGTCAAGGACTTGTTATCGTTTTGGAAGCTTTCTACGCCGTTTTGTCTGGTGAAGAAATCACGACTGAAATTGATAACGCTGCTTTGGATGCGATGGTGATGTCTTTGCACAACGCCGGTGTTCAAGGTGACTTGAACCCTGAAGATATCCAATTCGGATACTGCACGGAAATCATGGTTGATATTGCAAAGGGAACGACTTACGATCAAGAATTTGATTATGACAAGTTCTACGAGCACTTGGCAGCCATGGGGGACTCATTGTTGGTTATCAACGATGATGAAGTCGTAAAGGTTCACGTGCACACTGAAGACCCAGGTGAAGTTATCAACTGGGGAACGCACTTCGGTTCATTGCGCAAGGTTAAGGTTGATAACATGCGTGATCAACAAGCTGAAGCTGCTGCTGCGGCTGAAGCACAAAAGGAAGCTGAAGCTAAGGCCGAAGCTGAAAAGCCTGCAGTTGATTTGGCAGTTATCACGACGGCTACTGGTGAAGGAATCAAGGAATTGTTTGCTTCATCAGGTGCGACGGTTGTTATTGATGCTGAGCAAGCACCATCTACACAAGATTTGGTGAATGCCGTTAAGGAAAGTGGCGCTAAGGAAGCGTTGATTTTGCCTAACGACAGCAACATCTTTATGGCCGCTGACCAAGCAGTTGAAATTGCTGACGTGCCTGTTAAGGTTGTACGTACGCGTACCATCCAACAAGGTTTGACGGCGCTTGTTTTGGGTTACAACCCTGAAGGAACGCTTGAAGACAACGCTGAAGCAATGACCGCTGCTTTGGGTGATGTGAAGTCTGGTGCCGTAACGACGTCTGTCCGTGACACGACGTTGAACGGTTTGGAGATTCACTCAGGTGACGCAATTGGTTTGTTTGACGGTGAAATCGTCGTTTCAGTACCAAATGCTGACATCCACCAAGCAGCAGTTGAATTGCTAGGCAAGATGATTGACGAGGATTCAGAACTTGTGACGGTATACTACGGTCAAGAGTCATCTGAAGACGATGCCAGCAAGCTTGAAGAAGCTGGTTTGGCAATCGACGAAGATTTGGAATTCGAGATTCACGATGGTGGTCAACCATTGTACCCAATCTTGATGTCAGTCGAATAATAGAGTAAATACGAAAGCGCCAACACGCTCGGAAATTCCAAATGTGTTGGCGCTTTTTGATTACAGTAGATGTTGTTCCTTCAGTAGCTCTTCAATCCAAGTGCCCTTAATTTTCTTATTGAGCGCAAGTTTAACGAGCTTCGGCATGTGCAGATCCATTTCATCGAGCTTCTTCTTATCTGACATGTAGTAGAAAGCTTTCAGTAGTTCGCGGATATCGAATACTGAACCATACACTTCAGGTACCGCACGGTCGACGTTCATTAATGTATAAACGGCTTCCATGGCCGTCCGAATCGAGTACTCAGTCGTAAAGACAGTATCACGGCTTGGTGATTCAGCGAAGTTACCAATGAAGGCCAAATTTTCTGAATCATTAGGCACAACGGCCGGGCGATCACCGGCCTCACGTGGCATGAAGTATGACGTGATGAATGGCATGTATACTGGAACCGTGTTGACGTTTTCTTGCTTAGCCAGTTCTTTGATTTTTACTTCTGGCACGCCGAGGTGGTAGAGCAATTCTTGTGTGATTTCCTCACCAGTGGCTTCCACAATTGTCTTATCAACATAGTTTCCTTTGGTATCAGAGTACAAACCGTAAATCCAAACTACGGTTTCATTTTCTTTTTGCGTCTTGAAATGCGGTTGTCGGTGAATGGTGAAGCTCATCATCCAATTTGAATCAGTGATGGTGATAATGCCCCCGGTGTTGACCTTGTGATCGTGAAGGCTACGGTTTGTGAGACGTTCAATGTACGGTTCGATTTCAGGCACCTTGATAGTGGCTGTTGCTGAAATAAACCAGCTGCGGTCTGGCAAGTTCTCACAAAAGACTTCAGGGTGGCCGAATTCATGGGATTGGGCAGCCAGGTTTTGCCACAACCGCCAGCTACCACCAAGCTCTTTCGATACGGGCGCCGCTTGATGGTGTGAACCATACGTTGAACTCTCGGTAATTGAACCATTCGTGACAAAGACCAAATCGTCAGTTGTTAGCGAAATTGTTTTGTCCGTGCCATCAATTGTCATCAAAAGTTCTTTAGCCGTCTTTTTATCCGCTTGCACATCGACAACAACATTTGTGACCTGAGCGTTGTAGACGAAGTTCACGCCATGTGACTCAAGGTACTTGATGATTGGCAAAACCATTGAATCATATTGGTTGTACTTGTTGAACTTCAATGCAGTGAAGTCAGGCAAGCCATCAATGTGGTGAATGAAGCGCATCGCGTAACGACGCATTTCGACCGCTGAGTGCCATTTTTCGAAGGCGAACATAGTTGCCCAGTAACTCCAAAAATTACTCTCAAAAAAATCAGGTGTGAAGAAATATTCAAGTGTTTGACGGCCTAATTTTGATTCAGGTGTCATGACAAGCTTCACGAGTTCCATCGCCTTGTCATCAAGTTCGTACTTGCCATCAGTCGGGACGCGCTGTCCGCGCTTGTAAATTAGGCGTGTGTTAGATGAATTTGGATCGTCTTGGTCCAGCCAATAAAACTCATCCAAGTATGAAGCACCTTCGATTTCCAAAGAAGGAATCGAACGATACATGTCCCACATCGTTTCGAAGTGATTTTCCATTTCACGACCACCACGAATCACAAAGCCAACGTTCGGACGGTTGTCGCCATCGAGTGAACCACCGGGAATGGGGAGTTCTTCGTAGATGTGAATTTGATTGCCGGGCACTTGGGCATCACGGACTAAAAAGACTGCTGCAGCTAAACCAGCCAGACCACCACCGACAATGTGAGCTGACTTCTTGTCAGCATCAGCCGGCTTACGTGGGCGAGCGAATGCTTCATAGTTACCATTTGAATATCGCATATATATCCTCCATAAATTTCGCTGTGCATACAATATGTCGTATGCAGTCAGTGTACGTAAACGTCATAACGTTTCCATAACTTATCGGGGAAAGTTATATGAAGCAAGCTATGCTGGCATTCGATGCTATTTATGGGCAAGTTGAAAACAACCTTACCTTGATATTAAAGTTCATTGTGTTGCTTGCGAGCTTGGAGCGGAGTGGTTCCATAGGCGGCCTTGAAATATTGCATGGCTAGGCGCTTATTAGTCAGTCCGTTTTTCATTAGGAGTTCTTTGACAGGTTCGTCCGTTTGCAACAAATCTTGATAGAAGTGAGTGAGACGCACCTGATAGATATATTGCACCGGCGACAAGGCGATTTCTTGTTTAAATAATCGGCTTAAATAATTTGGATTATATGAAAACATGTCTGCGAGTTCACTGATGGGTAGCTGTTCGGCGTAATGGTCATTGATATAACTCAGTACTTCCTTCAGGTGATCCGTTTTCGTTTCGGGTGTTGTAACAGGTTCGGAAAACGTCGTAAAGAGTGCGAATAGCATTTGCAAAATCGTTGCTTGAAAGATAAACGGATAACCTGGAATTTTTGTGTCGTAGATATCGCCTAAGACTGGAAAGTAGTCGGCAATTTTTTGATAATCCGAATCAGCCAGATCTAGATTGAAAGTTGTGTTTTCTGGATCAGGCCAATAATTCTTGATGAAGTCGATTGGAATTTGGAGTACATAGGCTTCGTTCGGCGTATTGCTGACAGCGTGAATTGCCCCAGATGGCACGACGATAAATTGGCCATCGGAAATTTGGGTCATCGCATGGTTCAACGTAAACGTCAGCTCACCATGAATTACATAAATAATTTCTAGACTACGGTGCCAGTGAAAAGGCACCAAGCCGGGTTCATCCATTTTTGAATAGTAAAATCGGACCCCAACATCAGGGTTGTGTTGGACAGTCTCGTGATAAGTTTTTGTTGTCATATCCTTATTATTACTTAATAACCAGCGTAAAAACAGGTCAAAAAGGTTACAATTCTCACCTTTGAAAGGTATCTTTTTAACCAACGACTTAAAATGCATTGTCAATGTATCCGCTTACATTGTACTCTTATTGAGTAATAACGAATGAAGAGATAGCCCAAAGGGGAATATAAAAATGACAATGATTCATAATCCAGTAATTCCAGGAATGGCACCAGATCCATCAATCATCCGCGTAGGTGAGACGTTCTACATTGCAACGTCAACTTTCCACTGGACACCAGGTGTTCAAATTTTCGAGTCAACGGACTTGGCAAATTGGACGTTGATTGACCAAGTGTTGAAGAATGGTGAAATTAACTTGCAAGGAACAAACACACCAGCAGGTATTTGGGCACCACACTTGTCTTACGATGAAGCAACTGGCCGTTACTGGTTGGCTTACTCACACATGTTGAACATGGCTGGTCGCGAGTTCAACTCAGACTCATACGCGATGTGGGCAACTGATATCCGTGGTCCATGGTCAGAGCCAATTTACCTAACGTCAATTGGATTTGACCCAGCCATCTTCCATGATGAAGATGGCAAGCACTACGTTTCAATTTTGGAATGGGAGTCACGTACTGGTTATCAAGCACCAGGTCACATTGTGATTGCTGAAGTTGATCTTGAGAATGGTGGTATTATTGGTGATTGGCACCGTGTGACGCAAGGCTTCACAACACGTGGCGCTGCTGAAGCACCACAAATTTACAAGCGCGACGATTACTACTACTTGTTGATTGCTGCTGGTGGAACTGGTTACGGTCACGGTGTTGAAATCGGGCGTTCAAAGAATGTCTTCGGACCATATGAGGCACACCCATCTGGTGAGCCAATCATTACGTCTTCACCACAACACTTGTTCTCATTGGGCGACCCAGATGCCGGTCAATTCCAAATGTACAACCCTAACTCAGTGATGCAAAAGGCTGGGCACGGGTCATTGGTTCAAACGCAAACTGGTGAATGGTACATCGCACACTTGATGTCACGTCCTTTGCCAGATACAACGTTGAACCCATTGGGTCGTGAAACGTCATTGCAAAAGATGGCGTGGACGGCTGATGGTTGGTTGCAAATGGCTGACGGATCAAACTTGGCGAAGATGGAAGTGCCAGGCATGACTGGTGTTGAATTTGAGAAGACGGCATCTGAAGACATTAATGAAACGTTTGATTCAGAAACGATTGATAACCACTTCATGACGCCTTACCGTGATCAAACGGCGGCTTGGGTAAACACGACAGAAAACCCAGGTCACATGCGTATCTACGGTGGCAACTCATTCTTCTCACAAATGCAACCAAGCATTATGGCAACGCGAGCAACGTCATTTGTTTATGATGTCGAAACGGCCGTAACGTTCCAACCAGATCACTATTCAGAAACAGCTGGTTTGGGATTGTACTATGATGCTAACAACTGGTTCTACGCACGTTTGTACAAGTCAGAGTCACTTGGTACGACGACGTTGAGCGTGTTGCAAGCTAAGTTGGGCGACCGTGTTGAATACGTCTTCAACAAGGTGCCAATGCCAGAGGGACACGTTGAATTGCGTATGCATTACGACTTCGGCCGTGCAACAATTTCATACCGTCGCAACGCTAATGAAGAGTGGACGGTATTGGTAGCTGACATCGACGTGGCTTACTTATCTGACGAAGGTGTTAACGGTGAGCCAGGTGAAATTGGTGGCTTTACAGGATTGTTCAACTTTATTGGATCAGTCGACGCCCACCAACACGACAGCTTTGCTGATTTCGACTACTACACAGTAACAAACAACTAATACAAACCAATTTTGGAGATTCATTACCACGGGGAAACTATTATGAACATTAAAGAAATTCCATTGCGCCGATTGGTGCCGGGACTAATTATCGGACCAGCGACTTGGCTTGGCCCATACATTGTAGCGTCAAGTTTGTTCTTGCCAGCGATGTTGCAACAACTTGATAGTGCGCACAAGGTGCAATTGGTTGCGATGTTTTCAACGCTTGCGATGATTGTCGCAGCGATTTCAAACATGGTTGCCGGTGCCTTGTCAGACAAGACGAAGTCACGCTTCGGGCGTCGTACACCATGGCTTGTCGGGGGTGCATTTGCTTTCATGCTAGCCATGATTGGGTCATCACTAGCACCAAACGTCTGGACGTTGTTGGCCGCTTGGATGTTCGGTCAAGTTGCATTGAACTTCATCGTTGCACCAATGGTGGCTTGGTTGGACATGGCGCCTGAGTCAGGTCGTGCCACAGCATCATCAGCTTACGGTGGTTTGGGAATGGCGTTGGGTAACAACGGATTCACAATCTTCGGAGCCATGATGTTGGGATCATTCCGTTTGGGATTTGTGGTATTTGGAATTATCACATTCATCGGAACGTTGATTGCTGCTGCAATCGTTCGCGAGCCATCTAACTTGGATGCGGACGATGAGGCTGCTACACCAGAAGTTGAAGAAAAGAAGTCATTGAAGGAAGCTTTGGCAATTTTCCCAGCTTGGCGTGTTGGTCGTGACTACTACTTGGCCTTGATGGGTAAGTTGTTCCAAGGTGTTGGAAACTTCGCCATCACAGGGTACTTGTTGTACATCATGACGGACTTCATGCACAAGGGCACTAGCGCAACGCAATCATCAATTCAATTGATTAACTTGATTATGTTGGTCTTCGGTATTGCAATGGGATTCTTGGCTGGACCATTTGCTGACAAGTTCAAGTTGTTGAAGTTGCCAGTTGGTTTCTCAACAATCTTCTTGGCAATTGGTGCATTGGCAATGTTCATCTTGCGCAACGATATGGGTATCATGATTTACGCCTTGATGGCTGGTTTGGGAATGGGACTTTGGAACTCATTGGATAACTTGCTAAACTTGGAAGTTGTGCCTGATCGCAACCGTGTTGCCTTCTTCTTGGGTGTTTACAACCTAGGAAACACGGTGACGCAAGCATTGGCACCAGTTTTGGCAGCCGTTGTAATTTCATTCTTCGGTTACTCAGCTATCTTCATCATGTCATTCGTATTTGCCATGATCGGTGGTATCTTGATTCTTTCGATCAAGTCAGTTAAGCGTTAATAACAATTAAGACAGCAACTCACATACTTGGGTTGCTGTCTTTTTGTGTTTGCGCACGAATCAAACCCGATATTCAGTAAAACCTAATTTTGCGGTATAATGGTACATCAGAAAGGAAGGTGTTAAGCATGGCTAGTTTATTAGATTTAGTTGATGAGCTTGATGGTGTTGGCCCAAAGCGTGTGCAAGCGCTGAATAAATTGGGCATCTTCACAATCGACGACTTACTCGGCTACTATCCAATGCGCTATAACGACTTAGCGATGAAAACGCCTGCCGAAACGCAAGATGGCGAAAAAGTAACGTTCAAAGGCGTTGTGACATCGCCACCCGTGGTTAATCGCTTCGGGTATAAGAAGACACGCACAAGCTTCCGTTTGACGGTCGAACATGACACAATCATGGTGTCGTTTTTCAATCAACCCTGGATTGGTAAGAATCTTGAAATCGGCCAAGAAGTTGCGGTGCATGGCACGTATGACAAAACACGTCAAAGCCTATCTGGTATCAAATTAATGTCACGTAATGGCGATGACGAAATGGAAGCCGTTTATCCGTCGTCAAAGGAAATCAAGGCGAAGACCATCAAGGATTTGATTATTCAAGCTTTAGGCAAGTATGGCGAATTACTGCGAACGGATATTGTGCCAAGCAATTTGCGCACCCGCTATAAGCTCATGAATCATCATGACACGGTATTTGGCATGCATGCGCCAACTGATGGTCAGGTGGCGACCGAGGCGCGTCGCAGTGCGTCATTTGAGGAGTTTTTTGTCTTTCAGATGCGCTTGCAAGTGATCAAGTCAATGGACCGCGATAACCGTGGCCGGGCGATTGCGTTTAATAACGATGAACTAAAGGCGTTTATTGCGACGCTACCATTTGAACTGACAGATGCTCAAAAGCGTGTGGTGAATGAAATTGTGCGTGATATGAAGCGCCCAATTCACATGAATCGTTTGCTACAAGGAGATGTTGGTTCTGGTAAAACAGTCGTGGCTGCGTTGGCAATGTACGCGGCGATTACCGCTGGTATGCAAGCGACTTTGATGGCGCCAACCGAAATTTTGGCGCAACAACACGCGAAAACAATTGGTAACTTTTTCGATCCAGAAAAGGTGCGCGTCGAACTGCTAACAGGGTCAACTAAGGCTGCCGCCCGACGTCAAATTTTGGGAGATTTGGAAAATGGCGATATCGATATTTTGATTGGAACCCACGCTTTGATTCAACCGGACATCGCATTTAGAAATCTTGGCTTGGCGGTTATCGATGAGCAACACCGTTTTGGTGTACAACAACGTGCAACGCTACGTGAAATCGGGATGAATCCAGATATTCTGGCAATGACGGCGACGCCAATTCCACGAACGCTGGCGATTACCGCGTATGGTGAAATGGATGTTTCTATCATTGACCAATTACCAGCCGGTCGAAAGCAAATTAAGACGTACTGGCTACGTAGTAACGAGATGGAGAAAACCATCGCGTTTATAAAGTCACAGCTGCAAGAAGGGGCCCAGGCTTATGTTGTCACACCGCTGATTGAGGAATCAGAAACGTTAGATGTGCAAAATGCCGAGGCTGTTTATGCCGAATTGTCTGAGTACTTTGCGCCAACGTATAAGGTTGGGTTGCTACATGGTCGTTTATCAAATCAAGAAAAAGAAGATGTGATGGCCGCCTTTAAAGCGAACGAATTCCAAGTGTTGGTTTCAACGACGGTTATCGAAGTTGGTGTTGACGTGCCAAATTCAACAGTCATGCTGATTCTGGACGCTGACCGATTCGGCCTGTCACAACTACACCAACTGCGCGGTCGTGTTGGACGAGGTAGCCGTCAGTCATACACGTTCCTAATTAGTGATCCCAAAACGCAGTACGGGATTGATCGCATGGAAGCGATGGTGGGAACGACTGATGGTTTCGTGCTCGCCCAAAAGGATTTGGAACTTCGCGGTGCCGGTGATATTCTTGGTAATCGTCAATCTGGTGTGCCTGAATTCCGTGTCGGTGATCCCGTTGCGGATTTGGCGATGATGACTGTTGCGCAAGAGGAAGCAATTGAGATTGTTTCTAAGCCTGATTGGGATAAAGATCCGGAACTGGCACCGTTAGCTGACATGTTGTCGGAAACAATGGCGCGATATCGTAATTTTGATTAAAAAAGATATGCCTTTTACTTTTACCCACTCCTAAAAGTGTGTTAGATTTGTTCTAGCATTTATTTATTTAGTTATTATTTTTTGAATTCGAGAGGGATTTAATGATGTTTAAGATTGCCATTGACGCAATGGGTGGTGACAACGCCCCTGAAGCAATCGTTGCTGGTGTTGAACTGGCACGTGACCAAATGCCTGACACAGAGTTTTTGTTGTTTGGTCAATTGGATAAGGTAAAGCCTTTCGTTAAGAACGAAGAGCGTTTGACGTTGGTCCAAGCTGATGAAGTGATTGCCATGGCTGATGAGCCAGTTAAGTCAATTCGTCGTAAGAAGCAAAGTTCATTGGTTTTGGCTGCGCAAGCCGTTAAGAATGGTGATGCTGATGCTGTCTTCTCAGCTGGTAACACTGGTGCTTTGTTGGCAGCCGGTATCTTTATCGTTGGTCGTATCAAGGGAATTGATCGTCCAGCTTTGATGACGGCTTTGCCAGCCTTTGATGGTCCTCACGATGCCTTCGTGATGATGGACATGGGTGCTAATGCTGAAAACCGTCCTGCTCACTTGTACCAATACGGTGTGTTGGGTTCATTCTACGCTCACGAAATCTTGGGCTACGACCAACCACGTGTTGGTTTGTTGAACAACGGAACTGAAGAAGACAAGGGTGACCAAGTCCACAAAGAAGCGCACCAATTGTTGCGTTACGGTTCAGACAAGAACTTGTTGAACTTCGTTGGAAACGTTGAAGCACGTGATGTTTTGCAAGGACCTGCTGATGTTGTGATTGCTGATGGATTCTCAGGAAACGCAACGTTGAAGTCAATCGAAGGTACGGCCTTGTCAATGTTGAAGTTGATCAAGGATACTATCATGAATGGTAGCTTGAAGACGAAGATGGCTGGTGCCATGTTGAAGCCAGCGTTGAAGGGTATTCAATCACGTTTGGACTACTCACAACATGGTGGTGCCGTTGTTATCGGTGTTAACGCACCGGTTGTTAAGACGCACGGTTCAGCTGGTCCTGATGCCGTTGCCAACACAATGAAGCAAATCCACACGATGTTGGAAGCTGATTTGGTAGGTAAGGTCCAACAATTCGTTGCTGACCATAAGGAAGATTTGTCTGCTCGTCCAGAGAATGAAGTAGACGGTTCGGCCGAATAGCGTTACACTAAATAACGTTAAATATTCGAATAGGAAACGGAATAATGGAACGACAAGAAATCATGGATAAGGTTATCGAATTGGTTGCGGACCACTTTGAGTTGGACCCAGCTAAGGTAACCGGTGAATTGAACTTTTTGACTGATATTGATGCTGATTCAATCGACTTTGTTGAATTGGTTTTGGAGATGGAAGACGAATTTGGTGCAGAAATCTCTGACGAAGACGCTGAAAAGTTGATTACGATCAACGACACTGTTGATTACATCGCAGCACGCGTTTAATATTTGTAAACTAAAGGCAAGGACACTTTGAGTGCTCCTTGCCTTTTTTCAATCTTGTGACACAACAAAAAACGTCGTTATACCAACGGTTTCTCTGGTATAATTGAGTAGTATATCTAGAAAGGACGGCTTATGTTTAAACAACTTCAAGCAGAATTAGCACTTGCCCATAATATCCATTTTAATGACGTGTCATTATTGGAGGAGGCATTAACACAAGCAAACTATATTAACGAACATCCAAATTACACTGGTCGCGATTACCAACGCCTAGAATTCCTTGGGGATGCGGTTATGCAACAATCAACGGCGGTGTACTTGTTTAAGCGTTATCCAGATTGGGATGAAGGTCGATTGACAGAGTTGCGAATTTCTATGGTCCAAACTCGCGCTTTTGCAGCTTTGTCACGTGAGTTGCATCTTGATCAATATGTCCAACTGGGACGTGGTGAAGAATTGTCCGGCGCACGAAACCGTGATTCATTGCTCGAAGATTTGTGGGAAGCCTTTATTGGCGCCTTGTACCTGGACCAGGGGCAAGAGGTTGTCATGAACTTCCTGGGTGAAATTATGTTCACGAAGATTGATGAAGGATTCTACGATCAATTCGTTGATTACAAGTCTAAGTTGCAAGAACACTTGCAACGTCATGGTAGCGTAAAGATTGCTTACACGAAGCTATCTGAACGCCCAGTTGAGAACAATGAACAAATCTTTACGGTTGAGGTATCGGTCAACGAGCAAGCGTTGGCGACTGGAGAGGGAAAGTCAACGAAGGAAGCTGAAAAGGCGGCCGCTCGTGCAGCTTATCAAACTTTGACGAAGAACTAGGGAATCGGTATGAAATTAAAAACATTGGAGATTGGTGGATTTAAATCATTCGCCGATCGTACCAAGATTGAATTTATGCCAGGAATCACAGGGGTTGTTGGACCGAATGGTTCTGGTAAATCAAACATCATCGAATCGATTCGCTGGGTTATGGGTGAACAATCTGCCAAAGGATTGCGTGGTGACAAAATGTCGGACGTCATCTTTGGTGGAACGGCACAACGCGCGCCACTTAACCGTGCGGAAGTGTCGATTACGTTCGACAACACAGACCATTATTTGAATTCAGAGTATTCTGAAATTCGAATTACCCGTACGCTGTACCGTAATGGTGATTCACGTTACCAAATTAACGGTACGACGGTACGCTTGAAGGATATCCATGAGTTGTTTATGGATTCTGGATTGGGACGCGAAAGTTTCTCAATCATTTCGCAGGGCCGTGTGGAAAGCATTTTTAGTGCTAAGCCTGAAGATCGACGAACGATTATCGAAGATGTCGCAGGTGTTTATAAGTACAAGCAAAACAAGGACAAAGCCGAGAAAGAATTGACGGGTGTCCAAGAAAACTTGAACCGTGTCCAAGATATTTTGTATGAATTGGAAGGACGTGTTGAGCCGTTGGCTGAGCAGTCAGCGAAGGCACAAGATTATCTTGAAACCAAGAAGCAATTTGACAAGCTTGACCAATCACGTTTGGTTTTGGAATTGACTGATTGGTACAATGAGCAAACTGAAATCGCCCGTGAGTTGGCTGGTGCTGAGCAAGCTAGTGATGAACAAGCAAAAGTTGTGAAGCAACAGACGGACTCTTTGACGGCGATGAAGGATGAGCGAACCCAAGCAGAAACAGCTCGTCAAGAAGCACAAGACAAGTTGTTGGCGTTGACGACTGCTGTTGAGCAATTGAGCGGTGAGCAAAAGTTGCAAGCAGAGCGTTCAGCAAATCGTTCAAATGCGACGCGTGAATTAAAGGCGCAAATTGCGCAGGTTGAATCACGTCTGGCTGATTTGAAGGTGACGGAAGCAACGCGTCAAAAGAAGGTGGCTAGTCAAAAAGAATCTGCAGACGAATTGCGTTTGCAGATTACTGAATTGACGGCCTCACATCCACGTCAACAAGAAGCGGCGGTTAGCGAGGAAATCGAACAAGTTCGTGCAAACTTAGTTGATGCGATGCAAGCATTGACGACGGCTAAGAATCAACAGTCATATTTGGCGCAAGAACATGAACGAAATGATGCTGAGTCTGCCCGTTTACAACAACGTAGCACGTTGTTGGACGAGCAAATTGCTACAGCAACGGCGAATGTGAAAACTGCGCAAGCTGAGGTTGATGAGGCGACGACCGTTTTGGCAGATGCCCAAGCTGAGTTTGTCCGTTTGCAAACCGCTGGTAAGGAGCTTGAAGCGAAAAGTCAGGCCCAACGCCAAGAATGGTTTAGCAAGATGGAAGAGGATCAACGATTGTCAACGCGTTTGCAATCGTTGAGTCGCTTGTCAGAAAACTATGATGGCTATTTCCAAGGTGTGCGTAACTTGATGAAGGCCAAGGATAATTTCCAAGGCATTCATGGGGTTTTGGCTGAATTGATTTCAGTTGAAGCACCTCACCAAACGGCGATTGAAACGGCTCTTGGTGGTGCGTTGCAAAACGTGGTCGTGACTGATGAACAAGTTGGTAAGCAAGCCATTCGCTACTTGACGGAACACCGTTTAGGACGTGTCACGTTCTTGCCACTGTCAACGATTCGTTCACGTGAATTGCAACAGGGACAAATTGAGACTGCCCAAAACCAACCTGGGTTTATCGGCATTGCGGCTGACTTGGTGAAGACGGATGTCACTTACAACACGGTTGTGAAAAACTTGTTGGGCACGACGGTGATTGCCAATTCGATGGATGAGGCGGTACCAATGGCCCGCGCATTGCAACAACGGGTTCGCATTGTAACCCTTGATGGTCAAGTAATGAATGCCGGTGGATCAATGACTGGTGGGGCAAATCGTAACCAAGGGAACGGGTTGCTTTCACAGCAGAACGAAGTGGAAACATTGACGGCGCAAGTTGCGACGTTACATGATGAAACGGCTGTTTTGGAACGCCAGGTTCGTGAAATTGATGCTGAGTTGCAAAACGTGACGGCGTCATTTAATGAACAACAAGCTAAGGTGCTAGCGGCTAACGAACGTGCACAACAAGCAACGGCCAAGTTGCAAGTTGCTGAAGAACGTTTGGCACAAGTGCAAAAAGAGAAGACGGCATTAAGTTATGAATTTAATGTCTCAAGCTCAGGCACAGCTGATCATGAAACAATGGTTGCAGAGAATGCTTCTGAAGTCACTAATTTGACGGCTAAGCAAGCTAAGTTGCAAGCACAATTAACTGAATTGACTGATGAGCGTACGGAATTGTTAGCTCGCATTTCAGATGCTGATACAGAGTTGACGGAATTGCGCGCTGAATTGGCAACGGCTCAAGCCAACGTGCAAGCTGCGCAAGTACGTCACGAAGATATCGTTGAACAAATTGAAGCTGAACAAGCTCGTTTGAACAACTATCAACAACAAATGACCGATTTGACGTCTGATCAAAGTGACGTACAACAACGTTTGTCATCTGAATTGGCGACGGCCAATGCTGATAAAGACGCAACCACTAATTTGTTGGCTGAGTTGACGGAGCGATTGGCTGACTTGAATGACCGCATTAACGTTGCGGAGGGGATGCTTGTCCAAGCGCAAGAAGCGCAGACGGATGCCATGTCAACGCTAAGCAAGTTGAGTGGCCGTCAAGGAGAGTTGCGTGCCGCAATTCAAAATGGTGAGCGCACGTTGGAAGAAACGTATGACACTTCATTTGAGTTTGCCAAGGCTGAGATGTCTGACATGCCAATTGACAGTATTCGTACACAATTGAAGCTGTTGAAGCAAGGCTTGGCTGAAATCGGAAACGTTAACTTAAACGCTATCGAAGAGTATGCTGAGGTTAAGGAGCGTTATGACTTCTTGACGCAACAACAAACTGATTTGATTGACGCACAAGACAATCTCCGTCAAACAATGTCAGAGATGGATGAAGAAGTTGAAACGCGCTTCAAGGAAACGTTTGATGCGATTGCAGCGCACTTCTCAGAAATCTTTGTGAAGATGTTTGGTGGCGGTCAAGCCAAGCTCGAACTCACTGACCCAGAACACCTGTTGACAACAGGGGTTGATATTAAGGCTCAGCCACCTGGTAAGAAATTCCAGCAAATGAGTCTTTTGTCTGGTGGTGAGAAGGCGCTAACAGCGATTAGTTTGCTGTTTGCAATTCTTGAAGTTCGTCCTGTGCCGTTTGCGGTTTTGGATGAAACAGAAGCAGCGCTTGATGAAGCCAACGTTGACCGTTTTGCACGTTATTTGCATGAAGTTAATGATCGTACCCAATTTATCGTGATTACTCACCGTAAGGGTACGATGACGAACGCAGACGTACTTTACGGTGTTACTATGCAAGAGCCAGGTGTCTCAACGATGGTATCGGTTAACTTGCAAGAGCTAGACAATACGCTAGCAGAAAATTAATGGGGAAATGAACAATGGGATTGTTTGATTTTTTTAAGAAAAAGCCTGAAACCCCAACTGTCAAAGTTGAAGTGTTGTACCCAAACACATGGGAAAATGGGGAAGCACCAGCTGAACCAACATCACTAGCGGCGGAAGTGTTGCAACCAACTGCTGGTCAAGCAGTTGAGATTGTGATGCCGACGCATGAGGAGGTCGCACCCGTTGTGGCTGAACCAGAAGCTGAAACGGAAACAGTTGAACCGGTTGTAGAACCGGAAGCAGAAGTTGTCGCTGAATCTGAAGCACCAGTTGCCGAGGTAACTTCTGAAACGAACTTGGACGAAGGATTGACGAAGACGCGTAAGACTTGGTCAGAGCGTTGGAATGCCTTTATGGCCAACTTCCGTTCAGTCGACGAGGATTTCTTCGAAGATTTGGAAGAAACGTTGATTGGCGCTGACGTCGGTGCCGCGACGGCATTGCAATTGACCGATGAGTTGCGCGATGAAGTTAAGTTGAAGAACGCTAAGAGCAAGGCTGATATCTCACGTGTTATCGTGGATAAGTTGGTCGAGCATTATCGTTCACAAGGTGTTAATGAAGATGCATCAATGCACTTTGCACCTGAAGGTCCAACGGTTATTTTGTTCGTTGGTGTTAACGGTGTTGGTAAGACGACGACGATTGGTAAGATGTCAGCTCGCTACAAGGCTGAAGGCAAGAAGGTGTTGTTGGCAGCAGCGGATACGTTCCGTGCGGGAGCAACACAACAATTGCAAGCCTGGGGTGAGCGTAACGACATTCCGGTTGTCGCTGGTGAGCCGAATGCTGATCCGGCTTCAGTTGTGTACGATGGTGTGAAGACGGCCATTGAAACGAATGCCGATGTGCTATTTGTCGACACGGCTGGTCGTTTGCAAAATAACGTGAACTTGATGCAAGAGTTGGCAAAGATGAAGCGTATTATCACGCGTGAGTTGCCAAACGAGCCACAAGAAGTCTTGTTGGCTTTGGATGCCACGACGGGTCAAAACGCTTTGCAACAAGCACGCTTGTTCAAGGATTCAACTGACGTGACGGGAATTGTTTTGACTAAGTTGGATGGTACTGCCAAGGGTGGTATTATCTTGCCAATTCGAAACGAATTGCACTTGCCAGTTAAGTGGGTTGGACTTGGTGAACAAGTTGGTGACTTGCAACCATTCGACGCCGATGACTTTGCAAAGAGTTTGTTTGGTAGTTTGTTGGAGGATGAGAAGTAATGGAGCTAGAAAAAAACACGCGCTTGAATGCCTTGTTTGATTTCTATCAACCATTGCTGACGTCTAAGCAAAACGACTATTTGCAGTTGTACTACGCTGACGATTATTCGCTGGGTGAGATTGCTGAAGAATTTGAGGTCTCACGCCAAGCCGTGTATGATAATCTAAAGCGCAGCACACAATTGCTGGAAGATTATGAAGCCAAGTTACACTTGTTTGCCGATTATCTTCAGCGCCAAGCTGCGGCCGAGCAATTAAACGACTATATTCAAGAAAAGTATCCCAATGATGCTGAGCTAACTCATTTAGCTGAGCGTTTGGTGACATTAGAAGAGGAGTAAACCATGGCCTTTGAAGGTTTGACGGAGCGATTGCAAAACGCCTTGAGCGGATTGCGTCGCAAGGGAAAGGTGACAGATGCGGACTTGCGCGAGACAATGCGCGAGATTCGTCTAGCATTGTTGGAAGCCGACGTTAACTTCACGGTTGTTAAGGACTTTATTCGTAACGTCCGTGAAAAGGCGGCTGGTGCTAAGGTGTTGGAAGGGTTGAACCCTGCCCAACAAATTGTTTCAATTGTTAATGATGAATTGACTGCCATGATGGGTGAGTCAGATGTGCCATTGAACGTATCTGACAAGATTCCAACGGTTATCATGATGGTTGGTTTGCAAGGAGCTGGTAAGACGACTACGGCCGGAAAGCTAGCTTTGAAGTTGAAGAACGAGAAGAACGCACGTCCATTGATGATTGCAGCCGACGTTTACCGTCCCGCTGCCATTGATCAATTGAAGACGTTGGGTGAGCAAATTGATGTGCCTGTTTTTGAAATGGGAACAGATGCTGATCCACGTGACATCGTGCGCCAAGGTTTGGCTAAGGCGGCTGAATTGAAGTCAGATTACGTCTTCATTGACGCGGCTGGTCGTTTGCAAATCGACGAAGCGTTGATGCAAGAGTTGGCTGACGTTAAGGAAATCGCTAACCCAGATGAAATCTTGTTGGTTGTCGATGCCATGACTGGACAAAACGCAGTGGAAACGGCTGAAGGCTTTAACGAGCGTTTGGACGTTACTGGTGTTGTTTTGACTAAGTTGGATGGTGATACACGTGGCGGAGCGGCTTTGTCAATTCGTGCCGTTACGGGTAAGCCAATCAAGTTCGTCGGTCAAGGTGAGAAGATGGCTGATTTGGATGTCTTCTATCCAGATCGTATGGCGAGCCGTATCCTTGGTATGGGTGACTTGTTGACGTTGATTGAAAAGGCCCAAAAGGACTTTGACGAAAAGCAAGCAGCCGAGACAATGGAAAAGATGAAGTCAAACACGTTTGACTTTAACGACTTCATTGCCCAAATGGATCAAGTGCAAAACATGGGACCAATCGAAGACTTGTTGAAGATGATCCCAGGTATGGCTAACAATCCAGCTTTGGCCAACGTGAAGGTTGACCCTAAGGATATGGCGCACATTAAGGCCATTGTCATGTCAATGACGCCTGCTGAGCGTGAGAACCCAGATTTGTTGAACCCATCACGTCGTCGTCGTTTGGCGGCTGGTGCTGGACGTCCGGTTGTTGAAGTTAACCGTTTGATCAAGCAATTCAATGAAATGAAGAAGATGATGAGCGGTATGATGAACGGTAACATGGCCGGCATGGAACAAATGATGGGTGCCATGGGTGGCGGCATGCCAGGAATGCCAGGTGGAATGCCTGGTATGGGCGGTGGCCTAAAGGGCAAGATGGCAAACATGGCGATGAAGCAAATGGCTCGTCGTATTCAAAAGAACAAGAAGAAGCGTCGTTAATTATGGGTCGTTATTTACTAGATGATAAGACGAAAGCCATGAACGTAAAGTACCAATCTGAAAAGAAGGGTGCCGTTTCAAAGGCTGATAAGGTAGCAATGTTGCGTGAGCAAATGCTAGCTAAGAAGAATAAGAAGTAATCAATTAGGTCAGAGATTCCGTCTCTGACCTTTTTTGTCGGCGTTTTGTTCAGAGATTCGTTACAGTTTCATCCTGAAAATATCGCACCTATCAGCGATACTATAAACATCGATCACCCGCTAGCGACGAAATAAAGTCATGCGCATGGGTTTGTTTCACTTATTGTGATCACAATTTGCAAAAGGCTCAATTGTCGCGACGGTGATAATCGGGTCTTTTGTTTTAAAGAGATTTATCAGCAATCAACGATACTTTTGGTACGGATTGCTGGTAAGTCTTTTATTTTTTGAAAACGTTTTCAAAAATTCATAAATTAAGTGATTTACATTAACGCTTTAGAAAAGCAATCGTCGTTATCTAGTTGTAAACTAACTGTAATAAATAAAGTTAGGACATATCTAGGGGGAATACGATTATGGAAACACGTGTCACACATGCGCGGCGTACGCGAACGATTGCTACAGCGCTAGTCTTGTTGTTTGGTTTGTTGCTATTTGCTGGTGTTGTAACAGCGTTGGAAACAACTGCGATCGCTGCACAACAAAGTAGTGATTTGGTTACATCTGAAGTATTAACGACTGTGTCGACCTCAGAAGTAACAGCTGAACCAGTTGTTGCAAAATAAAAGCTAGATGAGCTCAGGCGACTGAGCTTATTTTTTTGAAATGGTACGTGCGTATGAAACAAAAGATGCAATTGAAAGAAGCGAGTAAGTGGTTTAGTATGGGGCTGCTTTTGGGGATGGTAGGCGTTGGACTGACGATTGGCGGGATTGAAATCAAAGAACGTCGCGCAGACGCGCAACGAGTAACTGTCGTCCATGACGAAAAAAAGACCTTGCCGATTAAGGTTGGTTCAGCGCAACCGCTAAAGTTGGCAGATACGGCTGTTAAAGTTGATCCAAACGTCCAGCATTTGACGATGGAACAACGTATTGCGCTAATGATGCTATCTGCGGGCGCAACCGTGGCCGACGATACCAAGCTATATGCATCACCGCAGGGAAATGGTGAAACGTGGCTGCTTGATAGTGACGGTAATAAACTCATTGTCTTAAAGTTTGTTGATGGTACGAAACGAACAGTAACCTTTATGGATGGTCGTACGGTGGATGTCGACTTGAATCAAGCGTATGCGTCGTTACATGCGACACAGGCGTATCGTGATTTAACTGATAATATTATCGTTGAATAGCCAAAAGTGGTTGTTTTCTATTTAAATTTTTCACAGAGTGCGCTAAAATATTAACTTATTGCAAGTGAAGTAGCGCCTCGAGCCCGCTAAAACGTTGATTTTTGAAGAAATTTCAACGTGTAAAGGAAAAACACTTTACAGGCACTCGAGAAACTGTTATTATAATTCTTGTAGAAAAACAACTGGAGGAAAATAAACATGGCTGTTAAGATTCGTTTGAAGCGCATGGGTTCAAAGAAGCGCCCATTCTACCGTGTGGTAGTTGCTGACTCACGTTCACCACGTGATGGTCGATTCATCGAAACTGTTGGTACGTACAACCCATTGGTTGAGCCTGCCGAAGTTAAGTTGAACGAAGAATTGGTATTGTCATGGTTGAACAACGGTGCTCAACCATCAGATACTGTTAAGAACTTGTTGTCTAACGCAGGCATCATGAAGAAGTTCCACGAAGCTAAGTTCTCAAAGTAATTTGAGGCTTGCTACATAGGCATTTATAAGGGTTTTGGTCACTTTTGGTCACTCAAACAATTATTCATTGTCTAGGACATGAAGAGTTAGCTCATCTTGAGCTAGCTCTTTTTCTTTTAGCATGTGGGCGTATATCTGAAGTGTGACACTAACATTTGCGTGACCAACGCGCTTGCTGACATAGTCAATATCAACACCGTTGTGGAGTAGGTATGATACGTGTGAGTGGCGCAAGCCGTGAAAGTGTATTGGTTGAATATCTGCTTCACGTACCAAGTCCTGCATTTCTAGGCTGACACGAGCTGTATTCATTTTATTTTCAATTAGGTTGTCTTGACCGGTCATCTTAAAAAAGTCGCTCAAAACAGCTGACAATCGCTTAGAGATAGCAATCGTACGAACTGATGACTTAGTCTTTGGTTCAGTGACTTTGCGTGTAGATGATGAGTAGGCCTTGTTGATCGTCAAATGGTTCTCTGAGATGTCTGCCTTGGTTAGGGCTTGTACTTCACCAAGACGTGCACCAGTTTCTAGTGCGACAAGTGCCATGATGTAGAATGGGCGAGTTTGCATCTCATCTGTCTTTGAATACAAAAAGTCTTGCAACTTGGTGAAGTCTGCAGCGTTCAAAAAGTTGTCTCCTTTATCCACGACTTGACCAGCTGGTTGCAGACGAGTGAAGATGTCACGCTTGATAATACCGTCAAGGTAAGCATCACGCAACGACGTCTTAATCAAAGTTAGGATGTCACGAGCGTACTTCTTAGAATGAGTTTCACCAAATGTGTTTAGCTCCTTCTGTAGACTCAAGGTCGTCAATTTCTCCATAATCATGCCAGCGAATACCTTATCAATTAGGTTAGCAGCAGTTTTGTATCGAGTGTAGGTAGACGCACGGACAGTGCCTTGCTTGGTCGTTTCAATCCAATTTCTGAAATAAGCTGGAAAGGTGAGTTTCCCTGCGTTGACGTCAGCGCCATCAATGATTTGTGTTTCGAGCTTGGTAGCCCATTCAGTAGCTTCACGCTTTGTGTCGAACGTCTTACTTGGTTGTTGACGTTCACCTTTGGCATCAACATAAGATGCACGAGCGCGCCACTTGTTGCCACGTTTAGTTATACTTGCCATAATTAGATTAAACCTAACCTTTACATAAAAAATTTAGGCAGTTTAAAGACATACCCGGGTCTGGTACAATTAAATACGTAAACAGGGCAGTAATGTTCTGTTTTGTTCGATACACGCACACTACTTGTTTGGCGACGGGAGTGTGCGTGTTTTTGAGTTCAAATTTAATATTGTAATAGCGATTAAATCAGCATGATACAATGTGCTTTGAATCACCAGTCGGAATGTTATAATTAAGTTATTCCGAAACAGAATATAAAGGTGAAAATATGAAAGAAATAATTACATTTTTAATCGTCTCTGGTGGATTGGGGTTTTTTAATCTGTACATCGCACAAGAAAGCGATTTATTATATTTTGGAAAATATAATAAAGAAGAGCGCTTGGCCTGGCTATCCATCTATTCAGTTTTGAATTTTTTGTTCATTAAGCTATGTTTTCTAATTTATGAAAATATCAATTCTCTAACGTACGGAAAAATACTAAGTGTGTTAATCGCTTTGGTGATAATTATTCTGGATGTCATTATGACTTTTGTTTTACCGATTGTGCTCAATAAAATGATTGAATGTGTGCGACGTTTAATGAACAAAGAGTCTCGTTCATACCTTCCACCAACGAATTCGTTTTTTGAAGATATTGATCAATGGCGTTTATACGCTTTCGATTTCGACGGAAATTTAATTAACGCAGGGTCAATACTTCAAGCTACGGAAGAGCGTCAAACAAACTTTTTACTAATGCTACGACCATCTTTGCCCACAGATAGAGAAAATTACCAAACCTTCTTGTCCACATCATTAGAGTTGGCGCAACATGGTATGATTCAAATTTGTGAGCTGACGGATTACACCAATAAAATCCATTTCGTTAAAATCAAAGAAATCTAGTTTTCCTTTGATTTTAAATTTTCCTTCAAGCGTGAGAATGTGTCTAGGTAATCTTCAGGTGTTTCTCCACGACTGCTTTTGGGCATACTGCGCGTCTCAGTTGTTGGCATTGACTTTTTAAATTCTTGCCATGTATCGTTACTCATATCAATTCCTTTCACGCCTCACTCAATCGAGTGGGGCTTTTATGTATCCCGCTAAATAGGCGGAGAGACAGTTAGTTGTTACTGATAATTGCTGATTCGATAGCTTGCTTGATTAGAAGAATATTTGCCTTATCTTCTTTGGCAAACGTAATAGTGTTTTCATCCTTCACAGCGTCAAATACGCCTCCCTTAACGTCCTGAGAACCGGGGTAATTAACTTGCAAATATCCGACCGTTGCCCCAGGGGCTTTCAATTGATAACCAGTAATTGAACTAAGCAGTATTGACTTTTCACCATCTAGCCCCTGTAACAGTGCATTAGCAGCACCGCCACGCGCGATACGCAAAAAATTATTATCCAAACGTACTGTTTGCTTATTTTTCTTAATATAAAAAGTCTTTTCACCACTAACTTCAGGGAAAAGATCAACTTGTTCTTTGTTTCCAAACATACCCATAATACATGCTCCTCAGCTTTTAACGTCAATCCGTTCTGGACGTATATACTCCGCCTTAACGGGTGGCTTTTTTATGTATCCCCGCTTGCCGGCGGGGGTGTGCGTGTTTTTTGTTATAATAGCTGTTGAAACAAAACAATAATTTGTTTCAAGAATCATAACTACTGGCGCATCTATCTTAATTGATAGGTGCGCTTTTTTACTTAACTTGTGGCAAGTTACCAGAACGACTTTTTAAATCTTTGTAGAGTGGTTCATTAACAAATGATGGAAACAGATGCTGCAATGCATATGAAGTTACGCTTCCGCATGCTCCACAAAATCTAGCTTTTCCTGATTGTGGGTAATCACAACCAACTAAATTATTGGACCCAACATACTTGCTACTTACTTCCACGGTGTCAAAACCATCATCAAAAGGATTATACATTTCAATTTCAGGATAACCGCTGTCTGTCGACCAGTTAATAGATGAATGAGATACACCTGAACATCTATTGATTAGATACGTCCCACACACTTCACAAAAATCACCAGTATTATCATCGATTTTGTTATGACATCTAATACATTCATTAACTAATTTTGAAGGTGTACCTGATACCTTATATTTTGGATATTCAATCACTTCTTGTGCCTCTGTTTCGTGAAATTCAAAAGTGTAGTACGTGATGTGTACGTTTTTACTACCACATACAGAACAGTAATTAACATCATCCTGTCGTCTGGTTGAATTTAATGCATGACAGTCATAGCAAAAAACGAAACTAGGACTCATCAGACTTAAAAATCCAGGGGCAAGGTAATATGTCGGACGATAATCCGAATAATTTTTTCGATATATAAAATGTATTGGCTCATCATAAACGAGACTTTGTTTCCAATAAGAAACTACATAAGGGTATTTTTTGTATCTTTGAGCGGCATTATTAGCTGCGGAATAAGAAACATCGAACTTCCTAGCAATCTCATCTGCCGTTTCTGTACCCATTAAAAAAATCGGATTAATTAGAAATGCGGATGCAAAACTATTAGACTCTGCTTCAAATTGTTTATATTTTTCTTTTTCAATTCCACCTCGTGATAACACGGTGTCAGAATCTTCAAAATGCTTCATGAAATAATGACCCAGTTCATGAGCAATTGAAAATCGAATTCTTGCCATAAATGAAATATTAGGGTTATACACAAGGTAATAAAATTGTTCTCCCGATTGCTTAAGCCTATACAAGAAAGCATCTTGAGAATCAGTCGAAAATTTACGCTTCATTTTTTCAATATCACCATTTGCAAACAAGTCGGCCATTTGCTGGTATGTCATGACCGTGACGTTGTCTAGCTTATCAAGCATTTCAAAGAGGTTGAACGGAACCGTATGCGGATTGAATTTCTCATAAGCTTCTGCAACAGCTTTATTGATTCTGCGCCAGTCTAAAGCCAATTGAATCACCCCTTATTGCGCTTCAACATTCTTGCGAGATTGATTAGTTGCTGCATTTCCTCCTGATCTAGTCCATCAGTAGCATTCAGCAATTCATCAGAATTTTTTCGTGAAAGGCCGCTGGCTTCAATCTTAGGTATCATTTCATCTGAATCACCCAATAGGTAGTCGACTGAAACATTAAAATAATTGGCAATTTTTTGTGCCGTTTTTGCTGATGGTGTGGCCTTATCCCATTTTCCAATGGTACCGTTTGATATTCCCAATGTTTGTTCAAGTTTAGCGATGCTTAAGTCAGGCCGTTTTGTTTCCAGTAGTTTCTTAACCTTATCTTTTGGTGTCATAGATTTAAATCGAATAAAAGTGTTGACAATTTAGATTTCAGTCTATATAGTTATAAATGTTCACAGGAACAATGACAAATATAGCTGAGTTGAAAACACACAGTTTAAATGAGTTAACCGTTGAAACAGGAGCGTTTACCGCCCGCCAAGTTGGTAATTTAATCGCGTTTCGTTAGTTTATTTAACTGTGCCTTTATCATAGATTATTATCTATTATTTGTCAAATTAAATCTAAGGAGTGATTGAAATGTCTTTGTATGACGTAGTTTCAAAATATGCATCCGGACTTGATATGCCGATTGCAAAATTGGAAAGGCGAGCAGGAATATCGAATGGAACAGTGAGTAGATGGAATACATCAAGCCCTAGTGTTGCTAACTTGCAAAAGGTGGCGGAAGTTTTGGGGGTTGAAGTATGGCGATTGATTAAGGAATCAAAAGAAGAACAGGAGAAATAATTATGGACAAAGAATTGGTCGTTTTGAACGACGGAAAAGCAACAACAACGTCACGCCACGTTGCTGAAGTATTTGGTAAGCGTCACGACGTTGTTCTTCGCGACATCAAAATACAACTTGAAAAAATTCGTTCCACAAATTTGTGGAGTGAGAGTGGCGGTCAAGATTTGGACCACGAGTTTTTCCATGAAGAAACGTATGAAGTACGTGGACGCAAATATCCAATGTACCGAATGAACAAGAATGGTTTTGTCCTATTGGTGATGAGTTACACGGATGAGAAGTCAATGACTTTCAAAATCCGATACATTCATGCCTTCGATGAGATGGAACACACTATCCAAACTCAAGCACAGCTAAATGGCTTGTTAATGATTGAGAGCGAAGCGGATATGCGCCGTGAGCGCGAGTCTAAGAACAAGCGCAACGAGGCAATTTGGATGAATGCAATCACAAAGCAAACTCGCATGTATCTTGATACAGCTGAACGAGTGAGCGACCTAGAGCTGCGACAAGCACTTATCAACAAGGCTGGTCGTCAATTGCTGTCTGAATAAGAGAGGTGTAGTAATGGCAAAGCCTGTTCCGTCGTTCGATATGAACGACAAGCTACTCGTAAATGCACATGAAGTTGAAGCAACAGGAAGTAGAGGTTTAATAATGACAAACGAACTAATTAAGGTTCAAACGAATCAAGAAGGTGAGCAACAGGTTAGCGCTCGTGAATTGCATAAGGCAATGAATGTCAAGACACGATTTAACGAATGGTTTAAGTCAAGTTCAAAGATGTTCGTTGATGGAACTGATTACACAGGTGAAGTTACAACTGCACCTGTCGGTAATGGAGGTGTTCAACAACTAAATGATTACAACATGACATTGGACATGGCGAAGCACATCGCAATGATGTCAGGTACAGAGAAGGGAGCTGAAGTTCGAAACTACTTCATCGCAGTTGAAAAAGAACACAAGGCGTTGATGGCAGACCCACGTATTCAAATGGCGATGGGCTTGAAGTCAGCTCAACTGATGTTAGACCACAAGGACAAGATCATCGCAGAGATGACGCCCAAGGCTTTGTTTGCTGACGCAGTGTCAGCTAGTCAGTCATCAATTCTGATTGGTGAGTTGGCAAAGTTGCTTAAGCAAAACGGCGTAGATATGGGACAGAACCGTTTGTTCGGTTATCTCCGTGAAAACGGTTATCTGGTTAAGCGACAAGGTTCAGACCGGAACATGCCAACACAGAAGAGCATGGAGCTTGGCTTGTTTGAGATTAAGGAACACAACCACATCAACTCTAATGGTGTGAACGTGACTACTAAGACGCCAAAGGTGACCGGCAAGGGACAACAATATTTCATTAACAAGTTTCTTGGTAAGACTGAGGCTTTACTGGAGGTGTAAAAATGGCAACTAAGTTTCAAATGACTGAAGACCAGCAAGCACGCAAGACTGAGTATGACCGCAATGGTTGGCCACAGATTATGACGCGTGAAGATATTGAACTGTATATGCAACGTCAGTGGTTGACGATTCAGAAGTTCTACGGAAGCCGACCAGATTGGCCAGTACGTAAGGTTGGTGAAGTGTGGTCAGTACCACTAGATGATTGGCGAGGTTTCTTATCGGCTTTCTACACTGGACGTGTGTACGAAGGGTTAGCAGACGTGCAATACGGAGGCAAATATACAGATGACTAACTTATTGATGGGAATCGGCTTGGTGTTGAGCTGGATTGCGATTGCAGGTGTTGCGTTGTACTTCGTCAGCAAGCTAGGAGCACATGCACCGGTCAAGCCACGATACAAGAAGCAGATTGAGGCTTACACCAACACACAAGCTAAGAACAAGTATATGGAGGATTGACGATGTTATACATTGCACTTTGGGCGGCGTTCGGCGGGTTTGCGTTGATGATTGTTGCCTACAACCTATTTGAGTTGATTAAGTTTGTGTGGTTCAAGCGAATTGGACCAACAATCTATTACTTGATCACTGGCGACGCCGACGCATTACCACGTCACTAACAGTTGAATATGGGTCGCGCATCGCCAGATGCACATCAACCACTTACATGTAATATTTTTTCTCTTACTGTTTGTCTCTTAACAACATGTTGGTGTGTGTCTTGGGGTGTGCGACCCAGAAAGGAATGGAAATGAACGAGTTTACTCCGGAAATGATTTCACCGAAACAATTGTTTTCAATCTTCATCGTTCAAGGCGTCGAAAACTTGTACGACGAAGATTTGGCTGACCAATTAGGAACTAGTGTGACTGCGGTGCACATGATGCGTGAAGCAAAGTTTACTGGCATCTCAATGCCGCCTTGGTTGGCATTGAATGTACATCGTCTTTTGTCAGAAAAGCACCATCTTATTGAATTCACAAAACAAGTATTGGAGGACGATCATGGCGGATTATGATATTGGATCAACAGGTGTTGCGCATTTGCATCACAGCTTTGCACCAGATAAGGAGTTTGACATCGAAGCAGAGCGTAAGCGCATTTTGCAAAATAACGGTCGTTTGGAACGCCGTACTACTTGGGTAACGCCTGGTGAAAATCAAGTGAAGAAAGATGAGTACGAAAGTCGGTACCAAGTGTTCAAGAAGATGCAAGACGCAGGTAAATCAGCAAGTGAAATTGCATCAGCTATTGGAGTGTCTAAGGTGACGTTGTCATCGATTCGTTATCGTGGACGTTACCAAAAAGAAAACGCCTAACGGCTGCAACCGTTAAGCGTCTGGGTATTTCAATTTCAGCGTTGAATACCCGTTCAGATTAACACAAGGAGAATGGTATGGCAATTTTTACTAACCGCGATTACGAACCAGATGATGATCCAGCGCCTTGGGGTGTTGATTGGCAAGGTGACGAAATCGAAGTTGGAGAAGAAGATGTTGTACTCATCAACAGTGAATACGTTCGTCTTGATGATGCAGCGGACTGGCTAGTTGCCAATTCAACTCCTGTAAATACGGAGGATATGTAATGGCACAAGCCAACATCGACCGATACAAGGACAATGTGCGACGAACACTAGGCGACTTGTATTGGCAACAATTCACAGGTGAAGACAAGACAGTTATCAAACTTGCACTCCAAGATTTGCAAGTTGAAATCAAAGAAGCAGTTGAGCGATTGGAGGAGGAAGCGTGAAGTTTTACAAAGAAGGTGAAATTCCTAATGTGGGAAACATGTACTTTGTATACGGTGGGAAGTCTACTGGAAAAACGTACATGGCCACACAGTTTAAAGGCAAGAAGCTGATGTTTAATTTTGATGGCTCAACGAACGCCGTTGCGAGTACAAAAGACATTCGAGTTATTGCATTTGAACATTCAGACGCACCAAACATTCAGCGTGATCTCATGTACTGGTTAGATAACCAGCTATACCAGGTCAATGAGAATGGGAAACGAGTACTTACTGATGAGTTCAGTGCAATCATCTTGGACAACGTAACAGCTTTACAAAATTGGGTTATCAATAATGTTGAAAATGCCAGCAAAGACGGACGTCAAAACTGGAATTTGGTACAAATGTGGTTCCGAGATTTAGCAATGTGGTTGCGGGGCACTAACTTACCTGTCTTGGCCACTGCTCACGAATTAAACACGGGGCTGGTTAATCCTATTGGATCGCCATTATTCAAACCTGATATGAATGACAAAACATTCAATGCATTTGCAGCACCATTTGATATGGTGGGCCATATCTCAATTAAGAACGGCGAACGCATTGTTGACCTTGACCCTGAAAAGGGAAATCAAGGTGCTAACCGACTAGACGATCGCAAAGAAGCGTTGGCTTCAGAACTAATTAATAACACAGAAAATAACGAGGAAAACTAATCATGGCATTTACTTTCAACTCAAACGACATTCAAGCACCCACTAAGCAATTGGGATTTGGGGGGGATTATCTAGTTAAGGTTCAATCTGCCGAGTATCAAGGCACAGAAGATAACCAACAACGTAAGACATACGGAGCCGACAAGTTCCACGTTGTATTCGAGGTTATGGACGGTACAGAAAAGGGTGCGACAATTCACCACTTCTTCATGGACGATTCATCAATCACTGCATACAACCCGTTCCGCTATCGAGAGATTAACGCCATGTTTGCTGGAATCGGTGGCATGAATGATGGTGTGGCCATTGAATTGAGTAACGTCACACAATTCCTACCAGAAAAGATTTTGTCAATTCGAGTGAATGAATTTGAGAAGCGAGTTACTAACCAAGGTAAGACCGTATTCAATCCAGTAATTGCCGACTTCGGTGCGCCTATTCAAGCGTCACTGCCTGATATGGCAATTGCACGACCAAATCCAAATGGTGCTGAACAATCAATTGGAGCGTTTGTCGGCGCACAACCAACGTCTGCACCCATGCCATTTGACGGTAAAGCCGATCCATTCGCCTAATGAGTTACGCAATCAAGAAGTCAGGAATATATGGCGATTATGATTTAACCGATGATTTTGACCTAATCATATACGCTGAATCATTACCACAATTCCATGACGAAATTCAGGACTTAGATGATTTTAAGAGCAGACAGGCGCAATACTTCACGCCATCTAATCTCAAAGAAGGGCTAAGACGTAGTCGAGACAACATCGCAGATGTTCAAGGTATTTTGTTCGACTTAGACCAAGTGCAAGACCGAGATGAGTTGAAAAATAATTTCTACACTCTCATGACTAAAACGAAGCTAGAGATGTATATGTGGTTAACACCATCTGCCATAGCTTCAGGGGGTCACGAGAATGGGCACAGGCTGTTTATTCCGCTTAATACACCTATTGACCCACAGCTACTGCCAAACGCCGTAGACGAGCTTACAATCGCTTTTGCAAAGGCAGGGTTTAACCTGCTCAACTACGGGGTGGACTTGGCAGCGTCAAAGACAGTTTCACGACTCATGGGGCTACCACTGCAGAAGAGCGGAACAATTGTGCCGTGGGACTTGCCAGAGCGGTTCAGGTACACGGTCAAAGCAGAATTGAAGGAATCTGGCTTTGTGCCGATATTCGGAGATGACGGATTCAGTGGGTTGAATGAACCAACGGTTGAAAACCTGACGAGTTTCATTTCCGGTTACATGGAAAAGCACACTATCACGTTTAATCAAGGCGAACGAGACAACAACTTAACTCGTTTGATTGGAGCTGTTGCCAAAGCATTCACAGGAATATCTGATGACGATTTACTCGAAGCGTTGGGTAACGTTGGGGTGTCACAACAGCTTGATAACCCAGAAAAGGATGTGACCACAAAGACAAGACGATTATTGAAAGGATAAGGTATGGACAGCAATTTGAAGCTCAGGTCTGTAAGGGCATTTGAGATTACAAAGATTCCCCACTCGTTAGATGACGTTCATGCAGGCAAAGGAACGACTGATTTCGTAGATAAGCTAGATTGGTTATCTTCGGATGTCAAAAATCTGACAAAAGATGGTGAACACGGCGACATCAAGTACACGATCAACTCTGTAACAGGATTTTCTAGGTGGTTGGTTAGTTTTGACGACTATGCCATCAAAGATGACTGGGGTTATCACTGGAATGGCAATTACTGGGAACGCATGAAGGTGAAACAAGTCTACAACATGATTGATGTAGCCATTATCACAATTGCTGACCTGTTGCATATTTCAAGCAACAAAAAGCGTGAGTTACAAAAAGACATTAAACCTTATCTGCTGGAGTTATCACGAGATTTTGATGATTCCGTAAAGCCAAACTATATTGCCTTTAAGAATTGGACATTGAACGTTAAGGTGAACAACTTCTTTCCACCTGACAAAACCATGAACATTATCGGTGGATTCGATTTTGAACCTAAGCCCGATGATTACCCTGATACATGGGTAGCTTACGCTGAATATATGTTCGGTGAAAATGCACGCTTCTTTTGGGCTTGGATGGGTTACGCCTTCCAAAACGATATGAATTGGCGGCAGGGGGCGTTGTTCTTACTTGATCCAATCGGTGGGACAGGTAAAACGTACTTTGTAACTAAGGTGACTTCTGCTTTGTTTGGGGCTAATCGCATTGGAGCGTTCAAACTCAAGAATTTACAGAATGGAAAAGAACGTTTTGAAACATCTCGTTTCGTTGATAAGTCATTGATGATTGATGACGATGCGAGTGGTGTGCAGTTTAAAGATGATGATGTGTTCAAGGCGATTTCTGGTGGTGGATTATCACCTGTTGAGCGTAAGGGTGTTGACGGTAGCGAATATCGTGTGACGGCTAAGATGATTATTAACTTGAATCAAATGCCAGTATTCAACAATTCAGGTGCAATCACTCGGCGCTTGCACATTATCAAAACTGTTGCACCTTTTGCCTCAGCAGAAGAAATCAAAATGCGTGACAACCTATTCCCAGAAGATGAGTTGATGAAAGAAATACCATCACTCGCAACGTTCGCTATTGAGATGTATCAAAAAGCAGTTGAAGAAGATTGGGAGATTATCGGCAATATTGCAGATGACATCGTTGCAACCGATCCATTTGTAGATTGGTTCAAAACAATGGAACGTGGTGAGTACAAAGCAGTTGAGCTTTATGAAAGATATGTTGAGCATTATCACGGCATGGAGTTTGACGATAAATATGATCCAATCAGCAAAAATGCGTTTGGTCGGAAAATGGCGAACTATGCCACGAAGATTAATCGGCGAGATGGAAAATACTACAAAATATAACGTTACCGATTTGTGACCGAATGTGACTGATTTTGTTACCGATTAAACCGCGCCATATAAGTCTTGTTACTGATGTTACTGATTATTTTTACTTTTATCTTAAATGTTAAAAAAAAGAATATATATATAAATATATATAGGAAACCCCCTAAATCGGTAACACGGTAACAAAACCAGTTGTATCAAGTGATTGAGCAGACACAAAAACGGTCACAAATCAGTAACAGAATCGGTAACGAGGAATTTATGAGTTTATTAATGGATAGTTTGGCGAATGCAACACCAGTTTTGAAATTGCGAATCGAAACACCTGTTAAGTTCTCATCTGGGAATCAAATGGAGATGGGAAAAGGGCGGCTGTTTAGATCGCAGAGTTATCACGAATATCACAACTATTTGAAAGCGCAGTTAGATGACATTTACGATGACTTGGAGTTCAAGCCAAAGGACGGTTGCGCATACTTCTTACGGACGATGTTCACATATCCGATACCGAAGTCATACGTAACGAGCAAGAAGGCGAAGTTGGAGTTTGACTCAACAAAGATACTGCCAATTACACGTAGCACGATTGATTTAGATAATTCCGAAAAGGGAACTAACGATGTACTGCAAGAAGTGTTTGGGTTCGATGATAGTCAGATCGTCAGCAAAGAATCGCATAAACGGTACTGGCTGGGCGATACTTACGTACTAGGTATCGAACTATATGAAATGCCATCGGGCGTTGAGATTGAATTTTACGAATGATAAGCAGCCAAGGGTGAAAAGACTGTGAGCCCGTATGGAGGAAATGAACATGGGTAAGAAAATGCCAATGTATGTCGTGTTCAACATGAGCATGGGAAACAATCACCACACACCAGTTGCAACAGGTGATGATTTAGATGAGTTGCTGGTGCAATATCATGGCAAGGCGTATCAAGTCATGGCAGTTAAGCCAGTATTTGAACGGGAGGAATGGTAATGCGCATTACAGGCAAGAAGATGAACGAGTACGCACAGGGTCGCGGTTACACGAACTGGTACGAGTTCCGTGAAGATGTTGGCTATCAGGCAGCGCAAGAGGCGTTGGAACAGATTGAGTTGGAGGGGAAGTAATGACTAAGTATGTAATTGATTTACCTGCTGCAGCGACAGTTATTGTGGCTAAAAAGCAGTTTTTGCTAAATGAAACCGATGTAATGCGAGTTCCGGTTAGTCAACTTGAAATGTATGTTGAACCAACTGTTGCAGAAAACGCAACTATTGAAAAGCGTGTGATTGAGTTGCCGGCTGATTCAATTGCTTGGTTAGAGCGGATGAAATCAAATCTCGAAACGATTGATGTGTATGACTTACTTAATAACGTACTAGACGATAATTCTGGGAGTTACCACGCTTATCAATTTAATTTTAATAGCGAAACAGCGGCGTTAAACGCGGTTGCTGAATGGTTGTTGGGAAACGTTGAGTTTGTGCCAAAGAATGAATCGAAATTTCGTATCATGTTTGTTGATGTTTTTGACGCCGGCGGTAACGATCTTTACTTAGCTTCAATGGGTAATAACGAGTTCAGAATGACGATATACACTGACAGTGCGGGAATGTTTACGGAAGAGAAAGCAGACAAGATCATTGCTGATGTTTCGAATTTGGACGTATCTCTAACGGCACGAAAGGTGAAGGTGGAAGAATAATGGCATATTGGGTTGGTGTGGCATTGTTGTGGGTTGTGGCTGGTATCTATGGATATGAGTCATATAAAGCTGATAAAGCGCGTCGTGAATACGAACGTAAGGCACAACGTGCAGTAGAGGCAGTAGAAGGATGGCGTGATGCATTTCTGAAGGTATATCAAATGAACGACTCGAAAGAAGAGGATCATGCGTAAGTATTACTATTTCCGAGATAAGCAAGGCTACTTCAAACTCGCTTATACGCCAGAAGGCAAGCATGTGATTGCGCGGACGTGGAACAAGCGCCAGGCATATCGAACAAGTAGCAAGTGGCTCATCAAGCATATGGTCAGCAAGTGGTTAGTTGGCTATTACTATTGGGTAGAAGAAGGATAAACAAAAAGCGCCAGACCGAAGTCCAGCGCGTACTTGATATGTGGTATATCTAGTTTAGCACGGGGGACATCGGTTTGGCAGACAAGGTTGATAAGTTACTACGAAATTATTTTGATGGGACGTTGGACAAACAAATCAAGGCCCGTGAGATGTACTTGCAATTTCACACCGAGATTGACGAGAATGTCGGTGGTGGCCGTGCACAGTATAAATACAGTAATGCGGTTGAAAGTCAGATGATCACCTTGGAACGAGACTATGAGCTATCACAGCTTAATCACCAGAAAATGATTGTTGAATTCTGGCTTGTGGACATCGATGAGGACTTATTAGATATGCTGAAGTGTCATTACGGAGAGCGTATTCCTTGGTCAGCGATATCAATGAAGCTCCATTATAGCGAAACTACGCTGCACCTTTGGAAGAATGAGTTCAAGAGGTCAGTCGCACATTACGTTGATTTGTAATTTGATTTAGTTATGCTAAATTATTAATTTAGCAATGGCTTGTGTTTTACCTGAATTTTCATGTAAAAATGATAGAGTAGAAAAATTGAAATAAAGCATGTGTGGCGGAATAGGTAGACGCTTAGTTACGCTAGAGAGAAACAAGATAAGGCAACAATGGGACGTGGCCACATCTCAAGACGCCCGTTGCTAATCATGTCAGGTGCAAATCCTGACCACATGCATACATACACAACAAACTAATTAAAGGAAAACTTTATTAGTTATTACCGTGCCAGTGCCTTGTATGTGGCGAATGGTGTACATATCAAATTAAGCATAGGATATGCTTTCTCTAATCTAATAATCGTGCCGTGGTCTTCGATATGTGGGTGCACGGTTTTTATTTTTGGTGTAAGCTATCTTTTCGGAGGTAGGTTACATGAAAAATGAAAAAAAGAAGAATGGAGATGCTTCTTTCCTGACTAAAAATGCGTTTTTGTTAACGTTATTATTTCTGGGCATTCCGCTTTTTTTTCAATTGGGCTCGTTTGTTTTCAATGGATTACGGAATGGGGATTTTGTGGTTTCGGGAGATTGGCTGGGGTTTTGGGGCAGTTATCTGGGTGTGTTGCCATCCGGTGTCATTGCAGCAGCAGTGGCTGGATATCAGGTCAAAGAATCTAATAAGCAAAGCAATCAATCTAGGCAGCAAGAATTAAGCATGATGAGAAATTCAAAGTTGATTGACTACTGCTATGAAATGAAAGGTGATGTTTCTAAATCAATTGTAGTATTAGATAGTAAAATACGATTAGAAACTCTAATGAGTCTAGCAGAACAAGACCTTGCAAAATCTAGGTATGAATATTTTGTGTCTGAAAATACTGCTAACATTTTTGAGGGTACTAATTATAAATGCTTAAAAAAATCACATAATGACATGTACCTTATCACTAACATGCTAGATAATTTAATGAAAAAGGAATTGCTTGATAAACAGGATGAGTATACAAATAATTTGGTATTACTAGACCGTTTTTTAAATACGTACAAGCAATGTATTTCTGATAATTCGTTAAGGTATAACATAGTTGAAAAATGTCCGGATATCAAAACAATGAAGAAACAACTTGAAGATATATCTAAATGTATTGACCAAACTATTGAAGAATTGAGCGCCTAGGGCGCTTTTTATTTTGCACTGAGAAGGAGTGTCGACATGAAAGAATATAACTTGGAAAACGGAGCTAATGTTGAAGTGACCAGTCATCGACTACGGATTGAAGCGAATCAGATCATAGTCAATGGGGAAAATATTGCGTCGAGTGATTTAAAGCAAAAAGACAATTAGTAATTAGCGAGGTACCGACATGCACAAGAACTTAATGGGTAAGTTGATTAAGAGTAACAATATCAATCGTCGCAAGTACGCGCACGTTTACGGGGCTGATGAAGTGCGCACGACAGAGCAACCACATATACGTATTGAGTTTGATGACATTCGTGATGTACCAAAGGTGTGGGTAGATGGCGAGTTGATTGCTGGAGTTGATGACAAGCCATTGATTAGCCTTATGGTTGATTGGAATACTGATACAGAGACTCAAAATCCTAAGGAATTTGACATCAATTACTTTGATATGACTGACAAGCGTGGTCAATCTAAGGGATTGCGTCAGGCGACAGTGATATGAGAATGTATAGGTGTGCAGAGATTGGTTGCCGTGAGTTGATTGAAATAAGTATTGGTTGGGGATTGGCAATGACAACAGTCTTCCTCGGAATTATATTAGCTTTCGTGATATTTTATAAATGGATTTCAAAAAAGTAGTCAATCGGAAAAGGTTGGCTTTTTATTTTGCAGTTGAAAGGGTGAATGCTATGGGACAACGACTACATCGATGTGCTGAACCTGGTTGTCACGTTATGGTTCCGGTAGGTCAAAGATACTGTGGTGTTCACCAGAGAGACGTAACTCGTGATCATATGGCTGATAGGCAATATGACCGCAAGCGCAAGGCAGACACAGAACGTGCAGAACGTAATGCATTCTACCGTAAGCCAGCATGGAGACATACAAGACAAGCAGTAATTAAACGTGACAATGGTCTCTGCCAATACTGTGAAATAGTTGGTACTACATCGCCAGCCGACATGGTTGACCACATTGTACCCAGGGAGATTGCACCAGAGCTTAGTTTGGATATGAATAACCTAGTAGCTGCTTGCAACGTGCACCACAACATGAAGACTAAATGGGAACAATCTTATTACGGCACTGGACAACACAACAAAATCAACTCTGACGCCGTTCGAGTGAGAGATTACCATTTACTCGATTTTGTGTTTAAAACGGCTGAGAATTGAAATGTGGGCGTATGATAGGGGGCCTATGGTTAGGTCAAGGAGAACCGATGCAGTAGTCTCGTTTTCCATAGCGAGCTAATTTTTCATATGAGGGGGGGTGTCAGAAATTAGCCCGAAAGAATTCAAAGCGCATGTCGCTAAATCAAAAACATTTTTCAACAAGGCGTTTGCTGACGTTCCCGAAGAAAAAGAGGACGTTAAGAAAGCTATTGTTGACCAACTAGCATTCGCCACCGTTAATCTTCAAACTCTGCAAGAAGACATTATTGAGAATGGACCAATCGTTTTATTTGTTAACGGTAGTCAAGAAATGATGCGAGAAAACCCAGCGCAAAAATCTTATGTATCGGTTATCAATCGCTGGACTGCGCTGGTAAAAGAGTTGAATGGACTATTGCCAAAGGATGCTGCACCAGTTGAAATTGATGCCTCCGAAGACATTATCAAAATGTTTAAGGGGGAAAAGTAATGGACGCTGTGACGCAATATGCCAAAGATGTTGTAACAGGCAAGATTAAAGCCGGAAAGTTGCTTATTTTGGCAGCTAATCGGCATTTGCGAGACCTGAAACGACAAAATACAGACAATTTTCCTTATCACTTCGACGCAAATATTCTTGAAGGCTTTCTGATGTTCGCATCAAGAGTACCTGATCCAGATACTGGTGAGCCAATGCCGTTAATGCCTTGGCAAATATTTATCTTAGGGTCAGTTATCGCTTGGCGAAACAACAAAACAGGCGGTAAGCGGTTCAGACGTGCGATTGTTTCGATTGCGCGTGGTCAAGGTAAGACATATTTGGCGGCTATCTTGGCAGCTTATGACTTCTTTGTTCAATCAAGTGATAAGAACAATCAAGATATCATTGCTGCTGCTAATACATCCGACCAAACCAAGAAATTATTCAACTACATATCCGGTACGATTGAACGAATGCTTGCAACGATTTTCAAAGGCATGCAGGATGACGTTACGTTGCGCTTCATGGATATTTTCAACTTAAAACAACGCAATCAAATCGTTCGCATTTCGGCAGAAGGTGGAAAGTTTGATTCGTATCACGCGACTACTGCCATCTTTGACGAAGCTGGCGACCAAAGAGACCGTGATGCGTTTGGAAAGATTACATCCGGCCAAATTAAGCAAGAAGAAGCTTTGTTTTTCCAAATCTCAACTGCCTATCAAAACCCTAACGCACCATTGCGTGAGGATATTAAGACGGTTACAGAGGCAATTGAGAAGAACGAAGGTGAATTGGACGATTACTTCATGGCAGTGTTCTCACAAGACAGTCCAGATGAAGTATTCGAGCCTGACGAGTGGATTAAGTCAAACCCACTGCTGGGCCTTGCTGGACAGCATGACAAGTTGCTGAACGGATTGATTTCGGAACGCAACGCGAAGATGGCAGAAGGTAAGCTGAACGATTTCTTGGTTAAGAATATGAATGTGTGGTTGAACGCAGAGCAAAATGCAGCATTCAAATTGGATGAAGTTGAAAACGCGGTTATAGCTGGATTTGATATGAATTTTAGAGATGTGTATATCGGGTTCGACAATTCTATGACTTCCGATGATGCAGCTCTTGCGTTTGTGTTCCCGTATGAGATTGCCGGCAAAAAGAAATGGCATATTTACCAACACTCATTTATTCCGTGGCACAAGGCCGGGTCAATTGAGACTAAAGAGAAGCAAGACGGCATTAATTATCGTCAAATGGAAGAACTTGGTTTTGCTCACGTCACGCAACACGAAAAGGGCTTGATAGACAATGAGTTCATCTTCACTTGGTTAATGGATTTTGTTGATAAGTTCAACCTAAACGTACTAGAGTTCGCTTATGATGCGGCTCACACTTATGCGCTGATTAAAGCGATTGATGAAGCGACAACTTGGAACATGGTTGGTGTACGACAAGGAACAATTTCGTTGAATGAGCCGACAAAATGGCTTCAAGACAGCTTTGTTGAAGAACGTGTTACACGATTAGACGACCCAATGATGGAGAAGTCATTGATGAACGCGGTTGTTGTTTCGGATAACAACGGAATCAAGATTGATAAGAACAAGGCAACTTACAAAATTGACCTTGTCGACGCAATAGTTGACGCGCTGTACGACGCAATTTATCACTTCGAGTCATTCAGCACTAATGCTAGTGCGAGTGATTACTCACGAATGAATGATGAGCAAATTGCAGATTACATCAAGTCGGAAAGTTTTGGGTTCTAACATGCAAATTAGAGGTTTACTATCAGACGTTTTATCAGTTCTTGGCGCTTTGTCGATTTCGGCAGGCGCCTTTTTAATTGCCCCGTGGTTGGGCCTGATTGTCATTGGCCTAGCTTTGTTGGCAATCAGTTATTTCATGAGATAGGAGAAGCACATGTTTTTTGAGAAACGATCCGTACCCATTCGTGGTTCAGGTAATCCGCGCGCGTTATCAATCGTAAATGGTGGTCTGTTCTTCACAGATGGTTATTTATCAGCAGAACAAGCGATACGCAATAGTGACGTGTGGACGGCGGTGAACATCATTGCAACAGACATTGCGCGTGTGTATTTTCATGCGAAAGATGAACAAGTTGATTGGTTATTGACGCATCCGTCACGACTGACCAACCGCTTCAACTTCTTTCAAGCAATGGTCGTTCAAATGTTGTTGGACGGTAATGCATACGCACTGCGCCGGACAGACAAGAAGTATAACAATGGACGCGAGTATTTCGAATTCGTGCCACCGTCACACGTTACGCCTTGGTTGTCAGATGACGGTCAGACGATGACGTATGATCTACGCTTCGATAACCGAAATGAAGACGAGTTGAAAAACGTTGATTCTAACGACATTATTCATCTTCGTTGGCTATCAATGAACGGCGGGTTGATGGGGCAAAGTCCGCTATTGGCTTTGCGCAATGAGTTGGACTTGCAAGCAAACTCACGTCGCTTGAGTTTGGCTTCACTGAAACAGGCAGTTAACCCTTCTTCAATCTTGAAGGCTAAGGGTACCAAGTTAGGTGAAGAAGAACGAGCGGCAGTGCGAACAGCATTCGAAGATGCGCAGTCAGGTGACAATGCTGGGCGTTTGCTGGTACTGGACGATTTGTTCGACTACCAACAATTGGAGGTTAAAACAGACATTGCGAAGTTATTGGCTTCAACTGACTTTACCCGAACGCAAATTGCCAAGGCGTTCTTGTTGCCAGTCAATATGTTGGGCGGTGAGAGTGAACACTCAAATGCCGATCAGGTACGTGCTGACTACAACCAAACTTTCGCCCGATACCTAGCACCAGTTGTTGAAGAATTGGAGCAAAAGTTAGGTGTGAATGTTGTTCCAGACGTTCGCCGGGCGACTGACTTGGACGGTAGTCAGATTGAACAACGTGTTGGCTTCTTGGTAGATAAAGCCATTTTGTCGCCAGAGATGGCACAACAAGCTTTGTTGAAGAGTCAATCGGACTTAATCACGGATGACATTGTTGCTAAGTCTGAGCTTGAAAAGACGCTGAAGGAAGGGGAGACAACCGATGAACAATCAGGAAGTACGCAGCATTAGCGTTGAAGTACGAGCCGACGAGCAAGAAGGTAGTCGCAAGGTGTTTGGTTATCCAATCGTCTTTGGCAAACCGTCTAAAGACATTGGTTTTATCGAGTATATCGATAAAGGCGCGTTGAAAGACGTTGATTTGAGCGGTGTGTACCTAGTTTATGCGCACGACCCGAACCAACCGTTAGCACGCGTTGATTCTGGCACATTGAAGTTGAAAGTTGATGATACCGGGTTGTATTTCGAAGCAACTTTGCCAAATACAACGCTTGCGAACGACGTCTTGGAAAATATCAGAGTTGGCAATATCAAGGGCATGAGTTTCATGTTCACTGCTGCCGAAGATACGTGGGAGTTCAGTAATGACCCTGGTCAGCCTGATATCCGACACGTAACGAGGATTGACCAAGTTTTCGAAATTACAATCACACCCTTGCCGGCGTATGATGATACCTCAATCGCAATCGCCAGTCGTGATGCACAACGTGCTAAAGGATATTCACTTCGCCAACGCTTGCAGGACACTGTAACGCTGGCACAAATTCAGAAAAGGAACGGTAGATTCTAATGGCAACACTAGACGAGAGTGTTCAAGCAAAGAACACGGCGTTGCAAGATGCAATCGATGCAGCCCAAAAGCTAATCGACGACCCGAATGCAACGGCAGATGATGCGCAAGCTGCAATGGATGCAGTAAAGCAAATCGAAAATGATATTAAGGACTTGCAATCATTGCAAGATGCACAACCAGAAGAAGCTAAGGAACCCGCACCGGACGACAGCGCAAGCTCAACTCCTGATGCGGGTTCTTCTGTATCCGAGGACAACGCGGAAGATGATGCGCCGGCTGATGACAATTCAGAAAAAGACAACACAGATGAAAACGAAGCACCGGCCAACGGTGCCACTGATGATGAAAAGAAAGACGAGGAACGATCAATGCCAATTGAAGTAACTAAGACTTCACAAGACAAGCAAGCTGAGCAACGTTCAGCATTTAACGCATTCATGCGCTCAAAGGGTGAGAAGCGTGACGGTTTGACGTCAACTGACGCCGGTTCACTTATCCCAGAAGAAATCATTTACGACCCAACTTTGAAGTTGGAAACGGTTGTTGATTTGGCTTCTTTGGTTCAAAAGACAAAGGTTTCAACTGCGTCTGGTAAGTACCCAATCTTGAAGCGTGCTTCAACTACCATTCCATCAGTTGCCGAATTGGAAGCCAACCCTGATTTGGCTAAGCCACAATTCTTGCAAGTTGCATGGGAAATTGTTACCCACCGTGGTGCTTTGCCAATCTCACAAGAATCTTTGGACGATGCACAAGTTGATTTGGGTCAATTGGTCGCTGAACATATTCAAACTATCAAGACGAACACGACGAACGCTGCAATTGCTACGAAGTTGGCTTCATTTACAGCTAAGTCAGTTCCTGCTAAGGCCATTGTTGATGGGTTGAAGGATATCGTTAACGTTTCATTGGACCCCGCTTACAACAAGACGTTTGTTATGACGCAATCAATGTACAACGAGTTGGACAAGACGAAGGACAACGAAGGCCGTTACTTGTTGCAAGACCAAATTTCTTCACCAGCCGGTAAGTCATTGTTTGGGTTGCCAGTTAACGTGATTGCTGACAACCAATTCGTATCAACTGACACCGTTGGTACTAAGAAGCTATGGGTTGGTGATTTGCGCCGAGCAATTTTGTTTGCTGACCGTTTGGACGTCGCTATCGAATGGGTAGACAACGATGTATACGGACGCATTCCACGCGTTGTTATCCGATTTGACGTTGAAGCTGCCGATACCGACGCTGGTTACATGGTATCAATCGCTGCAGAAGCATAAGAAAGGACTGATGCAACATGGACAAGTTTATTGTAAAGTCTGATTTTATCGACAAGCAAACGAAGATTTCATATGTTGCTGGTGATGAATATCCAAAGTTTCCGACTGACGAGCGTGTCGCTGAGTTGAAATCTGGTGATTTCATCGGAGTAGTTGATGAAAATCCGGCCGGAGACGAATCAGTTGAAGAGGGTCAATCAGACGTTAACGAAACTGTGGGAGAAACCGTTGAAAAGCCAACTGAAAAGAATACGGTAGCGGAAATTAAGGCTCACTTGGACGAAAACAAGATTGAATATGCCGATGACGCTAAGAAGTCAGATTTGCTTGCATTGATTTAAAGGTGGCACTTATGGAACGAGATGAATTATTCGATACCATCATGGTTGCGTTGCGCTCAACCACAACTGACGAGGGTTTGCAAAACGAAGTGAACGATCTTATCTTAGCAGCGCGTGCCGACCTCAATATTGATGGTTTGGTGTCGGACGAGTTCGCTAGTTCTAAGGCGGTCATTATTCGGCAAGCTATCACGCTTTATGTTAAGGCGCATTGGGGCTATGACAATCCTGATTCAGAGAAGTTTCTAGACCGATACGAGAAGTTGAAAACTAGTTTGTCGTTTCATTCTCAATATGGGGGTGGAACTGATGAAGTATGACCAAGTTTTAACGCTGTTAAGCGCAGCGTATACGCAAGATGAGTTATTGCAACCAGTTGAAACTTTTACGGCGCGCAAGGTATATGCTAATGCCTTCACTGTTGGTCGTGATGAGTTTAGTTTGGCTGGGCAAGCTGGCCTGAGAGCCGACTTGGCATTTCAAATCAACTCAATTGACTATTCAGGAGAAGAATCGGTGGAGTTCAACGGACAACGGTATAAGGTTTACCGAACTGCCGTGTCTGGTGATCGCACTACTTTGTATTTGCAAAAGGATTTGACTGATGGCAAGCATTGATGACTTAGGCGCTGAAATCGCGCGTGCATTGGCACAATATACAGATGAAGTCGAGAACAAATTGGAAGACGCGCAAAAGGAAGTCGCTAAAGAAGCGGCGACCAAGATGCGGTCGGCTGGGGGGTTCAAAGACCAAACTGGAAAGTATCGTAAAGGCTGGAAATCGAAGAAGAACGGTAAGGGTTACGTTGTCTTCAACGCAACTGACGGTCAACTAACTCACTTGCTGGAGAAGGGTCACGCCAAGCGTAATGGTGGGCGTACAAAAGCGTTTCCACACATTGCTGACGTTGATGAGTGGGTAGCAAGCGAGTATGAAGACCGTGTTCGTTCTGCATTGGGGGATTAGATGCAATTCAATGAGTTTGGGGCAGCACTTAAAACTGCGCTAGGCATTCCGGTTGCCTATTATCAATTTCCGGAAGGTGACGCACCCGGTACACCGTTCGCTGTGTATTACGCAGAAGACAACGAGGATGCGTTTGCAGATGATGAAAACTATCAAGAAGTCATTAACGTGACTATTGAGCTATACACAGACAAAAAGGACTTACAACTTGAACGAGCTGTTAAGTCCTTTTTGCGTTCACAAGAAATCGTTTATGCAAAGTCTGACCAACCAATCGAGTCAGAAGACATGCACGAGACGATTTTCTTAATTCAATTGATTGGAGAAGATTTAGATGACAACATCGAATGATACCAACAAGGTGAAGTACGGTTTGCGCAATGTGCATTTGTTTGAAATTACAGACAGTGGCACTAAATTGACGTACGGAACACCTGTTCCTTGGCGTGGAGCAACTGAATTGACATTGGATCCAAACGGAGACGCTTTGGAAGTCCATGCTGACGATATTATTTACGACAAGGAAGAAAACAACCAAGGGTACACGGGAAAGCTAACGATGCTTTACTTGCAACCCGAAATTGAAGCGTTGCTGTTTGGTAACGTTGAGAACGCCGATGGTGTAGTGGTTGAAAATGCTGATAACCATGGTTCAAAGGTCGCAATGGCCTTTGAGTTTTCAGGAGATAAGAAGCACGTTCGACACGTCTTGTATAACGTGGCATTCTCACGCGCTGGTGATGGTTCAGCAACCAAGAGTGACAAGATTGACGCACAAACTGCTGAGTTCGAATTTTCAGCAATGGCAGACCCTTATGACTACAAGATTAAGGGTAAGGCTGCACAAGGCTCTGCTAAGTACGACGACTGGTTTACTGCTGTTTACGTACCTGGCGCAAGCGCACCAACGGTTTAATGACTGGCCGGGGAAACCCGGCATACATATCGAAAATAGAAATGGAGCAATGACATGCAAAAGGCAATCACTATTGGAAATAAGGAAATAACGTTAGTTTCATCCGGTGCTACACCAATCTTTTATCGCAATGAATTTGGACGTGATTTCTTTGATGATTTTGGAAAGTTCTTGGAGCTGGCTCAACAGGCGGCTAGTGCTGAAACGGACGCAGAAAAGGCTGGCGTTTTGTTCAACAAGGACATCACATTAGTACAAGATATGGCCTACATTTACGCCAAGAATGCAGATGTTAACATTGCGCCATATGACAAGTGGTTTGAAGGATTTGAAGTCTTCCCAATTTTCGACATTTTGGAAGATATTGTCGAGATTGCTATGACCTCAATTTCGACAAAAAAAGCCTAAAGGACGAGTACGAAACCGACGATGTATTTGATGATGAAAGCTACTTATACATTGCTAAAAAATCGGGCTTGTCCTGGGAAGAGTTACGCATGATGGACTTAGGTCAGGTAATGGACTACATCGTTGAATACGCAAACTCTGAAACAAAAGCTAATGAACGCGCTAAGTCTAATGAATCACCTGTCAAAAAGGCGAACCAAGCTGATTTCGATACGTTCTAGAAAGGAGATATAGATGGCGGGAAGTCGAATTAAAGGTATCACGATTGACATTGACGGTAATACTACCGGATTGCAGTCGAGTTTAAAGGACGTCAACTCACAAACCAGTAAGACAAGCGCAGAATTGCGTGACGTAAATAAGTTGTTGAAGCTAGACCCTGGTAATGTTGAATTAGTTGCACAAAAACAAAAGCTATTGAGCAATGCAGTTCAAACTACGTCTCAAAAGCTTGATCAATTGAAGTCGGCACAATCACAAGTGGAGGCACAATTCAAAGCTGGTGATATTGGTGAAGAACAATATCGTGGTTTTCAACGTGAAGTACAAGCTACTGAAGCACAATTGGGTCGCTTGAAGAATGGTTTGCAAGACACTACGAACTATCTTGAAGGTAGCGGTGATGCTGCCGCACAAGCAGAAGCTGGTTTCAAGCAAGCTAAATCAGGTATGGATGAGCTTAATGATACTGCTGAAAACATCAAAAATATGGGCTTAGCAGATGCCTTGGGCCAAGTTGGTGATAAGGCGGCTGAAATTGGTGGCGACATCCTTAATACTGGTATGGATTTTGCCAACGCACAAAGCTTGATGCAGAATTCAATGGGATTGACCAAGTCGCAAGCTGACCAGGCAACTCAATCAGTTCACGGCGTGTTTAACAGCGGATTAGTTGAAGATGTAAACGAAGCTAGTGAAGCTGTCATGACGGTCAAGAACTCATTTCAAGACTTAAACGGTCAAGACTTGACGAATCTAACTAACCAGTTAGTAGCTATTGCAAAGCACGGTGGTGTTGACATTAAGGACGCCACCAACGCTGCTTCACAAGCAATGAAGGGATTTGAAATTAGTGGTCAAGAGGCCACTGATGTTGTGGCTAAAGGTCTGCAAGACGGACTGAACAAGAATGATGACTTCTTGGACACGGTCAATGAGTATGCACCAACATTCCAAGACGCTGGGATGAGCGCTGGAAACATGCTTAATGTGTTGAACGCAGGTATGCAAAACGGAGCCTTTAACACTGACAAGGTCGCTGATGCGGTTAAGGAATTCCAACTTCGTTTGACGTCAGGACAGCTTGACGAACCAATGAAACAGTTTGGGCAAGCTACGCAGGACGTTTTCCAAAAGTTTAAGGACGGACAAGCGACATCAGCTGAAGTCATGGCTGCCGTTGGTAAAGACTTGAAGGGAATGCCGGCCGACCAAGCTAAAGCAGCTGTTCAAGGTTTGGGAACACAATTCGAAGATTTGGGTCAAGGTGCTTCGGCCGCATTGCTTGAAGCCGCAACCGGAACCGAAAAGGTGAACGGTGCTGCTGATAAAATGGCCAAAAAAACACCTGGTGAAAAAATGCAAGCGTCAATCAATCAATTGAAAGATGCACTTGCGAACTTGGTTTCTCAGTTAGCACCAGTAATTGATTTTATTTCACAACTAGTAACGTCAATTGCTAATGCGCCAGGGCCTATTCAAGCGATTATTGGTGTTATCGGGGCTGTGTTAGCGGTGCTAGCTATTTTGATGCCAGTAATTACTACAATCGCAACAGTTGTCGGTGCGTTTGGTGCCGGTGTATTGCTGCCAATTGTCGGTATTATCGCTGGTGTTATTGCAGCTATTTCGGCGATTGTGATTGCCATCCAGAATTGGGGCGCGATTGTTGAGTGGCTGGATACAGTTTGGGCAAAAATCAAGGTTGCCATTAATTATGCAATTTTTGAAATTCAAAATACGATTACGACTGTGTTTACAGCGATTGGGTCGTTCTTTTCTGGGTTGTGGGCAGGCATTCAAAATGTATTTTCTACTGTCTGGAACGCAATTAGTTCAACTGTGTCCGGCGTCGCTAATGCAATTAGTTCAACGATATCGAACGTATTTAACGCCATCTCATCAACGATTAGAAATATCATTAATGGTATTCGTTCAAATATTTCTAGTGTATGGAACGGTATTTCATCAACGACTAGTTCAGTTTGGAATGGCATTCGTTCTGCGATCAGCCATATTGTTAATGGCATTAGAAGCACTATATCAAACGTTCTGAATAGTCTTGGCGGTATTGCGTCGGGGGCTTTTAATGGCGTTCGTAATGCAGCTTCTAACGTTCTGAATGGTGCGTTGAATGTGGTTAGGGACATTATTAGTAGGATCAAGGGGCTGTTTAACTTCAGTTTGAAGTTCCCTTCAATCTCATTCCCACACATTCCACTACCACACTTTAGTTTGTCCGGATCATTTAACCCATTGAAAGGACAAATTCCAAAAATTGGCGTTAACTGGTATGCCAAGGGTGGTATTTTTACTAAGCCAACTTTGTTCGCTGCCAATGGTGGCTATAACGGTGTTGGTGAAGCTGGCCCTGAAGCAGCATTGCCTTTGAACGACAAAACACTTGGTGGTATTGGTAAAGGTATTGTTGATGCGCTTGGTGGTGAGATGGGTGGTACTCAAATTGTCATCCAAGTTAACGCAGACACAACACCAGCAACAATTAATAAGATTAGGGATGCAGTAATGGACGGTATTACACGTTCACAAGCTGCAAAGGCCCGTGTAACAGGAGCATAAGATGAACAAGGGAAGTTTTACAATTGGACAGTTGAATAGTGAGGACATCCAAGCGGTTATTACCAGCTTCCCAGAAATCACTATTCCTGAACGCAAACACACATTGAACACTAGTCCGGTCGGTATTGATCGGGCTATTTTGTTTGACGATAACGCTTATGAAAACCGCACAATTAAGTTCACGGTGGGATTTAAGCCGAGTCCAAGTGTCGGACAACATATCGTAAAATTCTTGGCAGCGCTAGATACTGGCAAGTATGTTGATTTGCGATTGTATTCAGATGAGAACTACACGTATCAGGTCGTTCGCACTGGTGAAGCTGAGGTGACACGTAAAGGTATCAACTCAACATATCGTGAAGTAGCTGTGACGTTGAGTGCGGCGCCATATAAGTACGTCTATCCTGCACCAACTGGCACGATTGGAACAACGCAGACAACATTGACCAACCCGACGCTTTCACCCGCTAAGCCATACATCAAGATTACCGGTAGCGGTGCTATCAATCTGACGATTAACGGCACAGTTTATAAGTTCACTGGTGTAAGTGGCTCAATCGAGCTAGACAGCGCTATGCAGAACGTGTGGCGTGTAGACAGTGGTGTAATGGTCAACGAAAACGCGAAAATGGCAATTGGGCCATTCCCAATGTTGAAACCAGGGCCTAATACGGTGAAGTTGAGTGCAGGTACAGCAACTATTGAGATGAGATGGAGGACGCTATGACACCGATTCTATATTCAAGTGATGAAATTGATTTTTTGAATAACGGCTTGGGTCAACTGGGGGACTTGTACGACGTCGATATTCATGAACAGCGAAACGGATTGCTTAACTTAACGGCATATTATCCAGTGAACGGTCAACATTACGCCGATATCAGTGAAGGTAATATTATCCTTGCTAAGCCGTCACCATTGGACGATAATCACGCGTTTCGCATTGTTTCGGTAGCGTTGGATATCACTGGCTATGCGGTGATGATTGAAGCTGATTCAATCACATATGATTTAACGAATAATCTATCGAAGACAATTCACATGTTAGGCGATGGTCAGGCAGCAATGACAGCCATTCAAAAATCAACGTTGCATCCGCACATTTTCACTTTCTACTCAGACATCACACACACAAGCGAGTCTCAACTTCGATACGTTAACCCGATGGAGGCAATAGCTGGAACTCAAGGTTCATTCTTGCAAATTTGGGGCGGTGAATTAAAGCGTGAAAATCGTCGTGTTGCGATGTTCAATCGACGCGGACGTGACAATGTTGCGACGTTCCGTTTGGGTAAAAATATTGCCGGATTGAAGTACACGGTTGATGTGTCCAACTTGACGACTGAAATCGTTCCGACGGTAACCGTTAACTCAACTGATGTTTCACGAACAATCGAGGGCGCAACAGTTCAAAGTTCACGAATGGGTAACTATCCACTCGTTTATTCGAAGATGGTTGATGTATCACAAGACGTTAAAGTTGACGAAGGCGACACTGACGACCAAATCAAGGCGAGGATTAATGCGTTTGCTGCGGACTGGTTTGTTAAGTCGGCTAATACTGGAAAAGATTTGCCAGAAGTCACGGTTGAGGTTGAAGTAGAAAGCCTACAAGATAGTGCAGATTATGCCGACAAGTTCGCAAAGTTAGAAACAATCGGCCTTACTGATACCGTGACAGTTTATGTGCCTGAATTTGGTGTTAACGTAACAGCAATTGTTAACGAACTGCACTATGATCCGGTGGCAGAACGTGTTACCAAGCTATCAATTGGAACAGCTAAGGTAAGCTGGGCAGATAGTAACAAGAACGCGTTGAACGACTTGCAAGATAAAGTGACGGAGGTCAAGGAGCAAGCCAATCAAGCTATTGTCAGTGCAAACGGAAAAAGCAAAAATCATTATGGGCGTGATGCGCCGGAACATCCACAAGAAGGTGATACGTGGTTCTGGAATGATGGTGAAAATTCGGGCGTTAAAGTATGGGTCAATGGCAAGTGGGTGGACAGCGTAGATACCCAAACAAACGAGAGGATTGACCATGCTGTCGATAGTGCAGTAAACGAAGCAACATCACATGCCGATTCATTGAATTTGATGCAAGCTTCAATTGCTAATTCAATATCTGCAAGCGCTGCAGCTGCATTGGCTAGCGCTTCAACTGCACGCTCAATCTTGGCGTCTAACGCGTCAAGCATGGCGAACAGTGCAGCGGCTAAGGGTTCATCTGCGGCTAATAGTGCGTACACAGCCGCTATGTCCGGTGCCGCTGCTGCAGTGAATGCATTGAGCTCGAACGTTGGCGTCAAGATTACGTCAACTTCTGACTCGTTGAACGGCAAGCTTGCTACTGCAATTACATCAGCTGACGTGACTGCAAGTAGTTATGCGACGGTAGCCCGAAATGAAGCCGTTGCAACGGCCTCGCAAAACGCAACGGCTATTACTAGCCTTGCAATTTCTAATTTTGGCTCACAGGTTGCATCCGCGTACGTGAAGAACACGACGTTCAACCAGACGGCGAGTGCTATTCAACTGGCAGCTACGCAATTGCAGACACAAGTTAATGCAATGGGGCAGGTCAATCAGTTGTTTAATACTGAGTTTAGCCCTGATTTACAAGGCTGGTTTGATGGTGGGTCAATTGAAAGTACAACTTCATTCACTGATGGTAATGAACCAAGCACCAGCTGGATGATTGCAGGAGGTAAGTATAACGGAAGCTCAGTTTTGCGAAAGCAAGTTAATTCGACATCAACTAATGCTATCCATACTAGTTTAATTCCGGTTGGTCCTCAAACGCCCATTACAGCATCTATCTGGCAATACAGTTCGAGCGACTTTAATGGTATGGTAACTGGTGCTATCTATCTGAAGTATTACGATTCGAACAAACACTATATCGGACGTTCAAACTTTGATTCCGGAAGGTGGCTTACTTGGCAACGATTGGTAGCGAATGTGACGACACCAGCCAATACAGCGTACATCTCGTTCAACATTTATATGAATGGAAATTCAGGCACTAACTACTATGCTCAACCAATGCTAGTATTTGCAAATAAAGTGGGCGATTATGTCCCTGGAAATTATAATAACAACGCACGAGTATCGTCACTGGAGTTAGACGTTGACGGCATCACAGGAGTTGTTAACGATCCTAGTAAGGGACTGAGCGCGACGTGGAACTTGGCTAATAACGGACAGACAATAGCTATTCAGGCAAGTAATGCGGCAACAACCGCGTTGACCACCGCCCAGGGCGTTCAAACTACCGTTGCAAACTTCCAGCTTGGGACGCAAAATTATATCGTTGATGGTGGCTTCGAGACGGGTAACGGACACGGCCTTACACCAATTACGCAGACCGCAACTTATCCGCAGCCGTTCGGTGATTACATGGGACGTGTTTATGATGGTACATCCGCTTCAGGTGCAGACATAATCAGCTACTTTACGCTTCCAAAGCCGGTAACCATTAAAGCCGGCGAAAAATGGACGATGAGTTATTACTACGCCACGGCTACTGCTGCGATGGGACAAGCTTCTGATTACGCGTATGGAGATGATGGACAACCCGTGTATGGTGTGATGATGGAGCACGCCAACCACGTTACAACTGGAGGCCAACAAGTTTGGCAACGGTACACAAAAACGTTCACTTTGACAGTCGACAAAACGATTACAAAGCTACGATTTGGTTTCATAAAAAATTCGGCTGCAGGTGGCTGGAAAGTTATTGATAATATCCAGCTTGAACGAGGAAATGTGGTATCTGATTGGCACACAGCGCCTGAAGACACTGATAATGCCATTCAATCAGTTCGAACACAATTAGCAGATCAAATTAATGATGAGATTGATAACAGAAAAACCGGTGACAATTCTGTTAGACAGCAAATGACGGATTTGATTAGTCAGCGAATAACATCAGTCACAGACGGATACCAATCATCGTTGCTTCAAATAAGTAATGCGCTGTTAGCTCAGATTTCATCATTAAATTTGTTGAATAATTCACAGTTCGAGGTCGTTAACGGAACATTACCGGGCTGGCACGTAGATACCCCTTGGGGCGCTACGGTTAAGGTTGGGGCTGGAAAATCAAACAATGTCAGTGTTAATGGGCCAAACCCAGATGGAACTATGAGTTTAATTCACGATTATGGTGGGAATTCATCATCTTGGTTATACTCTGATCCAATACCTACGATGCCTAACTCAACGTATAGTGGTTCATTTGAACTGGTAGAAGGTGACGGTTGGGCAACTTCATCGCAAGTATCGTTTGCAAGATATATTCGTTATTACACCAGCGACCATGTATTGATCAGTTCGGATGCAACTAATTACTTTGGTGGCTCGATAGGCGGAGCTTGGCCACAATATTCATTCACGGTTAAGACACCCGCGAATGCAGCGTACGTTTCATTTGGTATGGGTTGGAATGGTGGTAAGGTTTCATTCCGCCATCTGTCTATGTACAGTGGTTCAAAAGATTATGGATACATGCCCGGTTCGAAGTCTAGTAATCAAACAGTTTTGCAATTGTTCCAAGATAATTGGGCAATCGGTATAAAAGATAATGCTGGTAATTTAATTAACGGAATTAACGGCGACCCTTCAGGAATGACAATTGCCGCCAAGAAATTAACGGTATCAGCGGACACGACGTTCTTAGGAAACAACTGGCTGAATGGCGCTGTCATCAAGGACGCGTCAATCGGCGGCGCACAGATAGCCAAGGCTTCGATTACGGATGCTAACATTCTTAACCTTGACGTTAATAAACTTTCAGGTAACGTTGCGAACTTTATACGAACCTATTGGGATGGACGTTATGGATCGACTTCAATTGACTCTGAAGGCATGACCGTTAGCGCAGGTTTGGCAACCACTGTTTTTGACAAAGACGGAATGAAGTTTGATAAGTCAAACCGTTCGATTGGTCGAATTGGTGTTAATGACCTATATCAGGATAATTCTAAGAAAGGACTTTATTTCGGACTTGAATCAACTGGTGATTTCATGGCTTGGGGGGCGCAGAATTACGCAGGAAACCCATATGATACCAAGTTAAGTTGGTACAGAGTTGGTTCGGTTCCGTCTAATCTACCCGGAACGATTGAAGGGTTTAATTTCCAAGATAACGTGTTGTTCAACCAGCCATTAGAAATGAGAGGGGGTATTAAAATTCAAGGGACAGACGACAGATTGCTTGTAAGGGCATCGAATTTAAACGGAGGAAGTTATCCAACTTTCGGTGGTCCTTCTGCTTATTTTGTTTATGCAGGTTCCGACATTTATTTGTCGTCAAACGGAACAGCTATCAACCTTACAAAGATTGCTAAAGCTTTTGGTGGTATCAGAACAGCAGCTATACCAACCGGATTCAATAGCAACGGAACGGCTACTGGTTGGTATAACGTTGATATGGGTTAGAATTTAGGAGGAAAAGAAATGGATCAAAATCAACAAATTATTCAAACATTGGGTTTGGAAGTCGCGACACGCGCGATTGAGAATGCCGAATTGAAAGCACAGGTAGCCCTGTTGCAAGTTGAAGTGCAAAATTTACATGAACAATTAGCGGAACACACGGAGGATCAACAAGATGAAGATTAACGTACGAACTACATTCGATGCAGAGCTTTTTGCTGAAAAGGTTGACAATGATGGGAACAAGCAAAACGTGGTATATGCAACATTTAACGGCAATATCAATTCTGATGGAATGCCACAAGTGAGTTACTATATCCCTGATAATTATGTTGCTGTATATAAGGAAAACATCGCAGAATTTCGTAAGCAATGGACGGAGTTCCAAGATTTCGTATTTAAAAAGGCTGATGAGGCAACGCCTTCATTGAATGCAGCTGCAACGGAAGCATAACGGGGTTGAACTATGCAATTACCACATGACCTAGTCAGCTGGCTGTCCGTCATTGGTTCGTTTCTAACGGGATTAGGATTTATCATCAAGTTCACGTTCGTACGCTCATTTGACAAACTTTCTAATGACATTAGGGATTTAACGGCTAAACTAGGACATCAAGATGATCGTCTTGATAAGCATGAGCTTCATCTCGTAAAGCACGACGAGCAAATTAAAACCTTATTTGAAAAGGAGCGATACCATGAATAACTTAATCGAGTTGCTAAAAGCGCTGTGGGAAATTGGAATCCTGCCAGCGCTTTTAATTTTGGCCATTGGTTGGCTATCAGCACGATTTGCCCGCAATAAGCGGTTAACAAATTTGCTTGGTATTGCAGAAGCTGTGGTTAAGTGGGCTGAGGTGACCTTTGACGGTGGCCAAACCCAAAAAGCACAAGCAATCAAGTCGATTACAGATTATCTGATGAAGGCTGACAAGGCTCATTTGTTCACTGCTAAGCAGATTGATGAAGCAATTGAATGGGCTGTTAAAAAGATGAATGAGGTGGAAACACATGAATAAATTGCTACAAGGCGCTTTGGTTTCGACTGGAGCGCTTTTAATTATGGGCTCAGTACCATCAGTACATGCTGCCAAAGGCGACCAGGGTGTTGATTGGTCAATCTACCAAGGTTCACAAGGTAAGTTTGGATATGGCCATGATAAGTTTGCCATCGCTCAAATTGGTGGTTATCACGGGTATATCTATGATCAATCTACTTATGCCACGCAAGTGCAATATGCAGTCGCCCAGGGCAAGCGTGCACACACGTATGTGTGGTGGCAGGACATTACAGACTATGCCACAGCTGATGCGGTGCTTGATTACTTCTTACCAAAGGTACAAACGCCAAAGGGGTCAATCGTTGCGCTTGATGTTGAGAGTGGAGGACAGAATACCGACGTAATCATGCATGCCTTGCAACGCATCAAGGACGCTGGTTACACACCAATGGTTTACGGATATAAGAACTACTTGCAAGATTCAACTGATTTGCAACGTATCGCTAATTCGTACGCATTGTGGTTGGCCGAGTATCCTGATTACAACGTTACGCCAACGCCAAACTACAATTACTTTCCTTCGTTTGACAACGTGCAATTGTTCCAATTCACGGCATCATACATTGATGGTGGATTGGATGGTGATATTGACCTGACTGGTATCACTGATAATGGATACAAGAACGGTAATCCTAGCAAGCCAAACACGGACACGCCAGCTGTGGTTGCCGGTAAGGAAGCTGATAACACTCCAAAGTCAGATATTGCAGCGGGAATGACCGTAAAGGTTAACTTCAGCGCAACACACTATGCGACTGGTGAAACTATCCCAGACTTCATTAAGGGTGTACCACACAAGGTGTTAGAAGTTGATGGTGACCGCGTGTTGCTTGATGACATCTATTCATGGGTAAACAAGAAAAATGTCGAAATCTTGGACGCAAACACGCAAGATGACTCGGCAGAGTTTAACGGTGTATTCGTACTAGATAGTTGGCAATACGAGTTGGGTGGTGTGTACGTTCGAAACAATGATATGGCTATTCCAGTAGCAGATTATCACAACGATATGCCGGCTGTATCAGTAACGTTGACCGACCGTCATGGCAACCCATTGGCGGATCAAAACGGTCTTGGTAACAACGGTGTTCCCGAATACTTCACTTTGAATGGACGATACAAGGTATTGCAACGTGTTGTATCATCAATTGAAGTAGAGATGAATGGTGAGTCGGTCTGGTTGAAGGCTGCATACGCTGAATAAGTAAATAGATAAAGCCCGTCTGGACTATGTACAAAAGGTACTTAATCCGGACGGGCTTTTTTATGTTATTTACTTGGAACGTCCCATTTCCAGTCATGTTCAACTGCATGCCAGTTACCTGTAGCTGCAGAAGGTCCAATCTTGCCAGCAAGCTCAATCCAGACCTTTACATCATATAAGGTTGGACGCGTCATAGCTTTAGCGGTTGCTTCGGTATATTCTTCCCATGTTAGGTCAGCATCAACAAGCAATGGCTCTACAATCTCACGGTGCAGATTGATATATGCCTGTCGTTCAGAGAAACCATTGTCGATTAGCTCGTTGAACTTTCCTACATATAAAATACGGTCATCTTCAGTTTCTGATGCCAAAAATTGGAGGACTCTTTCTGTCCAATGTGTTAATTTAGTCATGTAAGTTTCTCCTTATAACATTAAGTTAAAATTAATTATACAGTACACAACAAAAATTGAAAATGTAGCACAATTTGTAGCACTCACCAAAAACACATAAACAGATAAATGAAAATACAACGTCTGATTTTATTAGCTACAAAACCAATAATCACCCAATCTTTGTCTTGTTTTACGCTGTTTGTCTGTCGGCTACAAGCTGCATTTTCTAATTAATTTAAAATGGACCAACTTGCGACACTGAAACAGATGCGCAAGTTGGCCCACATATAAAATAAGCCCGTCTGGACTAGGTACGATGTACTTAATCTGGACGGGCTTTTTTGTATTGAAATTGATATTCAATATGGTGCCGTATATAATAAAGACATATCAAGTCCCCGGGCAATTTTGTTCGGGCTTTTTTTATGGTCACTTTGGTCACTCTTTGGTCACTCGCCAATAATTCGCGGGCATATATCGCACAGATATAGCCAAAACAAGGCGTTTTATGCACGATATTTGAGTGATATTTGTCAGTTTCCTTCCTATATAAGTTCTCAAAGTAATTTGAGAGTTCAGTTTTGGACTTCTTAAAAGAGCTGATCCATTTGGGTCAGCTCTTTTTTCATATCTTAAAAATGTTTGGCAACCTCTGTTCAGAGTCTGCTATTTCCGGTAAACTGTTTATTGGAACTAAAAAAATATCTTTTTTAAGATAATATCGGGGGATATATGGGTAAGCAGATTAAGGTTATTGCATGGGCAGTTGTGGTGGTATTGCTAGTTGTTGTTGGTGGGTTCAAGTTTTTTGAACGTGTTGATAACGGTAACGTCGGTATTCGTTATGCCATTTCAGGGGGTGTGCGTTGTCACAAGGAATTCGCTTTGTTGGGTTGGATTATGTGACACAATATCCAATTAAGACACAATCTATCAAGCAAAAGGTTGCGGTTGCCACTTCTGATGGAAAGAAGACGGATGTGAAGATTAGCTATTCATACCACGTAGATCCATCTAAGGCGGTTTCAATCTATAAGAAGTTTGGTTCAGCTAACATTCACACAATTGAAACTGGCTGGTTGGCACAAAAGTTGCAAAAGGCAGCTCGTGAGTCAATGGCACAATTCACGTTGTTGGAAGTCGTCGGAACGGATTCAACTAAGGCACAAGCAGGTATCTTGAAAGGCTTCCAAAAGTCTGCGGAACCTTATGGCTTTGTGATTGAAGATTTGTCATTCGGAACGCCATCAATTGATGAGCAAACGCAAAAGTCAATTGATGACATTATCAAGGCTGGCCAAGACAACAAGAAGGCTGAACTGGAAGCCAAGACGAAGGAAACGCAAGCTAAGGCGGAAGCGGATGCTAAGATTACAGCTGCGAACGCTGAAGCTGAAGCAAACAATAAGATTAACGCGTCAATCAACGACCAAACGATTGCTTACATGGAGGCACAAACCCGCTTGAAGCACGGCTGGGTCACGGTTCAAACGAACGATGCAATGGTTGATGCCACAGGTAACTAACGATGGGATTCTTTATTTTCCGAATTATTTTAGCGATTGCGATTATTGCGGCAGTCTATATGGGTTACAGGGCCTATGAAGCATACAAGCATGATCAAAACCAACAAGATAAGCACCATCACGAAGATGACATATAGTAAAAGCCCCGATGCAATTTTTGCCATCGGGGCTTTTGGTTACCATTCAGTTGTCGTGTCATTAAACGTATCAATGTGAAGTCCGTCTTCGTCAAGTTGCCAAGTGGTGACGGAACCATTTTCAGGTTCGACGCCCTTGTATTCAGGACCGGCGAAACGGTTGGTTAGGTTAATCAACAAAATACCATGAACTACTAGCAAAACGTTATCGCCATCTTTGTGAGTTTGGAGAAGCGTATCAAGACCATTGTTAATACGTGTCCAAAACATATTAGCATCCTCAGCATCACCAGCTGGGTCAGCCTCACGGAAAGCGTTCATTAGTTCGTTGCTATCCATGCTTTGAATCAAATCGCCGTACGTTGTATCCGCAGGCAAACCAAGTACGTTAGCTAACTCATGACCAGCTTCAACACCAGATAAGCCGTCGAAAGAACCGAAGAATTGTTCACGGAAATCAGGTAATTCAATCAAATCTTGGCTGTCACCAGTTAGATTGGCATCCATCACATAACGAGCAGTTTGTGCCGCACGGGCTAGGTCTGAAGAGTAGACACCGTCAAAGTGAACGTGACGCAGACGTTCCCCGGCTGCCTGACCATCCGCAATCCCTTTTTCCGTTAGCGGTGCGTTGGTCCAGCCTTGCATACGACGATACTTGTTTAGATAAGTTTGGCCGTGACGAACCATATAGACGTTAATACTCATAAATAATTATCCCCCGTTTGTATGCCTCTAGTTTAGCAAAGATGGCGGGATAATTCTTGTTTAGTTGGGACAAAAATTAAGGTATACTAGAAGTTAGCAAATTAACCGAAAACTTTACTGTAATGAGTAAAGATGAAACTAACAATAAGAGGAAGACTGATATTATGGCTTTGTATAAAGTAGGAACGATTGTTAATACACACGGTATCCGTGGTGAGGTCCGTGTGATTGCAACGACTGACTTTCCTGAAGAACGTTTCCAAAAGGGCAGCAAGCTAATCATTGATGGCAAGACACCAGTTGAAGTTGAGATTGCAACGGTTCGTAACCACAAGCAATTTGTCTTGTTGTCATTCAAGGATTTGCAAAACATTAACTTGGTCGAGCAATACAAGACGCACGACTTGATGGTGCCTGAAGAAGCGCTACAAGATTTGGCGGATGATGAATATTACTACCACGAAATCGTTGGGTTGGATGTCGTGGATAACGCAACCGGTAAGACACTTGGTAAGGTAGCTGAAATCATGGAACTACCAGCTAACGATGTTTGGGTTGTGAAGGCCAAGGGTCAAGATGATATTTTCTTGCCATACATTGAAAACGTTGTGACTGAGATTGATCTTGATGCAGGTGTTGCCAAGGTCAACATGCTTGAGGAAATTTAATCATGCGCATTGATGTTTTGAGTTTATTCCCAAATATGTTTACGCCAATGCGTGAATCAATTATCGGTAAGACGATTGAGCGCGGTTTGGTGGATTTTAAGGTGACGGACTTCCGTGACTATACTGACAACAAGCACAACAAGGTTGATGATGAAATTTATGGTGGTGGCCAAGGCATGTTGTTGATGCCACAACCGATTTTCGACGCGATGGATGCCATTGAATCAGAAGCTGGTTCACGTGGCCGTGTGATTTTGATGGACCCAGCTGGTAAGACATTCAACCAAGAGATGGCTGAAGAACTTGCTAAGGAAGACCATTTGACGTTTATTGCGGGGCACTACGAAGGGTACGATGAACGTATTCGTGATTTGGTGACTGATGAAATTTCACTTGGTGACTTTGTGTTGACTGGTGGTGAACTTGGTGCGATGGTGGTCATCGATGCCACGGTTCGTTTGCTGGATGAAGCCTTGGGTGATCAAATGTCAGCCGTTGATGATTCATTCTCAACTGGCTTGCTTGAGTATCCGCAATACACGCGTCCTGCTGATTTCCGTGGTATGAAAGTACCTGATGTGTTGATGTCAGGGCACCACGCTAATATTGCAAAGTGGAAGAAGAAGGAGGCCTTGCGCCGCACGTACCTTCGTCGCCCAGATTTGCTTGAAAACTACGACTTTACGAAGGAAGAGCGCCAATTGCTCAACGAAGTAAAGGACGAAGAAGCGAATAAGTAGGATTAAGACTTGTTAAAGGACACCAGAGATGATATTATTATTTCTGGTGTTTTATTCACCAAAAAATAAACCCGATAATCCGCTGGCCAGGTGGTGAAATGATTGTCGACTAGGAGATTTGATTATGCGTCAAAACGCTTTGCTAGAAAAGTTGGTTGCTGATCAATTGCGTACGGACATTCCTGAGTTCCGTGCCGGTGATTCAGTTCGTGTCCACGCTCGAATCGTTGAAGGTTCACGTGAGCGTGTGCAAATGTTCGAAGGTGTTGTTATCAAGCGTAAGGGTACTGGCATCCAAGCTACGTACACTGTTCGTAAGATTTCTAACGGTGTTGGCGTGGAGCGTACGTTCCCATTGCACTCACCACGTGTTGACAAGATCGAAGTGACTCGTCACGGTCGTGTACGTCGCGCTAAGTTGTACTACTTGCGTGCATTGCACGGTAAGGCTGCTCGTATCCGCGAAGCACGCCGTGCCTAATGACATTACGTCATTAAGCGATAAGAAAGCTGATTCCGTTTGGAATCAGCTTTTTTTGTTGTACTTACGGATATTTAATTAGTAAAACGTTTAATGATAAAAATATAATTTTATTAGGGTTAATTTCATAATTTGTTATGAAAAAGGCGTGAAATAGTGTAAACTATAACGAGTGATATTTTCTATAAGGATTGGGTTTTCATATAATGAGCGAGCAAAAAACAAAGAAGCAAAAGCGAAGCATTGGGCTTGGCTGGCGCATTTTGTTAGGGCTAGTTGTCGGAATTATTTTGGGAGTTATTTTCTACCAAAATAAGACGGCGATTACGGCCATGCAAAACATCGGATCAATGTTTATTGGATTGATTCAAATGATTGTGTTGCCAATTGTGTTGTCTAGTTTGACAGCTGGTATTGCCAAGATGGGTGATATGCACAAGCTAGGTCGTATCGGTGGTAAGACAATTATCTACTTCGAAGTGTTGTCAACGTTGGCGATTGTCATTGGTTTGTTGGCTGGAAATATTTTCCAACCAGGTGCCCATGTTGATATCCACAACTTGCAAGCATCAAACATCAGTTCATACTTGAGTTCCGCTAAGGAAGCGGGTGAACATGGTATTTGGGCAACGTTAATGGATATTATTCCAACGAACTTCTTCGGCTCATTGGCTGAAGACAAGATGTTGCAAGTTATCTTCTTCGCTGTATTCTTTGGTTTGGGTACAGCGGCCATCGGTCCTAAGGGTCAAATTATTATTGATTTCTTGGACGCTGTTGCCGAGGTTATGTTTAAGGTGACGAACTGGGTCATGCAAGTTGCACCAATTGGTGTGGGTGCCTTGATTGGGGCGACAGTTGCCCAAATGGGTGTTAGCTCATTGGGCTCACTTGGTTTCTTTATCTTCATCGCCTACGTCACAATGATTTTCTTCATCTTGGTTGTTTTGGGTGGTGTCTTGCACTTCTTTGGCGTCAACATTTGGACGTTGATCAAGGTGTTGAAGGAAGAAATCATTTTGGCCTTCACGACTGCATCATCAGAAGCGACTTTGCCACGTATCGTGTCAAAGATGGAGAAGTTTGGTGTTAGCCAAGGTGTTGTCTCATTCGTTGTGCCAACTGGCTATACGTTTAACTTGGATGGGTCAGCCATCTACCAAGCGTTGGGTGCATTGTTTATGGCCCAAGCATATGGTATTCACTTGTCTATTCAACACCAATTGACGTTGTTGGTCGTGTTGATGATTACCTCAAAGGGAATGGCTGGTGTGCCAGGAGCATCATTCGTGGTGTTGTTGGCAACCGTTTCAACTATTGGTGTGCCAGTACAAGGTTTGGCCTTTATTGCTGGTATTGATCGTTTGGTCGACATGGGTCGTACAGTGGTTAACGTTGTTGGTAACTCAGCTGCATCAATCGTTATTTCAAAGTCAGAAAAGGACTTTGATGAAGAAAAGAGCTTGCGTTATGTCGCAGCGATGAACGACTAAAAGTAATGACGGAATCTTGCTAATGCAAGGTTCCGTTTTTTGATAATTTGAAGTGTTTCAATATGTTGTCAAACCTGACATCTGGTGTGGTCTAACCGTGAAAACTGTGTGATAATATAGGGACGATTAAAAAATGACGTAAGGAGGCGGCACTTGTGAACATTGCACGTGTACGTGAGTATGGACTAAAGGCAATTGTCTTTGTAGCAGCATCAGTTTTGGTTGCTGTCGCGATGAATAATTTCTTTATCCCAAATAATATCTTCTCCGGCGGATTTAACGGAGTTGCGCAGCTGCTTAGTTTGTTCTTCAAAGCAGTGTTTGGTATCAACGTTGAAGTTGGAGCCATTATCATGGCCGTTAACATCCCGCTAGCAATTGCTGGTTGGATTTACGCTGGGCGAGAATTTACGATTCTATCATTTTTGAATAACTTCTTTGCGTCGTTCATGCAAATTATGTTGCCAAAGCAAACGCTGGTTGCACATGAGCCAATTTTGGCTGGTTTGTTTGGGGGGCTGCTACTAGGGGTGGCAATCGGTATCACATTTAAGTTGGGATTCTCAACCGGTGGTATGGATATTGTGGCGATGATTGTCCAAAAGACGACTGGAAAGTCAATTGGGTTCATCAACCTGTTTATTAATGGGTTTGTTGTTGTCATTGCTGGTTCATTTATTGGTTGGCAAAACGCGATGTACACGATTATTGGTATCTATGCGACGTCGGTTGCGGTTGATTCAATTCACACGCGTCACCAAAAGCTGACAGCATTCATTGTCACGAAGCGTTCTGATGAAGTGGTCAAAGCACTTCAAGAAGATTTGATTCGTGGTATTACGATTTTGCCGTCAGTTGGTGCTTACACACGTGAACCAAACACGACATTGATGATGGTTTTGTCACGTTATGAATTGACTGAGATGGAGCGTTTGACGAAGTCGGTTGATCCAGATGCATTTATCAATATTGTTAATACAGTTAACGTTTCAAACAACTTCTGGAATGAAGATTTGCAGAGCCAAATTCGCCGTGAGCGACTAGCGGCACAAGCGCAAATTACCGAGGCATTGAATTTAGATGCTGAGGCTGATAAGCTAATGAATAAGTAGAAAAGAAAGAGGAAATAATAATGCCATTTGTACACGTAGAATTGGTTGAAGGTCGTTCAGACGAACAATTGAAGGGAATGATGGCTGACATCACTGCAGCTGTTGAAAAGAACACTGGGGCACCACGTGAGGCAATCAAGGTGATTGTTAACGAAATGCGCACTGACCGTTTCATGGACGGCGGTACTTTGCGTTCTGAAAAGTAATTGCGTACAATAAGAGAGGTGGTTTTAAAAACCATCTCTCTTTTTTTACGCAACGGGGATGCGTAAACAATAAACGAACTATTAGGAGCTTTTATGGCTGATCAATTTATCATGGCCCTTGATCAAGGGACCACAAGTACGCGTGCTATTCTGTTTGACGAAACCGGTACGGCCATTGCAACGGCACAAAAAGAGTTGCCACAAATCTTTAAGCAACCAGGTTGGGTTGAACATGATGCAATGACTATCTGGGATGATGCCCGTCAAGTGATGGCCGAAGTTGTCATTAAGGCTAACGTGCCACCTTATAAGGTCGCAGGAATTGGTGTAACTAATCAACGTGAAACAACGGTGATTTGGGATCGGTTGACCGGTGAGCCAATTGCACCAGCTGTTGTTTGGCAATCAAAGCAAAGTGACGCGATTGCTGAGCAACTTAAGGCGGACGGTTTGACGGACTGGGTATACGAGAAGACTGGTCTTTGGATTGATGCGTACTTCTCTGCAACGAAGATTATGTGGTTGCTTGATAATGTACCAGGTGCTCGTGAGCGTGCTGAACGTGGCGAATTATTGTTTGGTACGATTGATAGCTGGCTATTGTATAAGTTGACGAATGGTGCGGTCCACGCGACGGATTACTCAAACGCCTCACGTACAATGCTATTTAACATTCACACGTTGTCGTGGGATCAAGAGTTGTTGGACAAGTTCAATATTCCAGCAAGTGTGTTGCCTGACGTTAAGGATTCATCTGGTGTGTTCGGTTACACAGCTGACTATGCGTTCTTTGGTATTCAAGTGCCAATCGCTGGAATTGCTGGTGACCAACAAGCGGCTTTGTTCGGTCATAAGGCGTTTGAAGCCGGGGATGTTAAGAACACTTTTGGAACCGGTTCATTTATCGTGATGAATACCGGGGATGATATCGCGACATCAAAGAATGGTTTGTTGACGACGATTGGGTATGGCTTGGATGGCAAGGTGACGTACGCCTTGGAAGGATCAGTCTTTATTGCTGGTGCGGCTATTCAATGGCTTCGTGATGGTTTGGAGCTTATCAAGAGCGCCAAGGAGACCGCTGATTTGGCCGAGGTAGCCCGCGAACAACATCCTGAACCAATTTATCTAGTGCCAGCATTCAGTGGCCTAGGTGCGCCATATTGGGACCAAAACGTCCGTGGTGCGATGTTTGGCTTGACGCGTGCCACGACAAAGGGTGACGTTGTTCGTGCAACGTTGGAGTCATTGGCCTACCAAACACGTGATGTATTGGATGCCATGCAGACTGATACTGGTTTGACAGTTGGTAGCTTGGTTATTGACGGTGGTGCAGCTGCGAATAACTACTTGCAACAATTCCAAGCAGATTTAATTAACGTACCGGTTCGTCGTCCAAAGCAACTTGAAACGACGGCTCTTGGGGCTGCATATCTAGCAGGTTTGGGTGTTGGTTACTGGGAGTCGATGGATGCACTGCCCGAACAAGCGGCAACTGAGATGAAAGAACCACTTGCAGAACGCCAAGATGAAATGGCTAAGGCTTATACTGGGTGGCAACGAGCAGTCAAAGCCGCACGTATGTTCCCCTTGGATTAAGCGATATGCAACGTAAACTTGATAAGTTTGTAAATAAATAATTGCAAAGTATATGTGCGTTGCAATACAAATGAAATAACGCGAATGACGATTAAGACAATCTGCCTGTGACACAGGTGATGTTTCAATCGTCATTTTTGTTTGTATTCGTGCGGGTTTGCCTGTGACACATTTTGGGTCACGATGATTATCTTAATTTTTACTAAAACATAGATTTTGTATTTGACATGCTAAAGTGTGAATTTTTGTATCCGAACATAAGTTCCCCACATTTCAGCGAAAAAATAGGGTATTATAGAGTAGTCGAGATATTATTTAAAACTTTCTTAACACTTTTTCTGTAGACGAGAGTATATAAACCTTGAGAGGAGTAGTTCATATGGGACAAGTATCAACTAAAGCAATCGTTGCTGGTGTTGCTGGCGCTCTGGGCGTTGTTGCAACAACGCAAGTGCCAATGGTACAAGCAGCGGTTGATCAATTAGCGAACATCGCAACTGATTCAGAGCACGTTGCGACGACGCATGAATCATCATCAGTGGTGGACAATGATGATAAGCAAGTGACAACCAAGTCAGATGTTGTTCGCGATAAGGTATTGGCAACCGCACCAAAGATTTCTTTGCGTGCCGTTGCCAACGTTGCGCCAGTGGCGCCAGCAACTGACAACGTGGGGGATGTCGAGCTGCTAGCTAACTCGGAGACTGAAGCAGCATCATCAGCGACGGCAGTTTACACGCCAGCAGCGTCTTCAGCTGCGACAAGTGCTGCGGTGACACCGGCTGAGCAAGCAGTCGTATCAGAAGCTGAGGCAACGACAGAGAAGCCTGCTGATACAAGCACGTACACAATTAAGGATGGCGACACGCTTGGCCAATTGGCAGCCCAATATGGTGTTTCAGTGGCCGCTATTCAAGCCCTGAATCCTGGCGTTGACGTGACAATGTTGCAAATTGGGCAAATTGTCTACATTCCAGCTACAGGATCAGCGACGGCCACACCCGCATCGGTTGCCGCCTCAGAAGCGCCAGCTATTGCTAGTGTGGCACCGTCAGAAGCGCCAGTGGTAGCTGAGTCATCAGTTGTGTCACAAACGTCAGAAGTGGCCTCGGAAGCACCGGTTGCGTCAGAGGCATCTGTCGTTTCAGAAGCACCAGTCGCACCAGCTGAATCATCCATTGTCAGTGAAACGCCAGTTATGGCCTCAGAAGTACCAGCCACATCGGTTGCGACTTCAGAGACAGCGGTTGCACCATCAGAAGCAGCGTCGGTTGCATCAGAGGCACCAGCTTCTGATTATGTTAATGCACGGGCAAGTGTTCAAGGTGGCTTGACGGCATCACAACGTACGGCGATTGTTAACGCTGCGTTGAAGTATGCTGGTCAAGACATTCCATACGTATGGGGTGGAAAGACACCAGCTGGTTTCGATTGCTCAGGCTTGGCAGCTTGGGTATTCAATGATGCAGGACTAAGCTTGCCATCATACACGGTATCAGAGGAAGCATACGTTTCAACAACTGATGTTAAGACACCGGCTGATGTTATCGCCACTGCACAACCAGGAGATTTGTTGTTCTGGGGTGATCATGGTTCTTCATGGCACGTGGCTATTTATATCGGTAATGGTCAATATGTTGCCGCACCAGCACCAGGTTACAATGTCCGCGTCGAAAACGTGACGACTGGCTTTATGCCTGCCTTTGTCGGTTCATATAACGCATAATTTCAAAAACACGGATGATGTTTAATCGTCTGTGTGTTTTTGTGCACCAAAAAAGCCGTTAGCGCAGTGCTAACGGCTTTTTCAATCGTTACTTAACAGTTGCATCAAGTTCGGCCAAACGGGCGTCAATCGTCTCTAGGACTGCTTGACGGTTGGCTTCATCCTCAAGGTCAAATTGTTGCAAGTCGATCTTAATCTTTGGTGAAGCATCGTATTCTTCGTACCACTTTTGGTAAGCGCTCCACATCTTGAAGTAGTAGCTACGCAATTCGTCGTTGTCTTCGAATTGTTCGTAGTCACGACCACGCTTCTTAATACGGTACAAGATCGTGTCAAAGTCAGCATCGGCGAAGACCATCAAGTCAGGACGTCCCTTTTGCATCGTTTGAATTTCCGCCATCATGTTGTTCAACAACGTCATGTAAACATCAAGTTCGGCGTCTGAAATGTTACCTTCGCGGTGGTTCTCTTGTGTGAAGAGGGCATCTTCATAAATTGAACGATCAAGGACATTGTTGTCGTCGGTCAAGGCCTTCTTAATCATCGCAAATCGCTTGTTCAAGAAGTAAATTTGCAATAGGAAACCGTATTGCTTTGGATCAGCGTAGTATAGGGGCAAAACCGGGTTTTCGCCAACTGGCTCGAAGAATGCTTGCGTCCCCAAATGCTTTGCAATCAAATCAGTCAATGTCGTCTTACCAACACCAATCATACCTGCCGTGATAATCACCATGGTAGTCCTTCTTCCTTCAGAATTTTGTTTCAAGAATCGTCAACTACAGCATAAGCTGCGTTGAATAACTGATAACTATCTTAGCCAAAATATGAATTTAATTCAACGTCTTGACAAATAAAAAAAGAATGCCAAGTGGGGATAAACCCCACCGCTTAGGCATTCTTCGGAAAGTGAATAAAATATGTCTATTTTATGTCGAAAATATCGTTCGGCTTTAGTCCTTCTTAGCGGCCAAAGCATCACGGATTTCTTGCAAAACGCCAAGCTCCGTTTCGATTGTTGCTTCTTCCTCTTCTTCAACTTCCTTAGAAGTCAAAGCTTGTGCCTTGCGGATTGCCTTCAAAATCAAGAAGACCGCAAAACTAGTCAACAGGAAGGTAATTACTGCTGAAATGAAAGCACCAACCTTAATGTCGGCAGATCCCACATGCCAAACGATGGCTGAGAATGAGATTGACCCCGTTGCGATTCCAACTAGTGGCATAATCAAATCGTCAACAACTGATTTAACAACAGTTTGGAAAGCAGCACCCATGATGAAGGCGATAGCTAGGTCCAAAACATTTCCACGCATAATAAAGTCGCGGAACTCATTAATAAAATTACGCATCTGAATACTCTCCTATATTCCTTTCGTTACCTTGATTATAACTGTTTCAGAAATGTGACAGCAAGCAAAAGCATTTGAAAAACAAAGTAAAAATCAAATAATTATTCATGAATTGGTAATAAGCGGTTGCCTTTATTTGTTACAATAAAGGTAAACACACGGGGGATAATACAAATGGTATATAAAATGCTAGTTTCAGACTTAGATGAGACGTTGTTGAATGATGATGGTACCGTTCACGAAGCCAATTTGGCAGCGATTAAGCAAGCTGTGGCGGCGGGATTTAAGTTTGTGCCCAACACTGGTCGTTCATTTAAGTCAGTCCAAGAATTGCTTAAGACGTTAGGCCTTTACGACCAAGCCGGACAATATGTTATCTCTTACAATGGGGCAGCAATTGTTGAAAACAAAGACAATCAAGTCTTGTTGACGCGTGGCATGGATCTTGCGATTGCGGAAAAGATTTTTAAGGCTGGCTTGGTGAACGAGACGGTTGATGTGCACGTATATACGGTAGACACACTGTTCATTTACAACATCTCACCAACTGATAAGCAATACATGGCCGAGCGTGGTGTGCCGTATGAATTGATGGCAACGGATGACTTGTCATTCTTGGCTAACGAACAGCCGGTGATGAAGGTGATTTTTGAGCACCCTGATGAAGCTGTCCGTGAGCAAATTCGTGATGCGGTGATTGCTGCTGTTGGTGGCGATCAAGTTGAAGCCACATTCTCATCTTCACGTTATGTTGAATTCAACAAGAAGGGTGTTGATAAGGGATCAGCATCATTGTTGTTGGGTGAGAAGTTAGGCATTGCACGTGATGAAATTATTGCCGCTGGTGATAATAATAATGATTTGAAGATGCTGACTGCTGTTGGATTAGGGGTCAGTGTGGCGAATGGTATTCCAGCAATCAAGGAAGCTGCTGATGTTGTGACGTCAAAGACGAACAACGAGGGTGCGATTGCGGAAATTCTTGAAAAATACGTACTGTAAGGATAGGTAAATAATGGGATTAGCGTTGCAGATTGGCACGAGTATAATAACGGTGCTACTTTTTGTCGGGCTGGCAGCAGTCGCGAAAATAATGGCGTGGCCACTCTGGGTGTCAATCCCAGTATTCTTGCTCCTATTCGTCTTGATGACAGTTGTGATGTCATGGTTGACGGTAACGTTGCGATTAAAGGCGGAAAAGAAGGAGGAAGAGGCTAATCATGACTAAGGAACATAATTGGATTGGTGACATTATCACCGGACTGATTTGGATTATCATCGGTGTACTACTGGATTTTGCAATTCAGGTTGCTGGCATGTACAGTGCACGCAGTATGGCGAGCTTGTTGCATGTGTCAGCAAATAGTGCTGGACCAATCATCACGATGGTGCTGTTCTTGGCAGTGTTTACCACAATTGCCGTCCTGGTGGTCGGTTATGGCGTTCGTCAACGTTCACCAAAGCTTGGTCTGCACAAGTTCAATGGACATAAGGCAAACTGGATTTGGCGCGGCTACTTGATGATTATCGGTGCCGGTATTGTCACCGTCCTGTTGCAATATATTTTTGCCGGCGGGGTTCAGACGGCAACGAATCAACAGGCGCTCGAAAAAATGGCCAGCACAGGCGGGACAAATCTAGTCTTTGTTATTTTGTTGGCGGTGGTTGTGGCACCATTAGTGGAAGAGTTGATCTTCCGTGGTATTGTGCTGAACTACTTCTTTAAGGATGGGCCTTGGTGGCTAAATGTGGTCATTTCAGGGGTGCTGTTCGGTTATTTCCACGTCTTCCAAGATTTCCAAATCTTCGCGCTTATTCAGTATTCATTGATGGGAATTGCGTTGGCGGTTGTTTATAAGAAGACGAAACAGATTCAATATTCAATGATGACGCACATGTTGAATAACGCGATTGCGTCGTTATCATTAATCTCGATGGCGTTGCATTAATCGTTACACCGTGTGTTTCGAAAATGCAACATAAAAGGTGTCGTGGGAGCTCCCTTAATCAGTGCATATTAGCTTGTTTTTCGATAAACTAATACTTGTAATTAGTAAGTATGCGAATATAAATAAGCACGGAAAGAGGATTTGGCACATGGCATTCATGGTTAACTTGAAGGAAGTTTACATCGACCCAGCAGAAGTTGAGGCTTACTTGACGGAAATCGCTAACCTTTGGCAAGGTGAAGAAGACAACTACGAGAACGAAGCTGTAACGTCACAAATCATGGACTTTGTTTACAACAAGGACACGGATGACGCGCACTTTGCGTTTGATAAGGCTGACAACGAGTTGGTTATGCGTAAGGGTAAGGACTTTTACCAATTGATTCGCCAAATTCGTACGAAGGTTGACTCAGAAGTACCTGCCGATGTTACACCATTGGTAGCACAAACGATCAACCAAAACGTTCAACAAAACTTGCGTATGCGTATGCAAATGCAATCAGGACCTTTTGCTCAAACGACGTCACGCGGTTACATCGCCCGTCAAGAAGCTGAAGGCAACAACTAATAGAAGAGGGACCGACAAATTTGTCGGTCCTTTTTTTGACCAATAAAGCCGAAATTATTCTAAGATTAGAACAAAAGATGAGGTGATGAAGATGTATATTGAACTTGATGATTACGCAACGAACCGTGTAATGAATAACTTTGATCCTGAGACCCAAGTCATTTTGTTTGCGGTTGAAGATGGAATCAGCCCATACAATGATCCGCTAGATGTCACGATGGAAACAAGCTTTACGATTAACATTGTTAACAAGGATGTCCCATACCAACGCTGGTTTGATATGCCTTTGGAAACGAGCTTGGGGACTTGGTACATCAAGAGTACGTCAAAGTCTTTGCTAGCTGAAAACATGCAACTTCGTAAGAAGAACAATTTTGGTGGCTTGGCACTTGATTCCAACGAACAAGGTCGTTTGGTTGAGAGTGTCGCTGTAAAGGATGCCACTGGGGTTGATATTGCAGCATACGATGCTAATCAAAACGGACCAGAATATAAGTAAAGCGGATAGTTTTGACGGGTATTTTTGATATAAATTGGTTATAATGTTTTTAATCTAATTGGGGAATAATGTGGAGGAAAACATAATGACTGAATACTTACATGTCGCCTTTGGTTCAAAGGCAGTGTTGCAAAATGTGCGTAACGAACACTTGGATCACAAGTTGTTGATGATGGTTGATGACGAAGATAAGTCTCGCTACCAGTTGCTTGAAAAGACAACGGATAAGAAGTCAATTTTTGCAATGCCAACGACGTATGAAATCCTTGCTAGTCGTGGGGAAACAAGTGATATTCGTGGCTGGATGAATTTTACGTTCATCACATTGAATGATGCAGAGCGTGATAACTTCATTCGTCGTTATAATGCCTATGAAGAGGGGATGGATGAGCATGGTTTCATTAGCTCATTCTTGTTGCAACGTAACGATAACCAACATCAACTTGTGATGCTATCAACGTGGAACATGAAGTCTGATTGGGAGCTATGGCATGCCAAGAATGACTTCCCACTCCGTCAATATGAGAGTTCAAACAGCTTATATGGTTTGATGCGTAAGCAATACAGCTTCGCAGCGTTCTCAAAGCAGAATATGTAAATAATCTATTCAATAACAGGATAATTTGATATAGTTAATACTGTTATTGATATGCCGCCGTGGCGGAACTGGCAGACGCGCACCGTTCAGGTCGGTGTGAGAGCAATCTCGTGCAGGTTCGATTCCTGTCGGCGGCATCAAACCAACCCATGAAACCCCTTAAATAAAGGTGTTCATGGGTTTTTATTTTGTATTTGTAGCACTTTTGTAGCACTCATAGGTTATTTAGTAGGTTTACTGACCTCTGAGCTTCGTCTTTTCGTTCATGATCAAGTAGGTGCGTGTACGTTGATAAGGTGATTTCGATACCTGAGTGACCAAGTCTTTCGGACACATATTTCACATCGACTCCTTGAGACAACAACCAACTTGCATGAGTGTGTCGCAAACCGTGAAACGTAATAATCTTTTCGGCTTCAATTTGCTTCAAATTATGCTCTAATTGCTTGTTTGCCGCATTGTTTGTCGGAGGGTAGGCATGTTTACCTTGAAATACAAAAACTGTTTCAGGGTGTACTTTACGCCACTCTAACAGTTGCTCAACTAATACAGTCGGCACATCAATGGTGCGATTGGAACCTTTCGTCTTTGTACCCTTGAATTCCTTGTTAACCATGTCCCAAGTCTTGTTTATTGATATTTGGCTGTTATCAAAGTCAATGTCGGTCCATGTTAACCCTGCTATTTCTGAATACCGCGCACCAGTGTGTAGAGCCGTTAGAATCATCATGTCGGTAACTGGTCGTGTTACAACTAGTCGCTCATTAATATGATCAACAAGTTTTTTCATATCGTCGGCCTCTAAGAACTTCATATCAGAAGACTTGCCATCTGAACCAGTAACTTTCGTGCTAGCAGTAAAGTCTTTTGATAATTTTTCATCAATGATTGCTGCTTCAGCCATTTGATGAACGTGCATTTTTATTTTGCGAGCTGTTTCAATTGCGTGTGTCTTTCCAAAATCATTTAAGAAACTCTGAAAACGTTGACGGTCCATTGATGATAGACGTACGTTATTAAAACGTTCATGTAATACGCCACTTGTGAACTTATACCAGCGCTTAGTAGCTGCCGAAAGTGTAGGCTCTTTGTATGTCTGGTACCAGTTATCAAAAGCGTCTGGAAACGAAATCTTATTAGGTAGTACCAGCGTTTGATTGACTTTATCGGCCTCTGTCTGCATTGCCCAGCCGTTTGCTTCAGCTTTTGTTCGGAAACCAGACTTTGTTTTGCGCCGTCGCTGGCCATCTTTCATGACGAAAACATTTGCAGTCCAAGTTGATCCGCGCTTGTAAATACTTGCCATTAGTTTAAACCTAACCTTTCTGTTAAATAATAGGACAGTTTAGAGACGTGTCCGGGTCTATCTGATATAATATTTATCGAAAACAAACTAAAAACGTTTCAAGACTGTTAGCTTGTTGAATAACTGATTAGCGTATCCCTGAGTTTAGCGATAAAGGGGATGCGCTTTTTTATTGTGCAATAACCGACATTTTTTCTATGAACGCTAGTTTTGTTTTAGCACTAGCGAATAGGTACTCACTGAATTTTCCACGTTTGTTTGCTGTGTAGTTTAGGGAATAAGTATATTTTTGTGAAGCACTATGATAGATATCTGCAATTTGCGGAGCACTGTCATAAGTGGTGATCCAGAAGTAGTCGTCCATGGCCAAAATGTTTTTAGCTAAAATTGCATGCTGCGAATTGTTGATGAAGGAAAGATATAGATTTTTCCCTTGAACATAATAAGGCGGGTCGAAGAATATGAACGTGTTGTCAGGTTCATATTTCGGTTCATTACTAATGACCGTAATCAATTCATTTGCATCTAGCTTGTACAGGTCGATATCGGCAGACCTTGCAGCTATGGCCATAATTTTTTTGATGAGAGTATCTTTATTAAAACGGGAATCAAGCTTGTACTTTCCTTGTTGGGTTCTACCACCGATTGGGCCACCGCTTATGATACCGCTAACGTTCATTCGGTTCAGCATTAATGTGGTAAATGCATTCTGAATTGAATTAGGATCGTGGTCAAACTGATCATGTACCTCCTTAATATAGTTCCAATAATTAGCTAGGTCAGCTGGAGATGTATCACCACGAGTAGCATAGTCGAACGGCACTGAACTAAGTAGCTCAACTAATGCCTCCGCATGATTAATGATTGCGTACCACACAGAGTAAATGCTTGGATCGAAATCGTTAATGACAATCTTAGAAACTTTGTTTTTTAGAAGTAGTTCTATAGCAATGCCGGCGCCACCAGCGAATGGCTCAATGTATGTACCAGTTATTGAGTTTTTACTTAAGGTTCCTTCTACGAATTTGTACAATTGTGACTTGCCGCCAGGATATCTTAGCGGGGAAAATGTTGATACCATATTTGTTCACCTCCAGGAATTTTAGCAAATTTCGCAGTTCATGGACATCCTTTTAGAAAGGGTTATTGATGCCGAAATTCTGGTATAAATCTGAAATATGGTTATTCAGTTTTTGATTAAAATTAGTTACCATTTCCGAGTTTTCCGATTTGTAGCGTGTCAGTAACTTATTAAACAAAGCAAGGTTATGTTCTCGCCAATTTTTATAACGTTTAGTTGGTTGTTCCCTAAAGTCAGCCGCTCCTGGATTGGCATCGCTAAGAGCAAGCGTCTGAATAATTGATTCTCTTGATTGCTTTAACGACTGTCGAAACAATGGATCTGAAGCACCTTTTTCATACACCCAATAGGCTATTTCTTTTTCGAACGGAAGTCCGGGTTCTTGTAATGAAGGGAGTTTTAAAACATATCGATAATTATCTGTGAGAACTTCTTCCAAGTCGACATCTGCATCGAAGACAACAATTGACCGTGTATCCGTTAACAATGCAGGATAATTCTTAATAACTTTCCTTAAGGTGCTTGCAGATGAACCAGAGTCATTATCGTTAGAAACTGACGATGAAATATCCAGCAGCTTCTGAATTTTTTTGGGTACAAGTTTCTTAAAATAACTTTCAGCAGCTTTATCTTCCAAACGAACTCTTAGTTTAAACGAAGGAGATTCTGATTGATTTTTCCGAAGAGAAATTTCTTCCATTGCTGTTTCGTAGGGAGGATTTTCTTGAATGGATAGCGTTTTACTGTCTTCATACAAAGTTGTGACAAAATTTATAGCAATATCCTCATATTTTAAATCTTGCTGAAGATTGTTATAAATGTAATCAATCAAACTAAGTTCGTGTGAGGTAAGGAACACTTGTACCCGACGCGTTTTAGCCCACTCCAAGATATATTTGAATAAATTTATAACCGTTGTTTCATGAAGTGTTGCGTCAAACTCATCAATTGCTAAAATGCCAGTTAATTTATTGCTTTTTTTATTTGCCTGAAAAATCCGTTCTAATGAAAGTATTTGAGAAAAAATAGCTCCCAAATTGTCCTCTCCGGCACTGATTGTTTGTCCGTCATACATGGCGTTGTCTCCAGCAGGGCCGAATGAGTGCTTTTCGATAGATGTTTTCTCCAATTTCGCACCAAAGGGAGTGGCAATATCGAAGTCATTACGGAATAAAGTTTTGAAAAAGAAATTGCTCCGCATTTTTTGTTCTTCCGGTGAAAAAGTTAATTCTTCGTCGGAAGATTGTGAATATTTCATGTGAACAGGTGGAAATAGACGGCGCAAATTTAAATACGCAACTGGTAAGTTAAAACGATCATCACCCTTTACATTCGCTTTACTTAGTGTGAAACGGAACCTAGTTGGTTTTTGCAGATTGTCCGGATAGACTCGAACGGGTTGAGAAATTTTTTGTCCATTGATGTCAGTTAGCATTAGGTTATAAAAATAACGTTTTGCATCCTTCTTTAAGGACAAGTTGAAAACGTCATTCATCTTTGATTGAAGTTGATTACCATAAATATCAAGACTTTCAGATTCAAAGGCGTGTATACCAAGCCCAAGCAAGGTGGACTTCATCGTTCCGTTTTTTCCTGCAAGCAGAGTGACGTAGTTTCCGAAGTTTAAGTGTTGTTTGTTAAACTTCCTAAATTGCTCAATATCTAGCCCATCTACAGATTTAATTTCAACACCACTGTTCGTGTCTATTCCATAATCGTTTCGTTCTTTGTAAGTCTTTACGTCAAACATTTTCTACTCCTCAATGTACATAAGATTGCCAAGAATTATCTTTAAGCAGTGTTTCTTGCTATTCAGCAAAGCAAGCGGGAAGAGTTTTACTCAAAAAATTTAAATTTGCCAGGGTCTGAGACCTTGCTTGTTGCAATAAACACACCAGTATTGTCTTGTACAGTTACGCGTGGGCGATCATATGAATCAGCCCACTTTTTATAATTATCTCCTAGAACCGTAAATGCTTCACTTTGCGCATAACGAAGGGCTTGTGTCTTATCTGACTTACTTAAATTATTGAACTGGTTGTTAACCCGAATGAGAAGTTCTCCATCTTTGCGGTAAGTAACAGTATCGATTGTTAGTGCCCAAGCATAATCTGGATTTGGTGTTCCATTGTCGACGGAATTACCATCTTCGTCTACTAATCCGTTAGCGATTCCCTGATCCTGCTTAATTACAGCATCAATTAACTTATTAACACGCTTTCGCTTAGCCGTAGCTTTTTTTGATTTCTTTGATGCAGCACTAACGAATGTATCATTTGAAAATGAAGACGTTGTTTCAAGTGCAACGCCCCCCAACATAATGCTTGTTAGCAAAATGGCCGATAACTTCATAAATTTACTCATGGATCCCACTCCAAAAGACCTTTTAACGTGGATACTGTCTGCACGTATTATGTATCCCGCAGAGCGGGTAGGGTATTAACCCAGAATGTCAGCCTTTTTCTTGTCAAAATCTTCTTGTGTGATGATTCCGTCATCAAGAAGTGACTTTAGCTCACGCAAATCTGCAAATCGAGCGGATACTTGATTTGCTTGGTTATCTGGTGCTGCGTTCTCTTCGACATCGGGAAGAAGCTTCTCCATTAAGTTAGCTAGTTCATACAATTTGGCAACCTTTTTGTCATAGTTTTCAGTTTCTTTGGATACAAACCAAAGACGGCTTAATTCACCGTTGATAACTAGGTCAGCATATGCGCTGTCGATATACGCGTTGCCTTCGATAATTTCATCAGATTTACGACGAGCTAAACCTCCAGCAACCGCACCAACAACTCCAAATGTTAAACCGCCAACAATAGCGCCTCCGGCACCTGAACGCCCCTTTTTAGTAGTGTAATGGTGTTGTTCTGCACCAACGTTCCATGAAAATGAGTCAACCGATTCCATAGTGTATATTTCGTCAGTAGTTCCAAACGAGAAATATCCTTCACGATAATTAAGGTCGAACGTGCCGTTTTCGTACTCAATGGTATGAGACCATGTTATTTGCTTTACGTTTGAACCTGAAAAATCAATTAAATCTTGAACTGATGTGTATGAATCTAAGTTTTGTTGACCGGCAAAAGCCGCTACTTTTATGTGAGCTTTATCTAACAAAACGGTTGGGTTAGTAGAATCAACTTCAAACAACTCGATTAGTCCGTGGTTGTACTGGATGAAATGAGAAATGCCTTGGAGTGAATACTCTTTAAGTTCAAACTTTTCATCCAATACGTATAAAGTAGGGACGCCCTTTTTAACGTATATAGCACTATTCTTACCGTAATAAGAATACTTAACTTCAGATCCGTCGTTGCGTAAATCAAATAGCGTGTTTTCGTGTAACTTATCAAACTTAGAATGTTTTTCTTTTGAGTTACTTACTAATACGATAATTGTTACCACAACGATTATTAGCAATAGCAAAAACATAATTAGCCCCTTAAGCTTTTAACGTCAATCCTGTCTGGACGTTGTGTCACGCGTGACGTACGGACTCTTCGACAATTGCTTCAAAACCGCTAGGCAAGTTAAACCACTTCATAAAGTCGTAGTAATTACGATTTTCTAAGGGGATGTCTTCATAAATAATTTTAGCTAAGCGCCAAACCATGCCTCGGTTAGCGATACGCTCAGCGTTGTTTTTAAAACCGATACTGAAGGTGTAGCTTCTGGCTGAACCATCTCCATCTAATACGTGAGACAACTCGTGAGCTTTGCGGGCAACAACAGGGACGTCACTATCCGAAACAGTGTTAATCACTATTAGGGGGCGTTTACCTTCTCTAATGAAAACAACGTCGGGATCATACGTTTCGAACTCGTCATACATTACGTTGATGCCAGCTGCTCTAATTTGAGCGTCAATTCTCTCTTCTAAGTCTTTAAAATCCATATGGTCTAATCCTCGTCATCATCTACAATCTTAAGGATGTCGAGGATTTTTCTTTTGGCTTTGTCTGACAGTTCTTTTCCTTGGTACTCCATGACAACGCCTTGTTTGCGGAGTGCTTCGTCTAAGTTGATGTATTCAGGACTATTGGTTTCTGTGGCATCACCAATCAACTCGCTTACAGAAATTGAGTAAATGTTTGCGAGTTCCTTGGCAACATCCATTCTTGGTTTGGCAGCACCTCGTTCCCAAGTTGAAACAGTTGTCTTTGCCGTGTGAAGAATATCAGCAAGTTGCTGTTGGGTGTATCCGTGTTGCTTGCGCAACCTTTTTAAATTTTCTGCAACGGTTATATCGTTAGCCATTTGTATGTCCTCATAACTACTTTTGTTTATTATTATAAAACTAAAGTACTACTAATTCGAACAAAAGTATTGACTGTACGGTTTATCCGTACTAGAATGTAAACATACCTTAAGAAAGGAGGCGGACGTATGGGATATACGTTAGCTCAACTTCGTGTTGGTAAGCGTTGGACTCAAAAAGAAGCGGCCGATGCTATAGGCGTTAGCTTAGCTTCATGGGCTAAGTGGGAGAATCACAAGTCGTCGCCGACCCAACGAAATATCGATAAGATACTCACATCATTTAATGTCGCTTATGACGACATTATTTTTTAAATCAAAGTACGGTCTACTTGTACAAAACGAAAGAAGTACGGAAGGAGAACGTAACGATGAAGGAAACCATGAAATTAAAGACGGTTGAACAATAACAAATTTAAAGGAGACCAAATTATGGCAAATGAAGTACAAATCTTCAACGACTTGAAGGTTAAGGAAGAAAACGGACAAGTAATGTTCGACGCAGAAACTGCAGCAATTGGGTTGGGCATCACTCAAGAGAAGAATGGCGTCACTTATGTTCAATGGAAGCGTGTAAATAACTATCTAAATAACGTTTCCGCACATGTGCGGAAAGATGAAAATTTCATTTCTAAGGAAGTTGGGAAAGGTGATTTCATTACTGAGCCGCAATTCTACAAGTTAGCAATCAAGGCCAACAACGAGACGGCTGAGCGGTTCCAAGATTGGGTAACAGCTAAAGTTTTGCCAAGCATTCGCAAGACTGGCGGTTATCAAACGCAAACAATGACCGAGATGGAAATTGTGGCCGCAAGTGCGAACAAACTTGTTCAACAAGAAAAGCAAATTGCACAAATCGAAGAACGGCAAACGTCAACTGAAAGTGATCTAGCTGAACTGAAGAACCAAATGGGCTTGCCTAGTTCAATGCGACGTCGATTTACGAAGGCTCGAAATAAGCGTGTGGCAGAGGTTATGGGCGGATATTACGGAGCGGCTTATCAAGCTAAGACGGTTCGAAGTGCGGTGTATAAGCAACTTGAACGAGTCATTAAAGACCGTTATGACATTGAATCATATGGTGACTTGCCAATTGCAAAATTTGATGAAGCTATGCGTATCGCTCAGAACTGGCAACCTGATGAAGTGTTGATGTTTGCGATTAACGGAGCAAATGAGCAAACACTTTTGGAGGCGTAAATATGACAACGGCGGTAGTAATTGTTATTGCAATCGTGGCGATCGTGATTGACCACAGGCTTAGCAGCCGTGTGATTAATGAGTTAAATGCTATAAATCATTCGCTTGTTGACAAACACAACTCACTTGTTGATGTGTACAACGAAGAGCTTGCGTTAGCAAAAGAGTCGAATGAGTTAAATCACGAACTCATGCTGCAGTTATATGCATATCTCGAAATGTTCGGTGTAACGGCTGAACCTGATGATCTATCAGCTTTTACAGAGCAAGTGAGATTAGCAGCGGTTGCGAATGGTTATAACTCAGACGGAATTGGACCTAAATTCTTTGAATGGATGTCATACAAGCATGACCACGGAACTATTAACGAAGCAACGTGGCAATCAGTATTGGCAATGCCAAGAAACTTTGAGAATGCTGAGGTTTAGGTCATGAATAACAAGTGGATTATCAAAAACCATCCGCTAGGTAAGTTGTTAATCAGCCGAATTCCAAAAGGCGACAAGCAATATACAAAAGTGGAACGCAGGTACATCAACCAGTGGGTTGCTAAGAATAATCGTGAGTTTTTCAAAAATATTGAGCGAACAACTAGTTCTCGTTCGATTATCACGAAATCACGTTGGCGGTTGATTCGAAAGTTATCGCGTAAGGAGGGCTTATGACAGAGCAAGTATCACTTCAGCTGCCAACTGACATGTTGATGCAGCTAGGAGTTCAAGTGTTTGAGCAGGCTGTTAAAACGGCTGAGCAAAATATTATCTATAGTCATCAATTCGTTCAGATGTATCGAACGAAGAGCACACCAGATGATCAACTAACTTTGAAAGATTACCTGGGCGCAATTAGTTTGAAAGATTTCAATACGTACTGGCGTACTCGAGTGGAGGCTGAACCTGGCTTGACGATTAAGAAAGGTCAAAACCAACGCCTGTATCACGGTTTCAAGATTGCCAAGTACATTGAAGAACATGTTGATGAGGTGATGGTTTGAGCGACATCGTAATTGGCTATGCAATAGCCGCGGTTATTGGCTTAGTTGTATTCGCTGCTTGGTTAATAGACTTCTTCGAAGCCAACGATATGCGACTACGACCATATTTGGAAAAGGAGGTAATGAAAAATGAAGATCATCAAGATGATGTTTAAGTTGCTTGGCAAAGCTTTCGATAGCGTGGCTTTGATTGGTGTTGACAAGAAGTTTCTATCTGAAATTCGTGATGAAGCAATTGCTAATGGCGAAGATGGCGATAAGGCTGTTGATGACTACATCATTTGGCATAACGCTAACATCAACAGCTAGTTAATTAACTATCAGGCGCTCTGACAGGCGGTTTAGATATCAAATGTAATCGGTATATATCCCTAAATGTACGGCTGTTATGAATCCCAGTATTTCCTAAACCGCCGGTGAGAGCGCCTGATATAAGTCGAGCGTCACAAAATGCATATCACTCCCTGAAAAATCTCCGAGAAAAGTATCTATAAGTCCCGGTGTGGTGTGCAGATTGTGGCGTTCGACTGAAAGGAATGACACATGAAAATCGAAATAAAAGAGCCCTCAGTGACAGCAATCACCAAGGGCTCGGGTAATGAATTTAGTAGGTTCAATTACCCTTCGATTGTATCACATGATAGGAGGCCAATAAATGGCTACCAAGTTTGAAACGTGGGCGGTGCTTGATACAGGTCGAGAAGTTCACTACTTCGAACCTAAGTATCACAAAGACTGGCAAAAGGCGCCGAACACAACGTATATCAAGTTTCAAGAACCAGTGACGGAGGAATAAGAAATGGCAGAACAAAACTTTAATGTAACAACGACACAGACACAACAGTTGATTGCTTCGTCTGTTGCAAAGGATTTCAAGGGATTGGTTGAAACGCAAGGTTTCAAGGTTCCAGAAAACTACCACGTTGCAAATGCATTGCAAGAAGCTGTGGCATTGTTACCAACAATCAAGGGAATTGAGAATGTGACACCCGATTCAATTAAGAAGTCACTATTCGACATGGTGGTTCAAGGATTGAGCCCAGCAAAGACGCAAGTTTACTTCATTGTTTATGGGCGTCAACTTCAGATGCAACGATCATACTTTGGAACTCAACAAGTGCTTAAGCGGTTGCCTGAAATTGAGAATATTGCAGCGTTCATTGTTCACGAAGGTGAAGACTTCCAAGTTGATTACAACGAAGATGGTGAGCTGATTGTTACTGAACACCACACGGACTTCATGAAGCTAGATAACCCCATTGTTGGTGCTTACGCCGTCATCACAAAGACAGACGGTACCAAGCAGTATGAGGTTATGACGAAGAAGCAAATCGACGCATCTTGGGGTCAATCACGTCAATTGAACGTACACAAGAAGTTTCCAGAAGAGATGGCTAAGCGAACAGTAATCAACCGTGCAGCGAAGAACATTATCAACACAACTGATGATGAGAGCGCGTTGGTATCTGCGATTAATGGCACTACCGCGAATGAATATGCTGAGGATCCACGTGATGTCACAGCAGAAGTTGTGGAGAAGCCAAAGGGTGCGTTTGCACGAATGGCTAAAAAAGAGGCTGTGAAGCCAATTGAGCAACATCACGAACAAGAACAAGTTGATGAGCTTGAAACGCGTACAACGGAGCCTGATGAGGCTGTGGTAGAGCCTGAACGCGAAACTGAAGTTGTTATTCCTCAAGGACGATTGAGTGCAGCAAATACTGTTTCTGAAATCAAAGCTTGGTTGTCGTTCAATGGTGTTTCTTACCTTGCAACTGATACTAAGCCAGTGTTGCTTGCGAAAGTTCGAGATTATGAGTTGGAACAAGAGCGTGGTAATAGCGTTGATGAAGAATTGGATATGCCAGATGAAGAACCAGATTGGGCAGGAGACCGACAGTCAGATGCACCGGTAGAGCCTGAACAAACGGGGTTTAGTCCTGAAGCTATGTATGGTGGAGGTGTTCGGTAATGGCTGAAGAATACGACTACTATGACCCACGCGATGCATTTGTTCATATGCACGCTTCAAACTTCAAAAACTTCTTGTTTGCTGGTGAAGCTGAAGCGCTTGCGCAAATGCGTGGCGAGTATGAAATCATTCCAAACAAGACAGCATTGTTAGTTGGAAACTACTTGCACTCATACTTTGAGTCACCAGAAGCGCACCAACAATTTAAGGATGAACATCCTGAAATCATTTCGACTCGTGGTGCTTCGAAAGGTCAACTTAAGACCGAATACAAGCTTGCACAAGCAATGATTGACCGTATTGAAGCTGACGACAGCATTATGGCATTGATCAATGAAGCTCCTGATAAAGAATCTGTTATCGAAGGTTCGATTGATGGTGTTGAATGGCGTGGAAAGTTGGACGCAGTCAATTTTGAAGAAGGTTACTTCGTGGACTTTAAGACAGTTAAGTCATTGAAGGAATATCACGGGTTAGTCGGTGGTGAGTGGTCTGAACATTACGGCGACTATGAGAATTTCTTTATTGGCCGTGGTTACCACATGCAAATGGCAGCATATCAAGAGATGTTGCGCCAAATGACTGGTAAGAACTTCGAAGTATATATCGTTGCGGTAAGCAAGGAAGACGAACCTATGGCTGACGTGTACCAGATTTCGCAAGATACGTTAGATGCGGGACTTGCTGAAATCAAGGTTCACCAGCCACGAATTGTACAGCTTATCAACGGTGAAGTTGAGCCGGACAATGCCAACACGTACAGTCGCTTGTACCGTACAAACTATCGAGTTGATCCAGAACACGTAGTGACGTTGTAACGGAAAACGGACGTTGACCTAATCGACCGAACGGGGTGAGAAGCCCAGAAAGGAGCAGTCATGGGAAGTTTTGACATGACCGAAGATACAGCGGTTCGATTCGCTGAACTCATTGCAGCTAAATCCAATACGAAGTTTGATAAGCAAACGTTTTTAGAGAACTTCCGTAAGGGTGCTGCATCAAAAGCTGAAGATATTCCGGAAGTAAGTGGTGTGTTAGCTGAGAAGATTGCCAAGTTCAAGCGTGGTGAAACTCGTAAGTATTACCCAATGTCATTGTTCACGTCAGAAGACATCAAGCATTTTACCTTTGAGAACTGGAATGCTAATACACCTGCTCGAAAGGCAGTTGGCGTATCGGCATTTATGGCTAGCAAGCAGTTGGTTCAACAAAATAGCAACTACGTATTCGTTGGACCAGCTGGTACGGGTAAGACAGCACTAGCGGTGGCTGTGATGAACAAACTGGCTGATGTTAAGTCGATTATGTTCGTCAATCTGGTGGCATTGAGATCAACTATGTTGGCTTCAATTGATGATGAGCGGGCTAAGCAAGATTACAACTTGATTATCCGGGGCATGAAAGAAGTGGAACTACTGGTTATGGATGACTTTGGTAAGGAGTCCGGTGCCGGTGGCGCTACTGACAAGATGACTGAAATTCTGTATTCGATTGTGAATGCACGAATTGGCAAGTCGACGATTGTAACGACGAATGACAATCTAAGCCAACTTAGGAGCAAGTACGACGAGAGTTTGACAAGTCGGCTTATTCCAAAGGACGAGCAAAAGATTGTCTTGTTCAAAGATATTGATGATTATCGGGAGGCTTAACAATGCCTGAGAAAAGATATTACTGGTTTAAGTTGCAAGAAGATTTTTTTAACCGTAAGGAAGTGAAGTTGTTGCGCAAGGTTGCGGGTGGCGATACGTACACGGTGATTTATCTTGAAATGCTATTAAAGTCACTTAAGACCAACGGAAAGCTGTATTTCGAAGGCATTGGTGATAGTTTCATCGAAGAACTAGCGCTTGATATTGATGAAGATATTGAGAACGTACAAGTGACCGTTGAATATCTACGTCGTAAGGGCTTACTGCTATCAAGTGATGAGTATGAGTTTGAATTGACCAGCATAAAATCATTGGTCGGATCAGAAAGTTCAGGCGCTGAACGTAAGCGCCGTCAACGTGAACGTGAGAAGCAACAGCTTATTGAGCGTGACAATGTCACAGGTCAGTCACGGTTGGGTCACGTAGAGATAGAGATAGAGAAAGATATAGATAAAGAACAACTACGGACTGATGAGCGTATCGATAACTTTAGTAATAGAGAACTAGATTATCTAGCAAATCAAAACATGTCGTCGTTGTCTGTCCCAAATGCGAGCGCTATTCAAACAATTGAAAAGGCAATCTCTGATAATGGGTTTGATTATTCAACGGGTCCGTACCAGCTCAAACAAAAGCAAGACCTTTTGTATTACATCACTAATGACGGAATGCAACCAGAGTTAGTGGCTAAAGCCATTGAGATTACAAGGTCATCCGGTAAATCGGCAGCCTATTACACAAATGGAATTTTGGAAAATTGGCTTGCTCAACATATTTTGACGCTAAAACAGTTAGAAACGTTCGAGGCACAGAAGCAAGGCGTTTCCAATAAGTACGGTGATAAACAGAAAAAGGAGATTTGGTAATGGGTGACAAGAAGTTCCGAGTCGTTGCCAACGTGTTTGGTGATCAACGATATTGGGGAAACTATTCGTTGAAGGCTGCCGGTAGCAAGTTAACCGAGTTAGCCAAGGCGTTTGAGTTGAGTGACAACGATATTTGGCTAGAACAAGCCATCTAAATTGAATGAGTGTGCCGGTAACGGCGGGTATGGGTGGGCAACAAATGAGTAAACATGGGAATTAAGCGTATTGAGCTGTATGAGTTCAGTGAGCATGCAGCAGAGCAATTGAAGAACCGCTTTAAAACGGAGCGAAATAATCGGAAGAACTGGCTGACGTCATTCAACATGGATGCAGAAATGGTCAAGATGCAAAATAACGGCACACAAGTATGGCATAGCGGTGAAGTTGGTATGGTCATCAATCCTCACAGCAAGGTCATTGTGACCGTTTATCACATCTTATCGAATGATTTCCCAGATGAACTAAAAACCGACCTTGCAAAGGCGGCACAACGTCTAAAAATGGATCACATCAGTGCGTTTTCGCATGACATCTACCGCGATAGTGCAAAATTTTCATACCTATCTTATGACACTAGCGAAGAAGATGCAGACAACTTCTACAAAATGACGGTTGAACGCATTCGAGACTTGGAGCATAAGGCAGATGAGTCAATTAAATATATCGAGGGATTGAATCAACTGATTATTCTCAAGAACGACGTAGCAGAAGAAGTCGATTAAACATAAACAGCCAAGGGTGGAAAAGACTGCGAGCCCGTTACGACATGAAGAACCTTGAAAAAGAAAAATCTGAATTGCGTGGCACTTTTTATCACGACTTTGTTAAAGGCGTTTTCAAGAACAGCATTTATAAATCTATCCAGCTGCATCACGTAGAAAACAACACTGCATATTACGAGTGCGAACCTTATGATGAAGCATACAAAACAAGCGAAAGTAACTTTTACGAGACTTGTGAAAAGTTAGAGCGAGCTTTCAAAAAGTATTCAAAAAGAGTTTTCGAAAAATATGGCGTTGAAAATATTTCAGTTGAAATATACAACGAATATTCGTGTGTAGCCGGCTTGTCGGTTGATGAAACTGGAACGGTTATCAGAAGCAACTTTTAAATATAGAAAACAAACAGCCAAGGGTGAAAAGACTGTGAGCCCGTATGAAGATGAAACATGAAATTGATGACATCATTGCTGTCACTAGAAATTTACAACTCATCCAAAGCGAGTTTGAACTCATGGAAGCTGTGACATATCAAAAAGACTCTTTTAAAGAGCAACGGCAAACAGTATTTGATGAAATTTGGGACTTTTTAGGAGTAGAAGCGCAAGAGTGGGCTAATTCGCATCAGGTAGTTGTTGAAATTGACGAAGCTGAAAACGAGGTGGAGTAGATGGCTAATAATGAAAGTATCTTCGTATCTATTGGGGGAACAGATGTTGAAACTGAAAACCGTGTTAAAAATGATCGGTTGCTGCTGAATGCAATTGAGATTGAACGCGATGAACGTGTGGAAGCTACAAGAGAAATTTACGACAAGTTACGCAAGCATGAAATTGTTTTGAGCGTGGTTATCGGTGTGGAAATAGGTTTACTAATTGCAATGATGCTAATCGTTTGGCAGACGTTGAGTTAAAGGAGGTGTGACGAAGTGGGTAAGAAGACGCCGAAGTACATTGTGTTCAACAAGAACATGGGTGGCAGGTTCCACAAGCCAGTTTCTGGTGGTGATGATTTGGGACTACTGCGAACTTATTACAGCGGAGACGCGTATGAAATTGTTCGCACAGCGGATTTAGTAGAACGTGAGGAATGGTAATGGGATTATACGATTTTTACTTCTTCGTATTTGGATTTTTCGCAGCAACGGCATTTTGGCGTTGGGTAACTGTTCGCCGACAAAACAAGCCTTACAAGTCGATTGATACTGAAACTTTGATGACATCTGCGGTTGCTAATGCAATTTATTGGGGACGCAGCCACTTAGGAAGTGACGCCATGAAGTTGCTGCCAGCCGAAAAGATTGCAGAGCAGTGGTGGGAAAGCGGTGAGGTGCGTAAATGAATGATCGATTAGTTATTCCAATGTCTGCCTTTCAGATTGCATGGCGTGAGAAGAAGCAAGCGCCGGTTAGATTATCACCTCTGACGTTGAACAAGTACGTCGATATCAGTGGTATGAACAGGGGTCGCATGATTCTTAACCGTCATAAGGCAATCATTCAAGCGAAGATTCGGCCAATCGTGTTGGAAGCCATCACTAATGGTGCCGCAATCGAATACCCTGCCGAATTTAAGTTCGAATGGTTCTTAAAGGATAGGCGGACAGACTTGGACAACATAGCATTCATGCACAAGTTCATTTTTGACGCATTTCAGGGCGTTTCAGTACAAGGCAATAAATTTATGCCTGGCGACGGTTTGAAACACGTGGTGGGGCTGACAGACGTTTTTGCGGGTATTGATAAAGAGAATGAGCGATTGGAAATCACTTGGCAGCATGTAGATAAGAAATGAGGGGTTAAGTATGAATGACCCACGAGACACGCCTTGGTCGTCATAAGATATCCGCAGGCTTCTTATTCTTAATGACCAGGGGCTTAGAAAGCGCGACATGGTGTTTTACCTTCTAAGAACAGAAAACGCCATACGCGCCAAACTGTGGCGAATTAGACGTGATGAAAAACGCAAACGTGAATTATTTGAAATGGACGGTGATGATCATGATGCGAATGACGCAAGCAGAGGCGGAGCGGTACAAGGAACTTGAAGGCGCTGATATGACGAATGTAAAGGTAGTTGGCCAACGCAAGCATGTTACTAAGCCTCGCAAGAAGTATGACGTATTGGATGCTGAATCGCAGTACATCCTTAAGGGACTTGATACTGAAAAAATCGCACAGATTGTTGGCAAGAGTGAAGCGGCAGTTCGAAGTGCGTTACGAGTAATTAATAATGGCACTGCTGAGACGGTGTTCATGGGTCAATACGTTGTTCAACGTCCGAGGGAAAAGTAATGTGGAATGTTTACTGGCTTAGTCCATACGGAACTAGAGAACATATCGATACTGGCATTGATTATGATGCGTTGCTTCGTAAGTATGCTGGTGAAATGTTTGATATTACGGAGGTTTGGTGATGGATATACCAGAACGGCTGCTTCGTAAATGGTTCATTATTTTGAGCAGTAAGCCGTTGTTCACTCTTGAAGAGCGAGACGGATACAAAATCAAAATGATTGCGAAAAACATGATGACCGTCTACGGACATGATTCGAACGGCACTGAAATTGGTGAATGGTTCTTTAAAAGTGAAGTGATTGAAGACGATCCTCACCAAAATACCGAAATTATTCAAGATGAAAGGGACGAGCAAGTTCAGTTGGACTTGTTTTAGGCTGACAAATGAAAAAGTTGTACTGGAAAGATGACGTGTACCGTATGCCACCAACGACAAAGCTTGCCAAAGCACGTATCAAGGCAAAGGTAGCGCAAAATACGGCTTGGTATAAGTTGGGGTTATCTGGGTTAGCAGACCTCAAGCGCCTTGAACATGGCTTAGATAAGCCGAATAAGGAAATGTTGATGAAGATGGCAGAGCTGTACGGTGAACGATACGAGAATTTGGTGGAGTGATTATGAGTGGTTTGAATTATAACTTTGCAAAAGAAGTACAGTCTGCGGTAATTAGCAATCACAAGGTAACACTTGTTGATAAGACGCACGACATTATTTGGCAGCGAACAGTTCAGAAGCGTGAAGCGCATCCTGACTGGTCAGCGCGAAAGTTAGCTTATGTTGTTCACACCAGCGTAGAGACGGTGCTAGAGATTGCACGGTATTACGGTTGGACGTTCAAAAAGGTTCGTGAGCCGTATGTTGTGGGATCTAAGAAAGCAAAATAAAAGCGCCAGACCGTTAAGCCCAGCGCAATGTTTTCGTAGCAGATTTCATTGTATCAGAAGAACGGGGGCGACGGAATGGCACTTTTAAGGGCAGTTAACGAACGCGCAACAGAAGATAATGTTCGAGATTTTTTTGAACGAGAATTTAAACATATCAAAGCACAAGCTCGGATGAGTTACGTTGATTTGAAGTCTCCGGTTATTACAGATATGCCGGGATCACCAAAACATGGAAATTCTGTTGATGATAAGCTTAGCAACCACACACGGGCACAGGTTTACATTGAATTGGTTAGACAAGCAATTAATGCAATGCCAGAACCAGAGAAGTTTTTCTTTAAATATCGCTATATTGACGATATGGAATGGATCGATATTTCTGAATTAATGAATATGACCCCAAGGATGGGACAAAAGTATATACAACGTGCGTTTCGCTATTTTGCGGATGCGTTCGTTGATACATACGATTTCCACGTATACCGCAGTATTGATGAGGATTGATTTAGTTCGCATATCGTTCGTATGAGCTTCGTTTTGAAGTCGCACATGGTTCGTGCTTTCCGTTGTATTATGTTAGGGTCGAAAGATTTGGAGATGTGGTCCTTCAATCAAGTAGACACCAAGGCTAAAGTCATATGGATTAACTCCTTAATTCAAAATTGGCAGCGACAACAGTATCCAAGCTGTTCGTTATGGCACTCGTTGGGTGTCGGTCGGGTCGGTTCCGGCAGTCGCTATTGCCGTTAGTTCGGCTAGTAAATGTGTGTTATATAGCATGTGTGGCGGAATAGGTAGACGCTTAGACAATAAGATGTGTTACGCCTAGGTTTGAGAATGGCTGGAATAATAAGCGAAGTCATGATGCCCCAGTGAGTGTGGCAACCCGTTTGGAAGAGAATACACATTATGTCAGGTGCAAATCCTGACCACATGCATACATATCAATAAGCATAAGGATATGCTTTCTCGAATCTAATAATCGTGCCGTGGCTGTGGATGTGTCAGCGCGCGGTTGAAGCCAGTTATCAAGGAATACTTGATAGCTGGCTTTTGTTTTGGAGTAAATATCATGGGTAATCCAAGTTATAGAAGTGTCGAGGCTCAAATTATCGGGGCAATCGACAAAGCTGATAAGTGTAAGCAGCAACCAAAGAAAGTAGTAAAGAAGGATAAGTCACCAAAACCAATTCGCACTCAGGTAGTTCACTATTAGTGCCGCTCGGTAGCGGTGTGAGAGGTGGTGAAGAGAGTGGCCGACAAATGGGTAGAGGCGGAGCAAGACTACCTGGCTGGTATGAAGTACAAGGATATTGCAGCCAAGTATGATGTTGCGCTAAGCACAGTTAAGAGCTGGAAACAGCGTTACGGTTGGTCGCGAAATAAGGATGCGCCACCTAAAAAAAGTACGCGTACAAAATCAAAAAGTACGCGTACAAAAAATATTGTTGAAGAAGCGATTGATGAAGTTGATGGCAGTGGATTAACCGATAAGCAGAAGGCTTTTGTCATTGAATATGTGAGAACGTTTAACGCAACTCAGTCGTATATGAATGTTTATGAAGTTGATTACAAGACAGCAAGCGCTGCAGGACCTAGATTGTTAGGAAATGTTAGGGTGAAACACGAAATCGAACGAGTGCGCAAAGCAAGACTTCAAGAGATTGGTGCCGACAAAAACGACGTACTTGCCGACTTAATGAAACAAGCATTCTCAGATATTGGTAGCTACCTTGATTTTGGTGGATATGATGAGTTTGCTATTGATTATCAAGGTGAGCCTTTGGTTGATGTAGATGGTAATCCAGTCATTAATCACCGTTCATGGGTGCAGTTGAAAGACAAATCACTGGTTGACACAAGCTTGATCAAGAAAGTTTCAATTGGTCGAGATGGTGTTGTACTCGATTTGTACGACAAGCAGAAAGCCCAAGAACGTCTGTTAGCTGAGATAAACAAATCACAGCAAGTTGAGCTAGAAAGCGCCCGTGTACGCCGTGTAATCGCTGACGCAATCATTGCAGAAGCTAAGGCGGCAGCAATTCAAACAACTGGTGCTGAACAAGAGCGTCAAGATGAACAAATTGATCGCTTGCTTGCTGGTATCAACATAATCGCACAAGAAGAACTGAGAAAGGTGGATGAAGGCAATGGCTGATACGGTTAAGAACCCAATGTTTCTGACTAAGAAGCAAATTCAAACAATCGGATTTCTTGCCAGGGACGATTGGAACATGATGATTAATCATGGCGGTGTCCGTGCTGGTAAGACCTTCATTGATAATCTTATGTTCTTGTATGAGATTGAGCGTGTTCGCAAGCTGGCTAATGCGCAAGGTATTGGCACGCCTATGTACATCATGTCTGGTGCCACTGCTAAGACGATTGAAAACAACATTATCCAGCCATTGAGTGAAGTGTTTGGTATCTATCCAACGTATGACCGCTTCAACAACCTCTATATCCGGGGAGTGAAGATTGTTCTTGCCTATCACGGGTCAATAAGTGGTTTGCAGTCTATTCGTGGTATGACGGCCTATGGCGCTTATATCAACGAGGCTTCATTGGCTAATCCGGAAGTGTTTTCCGAAATTCTTAAGCGTATTTCTGCTATTGATACGGCGCGTGTTCTAGTCGATACCAACCCGGACATTCCGTCACATTGGTTGAAGACTGATTATATTGATAAGGCTATTAATTCTGATAGCCTGCGATATACGCCAGCTGAAAAGAAGCGCAGCCACATCATTCAGAATCAGTTCATTTTGGACGATAACACGTCACTAAGTAAGAAGTCCCGCGAAAACATCAAGGCACTGACACCTAGTGGTATGCTATACGATCGTGCAATCTATGGGCGCTGGGTTTCTGGTGAAGGTGCCGTGTATGCCGACTTTGACGAAGAGAAGCACTTTATCAATAAAGAAGACCTACCAGAAATGGACCGCTATATTGCTGGTGTCGACTGGGGATATGAACACACTGGTGTTATTCAAGTGTGGGGTGTTAAGGGTGAAGATTATTACCTCATCGAAGAGCGGGCAAAGCGACACGCTGAAATTGATTACTGGGTTGAAGTTGCCAAGGATGTCGTTGACCGATACGGTGACATTCCATTTTGGGCTGATTCCGCACGACCTGAACACGTTGCGCGTTTTGCTAACGAAGATATTGATGTTCGCAATGCTGATAAGCGCATCCTTAAGGGTATTGAAGACGTAGCAAAGCTAATCAAGGCAGATAAGCTTCATGTTGTACGTGAGGATGCGCCTGAGTTCGAAACGGAAATTTTCGCCTACGTGTGGGATGAGAAGAAAGGCGTGCCAGTTAAGGATAACGACCACGCAATGGATACAATGCGATACGTCATTCACAATGACAAGTCGACAGATAACCAAATCGTCGTAATGGAGGGTATTTTCTAATGGCGTTTAGATTCAATAGCGACAGATTATCGTCTGATGATAATAATGTCTTCTACTTCGACCAGGGCGTCGGGGATGAAATGCTGGCTCCTGATGAATTGAGCCAACTATTAAGCAAGCACAACCGTGCAATGCATAACTGGTTCAACAAGCTTATGAAGTATTACTTGGGTAAGCATTCAATCTTAGAGAAGATGTCTAAAGCACCCGGTAAGCCTGATAATCGCTTGATTGTTAATTTCGCCAAGGAATTGGTTGATACAGAAGTCGGATACTTTGCTGGTACACCGGTTAAGTTCGATTACAACGACAACGGCAAGCCCAATGATGAGCTTGATCAAGCAATCAACAAGTTTGTTGATATTAATGATTTGACTGACATTGTTGCTGAATTGGCAAAGCAAGTTGATATCTTCGGCCGTTCGTACGTTCTTGTTTACCAAAACGAGGAGAAAGAGACGCGTGTCGCACCAGTTGACCCGCGTAACGGCTTTATTGTGTATGACAGCTCAATTGAGAAGCGTCCAGTGTTTGGTATCTACTACACACAAAAGCAACGTAACGGTGAGTTATCAGGCACGTTGTACACCAAGACGGATGCGTATTCATTCACTGGTACGCCCGGTGCTGAAATGACCATTTCGGAAGAAGTAATGGATAACCAATTTATGAATGTGCCAATGGTTGAGTTCTACGCGTCAACGGAGCGTCAGGGACTGTTTGAGCAAGTTATGAGCTTGATTGATGCGGTTGAAGTTGCCTTGAGCAATAAGGGGAATGACATTGATTATTTCTCAAACACCATCATGAAGGTGATTAACGCTAAGCTTAAACCTGACATCATCAAAGATATGATTGATAAGCGCGTCATTAACGTTGCGTCAGTAGATACTGAACGTGATGTGACGATTGACTTTATGAACAAGCCAGACGCTGATGGTATCCAAGAGAACTTCTTGGACCGGGTTATCGACATGATTTACAACAAGTCAAACGTCGCCAACTTCAATGATGATGTGTTTGGTAATGCGTCAGGTACTTCGCTTGAATTTAAGCTGCAGTCAATGAGTACGGCAGCAAACATGAAGGAGCGCAAGTTCAAAATGTCGTTGCGCCAAATGTGGCGCTTGGCATTCACCATTGGAGCAACGCTACCGCTTGATACCGGTGATAAGAATTATGCAAACAACGTCAAAATGACGTTCAAACGAACTGTGCCACACAACGTGCAAGACGAAGCCAACACAGCCAAGGTAATGCTTGACGCTGGTGTTGACCGTAAGACCGCGTTGTCAGAGATTTCAACGATTGAAGACCCTGATGCAGTTATCAAGGCCAAGGAACGAGAGCAAAAGGACGCTGCTAAGAGCATGATGGGCTCACTCAGTGATGAGACGGATGCCGATTTTGATAAGCAAGAGGCTAAGTAATGCAACTATCACAGGAAAAGCAACACATGCTTGCCACAATGAAGCATGACTACGACATCAATGTGAAGCTTGATAAGAAAGCTGATCAACATACTGATAAGATGAGCGCGGAATTGAGCGCTTTTTTTGTTACTCACAGTGCTGATGACCACATTGATAGCGGAATACTAACCAAGGCGCCAAATGCTGCTGATATTAACCGTTTGAAGAAGCTGGCCGAACAATTACCCAGAACGTCTGAAATCAACGCTAAGAAGCGCAAAATGGCGTTTCTTACTATGGGGGTTTCAGACATGGAAATGTATGTTCAGTCATTGCTGGGTTTACTGATGTTGCCGTTCGCAATTGATTCATACAAGTTATTTGACTCAACGCTTAACGATGAGTTCAAAGACGAGTATCAGCGACAAGCAAAGTACACGGGCATTAAGTCCACGTTACCTGATAGTAAAGTTCAGGAATTGTCCCACGCTTCTTTCGACAAGAAAACGCCCTCACAAGCCTACTGGACGTCGTTTGATAATACCCTTGCTAGTTTATCGATTGAGATTAGCAAAGCTATCCAGCAAGGAGTGAGCGCTAAGCAATGGGCGATTATTACTGGAGGAATGTAGTATGGCTGACAATGATTACGAAAACTACAGTGATGATGATTATCTGGCCGAATTGAAAGACTATGTTGACGCGGCTAAGAAAGAGAAAGAGCAAGACGAAGCAGAGCGACGTAAGCAACTAGCTGAAATGGTTGGTGGTTATATGGGCTTGTGGTGGTATTTACGCTCATTCAGTGCTTCTGCTGCCCGTAATATCCGAACGTATGCAGCAATTGCTGACCGTGAAGCTAAGGTAGCTGCTTGGAAGTCTGCAGATGACCGCGAAAGAGAGTTATCGCAATATCGTGATTTGCCGGGTAGCAAGGACCAGCAAGTGATGATTATCAACGAATTTGGCGCGTGCCAATATTGCTTGCCGTATGTTGGCAAGACGTATTCGCTTGGGGATGCACAGACGTTGGTTCCATTCCATCCAAACTGCCGTTGCACATTGGTTCGTGTGGAAGATGATTCTAAACCAGACCTTTCTTTTTTTGGTGGCATACTGGCTGGAACTCAAATCGGCAATGATGATAATTCTGATGATGATTATGAAAACATTGATCAAGAGCCAGAAGAACCAATAGAAATTAAATCGTTGAAAGATATCCCAGAAGAGTGGTTTGCGCTTCGAGGAATTAAGGCAGTTGACGGTACAGTCATTAAGCAAGTTAATTTTCATGCTATTCAACGGGCGTATGAGCGTGATATTACAGTAGAAGATTTCAAAAAGACACTAGTGTCAGACAACACCTTAATCACGGAAGCGCCCGGTGATGATGTGTTTTGGTATAATGGTGACAACGACGTGCTTCTGGTTGTAAATAAAAAAGAAGGGAAAATTATTACGGTGTATCATGTTGACGAAGTCGAATAAAATAGTTCAGTTTGAACTGCCTAACAATGATGTAGATTTCATTAAAAATAGTGCCTCTGAGTATTTGCTAAAAGCCACTAAAATTGAACGCGGTAATGATTTTACCCGGTTTGAATTTAGGGCTAATGATTATTTAGAACTAAAGAAGTTTTTGTCTATTGCTGGGTACAAGCAAGCTGACGGTAGTTGGGATTACGATAACCCTGATTGGGATATTGTTAATCGATATGAAGATTTGATTGATGATTTGTACAATCAAGTCATGAAGAATAAATAATTGTTAATAAGCGCTTAGCTAGAAATGGCTGGGCGCTTTTATTGTGCCCAAAACGTGCTGATTGGCCCTAAAAGCTGCAAGGAAATGATAGTCGACGGACTGTAAACGGAGGTATGTAACATGGCTGATGAACCTACTGGCGCACAAGGCGCTAACGGAAACGAAAACAGCAACGGTGGTCAAGAGGTCGGTGTGCAATTCACACCAGAACAACAAGCGCACATTAATGCATTGCTAACTGAAAGAGTATCGCGCGCTAACAAGACCAATGAAGCAAAGTTCGCTAAGGACCTTGCTGATGCTCGTGCTAAGTGGGAAGCAGACCAAGAGGAAGCCGCAAAGGTAGCCAAAATGTCTGACGACCAACGCAAGGAGCATGAAGCTCAAAAGGCAAGTGAAGAATTGTTAGCAGCTCAAAAGCGCGCTGATGATTTGCAAGCCCAACTTAATCACACAAACATGGTGTCTGAAGCAAGTAAGATGCTTGCTGATAAGGGCATGGTTGCTGATGAGGATACTTTGGCGTTCGTTGTACGTGATACGGCTGATGAAACGACTGCGGCAGTGGCAGCATTCGCTAAGTTGGTTGATGAAAAAGTTGAAGCAAAGCGTCAAGAGTCATTGCGTGGTACTACGCCACGTAATCCAGGCGTTTCTACTTCAATTGGTAAGTCTCGTGGACAATTGGCAGCTGAGCGCGCTAATAGCACATCATCAAACCATGTTGCTGACAGCTTCTTTGGCATTAAATAATTAGGAGGATGTACGAATGAAGTACAAGACGACAAAGGTTGATCAACTAAATTGGTTGGCCTCATCACGTTTCCAAGCATTCACTGAAGCGGCTGACGCTGAATATGAGTCAGGAGCCGTATTCATGAAGAATGGAGCAGTTGCCGGGTTGGTAGTTAATCATGTTGTTGGTTCGACTGATGACCCAATGCCCGCATCCGTAATGGTTGAGGGATATGTTTTGCCTGACCGTCTACCAGTAGCGTTGACTGACGCTCAAAAGACGGCGTTGAAGGCAATCGGTATTAAGTTCCGCGGTGAAGCTCCAGCACCATCTACTGCGGGTGGTTCAGGAACCACTACTAACTAAGAAGGAGAAATAAAAAATGGCAACAGATATTTTGGATTTGTTCCCACACCAAGACGTGTTGGACTACACCAAGACGGTTCAAACACCAAACCTATTGGGTGCTGAATTGTTCCCAGCACGTAAGGTGCAATCAAACGACATCAAGGTATTGACGTCAGGTACTACTGTGCCAGTTATCGCTCATGTTCACGCTTTCGATACGGAAGCAGAAATTGGCGACCGTACTGCACAAGTATCAGAGACTGAACCATTCTTCATCAAGAAGAAGATGATTCTTAAGGAAGATGATTTGGTTAAGTTGCGTACGCCACGTACGCCGGAAGAGCAAAGCTACATCATGAACACTGTTTATGATGATTTGGGTAACACTGTTCGTTCAATTGATGCCGCAACTGAATTGATGCGTATGCAAGCGTTGTTCGCTGGTGTAATTACAGTTAAGGACCAAAACGGCGGTTCTTATAAGGTGGATTACGGTATCGACAAGTCTCAGAAGGGAACGGCAGATTTCGCAGACGATAGTAAGGATCCAATCGAGCAAATTTTGGAATGGTCTCAATCAGTTTCAGTTACCCCAACACGCGCAATCATGTCTCAAAAGGCATTGTACGCGTTGCGAAAGAACAAGAACGTTGTTGCCAACATCTTTGGTTCTAACAATGGTCGCACGGTCATGCAATCAGACTTGGACGCCTTTATGCAAAATAATGGGTTGCCAATTTTGCGCGCTTACACTGGCAAGTATGCTGATGTAGACACCAAGGGTAAGAAGACGGTAAAGAACTACGTTGACGACAATCAATTTGCAATGTTTGCGGATGGTATTGTTGGTGAGACTGTTTACGGTTTGACACCTGAAGAAGCTCGTGCAGTTGCAGCGGGTGATGTTGAATCATCACAAATCGGTAACATGTTTGCTGACCGCTACGAAGAGACGCACGACCCTATCCGTTCTGTTATCAAGGTTTCAACAATGGTTGTTCCTACGTTGGCACAAGCAGACAATATCTTCCAAGCAACTGTTTTGTAAGGGGGGTGACTTAAATGGATATTGTCACTGATAAGAATACTGTTACCGAAATTAAGTCCTGGCTTGATTCACATGGTATTGAGTATCCATCAAACGCACAAAAGGCTGACTTGTTGAAGTTGGTTCCTGGTGAGCCACAAGAAGATATTGATCAAGCTGAAAGCGAGGCGACGATTGTCGGACAAAGTGAGGCTACATCTTCTGTAGCTGATTCAGCTTCATCCGCTTCAGATTCGTCATCAATGGCTTCATCAAGTGCAGCTGTTGACGTACAACCTGCTCAACCAGACTCATCATCATCAGCTGTTCAACCAGAAGCGCCGGTAGAGAGTGCGCCAGTTGACCCGCAACCGGTCACGCCAGAAGTACCAGTTACGCCGACTGAACCGGAGGCACCAGCTCAATCACATGATTGGGCAAGTATTTTCATGCCAAAGCCAGTAGAGACTGCGCCGGTTCCTGAAACACGCCCAGAGAACACATACACGGTACAAGACGGCGACACGCTGGCATCTATTGCTAATAGCTTTCACATGAGCGTTGGCAACTTGAAGCGACTCAACGGTCTTATGTCTAACGTGTTGTTTATTGGACGAGTATTGAAGATTAAGTAGGTGCTGATATGGCAGACGTAGCAAAAGTAGTTACAAGAATTAAGATGTTAGCGCCACAATTAGCGTCTGTTCCACCTAACACGCTAGAGGTATTGGCAGAGGATGCGATTACGGTCGCAACGCAGGACGGATTCAAGGACCCAAAGCTAGAAATGGCTGCCGGTTACTTGGGTGCTCACTATGCAAGCGTTGTGAACAATCAGAACAGCAACGTTAAGAAGCAAACTTTGTCTGTAATGTCTATCGAATACAAGGATACTGGCGGAATGAGCGATTATTTGCGCCAATATCAAGACTTGTTAGACAGCTTGCAAGGTGGAGCTAATGTTGCTGTATTCATCTAGGTGATCATCATGGAAATAACATGTGACACGTCTGTCGAATCTAATTTCGATTTAGATGAAATGATTGCACGATTAGAAGCCGTTGACGGGCGAGAAGCTGAAGCGGGTATATTTGGTGGCTTCGCTGCTAAAAAAGCAATGTGGAATGAATACGGGACAAGTCGGGGTATTCCAGCCCGCCCATTCCTACGTAATACTCAATATGAGAATGAACGTAAGTGGGCGAATGATGTCGGTGGTGATGTTCTGAAGGTATTTACTGGAAATCTCTCAACAACCGCCTTGATGTCACAACTCGGCAGCAAAATGGCTGATGATATTCAAAAGACTATTCGTGCCGGTAATTTCGCACCACTTGCACCGGCTACGGTGTCACATAAGGGTTCTAGTCAGCCGTTGATTGATACCGGAGATATGATTGGCGCAGTCACACACAAGGAGAGTTAGTAATATGGCTTTTTATCTTGATATGAGCTCGCTTATTCAAATGTTTGGAACTAATCTGATGGTGCATCCGAAAGCTACTGGTGATTGGGTAGACGGTCAGTGGGTTGAAACTGAAAGCGAGCCTGTTAGCTTGTATGAGCCGTTTCTAACGTTCTCGATTACAAGTTCTATTCTTGCTGGTCAGCTAATTAGTACCGAACAGGGTGATGATACTGAAGAAACGGTGGCATGGTTTTCGGAGCATGACTTTCCTGAAGGAACGTTAGTAGAACACAATGATGTGAGGTATCGAGTGACAGGTAAGCAGTCATACAAGGACTACTCAAATGTCATCCAATACGAATTGAAGACTGAGGAGGCATTGAATGGCAATACAGACGTATGATTATTCGGTGCTGTACAAGGTATTCAGCACAATCATTAAGGACACGCAGGGACTGACCATGATTGAACTAGGCGGTGCTGGAGAAATTCCGGCAGCGCCTTTTGTTGTATTCGACATTATTAGTCCTCGTATCGACATCTATGAACACTACGACGTTACTGAACGTGTTCCCTTTGAAGCGGTGGTTAGTTTTACTCACTACGCTTTGAAAAAATTAGAAGCTCTCAATTTGTCGGAAAACTTACGTAATCAGTTCGTGACTGATGCATCATTAACTCAGTTACGACAAGCTGATATCGTGATTGCGGAAGTTATGCCGACAAATATTCGTTCAATTCAAAATTCGACGGCTGACAAGTTCATGGTCGGATTTGATATGCGCTTGCGGTTACGGGATCCATTCGTTGACGAACAGATGCCGCAAATCGACAGCGTTGATGTACAAGAAAAATAGGAGAAATAAGTAATGGCGAATGATTTGCTAGACGTACACGTCATTTTGGACGTGGCGTCACCAGCACAACCAGTAAATCTTGGTAACTTGGCCATCTTTATCGTACAAAACGGTACGAATGAAGTGATTGCTGATACGAATGTATCAACGTTGCAAGAAATTACTGATCGTGGTTTAAATTTGGGAGCCGAAGCAACACAAATTGCTAAGGGGTTCTTTGCACAAGAAGCACACGGACAAACATTGTTTATCTATGGTGTGCCTAATTCAACTGATGGTTCAGCAACTACCACGAAGCTTGAAACGGCTCTGGGTGATGGCTGGGAGTTCGGTGCTATTGTGCCTTCAACGCAAAATGACATTGTTGCAATGTCTAACGCGATTGAGGCATATGGTCGTAAGTTCTTGGTTGTATCAGGAACTGGCTTTGACGGTGCACCAGCTGGTGCAATTACCGCATTGGAAGCTGTCAAGAATGCACCGTTCTACGGTAATGCCCGCACGTTTATGATTGGCGGTGTTGACGCTGAACAAAGCTACAATATCGGAGCCTTCGTCGGGGCGGTCGGTAACAAGACGCCAGGTTCTACAACTTGGAAGTTTAAGTCATTGACTGGTTCAACGGCGATTAAGGCTAATGGTTCTGTAGTTTCTATTGCCACTAAGAACAACGTCAACTTGTATGTTGTTAAGGCAGGCAAGGACCAAACATCAGAAGGTTTGACGCTGGGCGGAGATTATATCGACGCATTGCTTGGTGATGATTGGGTACGAGCAACTTTGGAAACGAATATCCAAAACTTGTTGCAATCAGTGGATAAGTTGTCATACGACATGACTGGTATCGCTCAACTTGAAGCTGCTGTTACGACGGTACTTCGTCAAGCAACTGATAACGGTATTATCTTGGTTAACCCTGAGACTGGTGCCGGTCAATTCACAGTCACTGCTCAAACGCGTGATCAACAAGCTGCAGCGGATATCTCGTCACGTAAGTACAATGGATTGTCATTCACTTACACGCGTGCTGGTGCTATCCATGACGTTACAATTCACGGAACTATTGGCGATATTTAAGGGGTGATATAGATGGCTGAAGATATGAAGGCTTATGACGCCAAGTCGGTCACGTTGACCGTCGACGGCAAGGTCATTATTGGATTCCAAGACGGTGATATGATTTCATACACCAACAAGGAAGATATGATTACAACTGAAGTTGATGCGCAAGGGTTCGCCTCATTCGCGGTTAACAACTCACGATTGGGACAAATCACGATTAACTTGTCAGGCAATTCCGCTTCTCACAAGTATTTGAACACCTTGGCAAATGCTCACAAGCAATTCCCGGTTGTTATCTTGTCAGATACTGAGAAGATTTCTGCTACGCGTGCGTTTATCGCGAAGCCGGCTGACGGTGCTTATGGTAAGCAAACGCCTAAGCGAACTTACACAATCGAAACATTGGATATGGCTATTGAAGTTCGATAAGTAATCGAATTTTGATAGCTTTTTTGATGGCACAGGTTCGACTCCTGTGTCATTACTAGTGGCAATTGGCCACAAATTACTAAGGGCCGGTGCCCGTCTATATTTGGAGGATATTAACATGTTAGAAGAAGTAAAGAACCAACAAGTTGAAGCAAAGCCAGAGAATAAGTTTGGTAAGCAAAAGACGGTGGTAATCACGGACAAGAACGGTAAGGACTGGACGTACAAGTTGCAATACCCAGGAATGCGTGCAGCGATGGAAATCTTGGACAACTCACGCATGCCTAATGGTTTGATTGCACGTTCTGTATTTGCTGACCAATTGTTGGAGCAAGTCGTTGTTGAACCAGCTGGTTTGGATGTTGATTCATTCGACGAGCGCCCAGGACTATCACAATTGATTGACGAGGCAGACTTGTTTCTTGGTGAGTTTGACGACTAGTCACTATCCAAGTGAATACTTCACTAACAAGGATGTTGAAGATAATTGGATATATGAATGGCCGGTAATTGCGGGAGTTGCATCACGAGAAGAAATTGATCATGCGACTTTAAAAGAGCTGCAATACCTAAATGCGCTGGCTGATAAGAAACAAGCTTATGTGAGCGGTCCTTTTGGTTTGGGTGGTGAAGAGTAATGGGTGAATATTCAACAACAATCAAGACGGAGATGAACGTCTCTGGTATTGATGACTTGAAGAAAGCCAGTGCTGCCATACGAGAGCTGAAAGAAGCTGCTCAAGGTTTGTCTGGCTTTTCTGGCAAGGTGTCTGGTAACTCATTCAACGGTTATTCAGATGGTGCTAAGCGTGCAACTGATTCATTAGAGAAGTTGCGCGCTATGAGTGAAAAAACAGAAGCGGCAATGAAGACGTCGACTTCTGGTGGTAACCAATTCAAGGGGCAGATTGATGACATTAATCGGGCAACCGAGTCATACAAGAAACTTGAATCGGCTGCTAAAAGCGCAGCCAATGCGCAAAAACAGTCTGCTTCGAGTGGCGCACAAGCTGCACAGAAACAGGCTGCCGAAATGAGTAAAACCGGTCAAAAGCTGAAAGACTCATTCAAAGAAGCAACTGCCATGTTCTCAGTTGGTATGTTGGGCGCAACTGCCGTTATGGGGCTTGCTGATGGTGTTAAGGGCATGGTCAACACTGGTTGGGAAACGTTGAAAGAACGTCAATCAGGCCAAGCTATGTGGGCGACTTCTATCCAAGACGCACACAAGAATGTGAAAGGTTCTGAACTGACCGTGCAGGCTAAGCGTGCAAGTGATGCCACAATGCGAACAGCAATTCTCGCTGGTAATGACTACACAGAGGCTAATGGTTTCGCAAAGCAAATCTATTCTTCAGATGCCGGTGAGTATTCTGGAAGTGTTGGCAAGACGCAAAAGTTGTTGAAAGGTGTGTTCAACATCCAAGACGCCAATGCGCTTAACCAACGTGAAATGGAAATGCTTAAGACGGCTATCGGTAATACCGGTGATATGGGTAAGATGAACGGGGCAATTGCCAAGTCATTGAACCTGGTCGACGGTAAAATTACCCGTGCTATTCGTAAAGAGTACAAGCGTGAAACTGGTCATGAGCTTGGTTTGAACAAAACTGGTACGGGCTATGATTGGGGCGCTGTATCTGCGCAAACCGCATACCGTGGAATTGATCGATATGGTAATTCTGGTGGTATCTCTAAGGCGTCAGAACGCTTCAATTCAACGCTACCTGGTGTCTTGCGTTCTGGTAAGGCTGCTGGTGGCTACATGCTGTCTGAAATCATGCAAGGTTTCTCTGACGGTATTGCTAAGGGTGGCGCATTCAAGAATATCCTAGGAAAACTTTCAGGTAGTTTCACGGATATTGATAAGCTGAAGTCTAATTCAAAGCGCATAACGGATTCGCTGGTTGGCGTAGCTAATGGAATTGGTGAAGGTGCCAGAATTATTGCGCCTTACGTCAAAACGTTTAGCGGCGGTGCTTGGGGCGGTGTCAAAGATACCTTTGCGGTAATCAAAAAGGGTATTGATGGCATTAAGAGCGTTGGGTCAAGCATTGGCAAAATGCTTCCTGAAGGTTCGCAGAAAAAACTTTCTGATGTGATCAGCACAGTTGGTCGCTTTGTAGGTGTTGCGCTAACAGCGGGTGCTGCGTTTAAGGTGCTCAAAGGTGGGGCGGGGCTGATTGGTGATAGTATCAAGGGCCTTTCTAGCATAATTCCTGGATTATCAAAGGCACGCAGTTCTAGCGATAGCGTATTTAGCAAGGCTACGAGCGTGTTTAGCAGTGCTGTTGGTCGGTTTACTGGTACCAGTGGAATGAATGGTGCTGGTGGCGTAGGCGGTGCCTCAGCAAACGGTGCTGGACAATTTAATACACGTTCAGAACGCTTGGCAGCTCAAGCTGAAGCAAAAGCGGCTGGCGGGCTGTTTTCTCGCTTGAGCGCAAAGGGCGCATCACTACAAGGATTGACCGCAGCTGGTGAGGCCGGACGATTAGCTCGTAATACAGGTTTCTTTAAGTCAACAGCTGGAAAGTTGCTATCTGGTATCGGTTCAGCAGGAACCGCAGTACAGGCTACGAAGTTTGGCGGGGCACTAGCAACAGCAGCCAAAGGGCTTTCATCAGTTGGTAAGTTCTTAGGCAAGGGTATGCCTTTGATGAACGGTTTGTTTGCTGGCGTTGATGTTATGACAACAATGGCAAGCACAAAGGCCGGATCGTTAGCCCGTCACAAGGGTGTTGGTCAAGGTGTTGGAACTGGTGTCGGTGCAACTGTTGGTGGAGCATTGGGTTCATTCTTAGGCCCTCTTGGTACGATTGGTGGTTCAATGGCTGGTGGCTGGCTTGGTGGTAAGGCTGGATCATGGATTGGTTCTATGTTCGGTGGAACTAAGGAGCCGGAGTCAAAGGCAACCAAAGCCCAAAAGAAGGCTAGTGCGATTGCTAAAGCTCAAGCAGCTGCCCAAGCTACGAAGGAGAAGCAAGATTTTGCTTCAAATATGCAGCAATACGGCTATGACAAGATGAATGCCAATGAGTTGTACTCACAAATCTCTAAGGGCAGCAAGTCGAAGTCCAAGTCAAAGCAACTTTCAGCAATGCGAATGCAAGAAGCAATCGAAAACGGTGACGCCGACGGTATTCGCAAGTATCAAGCTCAACTTAATAAGCAAAATGGCATTAAGAAGGGTGACGAAGACGCAACTGGCCGTGAAACTAAGAAGTTAAACGACAAGCGTTGGAAGGATGCACGCAAGAAAAACGTCAAGCTGGACAAGGATAATTGGCGAAATCAAAACGTTTCGAAGACTAAGAAGTCAAGCGGTAAGAGCAAGGCTCAAAAGGACATGGACGCCAATTACAAGGCAGCCCAAAAGCACCAGCGCCAAATGGCTAAGGTTGCTGCACAGACTGAAAAGGCTTCAAAGAAGTCAAACAGTGCTAAAAAGAAGTCTTCCAACGGTTCAAAGGCTTCAAGCAGGGCTGCTAAGAAGTCTACAAATGACTTGAAGAAACAATCAAAGGCATTCAATAAGGCATTGGACGGTGTTGGTAAGAATTCTAAGGCGGACAAGAATGCCAAGAAGTCACTTGATAAAGTGAATTCGACGGCGAAGTCGGGCATGAATAAGGCCAACAAGACAGTTAAGTCCGGCTCAAAGAAGATTCAGAACTCGGGTAAGAATGCTTTCAAGTTCAAGACGAGTAAGTCAGGTTTCAACAAATTGAATTCTGATGCCAAGTCTGGAACTAACAAGGTCAACAAGACCATCAAGTCCGGTTCTAAGAAAATCCAGAACTCTGGCAAGAATATGTTCAAGTTTAAGAGTTCTGCGTCAGGCTTTAATAAGCTTAACTCACAAGCAAAGTCTGGCATGAACAAGGTAAATTCAACCGTGAAGTCTGGATCTAGGAAGATTCAAAATTCAGGAAAGAATGCCTTTAAGTTCAAGGGTGCTGAGTCAGGATTTAATTCTCTGAATTCACAAGCCAAGTCTGGAATGAACCGTGTAAACAGCACGATTAAGTCAGGTGCAAGCAAGTGGAGTTCAACGATTAAGTCAGGTATCTCAAAGGCCGCTTCTTCATTCTCTAGTCAAATGAGCAGGATGGTATCAACGGCGTCTTCAAAGGCGTCAGCTATTTCATCATCATTGGCTAAGATTGGTACGGCTGCTGCTTCTGCTGCTTCAAAGGTCAAAACGCTTCAATCGGCAATTAATTCTTTGAAGTCTAAGACTGTTACCATTACAGCTAACGTCAAGGGTAAGGGTGCTAACAAGCTGGCAACTGGTACTCCAGGGGCTAAGCGTGCGTTCTCACAAGCCTTTGTCCCACATTATGCAAATGGAACTACTGCCGGCGGACACCGTGGTGGTATGGCGCTTGTCAATGACGCTGGCGGTTCAAACTGGCGTGAAGCGTTCATGTTGCCAAACGGTTTGATGGGCTTATTCCCAAACCAGCGCAATTTGAACACGGTTTTGCCAGCTGGTACGCAAGTCCTAGATGGTAATTCGACTAAGAAGCTGTTCCCACGATATGCCAATGGTACTGATGGTGCTAAGAATGCGTTTGCGCCACAAAAGAGCAGTAGCAACCCGACTATTCAAATTAACGTTACCATTCAAGGAAACGCGAGTGCTGCTGACGCTAATGCGATTGCCAATACAATTGGTGAAAAGTTTATTGCAATCATGCCACAGGCGAATATTTAAGGAGGTGCTTAGATGGCCAAATTCAATGACAGTAATGGTCATTCTGTTGACGTGTTTTCATTAACAGAGCACGAAGACGTGAATATTGATGTCGCAACACATCCGGTCGAAGATGGTTCGCCGATCACTGACCATTCACAGATGCAGAGCAAGAACTTCAGGTTCAGTGGGTGGATAACTGGTAATAATCAGTCAGACATTGATGCGAATTATCAACAGTTGCTTGATTGGTCGCAGAACGGTACGTTGCTCAGCTATTCTGGTGCTATTCGGCATAACAGTATGCTGATGAGTAATCTGACCAAAGACTACGAAGATGGTGGATATCAGAACGCTATCAAGTTTTCTGTAGACTTGACTTGGGTCAGAACGGTTAAGGTTACCTGGAATAAGAATGTTAATGCCGGTAAGAAGCAAGCAACGCCACCGCCTGGTGTGTACGTTACGGTTGTTGCTGGTAATACTTATTGGGGCTGGTGGGTTCAATATGGTACGTCTATTGATCAGCTAAGAGCTTGGAATGGTTGGCCCGACCGTTTCATCCCAATTGGAGCAAGGGCAAGGGTGAAGTAATGGCATTACGAGCATATATTGACGTAAACGTTGCACAGCTGCCTGAGATTTTTGAAATCGAATTAGGTGGTGTCAACGTCTATCTACAATTTAATTACAATGATTATGGTGAATTCTACACAGTCGATTTGTATGACAATTCAATGGTGCCAATTGTTTTGGGCGAGAAGTTAGTTTATGGGCGTCGCTTGTGGGCTGACTATACTAACCCAGCAATACCGGCAGTCGATATCATGCCGTTTGATGAATCACAGAAAGAAACAACGGTCTCTCCGGATAATTTCGGAAAGACCGTTTTTCTGTATCTGATGACTTTAGAAGATGATGGGGAGCTGATGTAATGGCAGATGCAGTGCAATACAATTTTGAAATTCAATTGAGTATCTGGACTGACTCCGGACAACTCATATACCATCACCGAAAATCAAACGACAGCATGGACATTGAATTTAATATTCCATTTGATAACACCAACGACCAGAGCGTCGGTGAAATCGTCATTTGGAATATGTCACAAATTAGCTTTAATCGTGTTCACGAAGGTGACCGAGTACAAGTGATTGCCGGTTATAGCGGTGATACCGGTATTTTGTTTGATGGATTTATCTATAAAACGACAGTGCCAACGCTAGAAGGCGGTGACCATAAGTACACATTACGAGTCGTAGAAGGAACTGATTATCGCAAGCTACCGGACGTATCATTGACGTTTGGTGAAGGAACGGCAGCTTCAACAATAATTGACAAGATTGTCAGTGTTTCTGGTATTAATCTGAACAAAGTTTCAATGCGTGAGGATCATGTCTATTCAGAAGGATATACCGTCGACGGCTCACCGTTAGATGCACTAGCAGAGATTGCTGGCGACACGCATTCAGCTTTGTTCTATCGACGTGGACAATTGACATTGCGTTACATGTACGACGACAACAACACCGGTACTGCTGAGTTAAACAATGGTTCTGGTTTGATTTCGTCACCAACAATGGAGCGACGAGATGAAGACTGGGTTAAGGATGAAGATGATGACGGAATGGGTCGCTACCAATATTCAGCAGAGAGTCTGTTAAATTATCGAATTACTACTGGTGAGTATGTCCACATTCAAAGTATGTTCGTTAACATTACGGGAACTGTGATAAGTGGTGAACATGCATTTGACGGAACCAGTCCGACTACATCAATTGAAATTGGGGTGAAGTAATGGCTAAAAAAGCTAAGAAAAACAACAATGACGTGGAGTTCTTCACGCATATTTTGCCTGACAATATTTCTGCTAATATCAATGTCGCCCAGTTGGGTCGTGTGGACCGTATCTATGCTGACGGCAAAAAGGCTCAAGTCCAGCCATTAGCTATGAAGAGTGACGGAAATAGCCGCGCACCACTTGTTGGTGTGCATATTGGGCGAATGTTGCGTGATGAAGTCCATGTTGGTGACGTGGTCGTGATACTGTTCATTGACAGATCGATTGCCGCTTTCAACGGCAGCAATGATGAGTTTCCGTTGTCAAATACTAGAATGCACAGTCTTAATGATGCATTCATTATCGAGGTGTACTAATGCGAGATATTTTGTTAGCAGAAGATGGCGATATCAACTTCGCACACGCAATTGATGCTGATCAAGAAGTTATGCAATCAATCAGGATTATTTTGGAAACAAGCTTAGGCTCATTCATTGGCGACGCTGAAATGGGGCTTGATACCAGTGACTTGATTGGTAAGCAATACAATGAACGCTATGCTGTCACGGCTATTCGTGATGCTTTGACACAAGAGCCACGAATTGATGCAGTGAACGATGTAGTAATTACAGCTGATTTATCAGCGCGAGTTGCAAACATCAAACTTGATTTAGTTATTGATGGTGAACAAAAAACTACGGAGGTGATTTTGGATGTTGGATAGTAATGGCTTCACACGGCCACAATACGAAACAATCGTTGTTGATTTGACTGCCAAGTGGCAAGAGCTGTTTGGTTCTGATTCCGACACATCTGCGCACTCTGTCGCTGGTGTCTTAATCCGTCTGATGGCGTTCTTTTTGGACTTGATTTATAAGCTTGCTGAAAAGGTCTATAACAGTCAGTATTTGAGCACAGCAACCGGTGTTTCGTTGGATAAGATTGCTTCTAACTTTGGCTTGTATCGCAATCCAGCCGAGCAAGCAATTGTTGACTTGTCGTTTACTGGTACGCCTGGTTTTGTCATTCTGGCTGGGAAAATGTTCAAAACGACTGACGGAAAAATCTACCAGTTAGGTTCTGATGTACTGTTATCTGCGTCAGGAACAGGGGCTGGAACGGCGTATGCAATGGAAACCGGGGCGCAATACAACGTACCGGCCAATGCAATCACTTCTCAGGTTGAACCAACGTCTGATATTTTCACTGTTACTAACCCACAAGCCGTGGAAAATGGTGCAAATATCGAAACGGATGCTGAACTGGCGCATCGTGTTCGATTGGCCAATGATACCAAGCCATCTAGCCCAGTCAATGGTGTAATTTCCGCCGTTATGGAAGTTCCAGGGGTTAAGAGTGTTCAAGTTGTTACGAACAATACAATGGCAGTCGATTCATACGGCAACCCAGCTAAGACAATTCACGTCTATGTTGATGGTGGTGAAGAAATGAAGATTGCAGATGCGCTGTTCAATTCCGTTTCGGCGGGTATATTAATGGTCGGCAGCCATACAGAGACAATGACTGACGCTGCTGGCTTTTCCGGTAATGTAGTCGCGTTCGATTATGCTACTAAGGAAACGATTTTCGTGACTGTTGACGTTACGACTAATAACGACTTCGAAATTGACGGTGTTGATCAAGTTAAGAAGGCTGTGAACGACTATCTTGGCAGCGTTCCAATGGGTGGAACTGTTCGCTTCTCATACTTGTACAAGTACATTTATGACAATGTGAACGGAATTGTTGTAGCCAGTGTCAAGATTGGCACGAAAGCAGCTTCCCAATCAATGACCGATATTCCATTGACGCAGTTCAGTATTGCGACGACGACAGCTGATAGTTTGGTGGTGACCAAGAATGGCAAATAGTTTTAAAGAGCAGTTTCTAGCTATGCTACCGGCGCCAATTAGCCGCTATGGTCGTCAAACAATGTTGTTCGCTGAATGGTTGCAATGGCAATTTAAACAGCTACAAGACTTGTTTACGACGATTGAAGATTTTCGAGAGTTGGATAATGCCAACGGTGAAGTGCTGGATGCAATCGGTGCTCAATACAATCAATTGCGCGGTGAGGCTGACGATAGTTTCTATCGCATTATGATTCGTTCAAAAATGGCAATCAATTCCGGTATCTCAACGGTGAATGGCCTGTTGGACATCATTGCAAGGTCATTGAATATTCCTAAGAAGGGCATTGAGATTGAGCCGTTGCGGAAGTGGAATGGAACAACTGTTGATGACGGTGAGCCATTAGCAATTGCAATCCGCAATATTCCGCTGCAATGGGCCAATACCGAATGGGAACAGAACTACATCATTGATCGAATTCGAAGTGGTGTTGCAGCTGGCGTGCGTGTTGATGAAGTAACATTCGTTGATAATTCAAATGCCGTGTTAGCTGTGCGTGGTATCAGCAGTAATACGTTGACGTATCAAATCTATGAAAGCGAGGATAAGTGATGGCTAATAAATTTTCTAGCCTAATCTTTACTGAAGAAGGTAAGGATGTCATGACAAAGGCGCTGGCTGATAAAGGACAAATGTCTATTATCAATGCCTACACCTTTACGGTATCTCTTACCAAGGACTTAACCTACTCACAAATCAGTGGTCTGAACCCTAAGCAAACAAAGCCAATGGGTACGGTTACGACGGATTTAACGACTAATACTGTTGAATCTCGTCTGATTATTGATAATCGTGATGTTACAGCTGACTATAATTTGAAGGGTATTGCCATTACCGGTGTCTACGGTACTGACAATTATGTCCTTGGAATTATCAATACGAATGAGACCACGTTGGTTCCTGCGTATAATGGACAATCAGCGCAGACAATTAATTTGGACGTTTCATTTGCAATCAGCGATACGTCAATCGTAACTGTCAACACTCAGTATGCTGGAATGCTGACGGTTGCTGATTACATTGCTTTGCAGAAGTATATCGACCAACGCGACGCAAAGAAGGCTGATGATACTGCCGCCGTCCACAAGACAGGCAATGAGACGATTAACGACATCAAGACTTTCATGAAGATAATTGTTGGTTCGGTTAGTGGAAATTCAGGAACAAGTGATCGTGTGAATACACTGGCTATCAATGCTGACGTTGCACTGTCAAGTTTGAATAACGGCGTTTACCTTTCAACAAATGCTTCAAAGACAACGTCTGACAAGCCGACTGGCGCAGCTGAGACGTATGTGTTCGTTAAAGAAAGCAACGTTGAGCGATTTACTGACATTTCTAATGGTCAATCATATTTCCGTGTACAGAACGGTTCTACGTATACAGCGTGGAACCGTTTTTCTACTGCAGCGGAACTTTCAAACGTGGATGCTTCTGCCGTCCACAAGACAGGCAATGAGACGATTGGTGGGTCTAAGACATTTAGTTCGGCTATTATTGCTAACTTGCAAGGAAATGCTGACACCGCAACAAAGCTAAAGACAGCGCGCACAATTTCGTTTAGTGGCGCTGCAACTGGTACTGGTACGTTTGATGGCTCAGGTAATGTTGACATTGCACTAACAGAATCTGCAACTACACGTACGAACACTTCATCATCACAATCGCTTGCTGTTGGCGGAACTGTGACAATCATTGATAGCATTACGACTAATACCTCCGGTGAAATCACTGGTGTTAATGTCAAGACGGCTACAATGCCATCAGTTTACCCACCAAATAATGACAGTAACTTAGTTCATAAGTCAGGAGCTGAAACGATTGGCGGGTCAAAGACGTTCACTGATGGTCTTAGCGGTGCATTGGCCGGTAACGCCACAAGTGCAACAAAACTAGCCAATGCACGCAAGATTAATGGTGAAAACTTTGATGGTACGGCTGATATTAACGTTGACCCAGTTGTGCAAGTGATTAGCACGAATAAGGATGTTTTCACTCTGGATAACGGCTTCTACTACTACGCAAACATTGGGGCAACTAATAAGCCTAGCGGATCATCAAATTATTTCGTTGTTGAAGTTATTCAATCAACTAACAATGGTTTCATGCAGCTGGTTGACTCTAACAACAATGCTTGGTGGACAACTAAGAGTGGTGGTGCGTGGTCAGCATGGAAAACGGTCGCAAATGATGCCCTGGTTGCGCACTTGGATACGGTCGAGACGTTTACGGGTAAGAAGACGTTTTCGGCAGGACTTGCTGGTGAATTGACCGGTAACGCAGCTACGGCAACTACGCTAAAGACCGCACGTAAAGTTGGTGGCGTCAGCTTTGATGGCTCAGCCGATATTAACTTGCCTGGTGTAAATACGGCGGGTAACCAAAATACGTCTGGAAATGCGGCAACAGCTACCAAATGGGCTACTACAAGAACGCTAGCGCTAACTGGTGATGTATCCGGCTCAGTGAATATTGATGGTTCGGGTGACGTGTCTATGGCAACGTCTGGAACGAACCTGGTTCACAAGACTGGTGCCGAGACTATCGCTGGCGATAAGACGTTCACGGGAACACTTGTCGCTAATAATCCTATAAAAGCTAAACTTTCAATTGATAGGCTACCTCAAAAAGACTTAAATAGTGCAACAGCTACTGGACAATATAAAATTGATGTTACCTATTCAAATGCTCCTAGCCAAATGCCAAATGGTGCATTTATAGACGTATTAAATTTTGATGACAATTTAATTTATCAAGTCATTGTTGCTAGAGACATATCAGACGCAGTGCACAAATCTACAATGTGGGTAAGAATAAGACTAGGGGGCAATTGGGGCAATTGGCAGTCTATTTCAAAAGACGATAATGTTGTACACAATACAGGTAATGAAACTGTTGCGGGTGACAAGACGTTTACAAGTACCATTAACGGTAATCTATCTGGTAATGCAGCGACTGCAACTAAATGGCAAACAGCACGTACTCTATCACTGACCGGAACAGTGACGGGATCAGCTTCAATTGATGGTTCTGGCAACGTCTCAATTTCCGTGGCAACCCCAGTTGTATCTCGTGAAGTAAGTGGTACCAACGGTATGTCGTTTAAATTCAGAAGGACGGGTAACTTTGTGCACGTTGAGATTTCAGGTAACTACACAGGCACAAACTGGACAGGTTCTTCAACCCCAAGTTATGCATCTGAATTATTCAATGTCACTGTTCCTTCGGGATTTTCGCCAGATGATTGGAGTCAATCAGTATTCATTGAGTACAGCAGTGCGGTCGGATTCGGTCGTTACAATTTCGACTCGTCTTCAAAGAAAATGTCATTCACGTACCGCGGAATGACCGGCTTAGTTACTAGTTCAAACTATATTGTTTCATCTGTGTCATATTCGACCAGCGATAGTTGGCCAGGATAGCATTAAGAGAGTGAAAGGGAATTTCGAATGAATTTAGATACCGGAACAGTCGTAACGATTGTTCTTTTTTTGATTACGGCGATAACTACCGCCGTAAATTGGGCAATTAAGGTTGGTTTTTCAAAACCAATTGCTACATTAACTGATGCAATTGACGACTTGAAAGAAATATTGGGGCATATTAAGGATGACACCCAAATTCAATTTAAGGAGCATGAAGTCCATCTTGCTAAGCATGATGAACAAATCAAGACATTGTTCGAAAGGAATGAACGATTATGAATAAAGTAATTGATGTGTTAATTGGAATTGCACAAACTGGTGTTCTTGGTGTTGTTGCAGCTGCCGTAATTGGTTGGCTTAAGAGTCACACCAAGAATGAAAACTTGGCCATGTTCTACGATTGGATCAACCAAGGTATCGCAATTGCCGAAAAGACTTGGGGGCCGGGACAAGGAAGTGCAAAACAACAAGACGCAGTGAAATTCGTTAAGCAACGAATTGATGCTAATGGTTTGACGGGGCATTTCTCGGATTCACAGATTGAAGGAGCTATTGAGCAAGAGTTGAAAGCCAACAAAGGAGTTGACAATAATGGGTAAGATTAAGACAATGCTGGTCGCCGGAATGGCGGCCTTTTTATTTGCCGGAGCAACACCAACTGCGTTTGCCGCAAAGGGTGACCAAGGAGTTGACTGGTCAATCTATCAAGGGGCACAAGGTAAGTTTGGATATGGTCACGATAAGTTTGCCATCGCTCAAATTGGTGGGTACTACGCTGGACATGGCTACGTTGATCAACACACGTATCCAACGCAAGTTCAGTATGCAATCGCCCAAGGAAAACGCGCGCATGACTATATTTTCGTAGACGGTGTTACTGACCGTGCAACCATGAAAACCGTAATTGATCACTATCTAGCAAAAAGCCAAACGCCACAGGGAGCTATCTTTGCTTTGGATATTGAGCAAGGTGCAACGAATACAGACGTAGTTATGTACGGACTTGATTATATTCAATCAAAGGGAAAGACAGCTGTGCTATACGGGTACAAGAATTTCTTGATGTCAAACCTTGACCTGCAAGCGATTGCTAATAAGTACCCGCTTTGGTTGGCTCAGTATCCTAATTACGAGGTTACGCCAGAGCCAAACTATAACTACTTTCCGTCATTCGATAATGTACAATTATTCCAATTCACTGCATCATATGTTGCCGGTGGACTAGACGGTAACGTTGATTTGACCGGTATCACGGATAACGGATACAAGAACGGTAACCCTAACAAGCCAAACACGGATACACCTGCCGTTGATGCTGGTAAGGAAGCTGACAACACGCCAAAGGCAGGCATTGCGTCGGGTATGACGGTTAAGGTCAACTTCAGCGCTACTTATTACGCAACTGGTGAAGCTATTCCTGACTTTGTTAAGGGTGAGCCACACAAAGTGCTAGAAGTCGATGGCGACCGTGTGTTACTTGATGATATTTACTCATGGGTAAACAAGAAGAATGTCGAAATCTTGGACGCTAACACTCAAGATGACTCGGCAGAGTTTAACGGTGTATTCTATCTAGATAGCTGGCAATATGAGCTGGGTAGTGTGTACGTTCGAAACAATGATATGGCTATTCCAGTAGCTGACTACCACAACGATATGCCGGCTGCATCAATTACGTTGACAGACCGTTACGGTAACCCATTGGCGGACCAAAACGGCCTTGGTAACAACGGAGTTCCGGAATACTTCACTTTGAATGGTAAGTACAAGGTATTGCAACGCGTTGGATCATCGATTGAAGTAGAGATGAATGGTGAGTCGGTCTGGCTGAAGGCTGCATTCGCTAACTAGTTTTAAATTGGGCCAACTTGCGACATTGAAACAGATACGCAAGTTGGCACACATATAAATTAAGCCCGTCTGGACTAGGTACAAAGGTACTTAATCCAGACGGGCTTTTTGTGTTATTTGCTTGGAACGTCCCATTCCCAGTCATGTTCAACCGCGTGCCAGTTACCTGTAGCCGCAGAAGCTCCAATCTTACCAGCAAGTTCGATCCATACTTTTACATCATATAAGGTTGGACGCGTCATAGCCTTAGCAGTTGCTTCGGTATATTCTTCCCATGTTAGGTCGGCATCATCAAGCAATGGCTCTACAATCTCACGGTGCAGATTGATATATGCCTGCCGTTCGGTGAAACCATTGCCGATTAGCTCATTGAACTTTCCTACATATAAAATACGGTCGTCTTCAGTTTCTGAGGCTAAAAATTGGAGGACTCTTTCTGTCCAATGAGTTAATTTAGTCATGTAAGTTTCTCCTTATGAAGTTAAGTTAAAATTAATTATATAATACACAACAAAAATTGAAAATGTAGCACAATTTGTAGCACTCACCAAAAACACATAAACAGATAAATGAAAATACAACGTGTGATTTTATTAGCTATAAAACAAATAATCACCCCATATTTGTATTGTTTTTACGCTGTTTGTCTGTCGGCGGCATACAGGAAAGGATGATTTCTCACACACGGGAAGTCATCCTTTTTTTGAACCTGAGATTGAATTTACTGGTGGCTCGAAGTTTGTTTCGGGTCATTTGGTTTGATATGATGGAGAAAAGAAGCGTGAGGGCGGGATATGAATCGTAAAATAATTGAAAAAGGTTACGCCATCATTCTCGATTTGGCGATGTTGGTGTTGGGAATTGTGATGATTGGGTTCTTTGTGAAAGAACTCTGGGAATTGGTCACAATGCTGATACATGTGGATTTGGCAACGGATTTCTTCGGGGTGGCGGAACGCATTTTGGAAACGTTCTTGTTCTTCGAGTTTGTGGTGCTAACACGTGAATACTTTATCCAAGATCGTATTTCTTTGCAGAACTTTATGTATATTGGGATTACGGCGTTGCTTCGAAATCTATTGGTTTATCACGCCGATACGATTGGCATTTTGATTCAAGCAGCAGCCATTGCAATTTTGATTTTAGTGCTAGTTGTCTACCGCTGGTCACGCCGTTATCTGGCAGATTTAGCGCATCGCGAGGAGCGTGAAGAACTAGTGTTTGCTGAAGAGCATCCTGAGGCAACGAAGTAGGTCGATGACCTGCTTTTTTTATATACCATGACAAGAGTTATCGATTGCACGTATAATAAGAATAGTTGCTTTCGAGAGGATAAGAAAAATGCTGGATTTAGATAAAATTCCAAAAAAGACGTTAAGGCGAAGTAAGTGGATAACGGTTCTAATAGTGTTCTTGGCAATTGGGTTTACACCAGCCTATCTAGACAGTATTTCGAATGTGTTAGTCTTCGCGTTCTTGGTAAGCATGGTCACAAAGCCGACCTTTGTGTTCCGTTGGCTACTACCACTAATGTTAATCGGTGTTGCCTGGGCCATTCCGGGAATTGGTTGGCCAGTGCAACTTGTGCTATCAGGCGTTGTTTTGGGCGCCCGTCAAGTCGTATTTACGCCGATGAAGCAAACTAAGCAACGGATTACGACAGCAAAGCAAAAACTAACCATTAATACTGATAACTTATCGAAGCGTGATGTCACTGTGTTTAAAGCAACATTCAATCGGACGCTAGCCAGTGTTGATCACGTGGAAGAATTGTTGCAGTTGACGACGGGATTGCGTAAAATTGCGGTTGAAACCGATGTGATGCGGTTTGCACGCGGTATTCTAAAAGAATTAGCTGATGATCCAACCCAATTAACGGAAGCAGATGAGTTTGTTTATACGCATTTGCCAAACATGGAACAAATTCTGGTCACGTATCAAGAAATTGCGAACCATGAAATGATTGACGAGTCGGACAAAGCGCACTTGAAGGCGGCGCGTGAAGTACTGCGCCAACTTGCTGATCAAATTCAACAAGACTACCGTTTAATCACACGTGATGATTTAAACTCACTTCGCGATCAAATTGATGTGGCGAAGCGAACTATGGGGGATAAAAAATGACAGAAGAAGTAATGACAAAAGAGACGGTGGCGACACCGGAGTTAACGGATACGTTGACCTCTGAAGAGAAGTCAAAGGCATTGCAACTCGCACAAACGTTGGACGTTTCAACGAGCGACTCAGTGTTAACATACGGTGCAGATGCACAAAAGAACCTTTCAGCTTTCTCACAAGGTGTATTGGATAAGGTTCAAAATCAAGATGTTGGCCCAATCGGTGACTCACTAACTGAGTTGATGAACACATTGAACCAAGCTAGCCCAGACGATTTACGTCCGGAAAAGCAAGGATTCTTTGCCCGTATCTTTAACCGCGTTCAAAAGTCAGTCTATGAAATGACAGCGAAGTACCAACGAATTGGTGCGCAAGTTGATAACGTGGCTGCCCGCTTGGATCGTCACAAGGATTCCTTGTTGGCTGATAACAAGATGTTGGATGGGTTGTTCCAAGAAAACCTCGACTTCTTCAACCAATTGAATGTTTATATTGGTGGGGCGGAGATGAAGTTAAGCGACGTGCGCCAACGTGAATTGCCAGCTGCCCAAGAAAAGGCGCGTCAAACGAACAACCAACTTGATGTCCAAAAGGTACAAGATTTGGTGCAGTTTGAACAACGTTTGGAAAAGCGTACTAACGATTTGAAGTTGACGCGTCAAATTGCGTTGCAACAAGCACCACAAATTCGATTGATTCAATCAACGAATCAAGTGTTGGCCGAAAAGATTCAAGCGTCTGTTTCAACGGCTATTCCATTGTGGAAGAATCAAGTTGCAATTGCTTTGACGTTGTTGAAGCAAAAGAATGCTGTGATTGCACAGCGTGCTGTGGCTGATACGACCAACGAACTTTTGCGTGCAAATGCCGACATGCTTCACCAAAGTGCGGTTGAAACCGCGAAGGAAAACGAGCGCGGTGTTGTTGATATCGAAACGCTTCAAGAAACGCAAAACAGCTTGATTGCAACGATTCAAGAGACGATGCAAATTCAACGTGAAGGTCGTGCTAAGCGTGCCGATGCTGAGCAACAAATGCAGGCAATGGAGACTGAGTTGAAGGAAAAGTTGTTGGGGATGGCCGAAAACCAAGGTCGTAAAGACATTAATTAAAAAATTTTTTTCGCGGACATTGTTATCAATGTCCGCGTTTTTTATCACGATAAATTCATGTTTTACGCTGAATTTTTCGTGATAAGAATTATATACAAAAGGATGTGATAACCGTTTCATTTCGTGCATGAACCCCATTAAAACAATAGCGAACAAGTAAACTTGGCCTTAATTATTTTTTAATAATTTGTGGTGATAAAGGGCAGTTCGACTGTCATGTTTCTGTAATTTATTCGCAATTTTTCGTAAAAATGGGGGTTACATGTTCACATATTGACGGTTATAATAGGAGCCATAGGTAGCAGTAACACCGTAGAAGCCGGAAGGAGGCACATATGGTCACGTTATATACATCACCTAGTTGCACATCATGCCGCAAAGCGCGTGCATGGCTCGAAGAAAACGCCATTCCCTATACTGAGCGTAATGTCTTCAAAGAGCCATTGAGCCGAGATGAGATTAAGAACATCCTCCGCATGACGGAAGATGGGACTGAAGAAATCATCTCAACACGATCAAAGCTGTTTGCTGAATTAGATGTGAAGCTAGATGACTTGTCATTGAGTCAATTGATTGAAATGATTCAACAGCAACCTGCGCTATTGAAGCGCCCATTAATGATTGATGAAAAGCGTATGCAGGTTGGTTACAATGAAGATGAGATTCGTCGCTTCTTGCCACACGAGGTTCGTCAACAAGAGCTTAAGCGTGCAACGCTTATGGTGGATTTGTAACATCCTAACCCATACATAAAATGAGGCTGCTGGGTGTGGCCTCTTTTTTAGCCCAAATTGGTGGTTAAAACACTAATATATCGACTATTAATCAGTAACTTTGTTATAATGGTTAACAAAGATAAGTTCCCGAATAGCGGGAAGGGAAGGGGTGCCCAATTATGGAAATGGAACGCATTAACGAGGATACAATTCGAGTTGTGGTGACTAACGACGATCTCGCAGAACGCAGTATCTCAGTGATCGATTTGCTGGGCAACCAGGAAGAAATTGAACGTTTCTTCTACAATATCTTGGAAGAAGTTGATGTTGAGCACGATTTTGAAAACAATGAGGCTGTCACTTTCCAAGTATTGCCAAACCGAAATGGCTTGGAGTTGTTTATTTCAAAGAACATTGGTGATAAGGCCATGATGGATGGGGTTATCAACTCAATGTTTGGAAATCGCGATGCGGGCGACGTCAACGATGATGTTTCAGACAGTTTGTTGGAGCAACTACTTGATAATGACGGTACAAGCGATCGTAAGCCAAAGGCTAACAGCCGTGCCCGTGCTGAAGAACAAGCTGCCAACCAAATGGTTAATGCAGCTCGTGAATTGGCACGTGACAAGCAAGGTCGCCGTCAAGTTATCTTGAAGTTCAACGACTTTGAAGCCATCATCCAATTCGCTAAGATGATGCAAGAAGAAGTTGGTGATTCAAAGATTATCGAGTACAACAAGGCTTACTACCTTGAGTTGTCATTCGATGATTCAGTATCACAAACTGGTTTGCAAGACATCACCGCGGTAGCACGTGAGTATGGTGAAGTAACGCCGGTGGCAGCAGAAGTGCTTGCAGAACACGGACGTACGATCTTCGCTGAAAACGCATTGACGCAAGTGTTGTCATACTTTAACTAGAATAAAGCCCAAAAGCACACAATCGATTTTTCGGTTGTGTGCTTTTTTTGTCGTTCACTGGGGGGTTGGGGTTTGTGTCGACGCGTTGCGTCGAGGCATGGTGGATATGGGGGCGGGGGTTCTCCGTCCTGCAATATAAGTTGGTGGCAACGGAGTCCCGCTCTCACTAAGCCTCAGCGTGTTTCTGCGCCTGTCGCCTTGAAATCCACTGCTGCTAAGTGATTGCTGGTGCTCCTGTCCTTGCTTGGTCACCGGCTAATATCGCAGGAGCTCCGAACCCCCGCCCCCATACCCACCATGCCAGCAGCCAGGATGTTCTAGTCAGTTTCGGATTATCATCCACCTGGAAAGAAATGGGGAAACCGTTCACCCTACGGTTTTGTGGTGGATGATCATCCAAAAAACATAGTATTGCTTGGCTGCTGTGCTTGGCCCCGCCACGCGTATAGACACGTGCAGACCTTGACCCGCAGGTGTGGGTTCTTAGCGGTTTTACCGCTTAGAGCCACGGGAGGTAAAGGCGTACGCGCCAACGGCGTGGACTCCGCTCCCTGCAGGTCATGGTCTGGACGTGTTAGCGTGCCCTAGAAGGGGCCAAGCACTCCGGCCGTCAGGACGGACACTTACTACCAAATAAAACACCACAAACCAAAACACTCGACCATATATAAATCTTATAAATTAAAGAAAAAGAATTACGCCAAAAAGCACTGTTTGTTGCAAAAGTTTTACAAATGAAAAGGTGGGCAATGTATCAGATAAGAATGTGCCTCATTTAGTAGTAAACGCTTTCATTGTTGCTATTTTGGGATTGTTCATAAAAAAACTTACAACTTAATCACAGACTATAACCATCAGAATTCATACTTTAGTCTTTTTGTTCGAAACTTTTACAAAATATATCTGTAATATAGTTGTTACAACGAAGCAGTAAATTGTGAATGTAAACGCTTACATTAAATTATTTGCGACGTTGGGTTTTCACTTTACGTAACCGAATAGGGGGATATTATGGGACTAAAGTTGAATGATGATTTCTTGTGGGGTGGTGCGATTGCAGCACACCAAGCCGAGGGTGCTTGGAACGTCGGTGGTAAGGGTGTCTCAATTGCAGATATCTTGACTGCCGGGGCTCACGGGAAGCCACGTGAAATCACAGATGGTGTGATCGAGGGATTGAATTATCCTAACCATCACGGTATCTACTTCTATGATACTTACAAGGCGGACTTGGCTTTGATGGCCGAGATGGGCTTTAAGGCATTCCGTACTTCGATTGCTTGGACGCGTATCTTCCCAAATGGCGATGATGCAACGCCAAATGAAGAAGAATTGCAATTCTACGATGATATGTTCGATGAAATGAATCGTCTTGGAATTGAGCCAGTTATCACATTGAACCACTTTGAAATGCCATACCATTTGGTAACTGAATATGGTGGTTGGTCTGATCGTCGTTTGATTGATTTCTTCGTAAAGTACGCTGAAACAGTTTTCACTCGTTACAAGGACAAGGTGAAGTACTGGATGACGCACAACGAAATTTCAAATCAAGCTAACTTGACTGACGAAACGATGGGCGAATTCATGATCTGGACGAATTCAGGTTTGAAGTTCCCAGAGGGTACGCCAGCCGAAGAAAAGTTAGCAGCGATGGTCCAAGCTGGTCACTATGAATTGGTAGCCAGTGCTAAGGCCGTTGAAATCGGACATGCGATTAACCCTGATTTCGTCATCGGTGGCATGTTGAACGTTGCGCCATTGTACCCAGCTTCATCAAAGCCAGCTGACATGTTGGCGGTACAAAAGGCCCGTCAAGCACGTGGCTGGTTCTCAGATGTTCACGTTCGTGGTGAGTATCCAGCGGAATTTGAAGCCTTCGCAAAGCGTACTGGGATGCGCCCTGATATCACTGAAGAAGATCGCGAAGCACTTCGCGCCGGAACGGTTGATTACTTGGCAATTTCTTATTACAACTCATTCGTGATTAAGGCAACGTCAGATGATGATGCAGAATTCGATAACCTACATGGTTATGAAATCGTGCCAAATCCTGAAGTACAAGTTTCAGATTGGGGTTGGGCAATCGACCCACAAGGTTTGCGTTACACGTTGAACGAATTGAACGACTTGTACCCAGGTTTGCCAATCATGATTGTTGAAAATGGCTTTGGTGCTTACGACGAAGTAGTTGATGGTAAGGTTCATGACCAATACCGTATCGATTACTTGAAGGCGCACGTTGCTGAAGTTGAAAAGGCAGTTGTGATGGATGGTATCCCAGTAATCGGTTACCTATCATGGGGACCAATTGACATTGTGTCAGCTGGTACTGGTGAAATGAGTAAGCGTTACGGTTACATTTATGTTGACTTGGATGACATGGGCGAAGGTTCAGGCGAACGTTTGCGCAAGGATTCATTTGATTGGTATAAGCAAGTAATCGCCTCACACGGTGTGGACTTGTAATTTAATTCTAAAAAATTTTTATTAAAGGTATTTCTGGAGGAAATAATTATGGCAGACAAGACGATTATGTTGGCATGTGCGGCAGGAATGTCAACTTCAATGTTGGTTAAGCGTATGCAAGATGCAGCTAAGGCTGAAGGTAAGGACTACGAGATTTTTGCAAAGTCAACGTCAGATATTGATGCAGAGTTGGCATCAGATCACAAGCCTGACGTATTGTTGCTTGGACCTCAAGTCGGTTACTTGAAGAACGATGTTAAGAAGAAGACTGACGAAGCTGGTATTCCAATGGATGTTATCAACATGATGGACTACGGCATGATGAAGGGTGACAAGGTTTTGGCAGCAGCCGAAGCAATGATGTAACACGATTTGAGCAGTAACAAATGACGGTTTGACTGACTGGTAGCGTAATGACCAGTCAGTCATTAGCATATGGGGGAATAATTATGGATGACGCACGTATGGAAGTCGTAATGGGCTTGATCATGCACGGTGGAAACGCTAAGGGACAAGCATACCAAGCAATTCAATTTGCGAAGGAGCACAAGTACGACGAAGCTGAAGAAGCTTTGAAGGCAGCTAACGAAGAATTGAAGGCTGCCCACGACGTTCAAACTGACATGTTGACTAAGGAAGCACAAGGGGAGCACACCGAAGTTGACTTGTACATGGTTCACGGACAGGACCACTTGATGAACGCAATTACGTTCCGTGACATGGCCGTTGAGTTGATTGAATTGATGAAGCGCGTCGATGCTTTGGAGGGTAAGTAATGGTCAAAGGCTATAAAATGCCTGACGGGTTCCTGTGGGGAGCGGCTGTTGCGGCTCACCAACTTGAAGGTGCCTGGGACGTGGATGATAAAGGAGTCTCAATCGCGGACGTCATGCTAGCTGGTAAGCACGGTGTGGCACGTGAGGTGACGGATGAAGTATTGCCAGATGGTAACTATCCTAACCACCGTGGGATTGATTTCTATCACACTTACCCAGAAGACTTTAAGTTGATGAAGGAACTTGGTCTTAAGGCATTCCGAACTTCAATTGCTTGGACACGTATCTATCCAAATGGTGATGATGTGTTGCCTAGCGAAGAAGGATTGCGTTACTACGACAAGATGATTGATGCGATGATTGAAAATGATATCGTACCTGTCTTGACGTTGAGTCACTTTGAAATGCCGCTTCACTTGGTAACAGAGTACGGTGGTTTCCGTAACCGCCAAGTAATCGACTTCTTTGTGAAGTTTGCGGACACGGTTATTCGTCGTTACGGCGACCGTGTTAAGTACTGGATGACGTTTAACGAAATCAACAACCAAACATCATGGATGGATCCACACCCAATGTTGCAAAACTCAGGGTTGAAGGTTTACAGCGAGGATGAAGCGCAAGAGTTGATGTATCAAGCATCACACTACGAATTGTTGGCATCAGCTTTGGTAACGAAGCGTGCCCACGAAATCGCCCGTGAAAAGGGTTGCAAGTTGTTGGTTGGGGACATGATTGCCATGAACCCGGTTTATCCAGCGTCATCAAAGCCAGAAGATATTTTGATGGCTGAGCGTGCGATGCAAACCCGTTATTTCTGGGGTGATGTGCACGCCAACGGTAAGTATCCAAACTGGTTGAAGAAGTTCTGGGCGCACAAGGGCTTCAAGATTGATATTACGCCGGAAGATGAAAAGATTTTGGCAGAGAATACAGTCGACTATGTCGCATTCTCATACTACATGTCATGGACGGTTTCAGATACCGGTGACGAGTGGTTGGAATACGATGAAGAAGCAAACCACGGCGACAACCCATTCTTGCAAAAGTCAGATTGGGGCTGGCAAATCGATCCAGTTGGTGTCCGTTGGGCTATGAACTGGATGTGGGATCGTTGGCAAAAGCCAATGTTCATCGTTGAAAACGGCTTTGGTGCTTATGACAAGTTGGAAGAAAATGGCGAAGTCCATGACGACTACCGCATTGCATACTTCCAAGGTCACATCGAATCAATGGAACGTGCTGTTGTCTTAGATGGTATTCCGTTGATTGGTTACTTGCCATGGTCAGGAATTGATATCGTGTCAGCCTCAACGGGTGAAATGTTGAAGCGTTATGGCTTCATCTACGTTGATTTGGATGACATGGGTCAAGGATCAGGTAAGCGTTACCGCAAGGATTCATTCAAGTGGTATCAACAAGTGATTGCCTCAAACGGAGAGGATTTGGGGTAATTCTAATAGAGGATTGGTGTTAACTATCGGTTTTAAAAATTTATACTATATATTCATAGAATGAGGATAATAACATGAATACATTTATTAATGAAAAGTTGTTGCCGCCGGTAATGAAATTCGTTAACACGAAGGCGGTTACAGCGATTAAGAATGGTATGCTTTACCCAATTCCATTCATCGTTATTGGAGCTATTTTCTTGATCTTGGGACAATTCCCATACCAACCAATTGCGGATTACTTGGATAAGATTGGCCTAGGACCTATCTTCTTGCAAGCAAATAACGCATCATTTGGAATCATGGCTTTGTTTGCCGTATTCGGAATCGCCTACTCATGGGTTCGCGATGAAGGATACGAAGGTGTATCAGCCGGTTTGTTGGCCGTTGTTGTCGACATCTTGTTGCAACCAGACACAATCAAGTCTGTAACGAACATTGCTGACCCAGACAAGACGTCAACTGCTTGGCAAGTGTCAGGTGTTATCGACAAGGCTTGGCTTGGTGGTAAGGGAATGATCGTTGCCATCATCGTTGGTTTGCTTGTTGGTTGGGGTTACTCATGGTTCATGAAGAAGGGCTTCACAATCAAGTTGCCTGAACAAGTGCCAGCTAACGTTGCAGCATCATTTACGGCTTTGGTGCCAGGTGCTGCTATCGTAACGATTGCAACTGCTGTTTACGGAATCTTCAAGTTGGGATTCAACACGACTTTGGTAGAGTGGATTTACACGACGATCCAAACACCTTTGCAACACGCAACTGACGGACCTTTGGGTGTTGTCGTTGTTGCCTTCTTGCCAGTGTTCTTGTGGTTCTTCGGTGTCCACGGTGCAACCATCGTTGGTGGTATCATGACGCCATTGCTATTGGCTAACAACGCCGACAACTTGGCTTTGTACAAGGCTGGAAAGTTGACGTTGGAGAACGGTGGTCACATCGTTACGCAAGCCTTCATGGACCAATTTATCACGGTTACTGGTTCAGGTATGACGATTGGTTTGGTTGTGTTCATGTTGGTACGCGCCAAGTCAGTTCAAATGAAGACGTTGGGTAAGTTGGAAATCGTTCCTGCTTTGTTCAACATCAACGAGCCAATTTTGTTCGGTTTGCCATTGGTATTGAACCCATTGCTAGCCGTACCATTTATCTTGACGCCACTTATCTCAGGATTCGCTACTTACTTTGCAATTTACTTCGGTATCATCCCACCATTTAACGGAATGTATGTTCCTTGGACGACGCCAGCCATTATTTCTGGTTTGATTGTCGGTGGATGGCAAGGTGCTTTGTGGCAAGCTTTGATGCTTGTGATGACTGGATTCACTTACTTGCCATTTGCTCGTAAGTACGACAAGGTCTTGCTTGCTGAAGAGCAAGTTGATGCAGAGCCATCAGCTGAAGACATTGAAAAGTTGGAAGAAGCAACTAACTAATCAAGTTGATTAAGAATTAAGACTTATAGGTCAGATGACTTATAAGTCTTTTTCTTTTGTCAAAAAGTCGATTGGAAAATATGGCCGGCTGCACCTCTTTATTACTAGGAGGATGCATATGTTTATAGCAAAGAAGCATGGGTCAGTAGAACTGGTGAAAGCCGATGTGGCGGTGAAAACGACTGTTTACGTTTGTCCCGGTTGTGAGGGTGAGGTGCAACTGAAACAAGGGACGATTAAAACACCACATTTTTCACACGTAACCTTACGTGATTGCCAATCGTTGGCTGAGGGAGAATCACGCGATCATTTGTTGGGTAAATTACAATTGGCTGATTTTTTTGAAAATATTGGTGGCACGGTTGAATTGGAAGTTTGGCTACCAGATATTCAGCAACGCCCGGATTTAGTTGTGACCTTCAATAATGTAAAAATCGCGGTTGAGTTTCAATGCGCCCCAATAACGGCCCAACGAATTTCCGAACGGTCACGTGGGTTTGAGTCGTTGGGGATGGATGTCGTTTGGGTATTGGGACCAACTTATCAGCAGAAAAAGTTACAACAAGCCACCTGGGCCAAGTTTGCCCGGATTCGTGGTGACAGTTTACAGGTGGCCTTTTGGCGACCAAAAAACAATCGTGTTGAGTGGCAGTCATGGTGGCGCCTTGATTGTCGTAATCGGGTTGGTCAAAAAGATGTCGGCGATCCGTATCGCCAATTATTGAAATTGCAACAGCTAGCGACGCAACGTGCAGACATTAGTCGACGTTGGCAGAAACGATTATATCGTTTAGGACGTAGTTTAGTGGGGATGCCGTGGATTTGTCATCGTCTGAATGCAATGCCGGGTGGTGGGCGTGCAACGCAATGGGAGTTGTCATTAGCGGTTTTGTTGGCGTTAGAAAAAGGACCGCAGACTATTGAACAACTACAGGAAGTGTTGATTCAGCAGGCTTGGTTTGAATTTGGTGCCACCAAACAAGACGAGGCCGTTAGTTTATGGTTGAATCAATTGTTACAGGAATGGCAGGTGGCGGATGTGATTACACGACAGGGTGACCGGGTTTGGTTGAACCGAGCGCCAGAATGGTACCCGGATTACCAACATAAATTTGCGGTGTTAGATTAGCTCCTCCGTTACTACGTGCAACTTCGTAACCCAAAGTGTAGAATAACAACTATAAAGTTGAAATGAGGTTAGCTATTATGGCAAAAGAATTACCATTGCGCGAAGAGTTGCCTGAGTCAATGACTTGGGATCTATCAACAATCTTTGCCTCTGACGAAGCGTGGGAAGATGCCTTCGCAGATTTGGAAGACCGTCTTGAGTCAGCTGAGTTCTTTGCAGCGAACGTGACGAATTCGGCAACGGATTTGTACAATGCGTTGCAATACGGCTTGGGCTTGATGCAAGATTTGGAAAAGTTGTACGTTTATGCCTCAATGAAGTCTGACCAAGACACGGCGAACACGTACTACCAAGGCTTGAACAACATGGCTGAGTCATTGGCTGCCCGTGTGTCAGCTGCGATTGCCTTCTTTGACCCTGCCGTTTTGAGCTTGTCAGAAGAGGAATTGTCAGAATTCTTCGCGGCTGAACCTAAGTTGCAAGACTACAAGCACTACTTTGACAGTATTTTGACGCAACAAGGTCACGTCTTGCCAACTGAACAAGAGTCACTGTTGGCAGCCGCGGGTGATGTCTTTGGTGCCTCACAACGTACCTTTGGCGTATTGGACAACGCTGATATTGCATTCGATGCTGTTGAAAACGAAAACGGTGAAATGGAGACGTTGTCTAACGGTGTATACTCACGTTTGTTGGAGTCAACGAATCCTGAAATCCGTAAGAACGCGTTCCAAACATTCTACAAGTCATACATGGCTTTGGAAAACACGTTTGCCTCATTGATTGGTAACCACGTAAAGGGGCAGAACTTCATGGCCGCTGCGCACCACTATGACAATGCGCGTGAAGCTGCCTTGGCTGGTAACCACGTGCCTGAAGTCGTTTATGATACCTTGGTGGCTGAGGTTAACAAGGCGTTGCCATTGTTGCACCGTTATGTTGGCTTGCGTAAGAAGTTGTTGGGCTTGGATGAACTACACTCATACGATCTTTACACGCCAATTTTGGGTGAACCAGATTATGACATTGATTATGAGTCAGCCCAAGCTGAAGCGTTGAAGGCTTTGTCACCATTGGGGGATGATTACCTTGATATTGTGAACAAGGCCTTTGACAGTCGTTGGATTGATGTGATTGAAAACAAGGGTAAGCGTTCAGGTGCTTATTCAGGTGGTTCATATGACACGAACCCATTCATTTTGTTGAACTGGGTGGATAATTTGAACAACTTGAGCACGCTTGTTCACGAAATGGGTCACTCAGTGCACTCATACTACACGCGTCAAAACCAACCATACCACTACGGTGACTACCCAATTTTCTTGGCTGAAATTGCCTCAACAACCAACGAAAACTTGTTGACGGATTACTTGTTGAAGACGGTTGATGATAAGAAGCTACGCGCATACATCTTGAATCAATACTTGGATGGCGTGAAGGGAACAGTCTTCCGTCAAACCCAATTTGCTGAATTTGAGCAATGGATGCACGTAACAGATGCTGAAGGAACACCTTTGACAGCTGATGTTTTGGATGAAGCATATGGTGAGATGAACCGTCGTTACTATGGACCAGAATTGACGTTTGATGAGGAAATCGCCCACGAATGGGAGCGTATTCCACACTTCTACTACAACTTCTATGTCTTCCAATATGCAACTGGTTTCGCAGCTGCGACGGCGATGGCTGATAAGATTTTGACTGAAGGTGAGCCTGCAGTCGCTGCTTACAAGGAATACTTGCAAGCTGGATCATCAGCATTCCCAATTGATGTGATGAAGAAGGCTGGTTTGGATATGACCAAGCCAGATTACCTACAAGATACATTCAAGGTCTTCGAGGAACGTTTGAACGAGTTCGAAGCACTTGTTAATGAATTGGCATAAGAACTAAAAAAAGACGCTGACTTCAAATTTCTGAAGTCAGCGTCTTTTAATTAACTGTTCTTACTTAAACAATGTCCACCACAAAGTTGAGGCAAGGATACCACCAGCGATAGGTGCCAAAACGGCAACCCATGCATACTCCCAGTGTGATGATCCCTTAAACTTCAATGGCAACAAGGCGTGAACCAAACGTGGACCGAAGTCACGCGCAGGGTTCAAACCAGGACCGGTTGCACCACCCAATGACGTAACCAACGTTGCAACAAGGACACCCAATGCCAAACCGGCAATACCCTTGTATTCAGTTGATGACGTAATTCCCAAAGCGGCGAATACCAAAACAAATGTTCCAACAAATTCGTTGATGAATCCGTTGAAGCGTGAGTTAGCAGCGTCAGTCGTTGAGAATGGGGCGAAGACCGCGTCAACGTTTGTCGTCAAATCGAAGTATGGCTTGTAGGCAGCGACAACCAAAAGTTGACCGAACATAGCACCCAAAACTTGCGCGATGATGTAAGGCAAAACTTCTGACCATGGGAAGTCACCGACAACGGCCAAGGCCAACGTAAAGGCAGGGTTGATTTGAGCTGAGAAAGCACCGAAAGCCATAGCTGGGATGGCAACACCGGCTCCGTAACCAACGGCGATGTTCAACCAACCAGTTTCAGCTCCCTTTGTATTCTTCAACTCGGTATTGGCAACTGATCCGTTACCCAACAAAACCAAGAACGCTGTTCCGAAGAACTCGGCGAACAAACGTACGACTAATGAGTGGTCCATAATTCCTCCAAATGTGAAAATAATTTTTAACTGTTTAACCAGAACAAATGTTTGCACATTTCTGTGCACAAACGAACGCTTATCAATCTATCAAAAAACTGTGAGCAGTTCAATGTTTTTTAAGGGTTTTTAACCCGTTTGTAACGTTTTTATGCCGTTTGTGACAGAGTCTGTGAAGGAAAACCGAAACATTTTGATAAGATGCGTAATTCATACACAATACAGCCGTATATCATTAAAATCACTTTCATTGAAAGGAAGCGCTTAAACAGTTAGAATAAGACCTATAAAGAAACTTGGAGGAATAACTATGACAGCAGGTCAAATCGCGTTGATTATCATTGCGGTGGCGGTATTGTTGTTGGTCTTGTTTATCGGGCTATTCTTGGTTCGATTGACACGCACTTTGGGGGTCATTACGCGTGATGTGGATATCATTGCACGTGAGGCAAACGACATTTTAGCTAACGCAAACACATTGTTGAACGATGTTAATGGCAAGGTAGCGACAATTGATCCGGCTTTCCAAGCGGTGGCAGATTTGGGGACATCTGTGTCTGAGTTGAATGCGGCAACGCACAACTTGACGGGGAAGGTTAAGTCAACAGCTGCTTCACGTGGGGCTGGTGTTGCTTCAGCGTTCTCAGCGGTTAATGGATTCCGCAAGGCGCGCAAGGCACAATCATCAACGACAAAGTAATCAGATATAAATTAGGAGGGTATTAACCATGTCTAAGGGAAAAGGATTTTTGGCAGGATTGTTGTTTAGTGGTGTAGCAGCTGCGGCTGGATACGCCTACTTCAAGAGCTTGTCACCAGCAGAACAAGAAAAGTTGAAGGCTAAGGTTGACGACATCGTTGTTGACGTTCGCGACAAGGCGGTTGATTACACATATGCAGCAACTGATGCGGTGGCATCTGTTCGTGATCGCGCTGACGATTTTGTTGCCGAGAAGGGCTTGGATGGCAAGGTAGCTGACTTGAAGGCGCAAGCTGATGAGAAGACAGCTGGCTTGCGTGCCAAGGCCGATGAACTTAAGGCGCAAGCTGACGAGAAGACGGCCGGTTTGCGTGCGAAGGCTGATGATTTGAAGGCGCAAGCACAAGATTTGGCTGATCAAGCAAAGTCAAAGGCTAGCGAAGTGAAGGATCAAGTTCGTGCTAAGGTAGCACCTGAGCTTGAAGATGAAGACATTGATATCGTCTTGGATCCAACGGCACCTTCATTGTCAGAAGCATTTGAAGACTTGGAAGAACCAGTTGCGGTTGAAGAAGCAAAGCAAGTAACGGCTGAAGTTTTGGAACCCGAGGGTGGTTTGTCTGAGACGAACAAGAAGGGCTTGTCAGAAGAAGCTTAATGAGACGCAAAAAGAGGAACGACCGCTAAGTCGTTCCTCTTTTTTGTAGTCATTATTGCTTCGTTGAGTCGCGATCAACGTAACCGTGTGGCAAGATAATGTTCTTAACAGCCAATTCTTCACGGTTCATCAACTTCGTCAACATACGCATAGCAACGGCACCAAGGTCGTAGATAGGTTGCGTAATTGAAGACATTTGTGGACGCGTCATAACAGCCAACTTTGAGTTGTTGTTGGTAATCAATTCAAAGTCTTCAGGCATCTTAACACCAGCATCAGTCATCGCGTTCAACAAGCCAGCAGCCATTTCGTCGTTAACAACAACAGCGGCTGTTGCCTTAGCGTCACGGACCATTTCAGCCATTTGGTAGCCTGATTGATAGTCGTAATCACCTTGAATAACAAGTGATTCATCGTAATCAACACCAGCAACAGCCAAAGCATTCATGTAACCCTTAAGCTTGTATTCGCGGTTGATACCGTGATCCAAGCTTCCCGTCACAAAGGCAACACGCTTGTGACCGTTCTTCAACAACTTGGTCGTTGCTTCGCCGATGGCACTTGTGTAGTCAATGTTTACAGAAGGTTGATCAGTTACGTCATCAACTGAGCCAGCCAAAACGATTGGTACATCAGCCTTAGCAAATTCCTTGCGGATATCATCGTCAATCAAATTACCCATGAAGATAATACCGTCAACTTGCTTGCTCAATAGGTTTTCCAAAACTTGCAATTCCTTGGTGTCAGATTCATCTGAGTTAGCCAAGATGATTTGGTAGTGGTACATGGCAGCGACGTCATCGATTCCACGAGCCAATTCAGCGAAGTAGTGGTCGGTCACGTCGGGAATTACGACACCAATTGTCGTCGTACGACGTGAGGCCAAGCCACGGGCAACGGCGTTGGGACGGTAACCAAGTCGTTCGATAACGGCTTCAACCTTTTCTTTCGTTTCTTGCTTAACGTTGGCGTTGCCATTGACAACACGTGAAACGGTCGCCATTGAGACTTTCGCTTCGCGGGCCACGTCATAAATCGTGATGGTCTGCTTTTCCATGCTGATGCTCCTTTAAATATCTCTCATACAGAATTTTTGTCTTTTTCATAACTTTTCAGTCATTTACCGAATTGCATATCTGCAAACGGTTACAAGGTTATTGTATCATGCTTTCATAAAATGTTTTCATGAGAACATTCGATACATCACAAGTTAATAGTTTAGCATAAATAATCGGTCTATTGCGTCATTTTCTGAAAATGAGTGTACAATGATAGAAAAGTGAAACAAGAGGGGATTTCAGATGACTGAAAAACTTACAAAAATCCAATCATGGTTGAACGACAATGAATTGGACGTCGCCTACTTCTCAGATTTTCATTCAATTGCCTATTTGACAGGCTTTGAATCTGACCCAATCGAACGTGTTTTGGCGTTGGTTGTCTTTCCACAAGATGAGCCGTTTATTTTTGCGCCAGCACTCGAAGTCGAGGCGGTAAAGGGTGCCGGTTGGACGCATCCTGTTTACGGTTACCAAGACCACGAGCAACCGTACCAAATGATTGCTAACTATATTAAGCAACACACGACGCACGCAACTAAGTGGGCCGTTGAAAAGGCACAAATGACGTTGGACCGTGCTGCGTTGTTGCAAACGGCTGTACCAGACGCCAAGTTTGTGGCTGACTTGTCACCATTGATGACTGAAATGCACTTGATTAAGACGCCAGACGAAATTGCTAAGATGCACAAGGCTGGTGATGATGCGGATCGTGCCTTTGAATTTGCCTTTGCTGCATTGCAAGAAGGCGTTTCAGAGCTTCAAGTGATGGCCAAGTTGGAATATGACTTGAAGTCAATGGGTGTTGTGGGAATGTCGTTTGAGACGTTGGTTCAATTCGGTGCGCACGCAGCTGAACCACACGGTGACACTGGTTCAACCTTGTTGAAGGCCGGCGATTTGGCTTTGTTTGACTTGGGAACGATTTACGAAGGTTACGTTTCAGACGCAACGCGTACGGTGGCCTACAAGTCAGTTTCTGATCACCAACGCGACGTGTATAACGTTGTCTTGGAAGCCCAATTGGCTGCCCAATCACAAGCGAAGCCTGGTATGACTGCCGGTGAGTTGGATGCAATTGCCCGTGATGTTATTACCAAGGCTGGTTACGGTGAGTACTTCGTGCACCGTCTAGGACACGGTATTGGGTCATCAGTCCACGAGTCAATTCAAATTGCGACTGGCAATGATTTGGTTTTGCAACCAGGTATGGCCTTCTCAATTGAGCCAGGTATCTACATTCCTGGTGACTTGGGAATTCGTATCGAAGACTCAGTTGTCATGACGGAGACAGGTGCTGATTCATTCACGCACTCATCAAAGGATTTGCGTATTATCGATTAAACAAAATAGGATGGTATCTCGATTTTCTCAAGATACCATCCTATTTTTTAGTGCCAGTTATTAATGATTGCTTCGGCGTTTTCTTCCGTATCGCCAACTTCAGAACGCGTCTTTTCAGCCTTCAACAAAGGTAGCAAAGCTTCTTGGCGAGCGCTGTGCTTAATCACCCAAACCAAGAAAAGGGGTTGTTCGAACAGCCAAACGATGTGACGAGCTGAGTAAGTAGTCGTTTGACCAGTTACTGGGTTTGGCTTAACCGGTGCGGCTAGTTCTGGCGTGACGGCTGCTAAAGCATCAGCCTCGGTATCGAATGTTTCCTCAATCTTCTTGCGGAGATCCTTCTTGAACGCGTCGTACTTAACACGGTTCTTTTGCTTGTTTGGGTAATCAACACCCCACAACTTTACGATGTCGAGGATGTCTGTCAAATTATACGTGGCCATGTGTTTGCTCACTCTCTATTAATTAGTAAACTAAGCATACCACATTAGGCAGCGTCTAGTTTGATAATCATCTTATGAATCTTGTGACCAGTAGCGGCCAATTCAATGGTGGCATCGACATTGCCGTCCGGGGCGAATTTGTCAGAAAAATCACCGTGGAAGGTGACGTGAGCTAGGACTTCGTCATTTAAAGGTTCGACGGAGTGAATACTCGTTTGGACGTTATGCGCAAAGAAGTATTGCTTAAAATAGCTTTGAATGTCAGGCAACCCGACACTGATTTGCTTTGAAGCAACATCAGAGACAATGGCGTCTGGCGCAAATAGGGAGACATAGCTCCCGTCCAAATCATTCAGATAACTGATGACTTGGTACATAGGTGTAGATGCTGACATGAATGTGCTTCTTTCTAATTAGACTATAATTCATTATCTGCTTCTGAAAAGGACGCGTCAAACGGAATGGTCACTTAAGTTTGCTACTTCTTAAAAATAAGCGTAAAGTAGATAAGTCGTCTTTCTAAGGCGACGCTTTTTGTTAATCACAACAAAAAAGGGCACTTATTTGTTTAATTTTGAAAGTAGAGGTTTTTATGAATTCCGAAAAAACCAAGATCTTTAACCAGTCATTTCTTGAAATTGCGCTGATTAACTTCCTAGTTTTGATGACGTTTTACAGTTTGATTGTTGCCGTTGGGCCATATGCAGTCGATGTGCTCCATCTATCAACAGCAAGTAGTGGTTTGCTAGTTGGTATCGTGGTTATTGGCTCACTCGTCATGCGTATGATGTCTGGTGCGGTGCTCGCACGCTTTTCAACTAAGACGATGATGATGGTCGGGGCCTTTGTATTGATTCCTAGTATGCTGGCTTATCACGTCGCAACGTCAATGATTTCATTATTGGTACTACGTTTTGTCCAAGGAATGATGATTGGACTAATCGGGACAGTTACAAATACGGCAGTTGTGTTTGTTGTACCGGAAGAGCGTCGCAGTGAAGGAATTTCATATTTCTCATTGAGTACAGTTATTGCCACAGCAATGGGTCCATTCTTGGGATTGGCCTTGAGCAAGATTGGCTATGGCTTCTTGTTTAACGTCGAAACCGTGATTGCTGCGTTGGCCTTTTTGGCAACGATTTTGATTCACAAGCAGGCGGTTGATATTAAGGCTCACACAGCTAAAAAGGTTGAAACGGCTGACAAGCCAACCGGCCTTAAGCAGTTTTTGGAGCCTAAGGCAGTACCATTGGCAATTGCCTTATTCATTGCCACGTTGACTTACTCAGCCATCCAAAGTTACTTGAGTTTCTTTATGAAGGCACAACACATGTCATCAGTGACTGAGTACTTCTTCTTGATTTACGCGGCGGTGATTTTCATTAGTCGACCATTTACAGGTCGTTTGGCTGATGAAAAGAACGAAAACTACATTATTTACCCAGGGTTGATTTTGTTAGCCATTGGTTTTGTGCTATTGAGCCATGTCACAAACGTTTGGGTCTTTGTGTTGGCTGCGATTTTCATCGGGGTTGGGTTTGGAAACTTCCAATCAGCCGCCCAAGCTACAATTGCGAAGATTGTGCCACCTGAGCGTATGTCATATGCCACATCAACGTACTTTATTTTCTTTGATTTGGCATTTGGTGTTGGCCCATACTTGCTTGGTTTGATTGAACCAAGTATTGGTTTTGTAGGATTGTACGAGTTGATGATTGCCTTTGCGATTATTGCCTTGGTTTGGTACTTCTTGGTACACGGTCGCCATGTTAAGCGTTAATCACTATTAAAACATTAGCGAAAAGTTGAAAAATCTGCTACATTAGATAGAGATAAGATTCGAGTTTATAACGACAAAAAAGACGACCTACACAGATCACTTCCGGTCTGCGTGGGTCGTCTTTTTGTATGCTTTCGACTATTTTGTGAATTATGTGAACGTTTTATGAATTTGAGGGTTGTCACGTGAAATATAGAGCAAATGGCCGTATCCTATTGTTACAAATTAGTTACGAAGCAATTTTTAGAAGAGGTGGGGACAATGGAAAAAGTGACTAGGTTGTTTAGAGGGGCAATGTTGGCGACGGTGATTGTACCCTTCGCAGGCCTACTTACATTACCAGCGGCACAAAGTGTTTCAGCAGCAGACTACGGGGTAAAAATTTCAAACGGAACGCAGGTGCTTTCAAATATTGATGGCACGGTGACTTTTGCAGGTGGGACTGTAAAACAAACGAAAACAGCAGATGGTCAGGTCAATCTTTATTTGAACGGCGTGACTTTGAATCCAAATGGCGAGGGGACGTCAATTGCTTCAACTGCCAATCAACAAACGTATCTTTACTTCCAAGGTGAGAAGCCTTCAGTGGTAAAGGGTGCCTTGCAAGGTATTACGACGGTAACTGGAACTGCCAACTTGTTGGGTGGGTCTCGTGATGCATTGGCTGTCTACGCAGAGGACACGCCGGGTATGGCCAGCGAGATGCAACTTGAAGGAGATTTTGCTAAGCCGGTGACCTTGACGCACAAGGATGGCAGCAAGACTGTACCAACTATCACGCTTGGGAAAGATGACGCGACCCGCTTGAATCAATTGATTTTGGCAGGTAAGTCGACGGATGGTGTAGTTGGTGGGGATGCGATTATCTACAATCCAGAACGTGTTTTGTCAGGTAATTTGGATAAGATTGTCGGGGCGACATCATGGCGTGTCGATTATGATCAGAATGATACCGACTGGAGCGATGCTGCAAATTACAGTACACGCCCATTATCTTTGAAGGGGCCAAACGGTGAAACGGCAACGCGAATTGAAGTTTCAAGCCAATCATTGGACTTCAAGGCAAATAATTTGGCGGTTGTGAATGCCACTAAGTTAGCTGCCGAAAAGATCAACCCAACCGATTTGTACATCGCTGGTAATGGTCAACCGGTAACGGTATCACTTAGCCAAAACGATTCAGATTATACGACCTTTAACGGTGGTAAGTTGGCCGCTGGTCAATATAGCGTGAAGGTTAGTCAACCGGCTGACGTAGAAAAGGGTGTGTTTGGTGGTGAAGCTACTGGTCAATTGATTGTCCAAACGACACCTACGCCAGCACCAAATAATGGCGGTGGGTCAACGCCAACACCAACACCAGCGCCAAGCACACCGATCACACCGGCAGCTACGACACCAGCCGCAACAACTGTGACGCCAGCTGTATCAACGGTCGTGTTCGTGCCAACGGCAACAACGCCGGCGACAACGCAAACGGCAACCCAAGCACCAGCTAAGCAAGTGCCGGCAGCTGCTAATGCAACGTTGCATCACGGAGCCGTTAATGATCCGTTGCACGGACCATTGGAAGTGGACATGCCAGTGAAGTCGAAGACGACGGCCAAGGCACCAGCTAAGGAAGTAAAGCATAAGAATGACTTCCTGAAGCGAGCTGCTGGCTTGAGTACGCAAGCAGTAGTGGCTATTTGGTCAGTCGCGGTCTTGGTATTTGTTGGCTTAGTTTATCTTGGTATGCGTTGGGCAAAGCAAGCGCAAGTTGCTGAAGTAAACGACGATACCGAAGAGAAGTAAATAAGCAGAAAAATAGTAAACAAAAAGCACGTTTCGGATTAATTTCGAAACGTGCTTTTTTAGGAAGGAGCCAACGGGATTTGAACCCGTGCGCCGGCTCAACACCGGTTCGGCGGATTTCGAGTCCGCTGCATTACCACTCTGCCATAGCTCCATAACAATATTTAATATTATAAACATGATTTTTGATTGTTTCAAGTTGAATAAATGAAACAAAAAAGACACCCAGTAAACTGGATGTCTATCAAGATAGCCCATCAGGGAGTCGAACCCTGGATGCCGGTGTGAAAAACCGGAGTCTTAACCGCTTGACCAATGGGCCATGAAAATGTTGAATGCCTAATCGACAAAGGCAATAGCTCATCAGGGAGTCGAACCCTGGATGCCGGTGTGAAAAACCGGAGTCTTAACCGCTTGACCAATGAGCCATGAAATTGTTTATTGATTACTTCGTTAAAAGTAATAGCCCATCAGGGAGTCGAACCCTGGATGCCGGTGTGAAAAACCGGAGTCTTAACCGCTTGACCAATGGGCCATGAACTTTGTTAATTGCTTACCGCTCTTAACAACAGATAATAATATACCAGATGGATATTTATCATGCAACACCTAATTTCAAAAAAAGTCGACTTTTCTTCAAAAAGTGTCTCCCCTTGCACTAAATTCGTGTGTTCCGTACACTAAATACAAGGATTGGGGGCGTGTGGGGATGGATGAATTAACGTGGGTGTTAGAAAAGAAAGAGCAAGACAAATTAACGTTACTGACCTATTTAGCGACGCGGTCAGATAGTTTTTTACCAATTAAGCGCATTGTGACATCGCTGGGGTGGTCGCGGTATCGAACGTTATCGACGATTACGATGTTATTCGATGACTTAGTGGTGCATTTTCCAAATGAACGAACTGCGTATATTTATGACGAAAAGCAAAAAGCGGTTATCGTTGATCGATCGGTGTTGGTCGATATTAAAACGGTTGCTTTTGATTACCGACAAAAATCAGTGGTTTGGCAATTGCTCGGCGTTATTTTTACCGGAACGTTCGATTCGTATGAACAGTTCGCCGAAACTTACCACACGAGTGTGCCAATTGCGCGGGCAGCCAAAAGTAAAATTGCCGCCGTTCTGAAAAAAGCAAATATTAAGTTGACGTTGCATAGCGGATTAGTCGGTAACGAAACTACTATCCGCATATTTTTCTTCGGTTTGATGCGGCAAGCCTATGGTAACCATGAGATTCCATTTCCACCAGAAATGCGCGATCGAACTGAGCAAGCCGTACATGCAATTGCAAATCTATTTAATATTCCGTTACGTGAAACGACGAAACAAGCAATGCGAATGCAATTTACCATTTGGTATTATCGCTTAATTAACGATCATCATCTATTATCTGAGGAAATTCCAGCCTTGTTGACGGCTTCAGACAATTGGGATGCTGAACATCAGGCGACACGAGCTGGGTTAATTGAGTTAATGTGCTCGTTTGTGTCTTTACCAACAGCTGTTTTGGAACGTGAAGCTGATTTTGCGATAGCGAGTCTGTACTCAACTGGGTTTGCTTCGAGCGTACCGGTGTCGTTATTGACGGAAGTGGCTCAGAAAAAATTGGCGCGATTTAAAACCATTGTTAAGACGGAGTACCAAGCGTTATTTAACCAGGAACTTTCGGAACGCATCTTGAATCGTGTGACATCACAACTCTCAGCAATCAATATGCGGACAGCGTATTTTAGCGTTTACGGGTACCGACCAACACCTGAATTGGAAATTGCGCAGCGTGACTTTCCGATTCATACAGCATTTGTTTTGCGGGTCCTCCATAATCTGGCGGAGAAAATTGGGTTTGATGAGCAGGTACTGGTTAATTCCTTGTTTGAAGAATATTTAGATGCGATGATTCGGAATTTATCAAAACAGTCCATCTTACCGGCGATTATCGTGGTGATTGATATGACGAATTTGCCGGCACTTGAAGAATTGATTCAAGATCGGTTGAAGCGTTCGCCGATGATTAATGTGATAGTGGCGCATGAATTTCGTCCAGATACCGATTTCTACATATCAGATGTTGAAATTTCGCAATTTGGTGTAACACCAGGCTTCATTTGGACCCGCTATCCCGATGAAACAATGTTTGCTCAATTCATCGAGCAAGCTGTATTACTTACAAAAGACAGATTTAAAGGTCAGTGATTATTTCACTGGCCTTTTTAGTGTTTTCAATACCTTACAAAGAAAAAGTAGATTTTTTTGAAAAAAACAGAAAAAAACGACGTGGTGAAGTTTGTTGCTATCCGATAAAGTTAAGCACGTAAACGATTCCTATTTGTTGAACGGGAGGAGTGAGATGAGAATTGGAAGACTGATATTCGGCGTTATGCTGGGTGTCATAAGTATGTGGTTTAGTCATGATTTGCACGCTGCTGAGCATCAAGTGGAAACGATGCGCGAATTCGAGCAAGCTTGGCATTTGGACGAACCGGATCAAACAATCCGGTTGGAAGCGGATATTGTTGACGACCTTGCGACAGGATTAGAACCTCGGACACAGGATGTCACATTAATAGGCGATGGTTATGAATTAGCTTTTGCACCTGAACAGAACAAGCAACCGGTTAGCCTAACAAGTTTGGGAGAAATTAAGTTAGCTGGGGAATTGTGGTTGTCAGGTGCCGATGAGACACCTTTAATTAACGCACGGCGGGTCCAGGCATTGCCTGACAGTAATGTGTCCATGAGTCCTGGTTATCAGGGTCGCATGGTAGTGGCTGACGAGGTCATTATCAACGGTCAATTAGTATTACACGGATTACACGGTGACATGATTACCGCACCAAATATTCAAATTGCATCAGATGGATTTGTTGAAGCCTTTGGTCAAACGGGCGGTCACGTTTTTGCGACAGATAGTGGTGGGCAGTTAACCGTAGAATCGGGGGCGCATATTTCTGTATCTGTTCTGCAACAAAGTGATGGTCTAAACGTTGGCCCGATTGATATGGGATATGATCAGGTCGTTATTCAAGATGGTGCCCAGGTTGATGTTGCGAGCATCCAGCCAGCATTGCTTTGGCGAAACACGGATGCTGCAATGGTGACGGTAGAATCGGGTGGTCGATTACAATTGACCGGGTTGCAACAACAGGCCGTCGTTTATAAAAATCAAAACGGTGTGAGTGGTGGCGGATTACAGGTGAAAAAGGCCGGACGATTATCTGTCACAGGGTCGAGCGCCACCGCATTGATTGAATTTTGTCAGCCGACGGTGCTAAAAATCGTCGCACCAGCTGAATTGGCTTTCGTTAATACACAGGAGAGGGGACTTGTGTATCAACGGAATCGTGGCACTTTTGAACTACAACAGCTTATCGCACACAGTACAACGACTAATTCAGTCGCAACAGAATTTTCAATCCAATCGCTGCGCGTGAAAGGGCGTGGTAACGGGCAAACCGTAAGTGATTTACCCTATGCTGTTTCGGCATGGGTGGACAGTTTGAATAAACTAACGGCGCGTCCTTTACCGGCTGAAGAACCGATGAAGGTGGTCATGACACCAGTCTCGTTTGGCAACGTGGTTAAACCATATGGTCAATCAGTTCGAACGGCGGCACTGCCTGGCACAGGCGTTTTGACAGTACAGGGGAGTATTTTGAAATCCTGGGCAGTGCAACTTCGACTGGCGCGCCCGTTTACAAATCGGGTAACCGGACAAGTCATTTCACCGCAGTTGATGGCGGATCAACAAAACATAACGGAATCGTTTCAAGAGATATTGAGTGGTCAAGTGGGGCGAACGCATGCAACGCGTTTTGAGATGCAAATCGCTGACCACGACGTTATACCGCTCGGTGACTATGAAGCCGAGCTTGAGATTAAATTGGTCGCAGGACCATAGAGATAGAAGATGGGGGAATTTGACATGATGATGTTTAAGTGCCGGGCGACTTTGGCGGTATTGACGGTTGGCTTAACGATGTTGACTGGTGGCTCGATTTTTTCAGCTGAAAAGGATGAGACAGCCACAGTGCCAGCGACGGTAAGCTTTGCGGGGGTTGAAGAACCAATCGTTATTGATCGGGTAAATCCGACTGATGCAAAAACCAAAGATCCAGCAGCACCAGCGAATATGCGTGAGACGGGGATGCCATTGACGATTGATTACGCGTCACCTTGGCGTTTTGAAACCCAAAAAGTGAGTTTGATGGATCGGTCTTATTCGGCTAAGCGCGATACGTTTGCGGGTCAGGCAGTGGCCAATCACGTTCAGGTGACTGATCAACGTGAAAAGTTAGATGGTTGGGAATTGCAAATCCGGCAAGCAACGCCATTCATGCATGCATCTGGCACTGAGCTAAAGGGGGCTAAGCTACACGTGGGCGAAATGTCGGTTAAGTCAGCAGTTGAAGGCACTTTAGTGATGCCATCAAAGAGTGCAATCACGTTGAATGGGGAGTTTGCCCGGCTGGCCAGTGCTAAAGTTGGCGATGGCTATGGCACATCATCTTTATCGATGGCGGATGTTAAGTTAACGGTACCGGGTCAGGTGAAAAAGTTGGCCGGTAATTATTCAAGTGAGGTAGTTTATAAGCTCCTCGCAGCACCAACAGGAGCGTAAATGAGATGAAATTGGTTTGGGGAGTAGTTGTAATGATTTTGACGGTGATGTTTGGGGGAACACCAGCGTCAGCGAATGAAATGCCGTTTGCAGTTCGTGTCATGGCAGCAGCTGAACAGCGTCCAGAAACGACAGGGTATTTCGATTTAATTTTGGCACCTAATCAAGCGAAGAAAGTTCAAGTTTTATTGACGAACGAAACGGAGAAGCCAATCACGGTTGATATCAAATCAGCCCAGGCGACAACCAATCGTAACGGGGTAGTCGATTATGAAACGGCGCAATCAAAAGCTTGGCGACGACTTGTTGCGGTGCCTAAGAGCATTACACTACCACCGCATGGCCAAGAATTGGTCGCAACGACCATTCATATGCCGGCAAACCAATTTGATGGGATCAAAGCAGGGGGCTTAACATTTGCTGAACGCAAAACACCAAATGATTCGGGGGAATCTGGTGTTCAAATTAAGCAGTCATATGCTTATACAGTTGCGGTCTTAGTTCGTAATCACGAGGGGGATGTACCAGATAAGATGCGTTCTGTGGGGGTGCAAACCAAAACGGTTACTGGTGAGAATGTGTTGCAAACGACGCTTGAGAATCCGATGCCCGCATTTCAACATGACATGCAGGTGCGGACACGCTTGTATCGGGGCGATAAGTTGATTTTGGATAAAACGCAAGCGGGGTTGCGTTTTGCGCCAGATAGCCAGTATCAACACATGACAGTGCTTGATCAGTCATTAGCAGCCGGTCGGTATCTGGTGGTAACGGATGTGAAGACGGATCAAGGTAAATGGCATTTTAATGATGGTCTGACTGTGACAGCTAAGCAACGAGTTGGTGGGGCGGTTGCTGAAGCGACACGGCTGCCAATTTGGCTAAAGATTATGTTGGGCATTATCGGGGTATTGCTCATGATTATTATTTGGCTCATCATATTGATGCGACGACGTCAGCAAAAATAGTAAATCGTAGCGATCGGGACAATCTCTGTCTCGGTCGCAACGACGTCAGCAAAAATAGTAAATCGTAGCGATCGGGACAATCTCTGTCTCGGTCGCTTTTTTGTTCACATAAATGAAATATTTGCCGTATTCTGTTCAGACTTTTCGTGGCATTTTGGCTTTGTTTTTTTGCGGTCACATCATATTCGTTTTTTATACTGGCGGTATAGCAAGAAAATTAGAGTATTGATGAGGAAAATAACATGAAATCTCAAGTTACGGGAGATCTCCAGTTACATAAAATAGCTGAAGATGGTGGCCAGAAAAAATGGCTGGTTAAGGGCGTCGCCACTTTGGCAATGCTTGGGGGAATCGCAGCTGCCCCAGATGTATTGGAACAAATTGAGCCAATTTCAGACAAGTTTGCTAGTGTGCTACACATGAAGGGCGTTTCGGCTGCATCGGTTGCAAAGACGATTAATGAAGTGACTGATGCAAGTGAGGATGCACCGCGTACGACAGCGGCTAATTCGTCAACTGGAACGAAAAACTTTACGGGGTATGGAACATCAGGAGATGCGTCAAATCCTAATAAGGTTGCTCAAAAAGGAACAACGTCTTGGTGGACGATGACTACCGGTGGTAATCAGTCGGGTAAGTTGGTTTATAACACCGCGCTGGATACGGACCAAGATTTTACAGTTACAGGAAGCATTTATGCCAAAGATAATTTCTGGCAAGGTGACTTCGTTGGTATTTTCGTGGCACCGCAATTGCCGGCTACGATTGGTAATAACGGTGGTCCAGGTTCTGGACTAGGAATCTACGGTAACAGTGGTGTCGCGGGAATCAAGAACGCCACGGCGCTTGGTTGGGACATGAATAAATCCGGGGATTCTTATTACGGTGATCCGGATGGTTCGTACCCTGCCATGGTGCTACGTCAAACCGATGCAAACGCTGGAGTTGTTAAACTTAGTACAGCGTATGCTTCGGCATGGCAACCGGGTCAGGGAACTGCCACAAATGCCACTACTCAAGGAACCGGAACGCCATATACGCTTACGTATGATGCCGATGGTGGAGATGGTACTAATGGAAGATTGACGTTGACGATGGCTGGCAAGACTGTTTTCGTTCAAATTAACAAAACCCAAATGCCTTACTTGTCAGTCGGTGTCGACACGACCGGTGGAAGTGGTTCTTGGACATTGTGGGAAGCAACCATGGATGTTAAGGGACAACGTGAAGCAATTCCGGTGAATGTTACCTATAAAGACACGGCAGGTAATCAATTGTTAGACCCGACTAGCATTACAATTGGAGACGGGCAATCATTGGGAATTACCGGTGTGTCAACTGGTACAACTTCGGATACGATTACGTATAATGCACCAGTTATTCCGGGCTATTATGCAAGTACTGCTAATACAGTTTCAGCGCACGTTAACGATGACAATACGTACAACTATTCATTGAATGTTGTTTACACGAAGTCGCCACAACAAGCAACGGTTACTAAGACTGGTTTGAATGCATCAAATGCTGTTAAAAATGAGACAGTGACGGCAGCGACAGGTTCTACCGGTGGCACGATTGCCATTGCAGATACCAGTTTGGCTGTTTCAGGATATAGCTATGTTGTCACGGCGCCGGATGGTAGCCAGTATAGTACGATGAGTGAAGCACTGGCAGCGGGTTCTAATGGTGTGTTTGACAGCACGACGAATAGTTCGGGCGCTTCGGACGCGGCAACCCAAAACTTTGGCGTTTCATACTCGGCTTTGTCACAAAAGGCTAGTTTTAGTTATTCAGGCGGGACACCGCTTTCTGGTGCGCCAACTGTTGTCTCAGGTGTGACAGATGACCGCTTGCCGGGGTCGCTATATGTTTACACGCCATCCGGATACCGTCTGGACAGTGCCAATACATCATTTGCCTCAGGGATTGGTATGACGTACGCCACAACGATGCGTAGCGCAACGATTACCGGTACATTCGATGCTGACACGGCAACGGATCAGAACTCAACAATTGTTTTAAAGGCTGATAAGCAAACAGCGACGTTGAAGCAGGTTATTAATGCAACGACCTCGGATGTGGAATCGGTAACTGGTGGTACTGACAGCAAAATTGCATTTTCAGCAACTGATAGTACCTTGGCTAAGACCGGTTATACGTACAACGTTACCGGTCCTGACGGCGCAACCTATGACACACTAACAGCGGCTTTGGCAGCGACACTGAACTATGACAAAGATAATAATGACGGGGATACTGATGCAAATGCTCAGGTGTTCACGGTTAACTACACGGATACGCAGGCTCCTACCATTTCGACAGGTAAGGATAGCTATCAAGTGACGACTGGCGCCGGTACGACGGCCGATAGTTTCTTGACGGCGATTAATGCACAAGTATCTGATAATCAAGTGGACGGTAGCGCAACGTTGACGTCTGACTATGCCGATGTGGTGAAGGATGAACCGGGGACGTATACAGTTACGTTGACGGCGACGGATGCTACGGGCTTGAAGACAACAAAAACGATTACAGTTGTGGTAACGGAAACATCCCCATACGACCAAGAATCAGCTGTGTCGTCAGCAGCCTCAAACTTGGAAACGATTTCTAATGATCCGACCAAGACGACGGCTGATGTACAAGCAGCGCAACAGGCACTTGATGATGCGATTGCAACGGCTAAGAACGATCGTGAAACTGCTAAGACAAACGCAGAAACAGCTGAGAAGAATGCGACTGATCAAGGTGTTGCTGACGATAGCACTGTTGTCGACGCACAAAAAAACTTGGATGATGCGATTGCGGCAGCCGACAACAATACTGGGACAACCCAGGCAATTGTTGATGCGACAAATGCGTTGGATCGCGCAGTAGCGGTGGCCTCGGCAAATGCGGTGGCAACTAATCCGGTTAGTCAGGAGACGGCCGTTGCGTCAGCCAAGGATAATTTGGACAAGGTGTTGGCGGATTCAGCATCGACAACCGATCAAATTATCGCGGCCCGTGATGCGTTGAAGGACGCGGTAAATGATGCGCTTGAAGCTCGAAACGACGCCTTATCAGGTGCTGATACGGCGTTAGACAAGGCTTCGCAATCAGTGGCGGCGCTTGATCCAGACGTCATCGCCGCACAAAAGGCGTTGCAAGATGCTGTTGCAAATGCGAATGCTGACACAGGCACGACAGCTGCGGTGACGCAGGCGACAGAAGCTTTGAATAAGGCTATTTCTGACGCTGAGTCCGAGCAAGAAACTGCCCGCGCAGCAGCTGCAGCGGCGATTGCAGCGATGACGCCGGTTTCTAACGAAGCAAACATTTTGGCTGCGTATAAGTCGTTGCAAGATATTTTGGATAATCAAAAATCGACAGCTGATGAAATTACCAATGCGACAACTGCTTTGACAAATGCGACGACGACTGAAAAGGGAACTCGTGGTGATGCGGTAACAGCTGCTGACACTGCTATTACGAATGCCCAAGCAGGCGATAATGCGAATGACGAAGGTGTACAGGAAGCAATTGAAAACCTACAAAACATCATTGATAATGCAACGTCTGAGACTGCGGATACCGTTGATGGTAAGGTGCCACTAACAGCTGACATTGAAGCAGCAACGCAAGCACTTGCCCAAGCAATCACTGATGCGGCATCAGCTCGTGAGGATGCAGTGACAGCAGCGCAAGAAGCGATGAGCGACACAGCGCCGGTTTCATTAGAACCAGATACGGCAACGGCTAAGGCTGCACTGCAACAGGTTTTGGATGATCCAAAGGCGACAGCAACCGACATTGAAGAAGCGATGCAAGACTTGTAAGGAGGCTATTGACACTGTGCGCGAAGAGCGAACGGCAATCGATAGCGAAGCGACTTCTGCCATTACAACAGCTCAAAATTCGGATTATGCCGATGAAAAGGGCGTTCAAGATGCGATTGCGGCCTTAAAGGAGGCACAAGAAAACGCAACTGGCGATACAGGAACGACTGCTCAAATTGAAGAAGCAATGACAGCACTACAAGATGCAGTGGATGCGGCTAAGTCTGAGCAACAAAAGGCCATCGATGATGAGCAAGCTGTGGCGACGTCACCAGTTAGTCATGAAGCTGATGTTGTCGATGCGCAAAAGGCATTGGATGACTTGATTGCTTCGGCTGAATCTGGTGGGGATGTGTCAATTGCGGATATTAATGACGCTGCGCAAGCGCTGCAAGATGCGGTTGATGAGGCTTCCGATGCACGTGACGATGCTAATGACGCGGCTGACCAAGCAGTGACTGATGCCGAAGCAACTAACCAAGCTGATGAGCAAAGTGTGCAAGATGCTATCCAAGCTTTGCGTGACCTGCAAGATGCAGCGAGTCAAGATGATGAAAATGCACTTACGGCGGACATTGAGGCAGCAACCCAAGCCATAGCTGATGCTGTACAAAAGGCGGCGGATGCCCAAGAAGCGGCCCGTGATGCTGCCGGTAAGGTAGAAACAGCGCCGGTTTCAAATGAACAAGGTGTTAAGGACGCCCAACAAGCGTTGAATGATGTGCTTGATGATCCGGCATCGACAGTCGCGGAAATTGAAGCGGCCCAACAAGCACTTGAGGATGCCGTGAAAACAGCGCAGGATAATCGTGACACGGCGAATGATACAGCTGATGATGTGATTGCCGATGCGCAATCTGGCGATCAAGCTGGTGAACCAGGCGTACAAGATGCCATCACGGCCTTGCAAGAATTGCAAAACAAAGCGGCAACTGATGACGCTGGTGCATTGACGGCCGATATCGAAGCAGCAACCAAGGCAGTCACGCAAGCGATTGCCGACGCCAAGTCTGCGCAAGATGCCGCCCGTGATGCGGCTGGTCAAGTTGAGACAGCGCCAGTTTCGAATGAATCAGGCGTTAAGGATGCGCAATCTGCCTTGGATAAGGTACTCAACGATCCGAGCGCGACAGTCGAAGAAATTGAAGACGCGACAACGGCACTAGAAAATGCAGTAGATGCGGCAAACACAGCCCGTGACTCTGCAAATAGCAATGCTGACACGGCCATTTCAAAGGCCCAAGGTACGCCACAAATTAATGAACCGTCTGTACAAGAGGCAGTCGAAAAGTTGCAAACGCTACAAAAGAATGCAGCTAACGATTCAGCTTCCGCTTTGACCCAAGACATTTTGACGCCATCCAGAACCTTGCTGACACAGTTGCCGAAGCGGCGGCTGATAAGCAAGAGGCTGTTCTAGCTGCTGAAAATGCGTTGAGTCAAACAAAACCAGTTTCAAATGAATCAGCGACCGCGCAAGCAATCGCTGATTTGCAAGCCCTGCTCGCGGATGAAAATGCAACTGCTGAAGCGGTGCGTGAAGCAACTAAGGCACTGAATGCAGCAACTGCAAGTGACACAACCGAACGTAATGCGACAAATGCTGATGCCGCCGATGCGATTTCTGATGCCCAAACATCAACGGTTGCGACTGACGAATCAGTGTTGACGGCTATCCAAAACTTGAAGGATGCGCAAACTAAGGCTGCCAATGAAACTGTTGACGATGCCGGGCATGCTTGGGTATCACAAGATATCGTTGATGCGATGACGGCTTTGCAAGACGCGGTTACCGCAGCTGAACAGGCCCAAGACACAGCTCGTGACGAAGCCTCGGCGTTGTTACAGGACGACAGCAAGACTAGTCCGGTAACAAATGAACCGGCCATCACGGATGCAAAATCAGGGTTGCAAGCTGTGATTAATGATTCAAACGCGACGGCAGCCGACTTGAACGATGCTATGGCAGCTTACCAAGATGTTATGGATCAAACGAAGACGCAACGTGACAATGCGAAGTCTACGGCAACGGATGCCATTACATCAGCACAGAACAGCGATTTGTCAACTGATCAAGGCATCCAAGACGCGATTACTGCGTTGCAAAATGTTATGAATCAAGCCGATACGGATAGCCCTGATGCGTTGACGAGTGATATTCAAGATGCCATGAACGCGTTGCAAGATGCACAAATTGCGGCGGTGACATCACGTGACCAAGCAGCTGACCTTGCTGATCAGGTTAAGGGGCAAACAGCACCGGTTTCACAAGAACCAGGTGTGCAACAAGCAGTTAGTGATTTGGATGCGTTGCTAAATGATTCAACGGCAAACGCAGCCCAAATTAATGATGCAATCAAAGCGTTACAAGATGCCGTTGCGGAAGCCAACGATGAACGTAACACGGTTAACCAAGCAGCTAACGATGCTGCTACAAGCGCTGCAAATAGTGATCAGAGTCAATCTCAGGCAGTGAAGGATGCGATTGCTGCGTTGCAAGAGGCACAGAAGAATGCCGCGGATGACCAAGGCACAAGCGAAGCGATTGCGACTGCAACGAAGCAATTGCAGGATGCAGTCGCTCAGGAAGCGGCGGACCAAGCAACTGAACGTGATAATGCAACAGCAGCGATGGATGCAACAGCACCGGTTTCAAATGAAACGGCTGTGGCCACAGCCAAGAATGCTTTGGAAGCTGTTTTGGGTGATCCAAAGTCAACGGCTGATGAGATTGCCGATGCAGTGAAGGTACTGACTGATGCAACGACGAGCGAAATGGCGAACCGTGATACAGCTAACACAACAGCGAACGATGCCATTACGAACGTGCCGGCTGAAGTGGCAAACGAGCCACAGGTTGCTGAAGCGGTCGCTAATTTGCAACGTTTGATGACTGAAGCTGCTAATGATTCAAGTGGTGCTTTGACAAAGGATATCGCTGCAGCAACTGAGGCGCTTACTAAGGCGCAAAATGATGTTGTTGGTTACCGTGAACAAGCTCGTGACGCGGCAGCGGATGCGTTGACTAAGACGGCACCGGTCAGTCATGAGCCAGCCACAGCAGCAGCTATCGATGCGTTGAACGCCTTGGTTAATGATCCAAACGCCAATTATGCAGACATTAAGCAAGCAACGGAAGACTTGTTGAAGCAAGTCGCTACGGATACACAAGAACGTGACGCAACGAGTGCTGATGGTAATGCGTTGTTAGACCAAGCTGCGCAGTCAGACTTGGCAAATGATCCATCGGTAGTTGAAGCCATGCACACATTGCGTAATGCGATTGAAAATGCAGCGACCGACAGTAGCGATGACTTGACGGCAGACATTAAGGCAGCGATGCAAGCGTTGACTGATGCGATGACAGCGTTAGTTGATGACGCGCGTGATCAAGCACAACAAGCCATTGCTGATGCTAAGCCAGTTTCGAATGAAAAGGGTGTGGCTGATGCGATTAAGAAGTTACAGACGTTGATTAATGATCCGAACGCCACGCGAACGGCAATTGAAGCAGCGATGGATGCACTTCGAAATACGGTTGAACCAGCCAAGGAAAGCCGTGAGAGTGCGAATAGTCAAGCCGAGCAAGCCATTCAAGCAGCGCAAAATAGTGCGGTTAGTGATGATCCAGCTGTACAAGCAGCGATGCAACGCTTGCAAGATATTCTTGCGGCAGCAGCGGCAGACAATCCGGATAACCTAACGATTGATATTTTGGCAGCGATGCAGGCGTTGCAATCGGCGGTCACACAAGCACAGGCTGCCCAGAATGCGACGAGTGCTACGACAACTCAAGCACCAGTACCAGCGCCAACGACCTCTAGTCAGGCAGATTCAACAGCGCCAACAGCCGCTGTTGTTTCGACGGTAGCGAGTGAGACACCAGCAACGACAACGCAAGCATTGTATGGTACAACGCCGATTTACATGAGCGGTGGTTACCCAATCGTTGTCCCTGGTGTGTTGCCATACACAGGTTATGAGGCGGGTGTTGCATGGGTCCCTAGTGTCGGAACGCCAACAACTGGTGGACTTTTGCCATACCAAGCCGCTGAACCACGTACGTTGGCTGGTGATACTGAAGGACGTCGCATTATTGACCGCGTTCGTCAATTGGACGGTCAACGCGTAAGTCGTGCTGGTCTTGATACAACAATTGCTCATGAAAACAGGTGGTTGCCAATTGGTATCTTCCTATTCTCATCGATCTTGTTGTTGCTTATTGCTAAGCGCCGTAAGCAAGCCGATAAGTAAAGGGTGAACTTTAAGAGAGTGATGTTTCTGAAAAATCAGAGATATCACTCTCTTTTTATTTGTAGTGGTGCTTCATGGTAAACTTAAAACAGATGACTTTTAACTAGATGCAAAAGGAGTGTCGAAATGTTTACTGATAAAAACATTGTGCTCATCGTCAGTGGGGGCGTTGCAGCATATAAGTCAGCCATTTTCGCGCGCTTGTTGATGAAGCAAGGCGCAAATGTAAAGGTCGTGATGACCCAGGCTGCAACTGAATTTGTAACCCCAAAAACATTTGAGGCACTAACACAACACCCGGTTGTGACCGATTTGTTTGATGACCACAACGAAAGTATGATTGCACACGTTAGCTTGGCTGACTGGGCGGATTATATTTTTGTCGTGCCGGCCACTGCAAACATTTTGGCGAAGATAGCTGCGGGTATCGGGGATGATGCGGCAACGTCAGTGTTGTTGGCCCGCCACACGCCAGTGATTGTTGCACCGGCAATGAATGTGAATATGTATGAGAACCCAGCAACGCAACGTAACCTAAAGACGTTGCGTGAAGATGGTGTCATCATTATCGAACCAGCCGAAGGCATGCTTGCTGAAGGTTACGCCGGTAAGGGCCGTTTGCCTGAACCAGATGAGATTTTGGCGCTTGCTGATCTGAAGCTTCGTCAACAGACGGGCCGTTTAGCTGGTAAAAAGGTCGTTGTGTCAGCTGGTGGTACGGTTGAACCGATTGATCCAGTTCGTTTCATTACGAATCGATCATCAGGTAAGATGGGGTACGCGTTGGCGCAAGCAGCTGCTGAACAAGGTGCAGATGTGACACTTGTATCATCATCTGAATTGCCAGCACCAGTTGGCGTTACGATGGTGCCAGTACAATCAGCACGCGACTTGTTGGCAGCGATGACGGAACGTTTTGAGGAAACTGATGTTGCAATCATGGCAGCAGCGGTATCCGACTATCGTGTTGCGACGCCGGCAGATCAAAAGATGAAGAAGAATGCTGACCACGCTGGGTTAACGATTGATCTGGTTGAGAATCCGGATATCTTGGCGACTTTGGGCCAACAAAAGACGACCCAATATTTGGTTGGCTTTGCCGCCGAAACGCAAGATTTGTTGACGTATGCGCAAAACAAGTTGGAAAAGAAGAATGCCGACATGTTGGTTGCGAACGACGTGTCTAAGGCGCAAGTTGGCTTTGGCCACGACACAAATGAAGTGACGTTGTTGCAACGTGATGCGGCACCAGAAAAGCTACCGCTACAATCTAAGTTAGCGTTGGCCCGTGATATTATGAATCGCATTGCAACTCAAGTGGAAGGAAAATAAGACATGGCAGTAATTGGAATTGATAAGATGAGCTTTTTCTCACCACACCAATACATTGATATGGTGGATTTGGCAAATGCGCGCAATGAAGAACCAGATAAGTACTTGATTGGTATCGGTGAGACGGAACAAGCGGTTGTACCACCAACTCAAGATGTGGTCACGATGGCAGCTAATGCAGCTGATCAATTGTTGACGGCTGAAGAACGTGCTGAAATTGATACGATTATTTTTGCCACTGAATCAGGTATTGATAACTCAAAGTCAGCGGCTGTTTATGTACAACGTTTGTTGGGCTTGAATGAATATGCACGCACGATTGAAATGAAGCAAGCTTGCTACGCTGGTACGTACGGTTTGATGCAAGCGCGTGACTACGTTGCTTTGCACCCTGGTTCAAAGGTGTTGGTCATGGCATCTGATATTGCCCGTTACGGTTTGCACACACCAGGTGAAGTCACGCAAGGTGCTGGTGCGGTGGCCATGTTGGTCACTGAAAACCCACGTATTCTTGAATTGAATCGCGACAACCAATTCATGTCACGCGACGTGATGGATTTCTGGCGTCCGGTTTATGCTGAAGAAGCTTTGGTTGATGGTAAGTACTCTGCTGAAGTTTACCGTGAGTTCTTCCGTGATTTGTGGTCACGATACAAGGAGAAGACGGGTCGTTCAATTAACGACTTTAAGGCATACGCATTCCACTTGCCATTCACGAAGATGGGCTTGAAGGCTTTGCGCGACATTTTGCCTGAGGCGGATGAAGCTAAGCAAGCTGACTTGTTGAACGAATTTGAAGCCAGCCGAGTTTACAACAAGCGAATTGGAAACTTGTACACGGGTTCAGTTTACTTGAGCTTGTACTCATTGTTGGCCAACTCTGAAGACTTGGCTGCTGGTGACCGTTTGGGTATCTTCTCATATGGTTCTGGTGCCGAGGGTGAGTTCTACTCAGCTATTTTGCAACCTAATTTCCGCGATGGCTTGATTGCTGGTCAAATGGACGCGTTGTTTGAGAATCGTGAGTATTTGACGATTCCAGCATACGAGGAAGTGTTTATGGCTGGTTTGCACGGTTCAGAAGATCGCGAGTTTGATATCTCAGCTGATCCAGCTAAGTTTGTCTTGGCTGGTTTGAAGGATCAACAACGCCAATACGTGGCACACTAACTCCGAGAAAAAATCAATAATTATGCGTGGCTTCATCAAACGCGCTGGGTACACTAATCGCAAAGACTAGTACAGGGGGAAGTGCCTATGCAAGATTATGAGTTACAAGTTGGCGACTTGGCCCATTGCGATGAAGCAAAGGGCATTGACCGGCCGTTCATCGGGAAAGTCGTACGCTGTGAGGGGCAGACGTACGACATGGAAGTGGTGTATATTCCAGATTTGACGCATGCCAATGCATCGTTGCTACACACGCAAGTTCAGGTGGCTAAAACAGCGTCAGCACCATTTGCCAATAAAGCAGATGCGCCATTTATGTAGATGTTGCTTGTTCACTATTCGTCAGGTAGAATTATTGGGTAAGACTAAATAATAAAAGTTAGATGAAGAGGGAATTTTATGAAGCGCGTCTACCTAGCCGGTCCATTTTTTGATGATGACCAAATTGATCGTATTGAACGTATGGAAAAGGCTCTAGCAGCCAACCCAACGGTATCAGAATTCTTCAGTCCACGTACTGAGCAACACGACGAATTTGAATTCGGTTCAAAGGAATGGGCAAAGGCAATTTACAAGGGTGATAAGGATCACTTGGATCCAGCCGAAGTTGTAATTGCTGTGATTGACTATGAGGGTGAGCACGTTGATCCAGGTACTGCCTGGGAGATAGGTTACTCAGAAGCAACGAAGAAGCCAGTTATCTTGGTGAAGGAAAAGGAAGGTGGCATCAACTTGATGATGTCTGTACCAGCCCACGCCTTTATCACGGATGTTGCCGACGTTGCAACGTATGACTTTGATGCATTGCCATCAAACGAATGGGAAGGTAAGACTTTCTAATTCGGGTTTTACCCAAATAGAAGACTTAAATTAAACGGCACTCACAAAAAGTGGGTGCCGTTTTTTGTTCGAAATAAGGTAAACTGTTTAATGACATTAATTAGAGAAAGGACATGACAACATGCAAAAACTAGGCCGGTTAATGTTGGCATGGATTACGAAGTTTTGGGTGCCGTTGGCAATCACCGTTGGTATGCTGGCGATTGCGGTTTCCGTTACGACGGTGATGCTGTATAATCAGCAAATTACGGTGCAGATTCCGAACCTAACCTTGCGTGAAAAACGCGGGGTGACAAGTACGCCTATTTCGGTTCTGAAACAAGGAGAACACTTACAAATTTTGCAAGAAGACAATGGCTGGTACCAAGTGCGTCGTGAAGATGAATCGACAGGGTGGGTGGCTAGCTGGTTGCTAGAACGCACAACACCCTTGGATAAGGTCACGCCACTTTCTGAAGCAACAATTGTTTTGGACCCTGGTCACGGTGGTACTGATCCTGGTGCCGAGTCAAATAGCGGTAAGTTTGAAAAGACTTATACGTTGCTACTTGCCCAACAAGTTGCTAAAACGTTGCGTGCCACTGGTGCGCGCGTCATCATGACACGTGACAGCGATAAATTGGTTTATCTGTCTCAAATTCCAAAGGTGGCAGAAAACGCGAATGCTGATGCGTTTATTTCGTTCCACTTTGACTCGGTGACCGAGGCGAATGGGGCAAGTGGTTATACTGCTTATTATTACCACAAGGACAACGGGTCAAAGGACTTAGCACAGGCAATTAATGATGCGATGAATCCAAATATGCCTTTGGAGAATCGTGGAATCGATCGTGCTGAATATGTGGTGTTGATTGATAATAAAGTGCCCGCCACTTTGTTGGAAAATGGCTACATCAATTCTGATCGTGATTTCAAGAAAATTAAGAGCCCGGCATATCGCAAATTGATTGCGCAAGATGTTGAACAAGGGTTGGAAACGTATTTTGACAATCGGGTAAAAACCGTTAATTAGTCACAGGTTGTTAGGGGTTATTGATAGAATTATTCGCGGAATTTCGATACCATTTCTTTGATGGGGAATGTGTTTAGAAATGAGGCATTTAATATGACAGCGATTAATACTGATAACGAGGTGGCAATGGAAGTTATGCGTCTAGCTGGCGTTGTAGATGAAATTGCTTACCACTTGACGAATGTGATGTTTGGGGATGACCCAGTCAATTTTGATAAGGCTGCGGTTACAGCAGCTTTAGGTGATTTGGGCATTCAATTGCGTAATTTTGTTGACGCCGAAGTTGGCCAAACACAAGCACACAGTTTGGCCACGTTGAAAAATCAAATTAATGATATGAGTGCTGCCTTCTTGCAATTTGATAATGCAGCCGACTGGCAGGCCGTTCCAGCAGTTTCAAATCGCGTAACTGAAATGGAACGTTTATATGCCCGCTTAATGTGCTATACAGTGGCACCATAGACCTTGACGCAATTTACTTTCTATTGGATAATAAATCCCATAGATAAACCGATGAGAAAGCAAACTTGTGGTTGGTAGAAGAAAGCGAGCAGGGTCTGGTGCAAGCCTGTGGTTACTGAAGCAAGGGGACACTTTTTAGGTCGCAGCAATGCGCGTGTTGCCACGTTACGGCATGAGACCAAATTCAAGGTGGTACCGCGCTAAAAGGCGCCCTTGACGATACATGAAGTGTCGTTGAGGGCGCCTTTTCGTTTTGCACCATCGGAAACATGAGAGGAATTTTAAACATGGCTAAGCAATCATTCCAAAAGCCAAAGGGAACTGCTGATTTGCTCCCTGGTGAATCATTGAAGTGGCACTACGTTGAAGAGACGGCGCGCCTTTTGTTCGGCGACTACCAATACTCAGAAGTACGTACGCCAATTTTTGAAAGCTTTGATGTTTTTGCCCGTTCTGCTGGTGATACATCAGACGTTGTGACGAAGGAAATGTATGACTTCAAGGATAAGGGTGACCGTCACGTCGCTTTGCGTCCAGAAGGTACTGCCGGTGTTGTTCGTGCGTTCGTTGAGAACAAGTTGTTTGGACCTGAGCACCAAAAGCCATACAAGATGTTCTACATCGGACCAATGTTCCGTTACGAGCGTCCACAAGCCGGTCGTATGCGTCAATTCCACCAAATCGGTGTGGAAGCTTTGGGTTCAGACTCACCTGCTTTGGATGCTGAAGTTATTGCAATGGCAGTTGATTTGTTCCAAACATTGGGTGTGACGAACTTGAAGGTTAAGATTAACTCTTTGGGTGACAAGGAATCACGTGAAAACTACCGTAATGCCTTGATCGACTTCTTGAAGCCGCACTTTGATGAGTTGTCTGCTGACTCACAAACGCGTTTGGAGAAGAACCCATTGCGTGTCTTGGACTCTAAGGATGAAAAGGATCAAGCCATCGTTGCAGATGCACCATCAATCTTGGATTACTTGACGGAAGATGCCCAAGCGCACTGGGAAAAGGTTCAAGCCTACCTTGAAGCAATGGGGATTGATTACGAAGTCGACGCTAATGTTGTGCGTGGGTTGGATTACTACAACCACACGATTTTCGAAGTGATGACGCAATCAGCTGCCCTTGGTCGCGGTTGGACGACAATCACTGGTGGTGGTCGTTACAACGGCTTGGTTGAAGAATTTGGCGGACCAGAAATGCCAGGTGTCGGCTTTGGAATCGGTCTTGAGCGTTTGATGTTGTTGCTTGAAGCAGAGGGTGCAACGTTGCCTGAACAAGCACCGTTGGATGTTTACGTTGCCAACATGGGTGAAGGCACTGATGTTGCAGCTATGCAAATGGTTCAAGCAGTGCGTTCATTTGGTTACAGCGCAGAACGCGATTACCAAGACCGTAAGCTAAAGGCACAATTTAAGACAGCCGACAAGCTGGGCGCACGCTTCATCATTACGATCGGTGAACGTGAATTGGCTGAGCAAACGGCAAACTTGAAGAACATGACGACTGGTGAAGAAATCACGGTAAAGTTGGCTGAACTTTACACGGGTCTCCCAGAGTTTATTGAAGTTGAAGAAGACGTAGAAGAGGAAAACTAATTATGAAGCGTACTAACTATGCTGGCTTGATTGATGAAGCCTACCTTGATCAAACTGTCACGCTACAAGGATGGGTGCAAAAGCGCCGTGACTTGGGTGGTTTGATTTTCGTTGATTTGCGTGACCGTGAAGGTATTGTGCAATTGGCCTTCTCAGAAGAATTTGGCGCAGATGCTTTGGCAGTTGCTGAAAAGATGCGTTCAGAATTCGTTATCGAAGTTGAAGGTGTTGTTCGTTCACGTGCTGAAGGTGCGGTTAACGATAACTTGAAGTCAGGTAAGATTGAAGTGCAAGTTGCCAAGGCAACGATTTTGTCAGAAGCTAAGACGACGCCATTCTACATTGAAGACGACATCAACGTTTCAGACGAATTGCGTTTGAAGTACCGTTACTTGGATTTGCGTCGTCCTGAGATGCAAAAGAACTTGCGTATCCGTTCAAAGATTACGGCTGCAACGCACGAATTCTTGGATGCAAACGGCTTTATTGATATTGAGACGCCATACTTGGCTAAGTCAACGCCAGAAGGAGCCCGTGATTACCTAGTGCCATCACGTGTTTACCCTGGTTCATTCTACGCTTTGCCACAATCACCACAATTGTTTAAGCAATTGTTGATGGGTGCCGGCTTTGACCGTTACTACCAAGTTGCCCGTGCCTTCCGTGACGAAGATTTGCGTGGTGACCGTCAACCAGAATTTACGCAACTGGACGTTGAAACGTCATTCATGACGCAAGACGAAATCATGGCATTGGTTAACGAATGGGTTGCCGCTATCATGAAGAAGACAGTTGATGTTGATTTGGATACGGCTCAAATTCCAGTGTTGGATTACGCTGATTCAATCAAGCGTTTCGGAACTGACAAGCCTGACATGCGTTTCGGCATGGAATTGCAAGATTTGTCAGAGTTGATGGCTGATTCAGAATTCGGTGTCTTTGCTAACGCGGTTAATAACGGTGGCCAAGTAAAGGCAATCGTTGTACCTGGTGGTGCTGATCACTACTCACGTAAGGACATTGATAAGATGGCTCAATACATCGAGCGTTTCGGTGCCAAGGGATTGGCTTGGTTGAAGGTGACTGATGAAGGTATCACTGGACCAATCGCTAAGTTCTTGACGACGAAGGGTGACGACTTGTTGGCCCAAACTGAAGCTAAGGCTGGCGACTTGATTCTGTTCGCGGCTGATTCAGAAGGCGTTGTTTCAGCAACGTTGGATGCTTTGCGTCGTATGACGGCTAAGGAAATGGACTTGATTGACAACAGTAAGTGGGCTTTCGCTTGGGTTGTTAACTGGCCATTGTTTGAGCACCAAGCTGAAGAAGATCGTTGGATTGCGGCACACCACCCATTCACAATGCCAAACGAAGAAGATTTGCCATTGTTGGAGACGACGGAAGGTGCTCACCAAGCACACGCCCAATCATACGACCTTGTTTTGAACGGATACGAGTTGGGTTCAGGTTCAATCCGTATTCACCGTATGGACATCCAAGAGAAGATGTTGTCAGCGCTTGGCTTCACTAAGGAAGCAGCGCACGATGCATTCGGCTTCTTGCTTGAAGGTATGGAATACGGCTTCCCTCCAATGGGTGGAATCGCTCTAGGATTGGATCGTTTGGCTATGTTGTTGGCTGGACGTGACAACATCCGTGAAGTGATTGCGTTCCCTAAGAACTCAAAGGCTACTGAGCCAATGACAGAAGCACCAACACCTGTTGCCAAGGCACAAATCGTTGATGACTTGGGCTTGACGGCGCCTGTATACGCCGACATTGAAGCACCAAACATGTCAGAAGAATAATTGTTTTTAATTGAGCGAGTTTGCAGTTTTCTGTAAGCTCGCTCTTTTTTGGTTTGTCAATCGATTTTCCTATTAATAGTAAGTTATTTTGTTGCAAAAATAGCACAGCTGAATTCGTCGTATTTCACATTTTGTTCATAAATCCTCCTTATACTTTTTTGTTAGTGATAAAGATAAGTAAGTATCTTTTGTTAGAGAATTTGGATTAAAGAAATTTGGGGAATTGTGACATGTTGAATTGGCGTAAATTAGCATTATCTTCAGCTGTTGTTCTAGGAATGATGACTGTGGCAGGGACTGCCTACGGTTCTGATGATGTTTATTTGACTGATAATAGTCACACGGCATCAACCACTTTGGACAACGCAACTAAGGTGACATGGAACTCACCGTTGTACACGACAGATATGGATGCTTTGAATGCAAAGCTCGGGGATGCCGATGTTCGCACTGAGATTATTCGTGAAGCGGGCTTCATGATTAATGGACAAAAGGCCATGGATTGGCACCCTGGAAGTATTTCAGTTAACGGCCAACAATTTGATGGCTACTTAACTTTCAAGAGTAGCCGCTTGCTTAGCGTCGGTTCGACTGCGCAAATCGTTGTTAAGTTTAACAGTGTCTACGACATTCAATTCCAAGTGTTGTACCAAGTGAGCGCAAGCGGCGATCAATCAGAATCTTGGTATGGTGCGCAAGGAATGTACGTGGGTATTCAACAAGGCGAGCGCCCAGCTACGCCTGAGGACCCGGAGGCGCCTAAGCCAGAAGATCCAGAAACTGGCTGGACGACGGGACCTATCGATGCCCCTAATTTTTCTGATTGGACGACATTGCCAAGCGTGCCATTGCAAACGCCTGACACTGGGGATGTAACGATTGACGGGAACACAGTAGGCGGCAAGGGCGACACTGGCGACATCAACATTGACGGGAATACTGTTGGTGGTAAGGGTGATACCGGGGATATCAACATCGACGGAAACACAGTAGGTGGAAAGCCAGACCAAGGTGACCAAACGATTGATGGAAACACAGTAGGTGGTAAGGGTGACACTGGTGACATCAACATTGATGGTAATACTGAAGGTGGCAAGGCAGATACGGGGAACATTTCAGCGCCAAGTACACCAGACACCGGCGATATCCTAGCACCAAGCACACCAGACCAAGGTGACCAAACGATTGATGGGAACACAGTAGGTGGTAAGGGCGACACGGGTGACATTAATATTGATGGTAATACTGAAGGTGGCAAGGGAGATACTGGAAATATTTCAGCGCCAAGCGATCCGGACACCGGTGATATCCTAGCGCCAAGCACACCAGACCAAGGTGACCAAACCATCAACGGTGATACTGAAGGTGGCAAAGGTGACACGGGAAACATCAACATTGATGGTAATACCGAGGGTGGTAAGGCCGACACTGGTGACATTTCAGCGCCAAGTAACCCAGACACTGGCGACATTCTAGCACCAAGCACACCAGACCAAGGTGACCAAACAATCAATGGTGATACAGAAGACGGTAAGGGTGACACCGGAAATATCAACATCGATGGTAATACCGAAGGTGGCAAGGGCGATACTGGAAATATTTCAGCACCAAGCACGCCAGATACCGGTGATATCCTAGCACCTACTGAGCCAGGTTATGGGGCTGTTCCAGCACCAAGTACACCCGACAATGGTCAACAAACAATTGATGGGAACACTGAAGGTGGTAAGCCAGATACAGGCGATATCGCAGCGCCAGTTGTGTCAGGTGAAGGTGATACAAACGTCACCAATCCAGATGCACCGGTTGTTGATGATCAAAACAACGCAAACGATTCAAATGAAGTAAATACGTCGGATGATTCAAGCGCGTCAGCCGTTACGACGCCTGATGAGTAACAAACTGGCCTCGTGACTAACGAAACACCAAGATTGGTTTCAGCGGGTGCTAACACAACTGCACGTACAGCGGTATTTGGTGATGATGCAACCACGTTCATCGGTAGCTATGCGTCATCAAATCAACCAACGCTTAGCCAAGCATCATCAAACAGCAACCAAGCACGTCTTGCAAGTTCAAGTGCTGGGCGTGACTTGATTCACGACATGATTGTTTCTGAGGATGCCAAGCGTTCTAATGCATTGAAGTTGGAACAAGCCGGCGTTGGATCTGAATGGTTCACGATGGTGGCGGGAGCAATCCTTGGCTTCTTGTTCGCATTCTTCCGTCGTCGTCGTGAAGAGCGTGACGAAGAAAACGAGACACGATAATTAAAGCATGACAAAAACTTACGGGCGTTGGTCCGTAAGTTTTTTATTTTTATGGGCGTTTTCGTGCTAAAATCATAAAGTACAAATTGAAAGAAGCGAGAAAATGGACCAGATAGAACAGTATTTTAATCGACACCAGTACTCAAGTCGCATCGGTAGTGCGATGGTATACGCAGTTGCTTCAGCGATTGCGTTGAACTTTTTTTGGACACCCGGACACATTTATTCTTCTGGATTTACAGGACTAGCCCAGTTGCTGAACACATTGCTGGAACGCTTTGTGGGATGGCATGTGCCAGTTGGTGTCTTACTGGTGCTGATTAACGTACCACTAATGATTACCGCCTACCGTGCGATTGGTAAGCGATTTGCGATGTTTACGGCGTTGGCTTTGTTGCTGGCCGCAATTGCGATGCGTTTGGTTTCGCAACCGGAGCAATTATGGACGCACGATCCACTTGTCATGGCCATCTTCGGTGGTGCTGTCAACGGATTTGGAACCGGGTTGGCTCTACGAAACGGGCTCTCAACTGGTGGGTTGGATATTATTGGTATTCTGGTTCGTCGCAAGACTGGCATGAAGATGGGAGCGGTGAACTTAACGTTTAACTTCTTTATCTTATTAGCATCAGGATTCTTGTTTGGTCCACAATATGCGTTGTATACCGGTATTGGTCTGGTTATCAACGCCCGCGTCATTGATTTGGTTTATACACGTCAACAAAAGATGCAAGTGATGATTGTGACAGAAAAGCCTGATTTGGTTATCGAGGCCATTCAACGTGATATCCGTCGTGGTATTACGATTGTGCACCACGCTGAGGGTGGGTATAACCACCACCACAAGGAAGTCTTGTTCACCGTTATCTCAATGTATGAACAATATGACCTGCGTGATGCGATTTACGAAGTTGACCCACAGGCTTGGGCATCACTTTGGCGCATCGATCGCACGTTCGGTCGTTTCTACGAGCCAAAGTTGTAATCTAACGGTTTGTTAGGTACAAAAAGCTTAGGGACAAACATTTTAGGTGTGACTAGGTGAAGAGTGATAACAAATCGTCAGCAGTTTTGTATAAAGCGTTGACAACAGGTTCAATTCTGGTAAACTATTAAAGAACAAAAGTGTGCGACATATATAAAAGTTGGAAACTTCACACGGGAAGGGAGGGTAAACATTATGGCAAAGACTGTTGTTCGTAAGAATGAGTCTCTTGATGATGCTCTCCGTCGCTTCAAGCGTGGTGTATCAAAGGATGGTACCTTGCAAGAGTACCGTAAGCGTGAGTTCTACATCAAGCCATCAGTACAACGTAAGTTGAAGGCTGAGGCCGCTCGTAAGCGCAAGAACAAGAAGAGCCGTTAATTCGACTCTTGCCGGGCTACCTGCTGGTGGTCCGGTTTTGTTTTATATTCAAGTAATTAAAGGAGATTATGATTATGAGTTTGTTGGAACAATTGACTAACGACATGAAGGAAGCTATGAAGGCTAAGGACAAGGTTACTTTGGGCGTTGTTCGTATGGTCAAGTCTTCAGTTTCTAACGAGCAAATCAAGTTGGGTCACGACTTGACTGCTGACGAAGAATTGGCTGTTTTGTCACGTGAGATGAAGCAACGTGTCGAAGAGTTGGAATCATACAAGGATGCTGATCGTGAAGATTTGGCAGAAGAAATCCAAGGTCAAATCGACGTTTTGAAGCGTTACATGCCTGAGCAAATGTCTGAAGAAGAAGTCGTTGCCGTTGTTAAGGAAACGATTGCTGAAGTCGGTGCATCATCAAAGGCTGATTTGGGTAAGGTAATGGGCGCTTTGATGCCTAAGGTTAAGGGTAAGGCTGACGGTAAGTTGGTTAACCAAACTGTTCAATCATTGTTGGGCTAATTAAGGTCGAACTATGATACGGGGGATACCCCCGATACATATATATTTGCGGTATAATAGTAACCGTAAGAGAATAATTCGAATTAGAGGGATTACATTTTTGGCAGCACAAGTTGAAAAAGTTTATCGTTTTGAAAATGCTGAGCAAGAAATTGGTTTGGTCGGCGCACAAGACAGTAATTTGAAGTTAATTGAAGAAGGCATGCAGGTTGCATTGTCTGTGTTTGGGGACCAACTAACGATTAAGGGTGAAGCTGAAGCGGTAGATGCTGCTGAAGCGATTGTCGCTGAATTGGCCGCTTTGATTAAAAAGGGTGTGAAGCTAAACGCGACTGATATCGTATCAGCGATGAAGATGTCAGAGCGTGGTACGTTGGAATACTTTGGCGACATGTACACGGAAACGTTGATTCGTGATGCCAAGGGACACCCAGTTCGTGTTAAGAACTACGGTCAACGTCGCTATATCCAAGCCATTCGCAATAATGATATTACGTTTGGCATTGGACCAGCTGGTACTGGAAAGACGTATTTGGCTGTTGTCATGGCCGTGGCTGCTTTGAAGCGCGGTGATGTGGAGAAGATTATCATTACTCGTCCGGCTGTTGAAGCTGGTGAAAGCCTTGGTTTCTTGCCTGGTGATTTGAAGGAAAAGGTCGATCCTTACCTACGACCAATTTATGATGCGTTGCATGCTATTCTAGGTGCCGAGCACACGGAGCGTTTGATGGATCGTGGTACGATTGAAATTGCACCATTGGCCTACATGCGTGGTCGTACGTTGGATAATGCCTTTATCATCTTGGATGAAGCACAAAATACAACACCACAACAAATGAAGATGTTCCTAACCCGTTTGGGATTCGGATCACACATGGTGGTTAACGGTGACGTGTCACAAATTGATTTGCCAAGTAAGGTGCGTTCAGGTTTGATTCAAGCCCGTCGTGTGTTGGTAAATGTGTCACATATCGAATTTATTGAGTTCGCGGCAGATGACGTTGTGCGTCACCCAGTTGTCGGAGCGATTATTAATGCGTATGACGCCTTTGATGCAGCGCAAGAAAAGGCAAAAGAAGCAAAAGAGAAGAAGGATTAAGATTATGGATTTGGCAATTATTGACCAATCAAAGCCCGGCGTTCCCGCTGAGCAAATTGAACTCGTTGAAAAGGTTTTGGACTACGCTGGTGAGTATATGAAGTTGCCAGCTGATACTGAAATGTCAGTAACGTTCGTAAACAATGATGAAATTCAACGTTACAACCGCGAATACCGTGGTTTGGATAAGCCAACTGATGTCATTTCATTTGCCATTGAAGAAGATGGTGATGATTTGCCATTGATGATGGATGAAGAGATGGCCGAAGATTTGGCTAAGAACATTGGTGACATTATCGTTTCTGTCGATAAGATTGGTGAGCAAGCGGAATACCTGGAACACTCATATGAGCGTGAACTAGGCTTCTTGGTTGTCCACGGCTTCTTGCACTTGAATGGTTACGACCACATGCGCAGTGATGAAGACGAAAAGATTATGTTTGATTTGCAACGTGAGATTTTAGATAGTTATGGACTTACACGATAAGAAAAAGGCTGCTACACAAGAGCCACAAATTGAGAAAAATACGCACTTCCTCCAAGCCCTTGGACATGCCTTAGAAGGTATTGGTCAACTTTTGGTTCGTGAACGAAACATGCGTTTTCATATTGTTGCGGCGATTGTAGTCTTACTTGTCGGCATCTATGTTAAACTAGGACGTTCAGATTGGTTGTGGATTTCAGTTGCCGTCTTTACGGTTATCATGGCTGAGTTCGTGAATACCATGGTCGAAGCAATTGTTGATTTGATTGTGGGTGAACAATATCACCTGCTGGCTAAGGTGGCGAAGGACGTGGCGTCTGGTGCCGTTTTGGCGGCGGTGGCGTTTGCCATTGTGATTGGTGTTTTGATTTTCCAACCATACATCTTGCCAAATTTGCAGATGATTATTAAATAAGTTAGTTGTACGCGCGATGCGTGGATTATAGAAAGAATAGAGAATAATATACATGAGTGAACAAGGATTTAAGTCAGGTTTCGTTGCCCTAGTTGGTCGTCCAAACGTTGGTAAGTCAACGCTTTTGAACAAGATGATTGGTGAAAAGATTGCCATCATGTCACCAAAGGCACAAACGACACGTAACAAGATCCAAGGAATTTACACAACTGATGAAGGTCAAATTGTGTTCATGGACACGCCTGGAATTCACAAGCCACACAATTCATTGGGTGACTTCATGGTGAAGACGGCGATGTCAGCTTTGCGTGAAGCTGATATGGTTTGGTTCTTGGTTAACGCCGACGAGCCACGTGGTGCCGGTGATGACTTCATCATCAACCGTTTGAAGGACACAAACACACCAGTTTACTTGATCATCAACAAGATTGATTTGGTGAACCCATCAGACTTGTTGGCTATCATTGCTGATTACAGCCAACAAATGGAATTTGCGGAAATCTTCCCAATTTCAGCTTTGAAGGGTGATGGTGTGCCAGAGTTGTTGGATTTCGCCATGGACAAGATGGAAGAAGGACCACAATACTACCCAGCTGACCAAATTACGGACCACCCAGAGCGTTTCATCATGAGTGAGTTGATTCGTGAGAAGGTACTACAATTGACACGTCAAGAAGTGCCACACTCAGTTGCTGTTGTGATTGATAAGATCGAACGTCAAGATGAGAACCACTTGCACGTGCAAGCCACGATTGTTGTTGAGCGTCCAACGCAAAAGAACATCGTTATCGGTAAGCAAGGTGCGATGATCAAGGAAATCGGTGTTCGTGCCCGTAAGGATATCGAACGCTTGCTTGGAGACAAGATTTTCTTGGAGACGTGGGTTAAGGTTGAAGAACGTTGGCGTGATAAGCCACAAGCCTTGCAAACGTATGGTTACAAGGAAGATTCAGATATTTAATGATGTGAAAAGGAGACTAATTAGTCTCTTTTTTATTAGGAGGCGGCATGGCGGAAGTATTTGAAGCGATTGTCATGTATCAACGTGACCACAAAGAAAAAGATTTGATGGTTAAAATGCTGACTAAAACAGCCGGCAAGCGCATGTTTTATATCAAAAATGGTAAGTCAAAGCGTTACCAGTTTGCTGCTGATGTCCAACCGATGACGATTGCAACCTTCGAAGGCACGCTGAACCAAACCGGGCTAAGTTTCATTAATTCGGTCAAAGAAAGTCATCATTCTCGTGAATTGATGATGGATGTCGAGAAGAATGCTTACATGACATACATCCTTGGCTTGATCGACGCTGCTTTCGTCGACAATCAGCCGATTGAAAAGTGGTTTAATTGGGCAAAGTTGGCGCTTGAAAAGCTGGAGGAAGGTCTCGATCCACAAGGCTTGGCGAACTACTTTGAAGTCCAATTATTGCCAGCATTTGGTCTAAATCCAACTTGGGGTGAATGTGCGGTTTGTGGTCGTCGTGATTTGCCACTTGATTTTTCTGAAAAATTAAATGGGACCATTTGCCAGATACACTGGGACCAAGATGAAAATCGCATGAACGCCAATCCGCGTTCAGTTCGTATTTTGTCACAATTGGCGAAGGTGGATTTGAAGCAACTAGGCACGTTGAGTCTGAAGGATGAAACAAAGCAAGATATGGCGCGTGTGATGGATAAGCTGTATGACGATCAGGTTGGTGTACATTTGCGTGCAAAATCATTTATTCAACAGTTATCAGGCTGGCAAGCACGGCTAGCGACTCGCAATAATTCCGAGGGCCGAAATGAGACTTCTGCGGACTAATCACTTATAATAAATGTGTAGAAGAAAACGTTTTCAGACAGGAGATGATTCTATGGACATTAATTTGGATGATTTGAAGGACAAGGCAGCTGACGCACTAGAAGGGGCTGACTTGAACGAATTGAAGGATAAGGCCGGCGAGTTGCTTGGCGACAAGGCTGACATGCTTGATAATGTTGATTTAGATGACGTTAAGGACAAGCTATCAGGATTGCTTGGAAAAGATTAAATAAACACCTAATGGACGGCATGCTCGAGTGAGTGTGCCGTCTTTTTTCGCATCTCAACCACCAACTAGTTACAGTCCTGTGACATTATGCACAAACGATTAGTTAATGTGGTAATCTATTGCTTAGTGTTTTAGTTTTAGGGAGTAGTAGAAAGATGCAGAATTTGAAGCAAGCTTTGCGCGAGGCGACGTCGCCAACTAACATCAAACGTGACTTAGCGTTGATGAATCGATTCCAACGTGTGTACATGTTTGTCATCATGGCAGTGACAGTGTGGGCGTTTGTTTATACGGGTGACTATTCATCATCAGGTTGGACGAGTTTGATTACTGGCCTTGTGTTGGCGTTCTATTTGATTATGTTGGCCAGCGGTCGTTTGACTAACTTCTTCTGGGGATTGTTGACGAATGGTATTTGGCTGTTGATGTCAATTCATAATCACTTGGTTGGTGATATCTTGAATCAAGGATTCTTCTTCGTGATGCAATTTGTGGGGATGGCGGCTTGGTACAAGCAACTGTCACAACAGGCCGATCACAGTCAAATTCAAGCTAAGCGCATTGGTCCGAAGATGATGGGTTGCCTGGTCGCAGGGGCAGTCGTCGTCTACGGCATTGTCTTGACGGTTGCAAAGACGGCCCACGGTAATCAAGTTTACCTGGACTCATCACAACTACCACTAGGTATGCTGGCCCAAATTTTGGCAACGTACGGTTACCTATCACAATGGATTGTGTGGTTGTTCGTTGACGCTGTGGGCTTGTTGCTCTGGTGGAATCAAATCCAAGCAGGTGGCTCAGGTGCATTGGGGATGTTTGTTCTCATGATTGTGAAAACATTTAATGCTTTCTATGGCATGTACTTGTGGTCAAAGACTACCGAATATAAAGATTAATTTTGATAGACTGGCAACATTTTGTTGTCAGTCTTTTTTTGATTTGGTCGGCGTCTGTTCACATTGACTAGTTATCATTATTTAAAATTAGGGATGCTAGTGGGAAATACGATGACAGAAAAATTTGATTTGAAGAAAGCTGAACAGGCGAAGTTGCAGTTAAGCGATCGCTACTACGCAAAGCCGACGATTAATCGACTGAATGGGTTAATTGATGCTGTCTTGGCAATTGTAGCGACTATCATGGTGTTGGCATTGAAGTTGCCAATTAAAGGGGCACACGATTGGACGACAATCCAGCCTATTTTGATTGGGATTGCGATATTTGTGGTAAGTTTCATCGTGGTGGTGAATCAATACGTGACGAACATGCGTATGTTCAATTTGATTCACAAAATTAATCCGGTGGGGATGTTATTGGTGTTTAGTTGGCTGGCAGTATTAGCACTTTTGCCATTTTTTACCCGCTGGATGTTTGAAGATTGGCATAATCGGTATGCGGTGTTGGGGTACGGGATTATTTATGTCTTAGCGAGCGTGTTACAACAGTCGTTACTACTCAACTTGGTGAAGACGAATTTCAATCCTGATGAGATGGCGGAGGCAGGAAATAATTCATTGGCACAGTTGTATCATTTCGCGTTTAATACTCAGGCACGACTAACGGGAATTAGCGCAATAGTTCTGTTAATCGTGGCGACTATCTGGCCAACGTGGGGATTCTGGTTGTTTATCTTGGTGCCAATTGTTAGTTTCGTCCAAACACTGTTTGAAGGTGAATTGAAGGATCGTATAAATGATCAAGCCGCGCGTTGGCGACCAGAAGAACAAGCACGTGTGCAAGATATGTTAAATGCAGATGATGAATCAATCAGTGAGAAATCGATGGATATGCAAGAAAAAGTGTTACAACGTTTATTCTGGCGTCGCTTGTCACCAGAAAAGCGCGCTGACGCACAAAAACGATTTGATGATTGGCGTGATGAACAACGCCGTGAGCAAGCTGAGGAACAAGCACAAGAAGCAGCTGAGCAAGCCCGTGAGCGAGCTCGAAAAGAAGCACATCGTCGCGCGTAATTAATCAGTCATGCGCGTTGACTTTTAAACGCTGAGTGATAAACTTATTACATGTAATAAGCGATGAAAGCAGAAGAATTGCGTGAACTCAGTCCAGCAAGTCACCGGTGATGTGAGGGTGATCTGAAAACGCGCAAGGGGCACTGCCGGAGCACAATTTAATCCAATGAAGCTGCTAGGAGTTTTCCTAGAAGTAGGGTGGAACCGCGAATTATCGTCCCTACATCAATCATTTTTAAAGGTGATTGGTGTAGGGCTTTTTATTTGCTCGAAGCCAACCACGAGAAAGGAATTTGTCAACATGAGTGCAAAAATGAGTGTGCAAGACATTATTTTGACGTTGCAAAAGTTCTGGGCTGATCAAGGCGCAATGCTAATGGAAGCCTACGATACAGAAAAGGGTGCTGGTACGATGAGCCCTTACACGTTCCTACGTGCCAATGGTCCTGAGCCATGGAACGCAGCTTACGTAGAGCCATCACGTCGTCCAGCCGATGGACGTTACGGGGATAACCCAAACCGTTTGTACCAACACCACCAATTCCAAGTGGTTATGAAGCCATCGCCTGACAACATCCAAGAGTTGTACTTGGATTCTTTGAAGGCCTTGGGAATCGATCCTTTGGAACACGATATCCGTTTCGTTGAAGATAACTGGGAAAACCCTTCAATGGGTGCCGCTGGTATCGGTTGGGAAATCTGGTTGGACGGTATGGAAGTGACGCAATTTACGTACTTCCAACAAGTTGGTGGAATCCAAGTTGATGCCGTAACATCAGAAATCACGTATGGTTTGGAGCGTTTGGCTTCATACATCCAAGACGTGCCAACAGTTTACGATTTGGAATGGGGTAACGGTGTTTTGTACGGTGACATCTTCAAGGAGCCTGAGTACGAGCACTCAGTATACTCATTCGAAGAGTCAGACCAAGAAATGTTGTTGCGTCACTTTAACGAGTACGAAGCTGAAGCCAAGAAGGCCTTGGAAAAGGGCTTGGTTCACCCAGCTTACGACTACATTTTGAAGTCATCACACACGTTTAACTTGTTGGACGCGCGTGGAACGGTTTCAGTTACTGAGCGTGCAAAGTACCTTTCACGTATCCGTAACATGGCCCGTTCAGTTGCGCGTGCCTTCATTGATGAGCGTAAGAAGCTTGGTTTCCCATTGTTGAAGGACGAAGCTTTGCGTGCGAAGTACTTGCCTGCAGATGAGGAGGAGAACTAAGATGGCTAACTTTTTGCTAGAAATTGGTTTGGAAGAAGTTCCTGCCCACTTGGTTACGCCCGCAATTAACCAATTGGTTGAGCGTGCCGAAAACTTTATGAAGGATGAGCGTTTGGCTTACGAGTCAATCAAGCCATTCTCAACGCCACGTCGTTTGGCAGTTTTGATTTCAGGTGTGGCTGAAAAGGCTGAAGACTTTACTGAAGAAGTAAAAGGACCTGCTAAGAAGGCCGCTTTGGACGCTGAAGGTAACTACTCAAAGGCTGCCCAAGGATTCGTACGTGGTCAAGATATGACGATAGACGACATCACGTTCAAGGAATTTAACGGTAACGAATACGTTTACGTAACGAAGTTTGAAGCTGGGCAACCAGCTGCTGCTGTTTTGGCAGGCTTTAAGTCAGTTGTTGAGGCAATGACGTTCTCAACGACGATGAAGTGGGGCCGTCACACGTTCGAATACGTTCGTCCAATTCGTTGGATGGTTGCGTTGTTGGATGATCAAGTTGTGCCATTCGATATTTTGGGTGTTGCAACAGGTCGTTCATCACGTGGACACCGCTTCTTGGGTCACGATGTTGAAATCGCATCTGCTGACAAGTACGAAGAAGCTTTGACATCTGTTTTCGTGCAAGCTGATGCTGAAGCACGTAAGGAAAACATCCGTGCACAAGTGCGCCAAATTGCAGCTGATAACAACTGGCAAGTGGTTGTTGACGATGATTTGCTTGAAGAAGTTAACAACATCGTTGAATACCCAACGGCCTTTGCTGGTGGCTTCGACGAAGGTTACTTGGAAGTTCCTGACGAAGTATTGATTACGTCAATGAAGGAGCACCAACGTTTCTTCCACGTGGTTGATGCTAATGGTGCTTTGTTGCCACACTTCATCTCAGTTCGTAACGGAAACGCTGAATACATCGACAACGTGATTGCCGGTAACGAGAAGGTGTTGGTTGCCCGTTTGGAAGACGCTAAGTTCTTCTACCACGAGGACCAAAAGCACGACATCGACTTCTACAACAACAAGTTGGAAGTTGTTTCATTCCACGCTAAGTTGGGATCAGTTGCTGCACACACGCGTCGTGCCAAGGCATTGGCTGCTATCATTGCTGGTCGCTTGAACTTCTCAGCTGACCAACAAACGAAGTTGGCCCGTGCAGGTGAGATCTACAAGTTCGACTTGATGACTGGTATGGTTGGTGAGTTCGACGAATTGCAAGGTATCATGGGTGAGAAGTACGCCAACTTGTTTGGTGAAGACGCCGCTGTGGCCCAAGCAATCCGTGAACACTACATGCCAATCTCAGCTGATGGTGAATTGCCAGCGTCAGATTTGGGTAAGGTTTTGGCTTTGGCTGACAAGTTGGATAGCTTGTTGTCATTCTTCGCTGGTGGCATGGTACCATCAGGTTCAAACGACCCATATGCTTTGCGTCGTGCCGCTTCAGGTGTTGTAAACATCTTGGCCGACAACAAGTGGGAGTTGGACATTGACGGTATTTTGTCAGACTTGATCGATGATATCAACGCTGATGCTGCTAAGTTCGGTTTGCCAGAAGACGTTATGGCTGAGTTGCAAAACAATGTGGCTGCCGTTGTGAACTTCTTGACGGACCGTGTTGTGAAGGCGTTGCAAGATGATGGTGTTCGTCGTGACATCATCAACGCGGTAACGAAGAATGACTTTGCTGATACGACTCAAATGTTCGAATCAGCACAAGTTTTGGCAGCTCACGTGGCTGACGATAACTTCCGTGAAGGTGTTGAAGCTTTGACGCGTGTCATGCGCTTGACGACGAAGAACGCTACTGACGCGGTTGTTGATGTGACGTTGTTCGAGAACGATGCTGAAAAGGCTTTGTTCGAAGCTGTTTCACCAGTTGCTGAAGTTTCAGAAACGGATGCCAAGTTGGTTGCTTTGTTGAACTTGCAACCAGCAGTTGCAGCTTACTTCGATGAGACGATGGTCATGGTCGAAGACGAAGCTGTTAAGAACAACCGTTTGGCTACGTTGCACGCGGTTGCTAATGAAGCAACTAAGGTAGCTAACTTCTTGGAGCTTGACGTCAAGTCAAACTAATCATTAATTAATACGAAGGCCAGGCAATTTTTGCCTGGCCTTTTTTTGTGTCTCGAGCACCATTCGAAAATTGTTCACAACGCCGTGATAACCTGTGTTTGATGAAGATGATAGGGGGGAATATCATGACAAGTTTTAAACAGGTTTGGCACGCAAAATGGCCAATGATTGTGGGACTGTTTTTGTTTGTATGGGCGATTGAATCGTTCAGTTATTTTGTTGTGGCAACTTGGGCTGGTGGCGTGCATGGCGGTGTCGCTTCAGCGGTTAATTTGCAGTTGGGCATTGATCGCGTGATACCATGGTTTACGCCGATTTTTGCACTGTATATGACGTTGCCATTTATTTGGATTATTTTATGGCCGGTCATGGCTTGGTTTGCTGGCCGGGAGCGTTTGTTTTGGCAATACTTCACGGTAAGTTCGCTGGTTTACGTGATTTCGACGGTGATTTACGCTGTTATGCCAACAGTGACGATTCCGCATGACTTTTTGGTGGGCCCGATTCAAGTTTTGTCAAAGGACAGTGCATTCTATAGTCAGATTGCGGTGCTAGATTCGTCATCTGTGAACGTGTTCGGATCATTCCCAAGTTATCACAATACTTGGGCGGCCTTAGCTGTCTTTTTCGGCGTTGTAGCCCTTCGTGAGCGCCGTTCTGTCCTTGGTGTTATCTGTGTTGTCTTCGGCTTGTTGATTACGTTAAGTACGTTTTTGTTGCACCAACACGCGGTTTTGGATGCGGTCTTCACATACGCCTTAGTTGGCTTGTGCTGGTGGTTGGACGCCAAGTTAGGATGGTCAAAAAAGTTGTTGCAGGCAAAGAAATAACGGAATTTGAAAAAGAGAAAAACATTGTATTGGGCGTTCGTTTTATACAACGAAATTTTCGGCTGAAAAAATATTTTGGTGATTTTATACTTGTTTTCAGGACGGTACAGTTGGTATGCGTTTAGAAATCGTTCTGACGAGTTGATTTATTAAAATGGATTATTATGAAGCCGTCACAAAACCTAGTTGTGATGCCGGTTAGACCAGATAATACCTGATGTTTTTACTGATAGAATGCGATTTTTCGTCGCATTCTATTTTTTTATGCATTCGATAATGTGTTCATTTCGACCCCAAAAGACTGTGCTCAAATCAGCCTATTCGAACCTAACATATACCTCTATGTTGCGGGTTTTAACCCGTCGAGTGAAGGAAGAGGTAATGGGTTTATGAAACGAGTAGTTGTAAATATGTCAACGAGTCGAAAGGAACGCTTCAAGCTTTATAAGGCAAAGAAGCGTTGGTTGATCGCCGGATTGGCATTTGCTGGGGCAGCAATGATGACTGGTGGACAAGTGAGCGCGGACCAAGTGTCAGATGCACACACTGCACCAGTTGAAGCAGCTGTATCAACGCAACCAGATGCTAGCTCAGCAACTGGGGCGGTTGTGACGGCTACTTCTGCTACGTTGACGACGGATGCTACGACAAATAGCACGAAGCAAGAGGCAGTTGAACCAGCTTCAACGCCAGCACCTGTAACGGACACGACGACTCCAGCGCCTGTTGCACCAACAACTGAAGTTACTGCTGATCAAGCGGTTGTTGATACACCTGCAGTACAACAAGCTTCAACGCCAGCATCAACAACGGCGGCAACACCTAATGCAACACAGGAAAGTGCACAACCAGTTGCGAACAACACGACTGTCGCCCACACTTGGGATTACGCAACTGATACTAATGTTCAAGCAACCGTTGGTACTACGATTAACGGAGTTGAAAATAGTAAAGGTGATGTCGTTGCTAACGGGGGCGATTTCACACAATCAAATTCTGCACGTGTTATGAATGGTTATTCTGTCACTGTGTCTATTGATAATACTAAGGAAATGTATCACAACGGAGATACCATTCAAATTCCAATTTATGGAAAAATGGTATCAGCAAATACATCAGTTGATACACAAAACTTTGATGTTGTGTCAGCAAAGGGAATGTTGATGAACAGTGGTAAGACAATCGGTACATACGTTGTTGCTGATGGGCATTTGGCAATTACGTTGACGGATGAATTGCTAGGTGTATCCGAGAGCACGCTGAACATCACAGGTACAGATGCTTCACCGGTTGCAAGCACAGCTATTTGGTTCAATGAAAAAGCAAACGCAACGGTTTACTTTGGAAATTCACAAGTTAGTGGATCATTGGCGTTTGTTGCTGGTAACACAAAGGGATACGACAAAGCTAATACGACTCAATGGGGTTACTCAAAGAGTGATAATATCGGTGTCGAAAGTTTCTTCCAGGACAACGATTATCTAAATGCAATCTACAACGGCGATGCCAAGACGGCTGCTTCAGAAGAAAATGGTAAGTACGGTACGGATGACCTTGTTCAGATTCAACGAATTACCGTTAATTCAGGTACTGTAAAGGCGGTAACGTCAAATCGAACGTATGCAAATTACTGGGTTCCAAGAGTATCTGGTGATTCATTTATTGCGACATCAGTGACGGCGGCAGCTATTAAGTTAAGTACAATTGAGCAAGAAGTAAAGTCTAACTTTAAAACTGATGGCATGGATATTGCTACTTTGGAAGGCGAAGTTGCAAAGTCATTAAAGTCAGCTGGAATTGGCGCTTATACCATCATCAAGATTGATGATAACAATTACTTGGTTGCCTATAACATTGGTAACCCATACACAGATTATTCAACTGAGGGGTTGTCAAAAGACCCAGCCAATGATTTTACTAATTTCTTGGTAAATGGTAAGAATCAAGGTAATTTGACGGCTTCACAACTAGCAAAATTGCAAGACAATATCGATCATGCAACTGCTGGTAAAAAGTCGGTCGGTGCGGGATCTGTTGTTCATATTTTTGACGTGGCGTTTGCGGACAATGGTACAAAGAATTCTGTTACTTCAACGCTTGATACTTACAATGTGAACGGTGAGAAGTTAGGGTCTACTGGAAAGCAGACCATCACGACCACGCCGGATTCACAAAACTTTAACGGGCAAGCGCAACTTAAGGTTTTGTATGTTGATGGTCAAGGAAACACGTTGGCACCTGCAGTTACGAAGCTTGCTAAGCCAGGAACTACGTATAACGAATCAGCGCCAGAAATTCCAGGCTTTACGTTTAGCCACACAAATGGAAATGCACAAGGTAAATTTGGAGCCGCTAATACATCAAATTCAGTCGTGTTTGTGTATGACGCCGACGAACAAACGGCGATGGTACCGAACGACCCAATCGTAGCTGAGATGGTACCGAATGACCCAATCGTAACTGAGATGGTGCCAAACGATCCAATCGTGACTGAGATGGTACCAAATGATCCAATCGTTACAGGCATGGTACCGAACGACCCAATCGTAACGGGGATGGTGCCAAACGATCCGATTGTGACTGAGATGGTACCGAACGACCCAATTGTGACGGGCATGGTACCGAACGACCCAATCGTAACTGAGATGGTACCGAATGACCCAATCGTAACTGAGATGGTACCGAACGACCCAATCGTAACGGGGATGGTGCCAAACGATCCGATCGTAACTGAGATGGTGCCAAATGATCCAATCGTTACAGGTATGGTACCGAACGACCCAATCGTAACGGGAATGGTACCGAACGATCCGATTGTGACGGGGATGGTACCAAACGACCCAATCGTAACTGAGATGGTACCAAATGATCCAATCGTTACAGGCATGGTACCAAATGATCCGATTGTAACTGAGATGGTACCGAACGACCCAATCGTAACAGGCATGGTGCCAAATGATCCGATTATAACTGGCATGGTACCAAACGACCCAATCGTGACTGAGATGGTACCGAACGACCCAATCGTAACAGGCATGGTGCCAAATGATCCGATTATAACTGGCATGGTACCAAACGACCCAATCGTGACTGAGATGGTACCAAATGATCCGATTGTAACTGAGATGGTACCGAACGACCCAATCGTAACGGGAATGGTGCCAAACGATCCAATCGTGACTGAGATGGTACCAAATAATCCGATTGTGACGGCGATGGTACCGAATGCCCCAATTATGAGTTTGGGAAACAATGATACAAATCATTCGCAAAATGGTGCGAATGGTGAAGAAGGTACACACCAAAACGTTGACAACGCTAACGCTGTGAATCGAGCCAAAGTGGCTAATTCAACTGTTGTGTCGCTTCCAGAGACAGATGCTAAGAGTAATCAAGATAAGAATTCTCTGCTGGTAGTTCTTGCAGTTTTGACGAATTTGGTAATTTTTGCGACCGTGCTAAAGCGTAAGTAATACAGAGAATTTCGACTCAATAAATTATTAATAAGCCAAAAACCGACCATAAACACGATATGGTCGGTTTTTTGTATGTAATGAAATTGGATACGTTGGATTATGTTGAGCAATTTCGTACTGATTTAGCGGACTAGGCACCTAAATCTGTTTTGTATAACTGTCATAAATATTGGAAACCTTGATACACCGGCATTTGCGACGTTTTATTTTACATTAGACATAAAAAACAAATTCTTTCATATGCTTAAAACATTATGAGTGAAACTTAATAATCAAAAATACAATGACTTTACACGTTGATTAATCAGGCTACCTGTTAGGGGTGATCTCGATTAAAAGTTTCTAAGAGTGGAAGGGTTATTGAGTTATGATGAAGAAGAATGTCCAAAGCAAGGGTCATTTTAAGATGTATAAGGCTGGTAAGAAGTGGGTTAGTTACGGATTGTCAGTAATGGGTGTTGCATTGGTTGTTGGAACGCCAGTTATGTCAGCAGCAATCCAATTGACAACGCCAGAAACTGTATCTGCAGCTTCTGTTCAAAACACTGATTTTAGCAAGGTGCCAGACAGTGTTTTGACGGCAGCAAGCACAGAAGCTGACGTTGATCTGTCAAACAACGGTGAGTTTTCAGCTTGGTTAGCAGATGTCGTTAAGAACTGGGACAACTGGTCAGATCAAACAGCAGCCCGTAACGCACTGGCTGAGTTGGGCCGTGCTTTTGCGCAAAACAAGAATTTGAAGTCAGTTAATTTGAGTGGAACGTTTGCTGCTGCCAATGCGGCTGATAAGCACAACGGTCACGACGCAGCGCAGTTGTTCTGGGAAATGCAACTTTCTGACGTCAAGACGGCATCTTTTGAAACGCTTGACTTGTCAAACAACAACTTCACGCCTGAGCTAACAAACACGGTGTATGCAGCAAATGGTATTAACACGACAGTAAAGCACTTGTTGTTTGGAAACAGCAGTGCTGAATTGATTGCAACCATTCATGCAAATGGAAACAATAACTATGCAGCCGATGGTCACCACGGATTCGGTGGTAAGTTTATTCAAGCTGATGTGTCAGATACAGAGATGGTTCCAAATGAGCCACAATACATGACATCAGAAGCAGTAGTGCCAAATGAGCCACAATACTTGACGTCATCAGCGGTAGTGCCAAACGACCCACAATACTTGACGTCATCAGCAGTGGTGCCAAACGACCCACAATATTTGACGTCATCAGCAGTGGTACCAAATGATCCACAATACTTGACGTCATCAGCGGTAGTGCCAAATGATCCACAATATTTGACGTCATCAGCAGTGGTGCCAAATGACCCACAATACTTGACGTCAGAGGCAGTAGTGCCAAATGACCCACAATATTTGACGTCATCAGCAGTGGTACCAAATGACCCACAATATTTGACGTCATCAGCAGTGGTGCCAAATGACCCACAATACTTGACGTCATCAGCAGTAGTGCCAAATGACCCAATTTTGACGTCATCAGCAGTAGTGCCAAACGACCCAATCTTGACGTCATCAGCGGTAGTGCCAAACGACCCAATCTTGACGTCATCAGCGGTAGTGCCAAATGATCCAATTTACAGTTCATCAGCGGTAGTACCAAACGATCCAATCTTGACGTCATCAGCAGTGGTACCAAATGATCCAATTTACAGTTCATCAGCGGTAGTACCAAACAATCCAATCTTGACGTCATCAGCGGTAGTGCCAAACGACACAATCTTGACGTCATCAGCGGTAGTGCCAAACGACCCAATCTTGACGTCATCAGCGGTAGTGCCAAATGATCCAATCTTGACGTCATCAGCAGTGGTACCAAACGACCCAATTGAAGCACCAGCCAATGGTGTTACGGATGATGATAAGAATCAAGCTAAGGATGCTATGACAGATGAAGCTGCTAAGCAAAATGTTGCCGAGGATGCCACGGTTGTTTCAAGCATTGATGATATTGCACACGCAGAGACGCCAGCAGCTTTGCAACAAGCTGTTGATCGCGCTGCGGTAGCTATTTCAAATGCGGTGTCATTGCCAGAAACGGCTGCTAAGGGTGCCCAAGACAAGAGTGCCTTATTGGTAGCTATGACGGTTATGGCTAGCCTTGTAACTTTTGCATTTGTACAAAAGCGCAAGTAATCTGTTAGTTTTCAAAGTTTAGTTTTCGAGAATAATGAACAGATTACCCAAGTTTGTCCATTGAATGAATACGAAAATAAGACGAATAAAATAATATAGACATAAAAACCGTAATTGTTCAGTATGATTATTCGAATTGTGGTGTACAATGTTAAAAGAGGACTTATTTATATAGGTCCTCTTTGTTTTTTGTGGGATGCAACACAGGCCTCCGATATGTGGGATTGAAGAGGTTGCTTGTTAGGGTGAGAGAAATGTTAATGGGTTACGAAGTCGATTGGTTACTCGACAAAGCAGACAATGATGAAATTGCGTTAGCATCATTTATTGTCAAAAATAATAGTGACAAAATATTTGTGACAGAGTTAGAAACTGAATTCGATTGGTCAGGATATAAAGTTCGCCGAACTGTCGAGTTGTTGGCACAACACTTGCTTAAGTTGTACGGTGTTGATGAAGCGGGCGAGAATGCAATTCAACTGACAGATCATAATCGCGTGGTGGTTATCTCTAAGTATCGACATATCAATTTAGATGACTTGAAGTACGAGTTGCTATCACAGTCATTAAAATGGCAGATGCTGGTGGATATGTTTAATGAGCGAATGATTAACTATGAACGTTACGCAGCAGAAAAGTCTGTCTCTGTGGGGACGGTAGGTAATCATAAGAAAGAGTTGGAGCATCTACTCTTGAAATATGGTGTGTACATCACGCCGCAAAACACCCTTGAAGGGGATACCGAATTGTCAGTTCGGCTGATATTCATTCAAATTTATGCCCATTTCTATGGTGGACGTAAAATGCGATTCAATCATGCGTTGAGTATTACAGTTCAGGATTGCTACGCGCTATTGAATAAGTTGATTCTTGAAGATGATGGAAAGCTTTCTTCATCAGAGTGGCACTTTTTGAAAGTTTATTTGTTGGTATCGCTTACCAGAGAACGTCACGGACACCGTGGTGGTGAAACCTTAACCAACTATATTTTGCGACCTTGGCAAGAACTTTCACAACGTACGCAACTAATCTTGACGCAGTTAGTCCAGAAGTTCAAAGAAATTAATCTTTTGGACGAAGAAGCGGATGTCTGGGCACAGGTTCAAGGGTTCTATCTCGCGATGTACGTGGTCGGCCTAGGCGGACGGCTAGATTGGCAAACCGATTTAGCAGAACCAATCGTCCAAAATGTTAAGGATTTGTGGCAGGTGATGGTGCGGGTGTTTGATTCGCATATACAATCAACTATGCCGGAAGGGACAAAAGAGGCGCTGCCCCGAGATGTTTTGGCACCGTTGATTCTTGTCGAAGTATACAAGGAACACAACGAGTTATTGCTCGGTAATCCGGTAAGAATTGATAATGCAATTTTAATGGCGCCAACGACGGCACAAATTACGGACGAAATCATTTCTGAATGGCAACAATCGATGGCAATTGATTTAGAAATGATGAAAAATCTTTTCTATGGGCCAATCTTCATGTTGTTATTTTCAAATGTTAGTTTGACGTTATTTTGGCCGCCGGTTAATGTCTTAATTGATATTCGTACGCGACCTAATCTTGAATTGATGTTGCGACGTCTAATTTCAGGATTCTTAAAGATTAACGTGCAATTTGTAGATGATTTAAAGATCGCCGACATTGTCATTTCGGATGTCATTGGGCCAACTGCTAATATGAACAATCGATTCAATTGGCAAGATTTGCCAAGCACAAAACAAATTACACAGTTACAACGAAGTCTGATTGAGGTGCAAAGATCAAAAATGGTGGATAAAACCGAAAAAACAGACTTATTCTAAGATGATGTATGCAATAGTGGTACGGCCTATGTGGTTGTACCACTATTTTGGTTTCGTGACAAAAATAACGGCAAAATTATTTTGTTTTTGAAAAAACCTTAAATTCTAAATAATAAATTTTCAATTACTATTATCCAGTGGAGGATAAGGGGTATGGTTGTTGATTTATGGATGTTAGATAAAAAAGAGCAAGAGAAGGTGACGCTGTTAACCGAACTTGCGAATTCTGATGAACTGATTTTGCCGGTTTCAGAATTGATGGAGCCTTGGACTGGTCAAAGTACAAGGCGCTCGAAAATGCACGATCATTGAATTCGGACATTCAAGTCGTGATGTCAACGACAGATGACACGTTGCTTGTTTCAGATGATTCAAAAACAATTTATTTGGATGATCGTTATTTGGGTAATGTAGATGGCATTATTAGCTACTACATTAAAAATTCAGTGTATTGGCAATTTACACTTGATGTCTTAAACGAAACGATGAAGTCATACGAGCACTTTGCGTTGCAACACGCGATTTCTGCCGGGACGGTAAGTAATATCAAGCAAACTTTGAATGAACGTTTAGCCAAGTATAATTTGACGATTACGCCAAATTATCATTTCGAAGGGAACGAAATGTATTTGCGCTCAATGTTGTTCCATATCATGATGCGTTGGGATGTGGTGGCCCAAACGGACAAGGTTCGTGACATCGTGACACGTGAACCTATTTTTAAAGATTTGCGTATTAACTCAGCTGCGTTAACAAATGCTCGTTCATTGGTCATTCAGCAATTTTTGGCGATTTCATTAGTTCGTGCCCGACTCGGTCACTTTATTAACAGTGCGCCAGTGCGCGAAACGCTCGTTAATTATGATGAACTTGATGATCGTGCACAGTGGCTGATTACGGAATGGCAAGCAATGCTTGAACGCCAAGGCATTAGCGTGACGAACGCTAAGGAAGAAAGTGTTCAGTTGCTCTATATTTTGTATTTGAACAACATTCGCATCGACACGGATTGGATGATGAATGTCACGAAGCGTGTGAAGAAGCGTTTGAATGACTTTATTTTCAAAGTGGAGAGCTTGTATTTTGAGTGCTTCAATACCGAACTAGAGGAAGAAGAATTAGCAAATTTACGTCGTCATTTATTTGCGACGATTATTCGTTCATTTGGTGACAGTGACGATTTGTTTATTCCGGAACGCTTTAGTTCGATTGATGTCGCAACGTTGTATCCGGTTGTACATGAATTTACAAACGCGGCTATGAAGATTTTCCGCGAAGATATGGGTGTAAAAACTCTTTCAGATAATTTCTTGTATGACAAATTGGTTGTGACGTTCTTGAACGATTTGGCGTTTGATAAGATGTTCAAGCCGATCGTGGTGAACGTTAACATGCAACAATATCCTAGCGCTAACCGCGTGTTACAGGAAATGATTAAGTCAGTTTCGCGTTATGAAATTGTCTTTACGGAAAATACGACTAAAAATGCTGACTTGGTTATTTCAAACTTCCAAGCCAACGTGGAACCGCAAAATAAGTTCGAGTGGACGGCGCTACCAACGAGTCGCCAATGGCACCAGTACGAACAACGCCTAGGTGAAATTAGTGTATCAAAACTAAATAAGACGTCGATTTTGTAAGTTTCAAAAAGTTTTACGATTTTGAAAAAAGAGTGTGCTAGTGATTGCTATCGCTATGACATAATAATTATGCAACGCAATGTTGTGATGCTTTAGCAGCGTCGGGCTAGATTCTCAACTGCTAGCAATGAGAACATGAACACTAGCCAAAACACAAACTAAAGTTATCTACTTCTCTCTTTATAAAAAAGTCTGAAAGACCCACTTTCTTTCTTTTATAAAACATCCGCCTTTACCCTAGGGCGGATGTTTTTGTTTACCGGCGTGAAATGAACCTAATAAAAGTTAGTAATAGTATTACGATTAATATTCGGTTAGAATAGGGTTATAGTCATCGCGGACCAAATTGGTGGCCCGAGACGTATCTATTTATAAGAAAGTTGAGAAATACATGGAAGTTGGTATAGGTTATTGGATTGGTTTCTTCGCCTTTGTTTTGGTGATGTTGGCACTTGATTTGGGTGTCTTCCACAAAAACAATGAGGCACCAACCATGAAAGAATCATTGTTATGGAGTGGCTTTTGGATTGGGCTTGCCTTCATTTTTGCGGGTGGCCTTTGGTTCTTCACTGGCGGTGATCATGCGCTTGATTTCGTGACGGCATATTTGCTTGAAAAGTCATTGAGTATTGATAACTTGTTTATCTTCATTTTGGTATTTGGTTTCTTCGGTATTGAATTGAAGTATCAACACCGTTTGCTGTTCTGGGGTGTCTTTGGTGCTCTAGTCATGCGTGTGATTTTCATTTTTGGTGGCGCAGCCTTGCTACACCATTTTGCGTGGTTGATGTACATCTTCGGCACATTCTTGATTGTCACTGGTGTGAAGATGCTCTTCGAAAAGGAAGAAGCACAAGATTTGAATGATAGTTTCATCATCAAGAGTTTGCGTAAGATTTTGCCATTGAAGGAAGATGTGGCAGAACCCCATTTCCTGGTTAAGGAAAATGGTAAGCGTTACGCAACGCAATTCTTGTTGGCATTGTTGTTCATTGAAGCATCAGATTTGCTATTTGCCGTTGACTCAATTCCAGCTGTTTTGGCCGTTACGCAAGATACATTTATCGTCGTGACGTCAAACATCTTTGCGATTATGGGATTGCGTTCATTGTACTTTGCTTTGTCTGGTATTTTGCCAATGTTCCGCTACATCAAGTACGCATTGGCGGTCATCTTGGCCTTTATTGGGGTGAAGATGGTCTTGAATGAATCAGCGAAGGCGTTCGATTGGCACTTCCACATCTCAAATGTGGTGTCATTGACCGTTATCGTTGGATTGTTAACACTATCAATTATTGCCTCAGTTATCGTCTCTCGTGTACAAGAGCGTCGTAAGTTTAAGGCTGAATAACAGTTGGAGGATCTACCTTTTCGGGTAGGTCCTTTTTTAATTCCACTGTCGATTTTTGCGCGTATACTGACGATATTAAATTTGTAGGGGATAGAAAAATGACAAAGCAAATTATCGCAACAACTGATGCACCAGGTGCTATCGGACCATACTCACAAGCTGTTTTGACGAATGGGACGTTGTACGCTTCAGGACAAATTGGTTTGATTCCTAGCACAGGGGAATTTGCAGGGGAGACGACCTTGGAACAAGCAACGCAAGTCTTTAAGAACATTGATGGCTTGCTTGCTGCAGCTGACATGACGCGAGCAGATATTGTTAAAGTGAGTGTTTACCTTGCTGATATGGCTGATTTTGCACCTGTAAATGAGTTGTATGCCGATTACTTTAGTGAGGTTGACGCATTCCCAGCTCGTTCAGCTGTAGCGGTGGCAACGTTGCCAAAGAACGCCCGCATTGAAATTGAAGTAATTGCGAATAAATAGGTAACGAAAGCGTATGTGTCTGTTGATGCATACGCTTTTATGTTATAATGTAAGCGTTTACTGAAAAGATATTTAATGAATGAAAGCGAGATCAACCATGGCATTGGAAAAGATTTTATTTGGTACTTATACGCGACGTGTTTCAAAGGGAATTTACGAAGCAGCATTGAACACGGAGACTGGTGAGTTGCAAGATGCCAAGTTGGTTGCTGAAGTTGGTTCACCAACATACCTTGCTTTGAGCAAGGCTAACAAGTTGTACGCGGTTGACAAGAACGGCGACCAAGGTGGTGTTGGTGTGTTCGACTTTGCCAATGACGAAGCAACGTTGACACAAGAAGTTTTGGCAGAAGGTGCTTCACCAGCGTACGTGTCTGTTGATGAAGCCCGTCAATTGTTGTACTCAGGTAACTACCACAAGGGTACGTTGGAAGTCTTCGCGATTGCAGCTGATGGTTCATTGACGCTGACTGATTCATTCCAATCAGAAGGATCAGGGCCACGTCCAGAACAAGGCTCATCACACGTTCACTGGAACAACTTGACGCCAGACAACCGTGTGGCAGTCGTTGATTTGGGTGCCGACAAGGTGTTGACGTTTGATGTGTCTGACGAAGGTAAGTTGACGTTGGTTGCAACGTTTGAAACAGAAGCTGGCTTCGGTCCACGTCACTTGCGCTTTAGCCCAGACGGTCAATACGCATACTTGTTGGGTGAATTGTCATCAAAGTTGTCAGTTTTGAAGTACAACGCTGACGGATCATTCACGTTGTTGCAAACTGTTTCAATGATTCCTGCAGATTGGACTGAGCACAACGGTGGTGCAGCTATCTACTTGTCAAACGACGGTAAGTTTGTGTACACGTCAAACCGTGGTCACAACTCAATCGCGGTCTTTGCGGTTAAGGACGGCGGTGCATCAGTTGAACACATCCAATGGATTTCAACTGAGGGTGACTTCCCACGTGATTTCGCTTTGAACCCAAGCAACGAGTTCTTGGTTGCGGCTAACCAAAACACAGATAACGTGACGGTTTACCGTCGCGATGCTGAGACTGGTGAATTGACGTTGTCACAAAAGGACTACGAAATTCCTGAATCAGTGCGTGTATTGTTCATCTAAGCTTGATACAATAAAGTCAGTTGCCAGCTGGTAACTGGCTTTTTATTTTTGGGGGATAGACTATATGAGCAACAACCAAAAACACCGGTCGATTTTGTATCGCTGGCTGTTAGATAATAAAATCATTTCAACGATGCTGGTTATTTTGCTGACGTTGGCCATTATTTATATGCTAAAGAAGGTTGATTTCATCTTTGCGCCAGTCGCTGGCTTGTTCGGCGCAGTGGGGGCACCGATTATTATCGCGGGTGTCTTTTACTACTTGCTAAATCCGATGGTTGATTGGGCCGAGCGCCGTTTTAAGTTGCATCGCGCCGTAACGATTACGATTCAATTCGTTGTCTTGGCGCTGTTAATTATTTGGGGATTGGCTGTATTCATTCCGTGGATTACGGATCAGGTTGCTGGATTGATTAAGCACTGGCCAGAATACTGGCGTAGCATTGTTAAGACTGTTGATAATTTGACGTCAGACAAGCGATTCATGTCGGTCAATAAGTGGTTCAACGAGACGAATAATGACTTGACGACCTGGTTCAAAAACTACTCAGCTGAGTATGCAAGCAAGGGTATCAAAGGAGTTTCTTCAGTTGTCGGGACGGTAACGACGGTTGTCATAACCTTGTTGACGTTCCCGTTCATGTTGTTCTACTTGTTGAAGGATGGGCACCAAATGCCAGGCTACATGGCGAAATTTTTGCCACCGCAGGCACGACCATCATTCCTTGAAACAATTGGTGAAATTAACAACCAAATTTCAAACTACATTCGTGGTCAATTGTCAGTTGCTTTTGCCGTTATGGTGATGTTCGCGATTGGTTATACCATTATCGGTTTGCCATATGGTTGGTTGATTGCAATTGTTGCTGGTGTGCTAAATTTGATTCCGTTCTTAGGATCGTTTTTGGCAATGGTGCCAGCGGTGGTCGTTGGACTATTCGTCTCGCCAATGATGCTAGTTTCAGTACTAGTGGTCTTTATGATCGAACAGACGTTGGAAGGCCGACTCATTACGCCGAAGCTGCTCGGTAATTCGTTGCATATTCACCCAGTAACCGTTTTGGTTATCTTGTTGTCAGCCGGAAATATTTTCGGTTTGGTGGGCGTTATTTTCGGAATTCCAGGGTATGCCATCTTGAAGGTATTGTTGTACCGTTTGTATAAGTGGTGGCAAGAAAACTCAGGTCTATTTACGGAAGAAAACGAGTAAAGCATTTAATAAGGTTTGCTAAGTATAGCGTGGTCAGTTATCAGACCATGCTATACTTATTTTTGTATGCAATTAAACGCGTTGGGGGAGGGGAGCCTCCCCGGAATAGGAGATAATCATGAGCACGAATCACATCGTATTATTTGAGCCATTGATGCCAGCAAATACTGGAAACATTGCCCGTACTGCAACGGGAACAAACACGAAGCTTCACTTGATTGAACCTTTGGGATTCAAGTTGGACGACAAGCACGTTAAGCGCGCTGGATTGGACTACTGGGATACAGTTGATATTACAATTCACGAAAACTTGCCAGCCTTTATGGCCAGCTTGAAGGAGACGGACGAATTGTTCTTGATTTCAAAGTTCGCACCACGTGCCTATCACGAGGCTGATTACACAAACCCTGATCACGATTACTACTTCTTGTTTGGTAAGGAAACGACTGGTTTGCCAGAGCCGTTCATGAAGCAACACCCTGAAAAGGCATTGCGTATCCCACAAAACGATGACCACATTCGTTCATTGAACTTGTCAAACACAGCCGCTATCGTTATCTACGAAACGTTGCGCCAACAAGGGTTCCCAAACCTAGATTTGACTCACGAATACGACTACGACAAGTTGAAGTAAAAATAAATGAGCGTTTATTCACTTAAGAAAGGAGATTAATATGGCGGCGACAGCAAAAAAGCGTCCGACTACCAAGCGTAAAACAACGCCGAAAAAGTCGACGTCTGCCAAAAAGAAAAAAGCAGCCCAACAGAATTGGTGGCTGGAACGTGGGCCACAACTTATTGGCCTATTTGCGACCATTATGACAGTAATTGCCATTGCCAAGGTTGGATTAGTTGGTAAGTTTTTGGCCAATATTATTCGCCTAGTAGTAGGTGGATCTTATCAATTCTTGTTACTGGTACTCTTAATTCCGCTACTCGTGGTAGTTGCTTACGGCCAATGGCCAAAGCGCTTTAAGTGGCAACAATATGTTGGCTTTGCCCTCTTTTATGTGGGCATCATGTTGGTTGGTTCAATCTTACTTTTCGATAAGATGAATGTGCATGAAGCGTATGCACAAACCATCCAAACGTTAATCAATCAAGATATGAATAACAAGGCAGTCACAACCCCAGTTGGTGGTGGCTTAATTGGTGCCATGCTTTATAGTGGCACATACATGGCAATGGCTGATTTTGGTTCATGGCTAGTGGCGGTTATTCTATTGATTGCCGGACCAGTGATGTTCTTCAATTTGCCAATTCGCGATGTCTTTGACAACTTCTTTAACTTGGCTGAAGGTGCGGGTGATTTGGTTCAAACGCAAGCTTCAACAGCCCATGAAAAAGTGACTGAATCGATCGAAAGCTTCCGTGTCCGTCAAAAGTCGGCGATGCAAGATTTCTTCAATGAAGATCCGTTTGCCTCAGAAGCGGAACGTGCCGCAAATATGATTGATGGCTTACCTGATGCTTCTGCGTCAAACGATGCGCCAATCAAATCAAAGAAGGCTAAGGCACCTACGGCAGTTGTGGATGCTGAACCTGAAGTAGACGCAACGGCCACTGAATTCGTGATGCCAGAAATTGTGGCACCGGCACCATTCAAGCCGGAAGCACCAGTTGATGGGTCGACATTTGCGGCTGCAGAACCAGTGACGAATGAGTTCACGCCGCTACCAAGCGAAGATGAAGCACCAGTTGAAATGGCGTATGATCCAAGCTTTAATCCAGATGAGGTTATTCAAGCGCAAGATGCTGCGATTGAGCCGGTAGTTTATGGCGAGGACTTGCCGGATGACGAACTGTTACCTGGTCAAGATGTGCCGTTGACGCACGCTGATATTCTTGGTCACAATGACGCGCAAACGTCACCAAAGACAACGGCGCATCAATCAAACGTAGGCCACGTTGAACCGTCAACCATTTCAGAACCAACTGCTGACGTGGATGCGTCTGGCTTGGGTACTGTGATTGATGATAAGGATTACGTTTTGCCAACGACTGATTTGTTACAACACATCGGTTCAACTGACCAGTCAGCTGAGCGCGATGCGTTGAACGATAAGGCCCGTATCTTGCACGAAACATTGAAGAGCTTTAACATCAACGCGACGGTTGAAAAGGTGGTCCTTGGACCAACCGTTACTCAATACGAAATTAAGCCAGCAGTTGGTGTGAAGGTATCAAAGATTCAAAACCTTGCTGATGATTTGGCGTTGGCGTTGGCTGCTAAGTCATTGCGTATCGAAGCACCAATTCCTGGTAAAAACGTCGTCGGAATCGAAGTTGCTAATGATCAACAAGCGACAGTTGGTTTCCGAGACATGGTTGAAGAGGCCGGTATTGATACGACGAAGCCATTGGTTGTTCCAATTGGTCGTGGTGTCACAAGTGGCGTTGTGAAGCTTGATTTGACGAAGATGCCACACTTGTTGATTGCTGGTTCAACTGGTTCAGGTAAGTCAGTCGCCATCAACGGCATTTTGGCATCAATTCTGTTACAGGCCAAGCCATCACAAGTTCGCTTGATGTTGGTTGACCCTAAGAAGGTGGAATTGTCAGTTTATAACGATATTCCACACTTGATTACACCAGTTATCTCAGACCCTAAGAAGGCATCACTCGGCTTGAAGAAGGTTGTCGCTGAAATGGATCGTCGTTTTAAGTTGCTGGCTGATGAAGGGGTGCGTAACATCGATGGTTACAACCGCTTAGTCGAAAAGCGTAATGCAGCTGATCCAAGCACTGTGCTTCAAAAGATGCCATACTTGGTTGTCATTATTGACGAGTTGGCTGACTTGATGATGACGTCAGCCGTTTCTGGTGACGTTGAAAATTCAATTGTGCGTATTGCACAATTGGGTCGTGCCGCTGGTATCCACATGATTGTTGCTACACAGCGTCCATCTGTTGATATTATCACCGGTTTGATTAAGGCGAACGTGCCATCACGAATGGCGTTTGCCGTTTCATCTGGTGTTGATTCACGTACGATTTTGGATAGTAACGGTGCCGAGAAGCTCTTGGGTCGTGGTGATATGCTGTTCGCCCCAATTGGTTCAAACGGGCCACAACGTGTTCAAGGTGCTTTCTTGACTGACGAAGACGTTGAGTCATTGACGGACTTCATCAAGAATCAAGGTGAAGCCCAATATGATAAGAGCATGGAAGTATCTGACGAAGAAGTGAACGCGATTGATAATCCTGGTTCAGAAGGTGATGAGCTAGATGAACGTTGGGATGATGTGCTTGAATTTATTTTGCGCGCTGGTGGTGCTTCAACATCATCAATTCAACGCCACTTTGGTATGGGTTATAACCGTGCCGGTCGTATCATGGATGCGCTAACGGATCGCGGCTTGATAGGTGAACAAAATGGATCTAAGCCACGTGAGTTGAAGTTTACACCCGAAATGCTTGACCGTTTCCGCCGTGAAGCACTAAAATAACGCATACGATTAAATGAGATGGAGGCCGTCAGATGATTCGTTATGATTTAACAAATCCAGCAACGGACGTCGAATTGGTAGCAATGTATCGCGCCGATTTTGATGTCGATGTTGGTCGTCTATACACGTATGTGCCAGAGCTCAAGGGATTCCAATTGCACTACGACCACGACGTTGTGTTGTCACCAGCAGAGATGCGTGATGACGACGACGTTCGTTTCTACTTGCAAGTCCATGGTCAAAACCCAACTGGACGCGCACGTATGGCAAATATTGATTTCCAACTTGTGCAACGAGATGAAATTAACTGGGCATAATGCCTAATGAAGGACGCATTCCTTTTCGGGGGATGCGTCCTTTTTTGTTATGCGGGCTGTGACAGGTTTTTTCTAACAAATGAATAAAGTTTATACAATTATTCATATGGCTTGGGTACAATGGTATTAACATGTCAGACAAATAGGGAGTAGCTTACATGATTGAATTAAAAAACCTGAACAAGCAGTTTGGTGACAAACTAGCAGTTCGGGATATGAATATGGTTATCAACCCGGGCGAGGTTATGGGGTTGATTGGGCAAAACGGTGCGGGTAAAACGACGACGTTTCGCATGATTCTAGATTTTATCGAACCAACGAGTGGTGAAATTGCTTGGGATGGGCATAAGATTACGTCAGCTGATAAGCAACACATTGGCTTCTTGCCTGAGGAGCGTGGGCTGTACCAAAAGCTAACCATTGAAGAACAAGTGATGTACTTTGCTGAGTTGCACGGCATGAAGCGTGCTGATGCGAAGGCCTCTTTGCAAGATTGGATGAAGCGTCTGGATGTCGTTGGTAAGACGACTGACAAAGTCCAAAAGCTCTCTAAGGGTAACGCACAAAAGGTCCAACTGATTTCGACAGTTATTTTCCACCCAGAATTCTTGATTTTGGACGAGCCTTTTACCGGGCTAGATCCGGTGAATACGGAATTGATGATGAATGAAATTAAGCGTTTGAAGCAAGATGGCGCGATGATTATTTTCAGTTCTCACAATATGTCGGGGGTTGAAAAGTTGTCGGACCACCTCACGATGTTGCGTCATGGTGAAACGGTTTTGAGTGGTGCGACAACTGAAATTCGTGAATCATTCGGGCGTACGGAGATTTACATTGAGTCACCAGTGGCAGATGCTGATTTGTTGGCCATTGATGGCGTGGTGTCAGTTGAACCACAAGGGATTGGACGCCAAGTGCGTTTGACCAACGCTGAGGTTGGACGCCAAGTCTTTAGCACTGTTGCGCAAGATGGTTATGTGCCAGTGTTTGCCCAAACAGCGCCAACGCTGGATGAAATTTTCCGTCGTGAAGTGCAAGGAGGTGGCGTAAATGACTAGTCGACAATTATTCTTAGTGGCTCGCCAAACCTACCTAACGCGTATTAAGTCATTTGGTTATTGGGCATTGGTCTTGGCGCCAGTATTGATTGTGGGTGTTATCGCAGGTATCACCTTTATCATCACGGCCACGCAAAGTCATAAGACACCGGTTGTCGGAGTGGTTAACCAACCAGCGCTAACGACGTACTTGAAAAAGACTGATGGTTTCGATGCTAAGGTGAAGGCAGTTACGTCTGAAAAGCAAGCTAAGACCGATTTGCGCAAAGGTAAGTTGGATGCCTATTTGAAGGAAACTGGCGAGTCCAAGTTCCAATTGGTTGCGTCAGCGGACGGTGAATCAGTTTCAGAAACGAAGCTGAAAGCCACCTTGACGAGTTTTTCAATGTTGAATACGGCAGCTGAAATTAACTTATCAGGTGCGGACTTGCAAAAGTTGATGACGCCACCGGTTTTGAAGACCACGACACAAAGTGACAAGGGTCAATCAGCAGGTGGTGCGGTAGCCAATTCGGCTAACACAGCTTTGGCATCGGCCATTGGTATCTTGATTTTCGTGTTCTTGACGTCATACATCAGTATGATTGCGCAAGAGATTGCCAATGAGAAGTCATCACGTATCATGGAAATCTTGTTGGCTGCGACATCGCCAGCTGTGCAATTCTTTGGTAAGTTGAGCGGTATTGCTGGCTTGGCGTTGACGCACGGTTTGCTATACGTGATTGCTGGTTTGTTGGTTAACATCTTTGCACCGCACTACAAGTACTTGAAGATGATCAAGGAATTGTTGGCCGGTGTTGATGCTGGCTTTGCCATTATGACCTTGCTAATCGCACTGGTTGCCATCTTCATGTACATGGTGCTAACTGCGATTGTTGCCGCGATGGTCAATGACTTGAGTCAGGTGCAACAAGCAGTAGCGCCAATCACATACTTGGCGATGATTGGTTATGTGCTAACGTTTACGTTGTCAGGTCAACCAAACAATACGTTCTTGAACATCTTGTCATACGTGCCGTTCATCTCACAAACACTAATGCCGGCTCGTCTTGGGTTGCAATATGCGACGATGGGGGATGCTGCGATTGCGTTGGTGCTTGAAGTGATTGTGTTGGTATTCATCAGCATGTTTGGCTTGCGTGTTTACAAGCGCAACGTGTTGACGTACAACGACGGTAATATCACGAAGGCTGCTTTGGCTAGTCTGAAGGGCTTGTTCGTTAAAACAAAAGACTAAACAAAAAACGTCGACCGATTATGGTCGACGTTTTTTCGTGAGCAGATTATTGCTTCAATTGCTCTTCTTCCTTCTTGCCCAAGAAACGATCCTTTTGATCATCCTTAACTTCGGGCATAACGAACAAGTCATCAAATTGCTTGCTCAATTCATCCGTACGCTTAGTTTGCAATGGCATTTGGCTTTCCCCCATCAAATATTCTTGCCAATAGTATACCACGTTTACCTAGGGTGCTGTCGTCAAAATAAATTCATTCTTTTGCCGTTAGATAGGCGTCACTTTTGTTTATGATGAAGGGGCAAAAGTGATTTCATGGGGGTAGGAAAAATGCAGATTCACGTTGCAAAAACAGGAAATGATCATCACGACGGGACAGCAGATCATCCGTTGTTGACGATTAATCACGCTGCGCAAATTGCGCAACCGGGCGACACGGTCATCGTTCACGAGGGGGAATACCGTGAATGGGTGAATCCAAAGAATGCCGGGTTAAGCGACCGACGCCGCATTGTTTATCAAGCAGCGCCACGCGAAAAGGTGGTTATCAAGGGCTCAGAAGTGGTTACTGAGTGGGAAGAGATTGCTGGTTCGGTCTATAAGGCGATCGTGGATAACAAGGTGTTTGGTGAGTTTAATCCGTTTGATGATGAGCTAAATGGGGATTGGCTCATTTCAAATTTGAACCGTAAGACGCACACGGCGGACATTTATATTGATGGGGTTTCAATGTACGAAGCACAATCATTGGCCGAGGTTGATGCTGGTGAAGAGCGTAATCACGTGCATGACTTTATGACCGATGAGGAAATTGCGGAACCGTACCCAGCCCGTACCAAGTACAAGTGGTTCGCTGAGGTGACGGATGACGTGACGACAATCTATGCTAATTTTCATGACATTAAGCCGTCAGAGCATTTGATTGAAATGAACGTGCGTCCATATGTGTTCTATCCAAGCCAAATTGGCCGTAATTACATCACGGTGCGTGGTTTCGAAATGGCCCAAGCGGCAACGCCCTGGACGCCACCAACTGCAGAGCAACCTGGCTTGATTGGTGCGCACTGGAGCAAGGGGTGGATTATTGAGAACAATCGCATCCACGATGCGAAGACCAGTGGTATTTCACTTGGTAAGGAACGTGCATCAGGCGATAACTACTACACGCATCGTCGTGATAAGCCAGGCTACCAATATCAATTGGAAACGGTGTTTGAAGCAATTAACAATCATGGTTGGCGCAAGGAAACAATTGGGTCACACATTGTCCGCGACAATGAGATTTATGACTGTGGTCAAAATGGTATCGTGGGTCACTTAGGTTGTGTCTTCTCAACGATTGCGGATAATCATATCTACAACATTGGCTTGAAGCGTGAATATCACGGCTGGGAAGTTGCTGGTATTAAGTTGCACGCTGCAATTGATGTGCAACTGACGCATAACCACATTCACAATACAGTTTTGGGAACGTGGTTGGATTGGCAGACGCAAGGTACGCGCATTAACCGTAACGTTTATCACCACAATAATCGTGACTTCTTCGTTGAAGTGAGCCACGGACCATTCATGGTTGATCACAATGTCTTCGGTTCTGAAAATGCGGTTGATGAATTTGCCCAAGGTGGCGCGTTCGTCAATAACCTGATTGCTGGTGCGATGAAGCGTCAAAAGGTCCTTAACCGTACGACGCCATATCACACACCACATTCAACTCAGATTGCTGGCTACGCTTGTGTTTATGGTGGGGATGACCGTTTTTACAATAACGTATTTATCGGAACGCCCAACAAGGCATGGGAAGTGCAAGGCACGGCGCAATTCGCGGAAGCACCAACAACGCTTGAAGCGTACATTGATGCGGTGCACATGACGCGCCCAACCGATATTGAGCAATTCGAAACCGTTGAGCAACCGATGTACGTTTCACATAATGTTTATTTGAACGGTGCCCGTGCAACGACTGCTGAAAAGACAAACGTCATTGACGAAATGAATCCACACTTTGATGTGGTGAAGCAGGGTGAAGCGTATTACCTAGAATTGTCTGTACCAGAAACGGTGACAAATTTTGTTGCCCCAACCCAGACATCAGAAACGTTGGGCAAGGTGCGCTTGGTAGATGCTGAGTTTGAGCAACCGGATGGATCAGACTATGTGTTGAATGAAGACTTAGTTGGCGACAAGATTGAACGTGAGTTAGCCGGGCCAGTTGGCAGCTTGGTCGTCGGTGAAAACCGCATTCGCATTTGGTAATAATGAGAACGTTTTCAACTTCATAAATAATTCAAAAACGAACCGTAATATACAACTTCGGAAGCAATTATTTATTTAAAGGGGAAAGAACAGATGAAGTTCGCACAACAAGCATCACTTGCGATTGCAGGTACGGTATCAGGATTGTGGTTGATGGCCGAAGAGGGATTGGCCGCAACGACAGCAACAGCAATGGCACCATCTTCAACCGAGACAGTCGAAGTGATTGCTGGATTGTTGATGACGTCACTAGCCGTAATGATTTACGTCTACAAGACAAAGTAAACCCTTAAGCCACTAGGAAGTGAGAGATTTCCTAGTGGCTTTTTTTGCGCAGTTTTTCAACCAATCTCCGGGGTTAAATTAAACCGAATTTCGGCGTATAATGAAGTAAATACTATTTGAAAGGAAAAGCGGATGGCGTCAGAACATATTGAACAAAAACTTGCGCTGCTACCAGATTTGCCCGGCTCATACCAAATGAAGGATGTGAACGGGAAAATCATTTATGTTGGTAAGGCCAAGAACCTAAAAAACCGTGTGCGTTCTTACTTTAAAAGTGAACACACCGGTAAGACAGCCCAGCTGGTTGAGAATATTGCGGACTTTGATTTCATTGTCACGAGTTCTGAAAAGGAATCCTTGTTGCTTGAAATCACGTTGATTCAAAAGTACCAGCCGTACTATAACATTCGCTTGAAGCGTGGAACGGGGTACCCTTACATTAAGATTACCCACGAATCGGATCCAAAGCTTGAATTGGCCAACGACGTCAAAGAAGACGGCGCCCAATACTTTGGTCCTTATCCTAACGTTTACGCTGCGCAGGAAACCTTGCATTTCTTGCAAAAGGTTTATCCATTACGTCGTTGTAACGGTTACCAAGGACGTCCATGTTTGTATGCCAACATGGGACAATGCTTGGGCCCTTGCTATCGTAAGGTGCCATTCACGGAGTACTTGGATCAAATCAAGAAGATTCAACGTTTCTTGGATGGGGATACAAAGGAAGTGACGAAGGTCTTGCAAGGCAAGATGGCTGACGCGGCTGAAAAGCTTGAGTTTGAGCGTGCTGCCGATTTGCGTGACCAATTGAAGTTCATTGAGACAACCGTTGAAAAGCAAAAGATTATCTCAAAGGACGGTACGCCACGTGACTTGTTCAACTTTTATATGGACAAGGGCTGGCTGTCTGTTCAAGTCTTCTTCATTCGCCAAGCGCGTTTGATGAAACGTGAGAAGCGCACCTTTGCCATTGTTGATTCACCTGAAGAAGAATTGACGAGCTTTATTTTGCAGTTCTACAACCGTAAGAATGCTGTGTTGCCAAAGGAGATTTTGGTGCCGGCAGGGGTTGATAAGCAAATTATCTCAGAAGTGTTGAATGTGCCCGTGCGTACACCGCAACGTGGGGAAAAGCGTGACTTGCTCGACTTGGCGGAAAAGAATGCCAAAATCGTGTTAGATGAAAAGTTCCGCTTGATGGAAATGAATGAGTCGAAGACGAACGGGGCGATGCAAGAAATTGCGGACGCACTCGGTCTTGACCACATCCACCGCATTGAGGCCTTTGACCACTCACACACCCAGGGTGAAGAAATGGTTTCAGCCATGGTTGTCTTTGAAGATGGTGTGCCGAACAAGAATAAGTACCGCAAGTATAAGACCAAGACGGTTGACCATGCGGATGAACGTGCTGAAACGATGGAAGTTATTCGTCGTCGCTACACGCGTTTGCTCAAGGAGCATGCTGAAATGCCGGATTTGATTTTGATGGACGGTGGCGTGATTCAGTTGAATGCGGCCCGTGAAGTCATTGAAGATGAACTTGGTTTGGCAATTCCAGTCGCAGCGATGGTTAAGAATGACCAACACAAGACGGCTGACTTGTTGCGTGAAGAAGGTGAGCCACACGTTAACTTGGATCCGAAGTCGCAAGGATTCTTTCTATTGCAACGTATTCAAGATGAAGTGCACCGTTTTGCCATCACGTTCCACCGTCAACTTCGCTCAAAGAGTTCTTTAGGCTCAAAGTTGGATGAAATTGCCGGGGTTGGTCCAAAGACGCGTCAGAAGTTGTTGACGAAGTTTGGGTCGCTCAAGAAGATTGCCAATGCGTCAATTGAAGAACTGCGCGAAGTTGGTGTTTCTGAGAAGGTAGCCAATGCCATTAAGATTTCACTACAAGCAATTCAACACAGTGATGATTAAAGGTGGTCAAACGAGGCTAAGTACTGTAAAATGATAAGCGTCAAATTGCGCTTATATTTTAAGAGCTTTAATAAAGAAAGTGAGGTCATAAACGATGGCGTTTGTCGACCAAGTTAAAATTTTTGTAAAGGCCGGTAAGGGTGGCGATGGTGCCGTTTCTTTCCGACACGAAAAGTACATCAACATGGGTGGTCCTTTTGGAGGTGACGGTGGTCACGGTGGATCTGTTGTGATGGAAGTGGATGAAGGGCTACGTACCTTGATGGATTTCCGTTACAAGCGCCACTTTAAGGCTACCCCAGGTGGTAATGGTGCCACTAAGGGAATGACTGGAAAGTCAGCTGAAGATTTGATCATCAAGGTCCCACAAGGTACAACGATTACTGATGCTGAGACAGGTCGCGTGATTGGTGACTTGACTGAGCAAGGTCAACGATTGGTTGTTGCCCAAGGTGGACGTGGTGGACGCGGTAACATGCGTTTCGCTTCTTCAACGAACCCAGCCCCTGAAATTGCCGAAAACGGTGAGCCAGGAGAAGAATTGGACATTGCCCTTGAATTGAAGGTTTTGGCCGATGTTGGGTTGGTTGGTTTCCCATCTGTTGGAAAGTCAACATTGTTGTCAGTTGTAACGGCTGCCAAGCCAAAGGTTGCGGCATACCACTTTACAACGTTGGTTCCTAACTTGGGAATGGTACGATTGGAAGATGGTCGTGACTTTGTTATGGCTGACTTGCCTGGATTGATTGAAGGTGCCTCACAAGGTGTCGGTTTGGGAATTCAATTCCTACGTCACGTTGAGCGTACGCGTGTTATCTTGCACATGATTGATATGTCAGGTATTGATCCAGAAGAAGATCCATACGAAAACTACGTTAAGATTAATACTGAGTTGGCTGAGTACGACCCAGCATTGTTGGAGCGTCCACAAATTATCGTACCAACGAAGATGGATATGCCAGACGCTGAAGAGACGTTGGCAGAATTCAAGAAGAAGTTGGCTGCTGATCCAGATGTCCCAGAAGACGTTGAGATTATGCCAATTTCATCATTGACGCGTCAAGGCTTGGAGCCATTGATGCAACGTACAGCTGACTTGTTGGATGAGACACCTGCCTTTATTCCTAAGGGTATGGAACCTGATGAAAACGAGACTGCTTTGTACGAATTCACTGAAGACCGTACGCCATTTGAAATCGATCGTGATGAAGATGGTACTTGGATTCTTTATGGTGATGAAATCGAACGTTTGTTCAAGCGTACGAACACGAACTACACGGAATCAATGATGCGTTTTGCACGTCAATTGCGCTTCATGGGTGTCGACGAAGCCTTGCGTGATGCAGGTGCTCGTGGTGGTGACACGGTTCAAATTTTGGACTTTGCTTTCGAATTCGAAGAGTAAAATCAAAAGTCAGATGCTTGCATCTGGCTTTTTGTGTGAAAAGGAGAAAATGATGGCCGGAAATCAAACTGAACACGTCAGCAATCCAGATCAATACGTTACGATTGCGGCGGATGAATATACTTGGGAACAAGTCATTAAAAAGTCTCGTTTTATCGTTAATATGGCGCGTGTAACTTCTGAAGAAGAAGCCCGTGAATTTATTGACCGCATTAACAAAGAGCACAACAAAGCCACTCACAATGTGTGGTCATACATGTTGGGTGACCGTGACCAAGTGCAACGCTATTCTGATGATGGCGAACCGGCTGGAACAGCGGGCGTGCCAATGCTAGAAGTGTTGAAGAACAATGAAGTACATGATGTTGCTGCTGTCGTGACGCGTTACTTCGGTGGTATTAAGTTGGGTGCCGGTGGTTTGGTGCGCGCATACGCTGGTACAGTTGCTGGTGGTATTGCAGAACTTGGCTTGGTGCAACGTATTCAACGTCACAAAATGTCATTGCGCATTGATTATAAGAATTATGAGCCTCTAAAATATTGGCTCGAGCAACATGAATATGTTATTTTGGATACACAATATGATACTGGCGTGACGTTGGTTGTGCCGGTATCTGATGAAGATATGACGAGTTTTGAGACTGATGTGACCGATTTGCTATCTGGTCAAGTCACGGTTGAAGTTGGGGATGTCGATTTGTTTGAAGTGCCGTACGAAAAGCGCGTCACTGCACAAACGTCATTACTGAAGTAAACGTTAAAGTTTGGGTAGCTTTAATGTTGACGTCGTATACTCAAGAATATGATGTTTTAAAGGGTTGGTGAGGAATGTGAAGCGGGGCATAGTTGAAATTCATATATTGGTGGCACTGTTCATGCTGACAGTGTGGCTATTTCCGACGAATTTCATGTTTTTAATATGGAATGTCTTTTTAGCGTTAATCCCGTTTGATTTATCGCTATTAATTAAAAATCGCCAACTAAAGCGTTGGATGATGGTTGTGCTAACGTTGCTTTGGTTGATTTTCTTTCCAAATACCATGTATATGCTGACGGACTTCAGTCACTTGTCATCAATCGGTACAGGATTGATGACTGAGACACAGTTCTTTAATTATGCGCTTTTGGCTAGTGGTGTGATGATTGGTACGTTGTTGGGTGTGTCATCGGCACATATCATTGCGGTTCGTTTTCTTGGTGAAGATGCCAGAATCGAAGCGGTGGCATTTTATGCTGTTTTGTCGTTGTTATCGGCCTTTGGAATTTATCTCGGCCGTTTCCTACGCCTGAACTCATGGGATCTGTTGACTAATGGTCACTCAGTTCTGCAACAAGTTCTGCAAGCTTTTACCATGCACAGTTTTGTGTTTGTGATGTCATTTGGGGCTTTGCAGCTGGCGTTGTTGTTGATGTACCATATTCTTAGAAAAATGAAGTAAAAAAAATAAGGTCGATGCTACTCGAATTTGAGTAACATCGACCTTTATTTTTTAGTCGTTTACGTCATCATTGTGACGCAAGAAACGCGTATTTGTACCGAAGATAATGGCGTTAACCACAATCAAAGCGGCACTGACCATGAAAATACCGTTGTAATCAAAGTATGTTGCAACCAGGGTACCAAGCATTGGTCCGGCAACCGCACCAAGTGATTGGAATGACTGATTGTAGGCGAAGATACGTGAGGTAATTTCGCGTGGTGTTGATTTCGACAACATTGTTTGCACGGCCGGCAACATCGTGGCATCTGAAATACCAATCATGAAACGTAGAATAACCAATTGCCAAACAGCGGTTACAAATCCAGTTGGTAGCATAAAGACGAAGGCCAATGCAAAACCAATCATAATCATGCGGTTCGTCCCGATACGATCACCAATGCGACCGAAGCGTGGGGCGGCAATCATTGTCGCGATTCCAGGCATGGCTGCAACCAAACCGGCTAAGAAGGTCGTGCTTGGTGCACCGTGATTAAGTTCACGGACAAATAGCGCCACAATCGGACTGATTGATTGGTTAACCATCTGAATAATCAACGTGGTGGTGAATAGGACAATGGTGAGCTTTGGAAACTTCAACATTTGGAAGACCTCCTTACGAGATGGCGAAGCACCACGCTCGATTGGTGTGAATTCTTCCTTGACCATTGTCAGCGTTAAGGTGAAAACAAGTAGGAAAATAATACCAGTAATAACAAATGAAATACGGTAGCTAACCAATGAAGCTAGCACACCGCCAAGGAACGGTCCTAACAAGTTTCCACCGGTCACACCAGTAACCAGCAGACCCAAAGCGTAGCCGGAGCGTTCCTTTGGTGTTTGCGTTGCAATCATGGCGTTTGCATTTGAAATGAAACCACCAAACAATCCTTGCAAGGCACGCAAGAAAATCAATTGCCAAATATTCTGTGCTGCTCCCATGAGCAAGAACACAATCGCCATTCCTAATGAAGCACGGAGCAACATTAGCTTACGGCCTTTACTGTCAGCGAGCTTACCCCAAAATGGTGAGACGATGGCCGTCATCAAAAAGGTAATCGCAAAAGCGGCACCACTGTAGAACGTCAGTTGGTTCTTAGTGAAGTGTCCCAAGGTATCGACGTAAAGGGAGAGAAATGGCATGACTTCACTGAAGCCAATTCCAGTCATGAAGACCCCGAACCAGAGAACGTACAAATTACGTTGCCAGGTAGGGAGACCGGAAAGTCGTCGCTGAATCATGATGACCTCCTCAATCGCTATTTATTTTTTACAAGTAACTATTGTACGCCTATTTTCAGGAAGAATCACGCAGTTTGACGGCTATTAAACTGTTAACCGAACGTAAAATCATATTAAAACTATTTTATTCGTATCTAGGGCTTGCAATCTGTCATAAGTCGTGTAGTATATTCAACAATAACTTTTTCAAAAAAGACATTTTTGTCCTTGCAGATTTAATTGCTGGAAAATGGCCAGCGAGTTTCTACCGCCTACCTAAAGTGGCGACAATCCGCAAATGACTCACAAGAGAAAACCCTCTTTGTAAGCATTTGTGGATCACTGTATCCAGAAATGCTTTTTTGTTACACAAAATTTGGAGGTTCTCATGTCACACTTTTCAGCCACAAATAAGTTCGTTCCGATGGGATTGACGTTTGATGACGTTCAATTGGTAAACAACACCACTAACGGATTATCACAAAGCGATATTTCTTTGGCAACGACACTAACACCAACTTTGCACCTCAACATTCCAATGTTGTCAGCTGCAATGGATACGGTAACCGAAGCCCGTTTGGCAACGCAATTGGCTTTGCTTGGTGGTATGGGTGTGGTTCACAAGAACATGTTGATCGCCGACCAAGCAGCAGAAGTTGCTAAGGTTAAGGCCGCAACGATTGATGCAGCCCGCTACCCACAAGCAGCAGTTGATTATAACGGTCGCTTGTTGGTCGCTGGTGCGGTCGGTGTGACATCAGATACAGTAACGCGTGTTGGTGCTTTGGTTGATGCCGGGGTTGATGCTATCGTGCTTGATTCGGCTCACGGTCACTCAGAAGGCGTATTGCGTAAGGTTAGTGAAGTACGTGCTGCCTTCCCAGAGTTGAACATCATTGCTGGAAATATTGCGACGAAGGCTGGCGCTGCTGCTTTGTACGATGCGGGTGCCGACGTGGTTAAGGTTGGTATCGGACCTGGTTCAATTTGCACGACGCGTGTTGTGGCTGGTGTGGGTGTTCCACAAATTTCAGCCATTGCCGATGCAGCTGAAGTTGCTAAGCAATATGGCAAGGCAATTATTGCTGACGGTGGTATCAAGGATGCTGGTGATGTCGTTAAGGCTTTGGCGTCTGGTGGTAACGCGGTAATGCTTGGTTCAATGCTTGCCGGTACATTGGAAGCGCCTGGGGAAGTCTTTACTGATGAACAAACGGGTCACCAATACAAGTCATACCGAGGCATGGGTTCAATTGCTGCGATGGAAAACGGTTCAAAGGATCGTTACTTCCAATGTGAAGTTAATGAAGCCAACAAGATGGTGCCAGAGGGAATCGAAGCACGTACAGCGTACAAGGGTGCGTTGACGGATGTCTTGAACAACGTGTTGGTTGGCGTTCGACGTGGCATGGTAAATGCTGGTGCAACAACGATTGATGAAATGGTCAACCAAGGACACTTGGCTAATATGAAGGAAGCGGTTGATTACACGCGCTTGCCACAAGTACCACGCATCGTTGTCGCACAAGCCTAGGGGGAGAGTTTAAACATGATGGAAACAGAAGTAGCTGGATTGAGTTTGGATCAAGTGTTGTTGGTACCAAGCGAATCAAATGTTTTGCCAAACGCCGTGTCATTAGCGACGAATTTGTCAGGTGATGTGCAAGAGGCTTTGCCGGTGATTGGGGCGCCAGCAATGACTGATTTGGGGATGGCACAAGCATTCGCTGCAAACGGTGCACTGGCAGTCTTGCCAGCTGGGGGAACGCAATTACAAGATGTACAAGCGATGGTCGCTGATGATGAAGCGGCACTTGTTGGGGTCGAAGTTTTAAATGAAGTTGATGCGTTTGAGACGGCCGTTATGCTCCACGCAGCGGGCGCAAAGCTAATTGATATCGTATTGGATGACAATCTTGACCAAGCAATCGACACATTGCGTTTGTTGGCGCAAGAAGTACCGCCATTGACAATTATGGCTGGACCAGTTGCTGATGCCGAGACAGCGCGTCGTTTGTTCGAAACGGGCATTGATTTGGTTAAGGTAGCCCCTTTGCCAGGCCAACCGGTTTATACGGTAACAACAACGATGGCGGTTGCTGAAGTTGCGAGCGAATTTGATGCCGGCGTTGTTTTGGGCGCTGGTATTCGCTACTCAGGTGACATCGTCAAGGCTTTGGCTGCTGGTGCAGTGGCCGTCATGGTCGATACTGATATTATCGGTGACACACCAGCAGATGATTTGTTCCAGATTGCTGGCGGTCTCCGTTCAGGCATGGGTTACACTGGTTCAGCAACGATTGATGATTTGCGTCTTAACGCGCAATTTGTCCAAATTACAGCGGCTGGTTTGGCTGAAAGTCACCCACATGATGTGGAATTGACAAAGTCAGCACCAAATTACGCTAAGCAATAAAACAGTTAAACCGAAAGTGCGGCTTGCCGCACTTTTCTTGTATACATAGGGGTAATGAAATGACAGTAACAGCAGATTGGCATATCACGAATGCTAAAGTACTTGATGTTTTTAATCAAAAATTCGTTGAGACGGATCTTTGGGTGACAGGTGACAAAATTGTTTTCTTGGGTACACCAGCGACTGGTGTTGCCACGCAAACGTATGATGCACAAGGTCAATACGTGATTCCAGGTTTGATTGACGCACACATGCACGTTGAAAGCACGACTTTGGCGCCGACAACCTTGGCGAGCGTCTTTATGGACCATGGGATTACCCGTGCTTTCATTGATCCACATGAAATTGCGAGTGTGGCCGGTGCGCCAGCTATCCAATATATGTTGGATGAGGCCGGGCGTACGCCATTCCACTATCATGTGATGTTGCCATCATCAGTGCCGGCTACTAACTTTGAGCGTACTGGTGCAGCGCTGCATGCGGCTGACTTAAAGCCGTTCTACGATCATCCAGATGTCGGTGGATTGGCTGAAGTAATGGATTACCCAGCGGTCGCTAATGCGGATCCAGATATGATGCAGAAAATCGCCGATGCGTTGGCTGCACATAAAACGGTTGATGGACACGGTGCTGGGCTAACACCTGAACAAATTGCGGATTACCGTAATGTGGGCATTGATACTGATCACGAAGCGGTGAATGCACAAGAAGCTGCTGAACGAGCAGCCCTAGGCATGCACATTTTGATTCGCGAAGGAACGGTTGAACAAGATGAATTGGCAATCTTGCCAGCTATCAATGCGCAAAATCAGCGTCAGTTCTCATTTGCAACTGACGATAAGACGGCAGTGGATATTGCAGAAAATGGTGGGGTTGATCACAGTGTACGGGTTGCGATGAACGCGGGGATGGCACCTGAACTGGCGTTGACAATGGCAACGTTGAACGCGGCCGAAGCACATCACCTTACTAATGTTGGTGCATTGACGGCTGGATATGTGGCCGACTTGGTTGTGGTTGAGGATCTAAAGACGTTGGAGCCAACGCGTACAATGGTCAGCGGTGAATGGATTGATGAGCACGAGCCGGTGCAACCACGACCATTTGCCACGAACTTGATGAATGTGTCTTTGACTGAAGCCGATTTGGCATTGCCACTTAAGACGGGCCGTGCACACGTTATTGACGTGAAGCCTTTCCACATCGATACAGAACATAGCGTGGTTGATGTGCCAATGAATGGTGACCATGAATTTTTGCCGAATGCTGAATTTGCAAAAATTACGGTGGCAGAACGTTACCATGATTTGGGTAATGGGGTTGGCATTATCCGTGGTTTGGGTATTCGCGAAGGTGCCGTTGGGACAACATTCTCAAATGATTCACACAACGTGGTAATTGCTGGGGCCAGTGATGAAGCGATAGTGCAGGCAGCTGATGCCTTGCGTGAAATTGGTGGAGGTATGGTCGTTGTTAACGGTCAAGGTGATGTAACGGCGTTGCCACTTGAGATTGGTGGTTTGATGACCACAGCATCGGTTGAAACAACAGTTGCTAAGACCCGTGAACTACATGCTAAGATTTCACAACTATGCAACGTCGACTTTGACGTTTTCCAAACGTTGTCGTTCATGGCATTGCCAGTTATTCCAAGTTTGAAGATTACGGATCAAGGATTGTTTGATTTTGACACATGGTCATTCATCGGTATTGATGCTGAATAAGAAAAGTTATGAATAAACAAAAATGGACCGAGTCGCGAAGACTTGGTCCATTTTTGCTGTAGGTTTATAAGAGATATGTTAATTGAGTAGATTCGCTTGGGAAAGCAAAATCAATCGCCATGTGGGTGACGAATCAACTTGCAGAATTACATGGGTTTGTAATTCGGTTAACATCAAGTCGATATACTTATAATAGCTATCAGTTGTGAACGAATTGTGAAAGAAAACTAGAAATTATCAGTTTAACTAACTAAAAGTGTTTTTGGTGTATCGTATGTGATACAAAAGCAGTCGGCTTTTTGAATTCACATGTCACTGTTCGAGAAAACCTAATTTCTGGTACAATATGAATTAAGTAAATGAACAGGGAGAAGATAGATGTACGAGTATTTGAATGGTGTTATTACTGATATTGCACCAAATTACATCGTTGTGGAAGTTGGTGGCGTTGGCTATCGCGTCTTAGTTGCCAATCCATACGCTTTTCCATTGAATGAATTAGAACGCGTTTATGTTGAACAAATTATTCGTGAGAACGAGCAATCCTTGTATGGCTTTATTACAGCTGATGAAAAATTGCTGTTCCAAAAGCTACTAAACGTGTCTGGTATCGGACCAAAGTCAGCTTTGGCCATTTTGGCGAATGCTGATCACAGTGGGCTGGTGAGTGCAATTGCCAATAACGATGTGAACTTCTTGATTAAGTTCCCAGGTATTGGTAAGAAGACGGCCCAACAAATTATTCTGGATTTGCAAAACAAGCTTGGTGATTTGCCATTTAATAATGACGCTGATCTTGGTTTGATTTTGCCAACGCAACCAGCTAATGATGACAACCCAGAGTTGACGGATGCTTTGTTGGCACTTGAAGCACTTGGTTATGCGAAGAAAGATGTTAATAAGGTTGAAAAGGCACTGGCTAAGGAAGCGCCAATGGATACGGCTGCGTATGTCAGTGCTGGTTTGAAGTTACTACAATAATAGGCCGAAAGGAGGCTGTTAGATGGCTGACGATATTTTACGTGACACGGCGGCTGATTTCGGTGAGGAATTGATTGAAAAGTCGCTTCGCCCATCAACGTTAAGTCAATATATTGGTCAAGAACCATTGAAAGCCCGTTTGCAAGTTTATATTCAAGCGGCGCGCCAACGTGAAGAGCCACTTGACCACGTTTTGCTATATGGGCCACCCGGACTAGGTAAGACGACGTTGGCGATGGTAATTGCGAATGAAATGGGCGTGGGTTTGCGTACCACGTCAGGACCGGCGATTGAAAAGTCGGGTGATTTGTTGGCCTTGCTAAACGAATTACAACCGGGCGATGTGTTGTTTATTGATGAAATTCACCGTATGCCTAAGACGGTTGAGGAAATGCTTTATTCAGCGATGGAAGATTTCTACGTCGACATTATTGCTGGTGAAGGACCAACTGCCCGACCAATTCACTTCCCATTGCCACCATTCACATTGATTGGTGCAACAACGCGTGCCGGTATGTTGTCACAACCGTTGCGTGATCGCTTTGGTATTGTGGAACACATGGCGTATTACACAACAAGTGAGTTAGCAGAGATTATTCAACGATCAGCTGATATCTTTAATACGACGATTAAAGAGTCAGGTGCGATTGAATTAGCACGTCGATCACGTGGTACGCCACGTGTCGCAAATCGTTTGCTGCGTCGTGTGCGTGACTTCGCAATGGTGAAGCAACGTGATGACATCGATGACGCAACGGTTAACTTCTCGTTGGATTTGTTGAAGGTTGATAGTGCCGGACTAGATGAAGTTGACCACAAGATTTTGCGCACAATGATTGAGTACTACCAAGGTGGCCCGGTGGGTGTGAATACCATTGCAGCTAATATTGGTGAAGAAGTTGATACGATTGAATCAATGTATGAGCCATACTTGCTACAAATTGGTTTCTTGCAACGTACACCGCGCGGACGTGTGGTGACGCAAGCAGCGTATGAACACTTAGGACTACCGTTTGTTGAGAAGAAGGGTTAATTGAGATGACAGAACAACACTATACACTTGAAGATTTTGATTATGATTTGCCACATGAGTTGATTGCACAAACGCCATTGAAGCAACGCGACGGGTCACGTTTGTTGGAATTGAATGCAGAAACGGGTGAAGTCCACGATCGTCACTTCTATGATATTTTGGATTACCTAAATCCTGGGGATGCGTTGGTTATGAATAACTCACGTGTTTTGCCAGCACGTCTTTATGGTGAGCGCCCAGGAACTGGTGGTCACGTAGAAGTCTTGTTGTTGCGCCAAGATCATGGTGATGTCTGGGAGACGTTGGTCAAGCCAGCTAAGAAGTACCCAGTCGGTCAGGAAATTGTCTTTGGTGACGGTGCGTTGAAGGCAGTGGTCACTGAAGAACTTGAACACGGTGGCCGTATGATTGAGTTCAAGTACGATGGTATCTTCTTGGAGATTTTGGAATCACTTGGTGAAATGCCATTGCCACCATATATTAAAGAGAAGCTAGATGATAAGGAACGTTATCAAACGGTCTACTCAAAGGTTAATGGATCAGCTGCAGCACCAACGGCTGGTTTGCACTGGACACCAGAGCTATTGCAAAAGGCTGCTGATAAGGGTGTTAAGTTAGTTGAATTGACGTTGCACGTTGGTTTGGGAACGTTCCGTCCAGTTGAAGAAGAGAACATCGAGGATCACAAGATGCACTCAGAGTTCTACCAATTGTCAGCTGAGGCAGCCCAAACGCTGAACGACGTGAAGGCCAATGGTGGGCGTATTGTGGCAACCGGTACGACATCTATCCGTACTCTTGAGACGATCGGTTCAAAGTTTAATGGTGAACTACGCGAAGACTCAGGTTGGACGGATATCTTTATCAAGCCTGGTTATAAGTGGACGGTTGTTGATGCGTTCATTACAAACTTCCACTTGCCAAAGTCAACTTTGGTGATGTTGGTTGCTGCGTTTACGGGTCGTGAGAACATCTTGAACGCCTACCAACACGCTATTTCTGAAGGTTATCGCTTCTTTAGTTTTGGGGATGCGATGTACGTTCACAAGTAGAAAATAAAACGAATTCAAACTTCTTTTAAAAAAGGGGTTGACGATTCATGAATGGATGTGTAATATATATTATGTTGTTGAGGCAACGAGTTATATAAAAGCATTCATGCGGATGTAGTACAATGGCTAGTGCTCCAGCCTTCCAAGCTGGGAATGCGGGTTCGATTCCCGTCGTCCGCTTAGTAGATCATTGAAAACTGAATATCGTTTCGATGAAACAAATGTGTAGGGTCATCAAGCTAGTTCTTGATGCAAAAACATTTGCGAAGTCAATTCGCTAGTAAATTCGTTTAACTTCTGTTAAACAACAAAAATTGAGTTATACTCAAACTTCAAATTGAGAGTTTGATCCTGGCTCAGGATGAACGCTGGCGGCGTGCCTAATACATGCAAGTCGAACGCTTTGTGGTTCAACTGATTTGAAGAGCTTGCTCAGATATGACGATGGACATTGCAAAGAGTGGCGAACGGGTGAGTAACACGTGGGAAACCTACCTCTTAGCAGGGGATAACATTTGGAAACAGATGCTAATACCGTATAACAATGACAACCGCATGGTTGTTATTTAAAAGATGGTTCTGCTATCACTAAGAGATGGTCCCGCGGTGCATTAGCTAGTTGGTAAGGTAATGGCTTACCAAGGCGATGATGCATAGCCGAGTTGAGAGACTGATCGGCCACAATGGGACTGAGACACGGCCCATACTCCTACGGGAGGCAGCAGTAGGGAATCTTCCACAATGGGCGAAAGCCTGATGGAGCAACGCCGCGTGTGTGATGAAGGGTTTCGGCTCGTAAAACACTGTTGTAAGAGAAGAATGACATTGAGAGTAACTGTTCAATGTGTGACGGTATCTTACCAGAAAGGAACGGCTAAATACGTGCCAGCAGCCGCGGTAATACGTATGTTCCAAGCGTTATCCGGATTTATTGGGCGTAAAGCGAGCGCAGACGGTTATTTAAGTCTGAAGTGAAAGCCCTCAGCTCAACTGAGGAATTGCTTTGGAAACTGGATGACTTGAGTGCAGTAGAGGAAAGTGGAACTCCATGTGTAGCGGTGAAATGCGTAGATATATGGAAGAACACCAGTGGCGAAGGCGGCTTTCTGGACTGTAACTGACGTTGAGGCTCGAAAGTGTGGGTAGCAAACAGGATTAGATACCCTGGTAGTCCACACCGTAAACGATGAGTGCTAGGTGTTTGAGGGTTTCCGCCCTTAAGTGCCGCAGCTAACGCATTAAGCACTCCGCCTGGGGAGTACGACCGCAAGGTTGAAACTCAAAGGAATTGACGGGGACCCGCACAAGCGGTGGAGCATGTGGTTTAATTCGAAGCAACGCGAAGAACCTTACCAGGTCTTGACATCCCTTGACAACTCCAGAGATGGAGCGTTCCCTTCGGGGACAAGGTGACAGGTGGTGCATGGTTGTCGTCAGCTCGTGTCGTGAGATGTTGGGTTAAGTCCCGCAACGAGCGCAACCCTTATTACTAGTTGCCAGCATTCAGTTGGGCACTCTAGTGAGACTGCCGGTGACAAACCGGAGGAAGGTGGGGATGACGTCAAATCATCATGCCCCTTATGACCTGGGCTACACACGTGCTACAATGGCGTATACAACGAGTTGCCAACCCGCGAGGGTGAGCTAATCTCTTAAAGTACGTCTCAGTTCGGATTGTAGGCTGCAACTCGCCTACATGAAGTCGGAATCGCTAGTAATCGCGGATCAGCACGCCGCGGTGAATACGTTCCCGGGTCTTGTACACACCGCCCGTCACACCATGAGAGTTTGTAACACCCAAAGCCGGTGGGGTAACCTTCGGGAGCCAGCCGTCTAAGGTGGGACAGATGATTAGGGTGAAGTCGTAACAAGGTAGCCGTAGGAGAACCTGCGGCTGGATCACCTCCTTTCTAAGGAAAATCGGAAACCTACACATTCACGAAACGATATTCAGTTTTGAGTGATTTACACTCAAACTTAGTTCTTTGAAAACTGAATCATAATTGTAAATTTTTAAATTCATTTAATATTGTTAATCAATATAAATTGAGCCGAAAAAATACACCGCGTAATTTTTTGAGTTTTTTAAATTAGTTTAAAATCGCTTGTGGCCTTGAGCCACATACTCAAACTTATATCATCAACGTTAGTTGATAGGTTAAGTTATTAAGGGCGCATGGTGGATGCCTTGGCACTAGGAGCCGATGAAGGACGGGACTAACACCGATATGCTTCGGGGAGCTGTAAGTAAGCTTTGATCCGGAGATTTCCGAATGGGGGAACCCAACTTGTTATGCAAGTTATCACCTAATGAATATATAGTTAGGTTGAAGGTAGACGTTGTGAACTGAAACATCTCATTAGCAACAGGAATAGAAAGAAAAATCGATACCGTCAGTAGCGGCGAGCGAAATCGGTAGAGCCCAAACCAAAGTGCTTGCACTTTGGGGTTGTAGGACTGACATTGTGGAGTTACAAAGTTAACATTTAGCAGAATCAGCTGGGAAGCTGAGCGAGACAGGGTGATAGCCCCGTATGCGAAAAGTGTTGACCTCCCGTCAGGATCCTGAGTACGGCCGGACACGTGAAATCCGGTCGGAATCCGCGAGGACCATCTCGCAAGGCTAAATACTCCCTAGTGACCGATAGTGAACCAGTACCGTGAGGGAAAGGTGAAAAGCACCCCGGAAGGGGAGTGAAAAAGTTCCTGAAACCATGTGCCTACAAGAAGTTAGAGCCCGTTAATGGGTGATAGCGTGCCTTTTGTAGAATGAACCGGCGAGTTACGATACCATGCAAGGTTAAGGTGGAAAGACCGGAGCCGTAGCGAAAGCGAGTCTGAAATGGGCGAATTAGTATGTTGTTGTAGACCCGAAACCAGGTGACCTACCCATGTCCAGGGTGAAGGTGCGGTAAAACGCACTGGAGGCCCGAACCCGTGCATGTTGAAAAATGCTGGGATGAGGTGTGGGTAGCGGTGAAATTCCAATCGAACTTGGAGATAGCTGGTTCTCTCCGAAATAGCTTTAGGGCTAGCCTCGGAATGTAGCGTGTTGGAGGTAGAGCACTGTTTTGGTGCGGGGCCCATCTCGGGTTACCAAATTAAGATAAACTCCGAATGCCAATCACGTATGTCCGGGAGTCAGACAGTGAGTGATAAGATCCATTGTCGAAAGGGGAACAGCCCAGATCGTCAGTTAAGGTCCCTAAGTGTGTGTTAAGTGGAAAAGGATGTGGAGTTGCATAGACAACTAGGATGTTGGCTTAGAAGCAGCCACCATTTAAAGAGTGCGTAATAGCTCACTAGTCGAGTGATTCTGCGCCGAAAATGTACCGGGGCTAAACACACCACCGAAACTACGGGTGCCACGTAAGTGGCGCGATAGGAGAGCGTTCTAAGGGCGATGAAGTCAGACCGTGAGGACTGGTGGAGCGCTTAGAAGTGAGAATGCCGGTATGAGTAGCGAAAGACAGGTGAGAATCCTGTCCACCGTATGACTAAGGTTTCCTGGGGAAGGCTCGTCCTCCCAGGGTTAGTCGGGACCTAAGGCGAGGCCGAGAGGCGTAGTCGATGGATAACAGGTTGAGATTCCTGTACCAGGTGAACATGTTTGAACGATGGAGGGACGCAGAAGGCTAACGGATCCCAGCTGCTGGATATGCTGGGTTAAATAATAAGTCTTAGATCGAGTTAAATGCTTTATCTTTTAAGGACAAGTTATGATGAGGACCGAAATAAAGTAGGGAAGTCCGTGATGTCACGCTGCCGAGAAAAGCTTCTAGTTAGTGTTTACCTGCCCGTACCGCAAACCGACACAGGTAGTCGAGGAGAGCATCCTAAGGTGAGCGAGTGAACTCTCGTTAAGGAACTCGGCAAAATGACCCCGTAACTTCGGGAGAAGGGGTGCTCAGCGAAAGCTGAGCCGCAGTGAATAGGCCCAGGCGACTGTTTATCAAAAACACAGGTTTCTGCAAAATCGTAAGATGACGTATAGGGGCTGACGCCTGCCCGGTGCTGGAAGGTTAAAAGGAGTGCTTAGCTTCGGCGAAGGTACGAATTGAAGCCCCAGTAAACGGCGGCCGTAACTATAACGGTCCTAAGGTAGCGAAATTCCTTGTCGGGTAAGTTCCGACCCGCACGAAAGGCGTAACGATCTGGGCACTGTCTCAACGAGAGACTCGGTGAAATTTAAATACCCGTGAAGATGCGGGTTACCCGCGACAGGACGGAAAGACCCCATGGAGCTTTACTGTAGCTTGATATTGAGTGTTTGTGCAGCTTGTACAGCATAGGTAGGAGCCGTAGATACCGGGACGCTAGTTTCGGTGGAGGCGTCATTGGGATACTACCCTCGTTGTATGACCACTCTAACTCGCACCACTAAGCGTGGTGGAAGACAGTGTCTGGCAGGCAGTTTGACTGGGGCGGTCGCCTCCTAAAAGGTAACGGAGGCGCCCAAAGGTTCCCTCAGAATGGTTGGAAATCATTCGCAGAGTGTAAAGGCACAAGGGAGCTTGACTGTGAGACTTACCAGTCGAGCAGGTACGAAAGTAGGGCTTAGTGATCCGGTGGTTCCGCATGGAAGGGCCATCGCTCAACGGACAAAAGCTACCCTGGGGATAACAGGCTTATCTCCCCCAAGAGTCCACATCGACGGGGAGGTTTGGCACCTCGATGTCGGCTCATCGCATCCTGGGGCTGTAGTCGGTCCCAAGGGTTGGGCTGTTCGCCCATTAAAGCGGTACGCGAGCTGGGTTCAGAACGTCGTGAGACAGTTCGGTCCCTATCCGTCGCGGGCGTAGGAAATTTGAGAGGAGCTGCCCTTAGTACGAGAGGACCGGGGTGGACGTACCTCTGGTGTATCAGTTGTTCCGCCAGGAGCATCGCTGAGTAGCTATGTACGGATGAGATAAACGCTGAAAGCATCTAAGTGTGAAACTCGCCTCGAGATGAGATTTCCCATTCTTTATGAAGTAAGACCCCTCAGAGATGATGAGGTAGATAGGCTAGAAGTGGAAGTGCGGCGACGCATGGAGCGGACTAGTACTAATGGTTCGAGGACTTAACCAAGTTGAAAATGTGGTGTAAGGCTCAAACGAAGTTTGATTTACAAATTATGATTCAGTTTTGAGAGAGCTAATATTTTCTCAATTAAATACCGTGTCGTGACGATGGCATTGAGGCCACACCTGTTCCCATACCGAACACAGAAGTTAAGCTCAATAGCGCCGAAATTAGTTGGAGGATCGCTTCCTGCGAGGATAGGACGTCGCGATGCACATGGACGTTTAGCTCAGCTGGGAGAGCACCTGCCTTACAAGCAGGGGGTCACAGGTTCGATCCCTGTAACGTCCATCTTAACCACCAGTTAGCTGGTGGTTTTTTTGTACCATCAAACATCACAATTTACACATAAAGTTCATTTATTCTGGAAATTGCGCCTAAGACGGGCGTTCTTTCTGATATAATAATTCTTAGTTAGTTTTTATTTACCTCTTTAGTTAGAGGGTGAAAATAGTATGCTAGCACATTTAACAGATGTGTCAGGAAGGAAGTCGAAACATGTCAGATTATGCTGTGAAGTACGAATTGCTTCACGTTGAAAAGCATACTGGTGCACGTTTGGGTAAGATTACAACACCACACGGTGAAGTAATGACCCCAATGTTCATGCCAGTTGGTACACAAGCAACCGTTAAAAATGTCTCACCTCGCGAATTGAAGGAGATTAAGTCTCAATTCATTTTGTCTAACACATACCACTTGTGGGTACGTCCTGGTGATGAATTGATTGCTGAAGCTGGTGGCTTGCACAAGTTTATGAATTGGGATGGTCCAATTTTGACTGATTCTGGTGGTTTCCAAGTTTGGTCATTGTCAGAGCGTAATAACATTAAGGAAGAGGGAGTCACTTTCCGTAACCACGTCAATGGTGAAGAAATGTTCCTTTCTCCAGAAGTTGCGATGCGAATCCAAAACAATTTGGGTTCTGACGTGATGATGCAATTGGATGAAGCGATTCCATACTTCGAAACGTATGACTACGTGAAGAACTCAGTTGAGCGTACTTCACGCTGGGCTGAGCGTGCGATGGCAGCGCACCGTCGTCCTGAGGATCAAGCATTGTTTGGTATTGTGCAAGGTGCTGGTTTCCGTGAGCTACGTAAGCAATCAGCCCGTGATTTGGTATCACTTGATTTGCCTGGTTATGCGGTGGGTGGTTTGTCAGTTGGTGAAACGAAGGAAGAAATGAACCGTGTGCTAGACTTCACGGTGCCATTCTTGCCTGAGAACAAGCCACGTTACTTGATGGGTGTGGCAGCACCAGACTCATTGATTGACGGTGCTATCCGTGGAATCGACATGTTTGATTCAGTTTTGCCAACGCGTATCGCTCGTAAGGGAACGTTGATGACATCTAAGGGTCGTATCGTGATTACGAACTCAAAGTACAAGAATGACTTCTCTTTGATTGACCCTGAGACGGAAGACTACGGTTCACAAAACTTTACCAAGGCTTACTTGCACCACTTGTTTAAGGCTGATGAGTTGTATGCACAAAACATCGCCTCAGTGCACAATTTGCGTTACTTGTTGAAGCTCATGGAAGACATGCGCCAAGCAATTGCGGAAGATCGACTACTTGAGTTCCGTGAAGAGGTTATGGCTAACTACGGTTATAACAACGCAAATGCCCGTCTGTTCTAATTACTGTTATTAAAATTTTAGGAGATTTACTACTATGTCAATGAACATTTTGATTTTGATTGTCTTCGTGGCAGCCATGTACTTTATCATGATTCGCCCACAACAAAAGGCCCAAAAGACGCGCCAAGAGATGATCAACAACGTACAACCAGGTGCCGAAGTGGTTACTATCGGTGGTTTGCACGGTAAGGTTGCTGCTGTTAACAAGGAAGCTAAGACTTTCGATTTGGATGCTGAAGGTGTTATCTTGGTATTCGAGTTGTCAGCTATACGCCAAGTTGTTAAGGCTGCTGAAGCTAAGACTGAAGCTGTTGAAGCACCAGTTGCTGAAGAAGTAAAGGCCGACGAGCCAGCTTCAGAAGACGAAAAGTAATTTTTGAGAATTCGAGTTGCAATGCGCAACTTGAATTCTTTTTATTAGTTGGCAAGAAAGGAGATTATCATGGCGGATTTGCTAGAGATACCAGTGCATTTAAAAACAGATCGACAAATTATTCACGTGGATATGGATGCGTTTTATGCCCAAGTGGAAATCCGTGATAATCCCGCTCTTGCAAATGTGCCATTAATTTTGGCGCATGACCCACGTAAGAATGGTGGCCGTGGTGTGGTGGCGACAGCTAACTATGTTGCACGAAAGTTAGGTGTCCATTCAGCGATGAGTGCAGCTGAAGCATTACGATTGGCGCCGAATGCAACATTCTTAGATCCTAACTTTGACAAGTACCGCGCGGTGTCACAACAGGTTCATGATATTTTTCATCGTTATACAGATAAGGTTGAACCGATTGCGTTTGATGAGGCTTATCTCGATGTCACAGAGAATAAAACCGGGCATACCGATGCGGTCGCACTTGCTCATGAATTACAGCAAACCATTTTTGCAGAATTATCGTTGACGAGTTCGGTTGGTATTTCATTCAATAAATTCTTAGCGAAGTTATCATCCGAGCATAACAAGCCAGTCGGACTGACAGTTGTCCGTGAGGCAGATATTCGTGCGTTTTTGGATGCGTTACCAATTGAAGATGTGCGTGGTGTCGGCCAGAAAACAGCCATAAAAATGCATGAACTTGGCGTAGATACGGGGCGTGACCTATATGAGATGGATCAAACAACGCTGACCCAGCACTTCGGGCGCATGGGCTACGATTTTTATCGTCGGATTCGTGGTGTTGATGACCGTCCGGTTGAGTGGCAGCGTGAACGTAAGTCAATTGGGAAAGAGCATACCTATGGGCCGTTTTTGGACACTGAGGAGCAGATTGAGGCAGAGTTTAAACGATTGGCTGAGCGACTAGAACAGTCGCTTAAACGACGTGGTATGCATGGCAAAACGCTGGTCTTGAAAGTACGTGATGAAGATTTTGACACAGAGACACGTCGCTTCACCCAGACGGACTTCTTACCAAATGACGCCACTGAATTTGTGCGATTAGCACAGGACATTTGGGAAGAATTAGGTGGGTATCAAAAGCCAATTCGGTTGCTTGGCTTAACAATGACAAATCTAGCACCGTTGACGTTTGAAAATATTCCACTGAATCTGTATGATAACTAACCACAACGCGTTTTTACGGCCATTTTCTGCTATACTAATAAAAGCAACGTAAGTAAACTAGATAGAATAGAGAAAGCAACATGACAGCGCAAACAGCAATTTTAGCGCAAATTAAGGCGGCGGATACGATTATTATTCACCGTCATCAACGTCCAGACCCTGACGCATTTGGTTCACAACTTGGTCTTGCTGAATTGATTAAGACATCATTCCCGAATAAGCATGTCCACGTTGTGGGGAAGCAAGTGCCTAGCTCGGCTTGGATGGGTGACATGGAAGATATTCCAGATTCACTTTACGATAACGCCTTAGTTATTGTTACCGATACGGCTAATGAACCACGTATTGATGACCGCCGTTTTGATTACGGTAAGACGTTAGTTAAGATTGACCACCACCCTAATGAAGACCCATATGCAGATTTTAATTGGGTTGAAGAGGGTGCGTCATCAACATCAGCTTTGATTTACGTCTTCTACAAGGAATTTGAAGACGAATTGAAGTTGTCTGATGCGGGTGCGTCATATTTGTATGCTGGAATTGTCGGCGATACAGGCCGCTTTTTGTATGCAACGAAGTCTGAAACGATGCAGGTTGTGGCAGATTTGATGAAATACGATTTTGATTGGTTCGAGATTAACCAACGAATGGATACGATTTCACTTGAAGCTGCCCGTGCATCAGCTTACGTTTATAGCAATATGGTCATGACTGAAAATGGCTTTAACTATATTATTTTGACGAATGAAGTCGTAGAGAGTTTCGATCTTGGCGAATTTGGTACCGCATTTATCGTGCCATTGCTAGGAAAGATTAACACGGCGAAGGCCTGGGCTGTTTTTGAGCAGCAAGATGAAGGGTACTTCCGCGTACGACTTCGTTCACGTAACACGGTGATTAACGAAATTGCTAAGCGTCACGGCGGTGGTGGACACAAGTTCGCCTCTGGTGCCTTAGCAAAGGATATGGATGAAATTAACGATATCATTCGTGAAGCCGATCAAACATTGAAGGAGCAAACAGAAGCATAATGGCGAAGTTTACTGACTACAACCTACGATCAGAAATTTACAAAGCGTTGGAAGAAATTCGTTTCACAACGCCTACAAAGGTGCAAGAACGCTTGATTCCAGTTGTCATGCAAGGACGTTCAGTCGTTGGACAATCACAAACGGGATCTGGTAAGACACACACATTTTTGATTCCTATTTTCCAAAAGTACGACCCATCAGTTCAAAAGGTGCAAGCCGTTATTACAACGCCTTCACGTGAATTGGCGCAACAAATCTATGCAGCGGCAAAGCAATTGGGAACTGGTTTCCCAGTTGACCAACAACCACGCATCGGTTTGTACGTTGGTGGTACTGACAAGGCGCGTCAATTGCACCAATTGGAAAGCTCACAACCACAAATCGTTATCGGAACACCTGGTCGTATCAAGGACTTGTACACGGCTGGTGCATTGGATATCCACACGGCTGACACATTGGTTGTCGACGAAGCGGATATGACAATGGACTTGGGATTCTTGCCTGAAGTTGACGCGATTGCTGGTGCGATGCCAGAAGACTTGCAAATGTTGGTCTTCTCAGCAACGATTCCACAAAAGTTGCAACCATTCTTGAAGAAGTACCTAACGAACCCAGTTATCGAAGAAATCCCAACGGAAACGGTTATCGCCCCAACTATCACAAACTTGTTGGTTGGTACGAAGGGAATGAAGAAGGACGACTTGGTTTACGAGGTGTTGACGATGGGTAACCCATACATGGCTTTGGTCTTCACGAACACGAAGGAACGTGCCCGTGAGTTGACGAAGGCTTTGCGTAACCGCGGTTTGAAGGTTGCTGAAATTCACGGTGGTATTCAACCACGTGAACGTAAGCGTACCATGCAACAAATCCAACACTTGGATTACCAATACGTGGTTGCCACTGACTTGGCTGCGCGTGGTATCGATATCCCTGGTGTATCATTGATCATCAATGATGGTATTCCAACTGAATTGGAATTCTTCGTGCACCGTGTTGGTCGTACTGGCCGTAACGGTATGGAAGGAACTGCGATTACGATTTACAACCCTGATGAGGAAGATCGCGTGCAAGCAGTTGAAGCCATGGGTGTTGAATTCGAGCCAATGACGTACTCACACGGTGAGTTGAAGCCTGGTTACGACCGTCGCCGTCGTAAGCAACGTTCAAAGTCAACGGTTAAGCTTGACCCAACGATGATCGGAATGGTCAAGAAGAAGAAGAAGAACGTTAAGCCTGGTTACAAGCGTCAAATTAAGGCAGCTATTGCCCGTGATGCAAAGTACAAGAAGCGTGTCGAAGAGCGTCAATCACTCCGCGCCGCTAAGAAGGCCAAGAAGAAGGCGAACGATAAGTAAGCCTTTTTCGCAGGCCCGCCACAACCGAAGCGAGTCTCGACTCGCGTAGGAAGTCAGTCGGCATCCATTGAATGGATAAGAGCCGAGTGAAGAAGGCGAACGATAAGTAAGCTTTATAAGCGCATGGAATATTTGATTCCGTGCGCTTTTTCTAGAGGGAACGATATGAAATTTGTAATTGCACCAGATTCATTTAAAGAAAGTATGACAGCACAAGAGGCCGCTGTGGCCATCCAAGCTGGTTTGCAAAAGATTTATCCTGATGCAGAGTATGAGCTAGTGCCGATGGCTGATGGTGGTGAAGGAACTGTCCAGTCACTTGTTGATGCCACGGATGGCGAAATCATTACGGCCGAGGTACAAAATCCGTTGGACGAAACAGTGAAGGCATTTTATGGTGTGTTGGGTGACCAACAAACGGCTGTAATCGAAATGTCAGCCGCATCAGGTATTCAATTCGTGACAACAGAAACGAAGAACCCATCGATTACGACAACTTACGGTACGGGGCAATTGATTAAAGATGCGTTGGACCGTGGCATGCGTCGCTTCATTATTGGTCTAGGTGGATCTGCTACTAACGACGGTGGTGCCGGTATGGCTGAAGCACTGGGCGTTCGATTCCTTGATGAAAATGGCCAACAAATTGCTCGCGGTGGTGCGGCACTAGCAACGTTGCATGAGATTGATATGAGCAATCTTGATCCCCGTGTTGCCGAATCTGAATTTTTGATCGCGTCAGACGTTACGAATCCTTTGGTTGGTGAAACGGGTGCGTCAGCAGTATTCGGACCACAAAAGGGGGCCACACCAGCGATGGTAGCCGAACTGGATGCGGCTTTGACGAATTATGCCACAGTTATTAAATGCCAACTTGGTATCGACTTGGCTAACACACCAGGTGCTGGGGCTGCTGGTGGCTTAGGTGCCGGTATGTTGGCATTCACACAGGCTAAGATTCAGTCAGGCATTAGCTTGGTTGTTGAGGCAACTGACTTGGCCGCTAAAGCTGCGAACGCGGACGTTGCATTTGTTGGTGAAGGCGCAATTGATTTCCAAACGCAATACGGTAAGACCCCAATGGGAGCAGCCCAAGCAATTAAGCAAGCGTCACCAAATGCTAAGGTGATTGGGTTGGCTGGCTACGTTGGGGATGGCATTGAGGCGTTGTATGATTTGGGTATCGATGCGGTGTTCAGTATTGTGCCAGGTGCAGTGGATTTGCCAACGGCGATGAAGACGGGTGAGGCAAATCTAACACGAACGGCTGAGAACATCGCGCGATTGCTAAATACCAAATAACTTTTACAAAAACATTTCAAGCAAACAAAAACGGCTATTAGAAGTTCTTAATATGTTACAATAATGAACAAGGACATATCATTTAAGGTTTGAGAGCCAACAGAAACGTTGTGGATGATGCAAACAACGCTCAGCCTTTTCTGGTGCTACCTTCATAGCTGCTTGTGAAAACAAGCCGTGCGCCCGCGTTAACGGCATCCTAAGAGGTAATGATGCAGACCATCATTGCAAGCAGAGTGGTACCGCGTGTTAGCGTCTCTGTTATGCAATGGCGGTCTGTTTTTATTTAGATATTTATTTAAGTGAGGATTGGAAAGATGAAGCCATTATCATCAGCTGAGATTCGCGATATGTTTCTACGTTTCTTTGAGAGTAAGGGACACAGCATTGAGCCATCTCAATCATTGATTCCAAAGGATGATCCAACATTGTTGTGGATCAACTCAGGTGTCGCAACTTTGAAGAAGTACTTTGACGGTACGGTTGTGCCTGAAAACCGTCGTATTACGAATGCACAAAAGTCAATTCGTACGAACGACATTGAAAACGTTGGTCACACTGCTCGTCACCACACGTTGTTCGAAATGATGGGGAACTTCTCAATCGGTGACTACTTCAAGCCTGAAGTTATTCCTTGGGCCTGGGAGTTGTTGACGAGCCCAGAGTGGTACGGCATGGAACCTGAAAAGTTGTATGTCACGGTTTACCCTAACGACGAAGAGGCAAAGGATATTTGGTTGAACGTGGTTGGTTTGCCAAAGGATCACTTGTACGAAGAGCCAGATAACTTCTGGGATATCGGTGAAGGACCATCAGGACCTGACACTGAAATCTTCTACGACCGCGGTGAAGAATTTAACTCAGACGATCCAAAGGAAAACTACCCTGGTGGTGAAAACGAGCGTTACTTGGAAATCTGGAACATCGTGTTCTCACAATTCAACCACTTGCCTGGTTTGACTGACAATAAGGACTATCCTGAGTTGCCACACAAGAACATTGATACGGGTATGGGACTAGAACGTGTTGTCTCAGTGTTCCAAAACGCTAAGACGAACTTTGAAACGGACTTGTTCTTGCCAATCATCCGTAAGACGGAAGAGATGTCAGGTCAATTCAAGTACGGTGAGGATCCTGAAAAGGATATCTCATTCAAGGTTATCGCTGACCACGCACGTGCCGTAACGTTCGCTATCGGTGATGGTGCTTTGCCATCAAACGAAGGTCGCGGTTACATCATCCGTCGTTTGCTACGTCGTGCTGTTTTGCACGGACGCAAGCTCGGTATCAGCAAGGTCTTCTTGAAGGACTTGGTACCAGTTGTCGGTGAGATCATGAAGTCATACTACCCAGAAGTTTTGGAGAATGCAGACTACATCGCTTCAGTTGTTGAAGCTGAAGAAGTTCGTTTCAACAAGACGTTGGCTGATGGTTTGTCATTGTTGGATGGTGTCATCGAAGAAGCTAAGGCTAACGGTGGTGTTATCGACGGTGCCGTTGCCTTCAAGATGTATGATACGTACGGATTCCCATACGAGTTGACGGAAGAATCAGCAGCTGATGCTGGTTTGACGGTTGATCGTGCTGGCTTCGATGCTGAGATGAAGGCGCAACAAGAACGTGCCCGTGCTGCTCGTGGTAACACAGCTTCAATGGGTGTTCAAAACGCTTTGTTGACGGACTTGAAGACGGAATCAAAGTATGTTGGTTGGTCAGAATTGACGGTTGATGCCGCTAAGTTGACGGACTTGATTGTTGATAACGAATTGGTTGATTCTGCTAAGGATGGCCAAGCTGAAGTTATCTTCGATGTAACGCCATTCTATGCTGAAATGGGTGGTCAAGTTGCTGACCGCGGTGTTGTCATCAACGCTGCTGGTGAAGTGGTTGCCGAAGTGGTTGACGTGCAAAACGCACCAAACGGACAACACTTGCACACGTTGAACGTTAACGCTGAAATCAAGGCTGGCGAGACTTACAAGCTTGAAGTGAACCGTGCTTACCACGCTGCTGTGTCAAAGAACCACACGGCTACGCACATGCTTGACCAAGCTTTGCGTAACATCTTGGGTGAACACACGACACAAGCTGGGTCATTGGTTACTGAAGACGGATTGCGTTATGATTTTACTTACAACGGAGCTGTTTCAGCTGAAAAGTTGCAAGAAATCGAAGACTTGATCAACGAAAAGATTATTGAAAACTTGCCAATTTCATGGGTTGAGACGGATATCGAATCAGCTAAGAAGTTGGGCGCTGTTGCCGTCTTTACTGAAAAGTATGGCGAGACAGTACGTGTCGTTTCAATCGGTGATTTCAACGTCGAATTCGACGGTGGAACTCACGCAAACTCAACGGCTGAGTTGGGAATGTTTAAGATTGTGAGCGAGCAAGGTACTGGTGCCGGTGTTCGTCGTATCGAAGCCGTTACTGGTAAGGGTGCAATGGACTTGTTCAAGCAACACGATGCTTGGTTGAACGAAGCTATGGCACAAGTTAAGGCACCACAATTGTCAGAAGTAAACGACAAGATTGCTGCTTTGCAAGCGCAATTGAAGGATGCTGAGCGTCAAGTTGCATCATTGGAGCAAAAGTTGGCTAACCAAGCTGCTGATGCTGCCTTTAACGATGTTCAAACGGCCGGTAACTTCACGTTGATTGCAACGGAAATGGCCGTTGAATCAATGGATGCCTTGCGTGCAACAGCAGATAACTGGAAGCAAACAACACCATCAGATGTGCTTGTTTTGGCTGCTAACTTGGGTGAAAAGGTTAACCTATTGGTTGCTGCTTCACCTGACGCGATCGCCAAGGGTGTTAAGGCCGGTGATTTGATCAAGGCCATTGCACCTGCTGTTGGGGGTGGCGGTGGTGGGCGCCCAGACATGGCACAAGCTGGTGGTAAGAACCCCGCTGGTATTAAGGATGCCTTTGCGCAAGCAACTGAATGGTTGGCTGCAAAGTAGCATTTGATTAGAGGATAATTCCTCAGAAGGAGGCTGCATATGAGTTCATTGGATAATACAGCTGTTTTTGATTTTGGTAACAACCAAGATCACGACGTGCGTAAGACGCTTGAAATTGTATACGCCGCATTGGAAGAAAAGGGTTACAACCCAATCAACCAAATCGTTGGTTATTTGATTTCAAACGACCCAGCGTACATTCCACGTGTTAATGATGCACGTAACTTGATTCGCAAGTTCGAACGTGATGAAATCATTGAAGCACTTGTGAAGGATTACTTGGCTAAGTAATCTGATTCAGAAAGGAATGGTCGATTAATAATGGGACGAATTATGGGACTTGATGTCGGGTCACGCACAGTTGGTGTGGCGGTTTCTGACCTGCTTGGTTGGACGGCACAAGGTGTTGAAATCATTCGCATTAATGAGGATGAAAAAGAGTTCGGTATCGACCGTATGAAGGAACTAGTAGCCCAATTTGAGCCAACTGGCTTTGTACTTGGTCTACCAAAGAACATGAATAATACATCTGGTCCGCGTGTTGAAGCAGCGCAAGCCTATGGTGAATTGCTAACGGAAACTTTCGGGTTGCCAATCGATTTCCAGGACGAACGCTTGACGACGGTTGAGGCAGAACGTATGCTTGTTGAAGAAGCCGACGCGTCTCGTAAGAAGCGCAAGCAGGTAATTGATAAGTTGGCAGCTGCCTTGATTCTCCAAAACTATTTGGATCGCAAAGGCCCACTTGTAAAGTAAGAGGTAAATTGAGATGGATGAAGAGCAAGACATTATCACGTTGATCGATGACAATGGCGACGAGCAACTTTTCGAAGTATTGTTCACGTTTAAGTCAGAAGATTACGGTAAGTCATACATCGTCTTGTACCCAGCCGGTGCAGGCGAAGATGAAGAAGTAGAGATGTTGGCATACATCTTTGACCCAGACGAGACTGCAGAGTCTACTGAGGGTGGTTTGACGCCAATCGAAGACGACGATGAGTGGTCAATGGTTGAAGAGCGTTTGAACCAATTCTTGGACGAACAAGAAGACTAATTTTAGTACAATTGATGGCCGGTGATGAATCGGCCATTTTTTGTTAAAAGCGAAAGGAAGCCGACATGAACGAAGCTGAATTGTTTATTTTGACTGACGAAGAAGGCAACGAGCACGAATTTATCGAGTTGTTCTCTTTTGATTCAGAAGACTTTGGTAAGTCATACATCATCCTTGGCCCTGCTGATGCAGCCATGGAAGGTAATGACGAAGAAGAAGTTGGTATCATGCCATTCATCTATAACAAAGATGACGAAGAAGGTATGTTGCAACCAATCGAGACAGAAGAAGAATTTGATATGGTTGAAGAAGTGATGAACACCATCTTCAACGATCCAAACTTGCAATAGAAATGATTTGCGACGAATTTTGCGATTCGTCGCATTTTTTTTGGACTTTTTGTCGGTTTTCGCCTCTTTATTACTGGAGGGGAAATAAATGACGACTTTAAAAGCACTCTATTATCGGTTCCAACACGTGATTTTCTTCTTTAGCGGGCTGGTGGCAGTGGGCATCGGCTTGATTATTTGGTGGCAGTGTTCACAGACAAAACCGGTCTTGCCTCGTGATGTCTCGCCGAGCATCGCGGCAGATCAATCTTCGCAAATAACAAGTAGCGTTAGTAGGTCAGTAAGTACAACAACCGCCAAAGTAGTGATTGATGGCAAAGGAGCGGTGTATCGACCAGGGGTTTATAAATTCAATAATGGTCCGATTATGGCTGAGGTTCTAGAAAAAGCAGGTGGTACATTGCCGACGGTTGACCGAACGCGGTTGAATTTAGCGGCACCGTTAGTTAATGGCCAGGTGTTATATGTGCCGAACGGAACGGAAGACGTCCCTGAGCAGTACCCGTTGCCTGGGCGAGCGACGGCAACGAGTGGCGATGCAAGCAACGAGACGATCAATCTAAACACGGCGACGTTGGCAGAACTACAACAACTACCTGGGGTTGGCGCTAAGCGGGCACAAGACATTATTGACCAACGAGAAACGATGGGTGGTTTTAAAACGGTGCTGATTTACAAGAAGTGTCCGGGATTGGTGAAAAAACGTTTGCGAAATTAGAGCCATTGGTCACGGTGTAATGAACGGCTATTGGTTAGTAATTGGTTTGTTAGTTGGCGCACTAAACGTTGTGATTTGTCATCAATTTTGGTGGGCCGTGCCGATGTTGGTCTGGGGACTTATTTTATTGGTGAGTCGTTTTACAAAACGATTGTGTCTAACCGTTTTGATTGTGGTGAGCTATGGGGCTTTTTTCAGTGCCCATCAGATGAAATTGGATCGACTTAACGAACAACCGATTGGCGATGTTCAGACTACCGTGATGGTTTATCCAGACGAATTGCATTTCACTGGTACGACGATTACTGGGTTTGCGACGTTGCCAAATAAAGAACGTGTGCGCCTAACCTGGTTCTGCAAGGAAGAAAAGCCGTTTCGGGACTTGCAACAACGCCATGATGCGGTCGTTATTGCTGGGACTGGTCGATACGAAAAGATTGCACCACGGCGTAACGCGTTCACCTTTGATCCAATGGGCTATTGGCGAAGTCGTGGCATTATGCACCAACTTGTTTTGACACAGGGTGAGATAAGGCAAACTTACGTACCCGCGAACGCAGGTGAATTCTTTGTAGGCCAAATTCGAACTTGGCATAGTCGACTGGTGACGTGGTTTGAACAGCTGCCACCTGGTTTACGTGATTACGGCGAGACATTGTTTCTGGGGTATACCCGCCGGGATTTTTATGATGATAACCTGGGTATTCAAAAAATGGGATTAGTCCATTTGTTTAGTATTTCTGGATTTCAAGTGGCAGGCTTGTATGTGATTTGGCGTCGCATAGGCCGGTGGCTAGGTGTGACGCGTGAACGGTCATTATTGATCGTGCAAGTGCTGTTACTTGGCCTGCTGTTATTTGCGGGTGGCGTACAATCGTTGGTCAGAGCTGTTTTGTTGGCCCTGATCCAAGCGTGGCGAGAATTGGGATGGTTACGGTTGTCAGCAGTCGATGCCTGGGGAATTGCGCTACTGGGCGGCCTTATCTTAGAACCGGGTGTTTTGCATAACCTAGGTGGCCAACTGTCCTACTTGTTGACGTTTGGCTTGTTGTGGCTTGAAGGTAAACCGGGATGGTGGCAGTGTGTCTTCTTGTCGTCGTTAATTTTGCCGTTATTGCTGTGGCACACATATGCTTGGCATCCAATTGGTATCGTAGCGAACTTGATTGCCATGCCACTATTCACGTGGCTTGTGATTCCTGTTTTAACCGTGGGCATACTTGCAGCGTGGTTAAACATTGTGGTTCTAACTAACTGGTGTAATACATTTATTGAAGGGATACGTTGGACGATTGCACAAACGGAAGGCTTGCCAGGTGAATTAACGTTTGGACAGCCGCCGGTGTTGTTATGTGCAATCGTTTTAATCGGTACGCTAGTTTGGTTAGCAGTTCGACAACGTTGGTTAGTGGGCATTTTAGGAACTATCTACGGCGTTATGCTGTTATTGCCTAACGTTCTGCCTGGCGGGTTTGCGACCTTTGTGGATGTCGGTCAGGGAGACGCAACCATCATTAAGCATCGTGCTAATCAAGTGATGATGGTTGACGTTGGTGGCAAACTGCAATTACCACAGCCTGATTGGGCCGTACCACGCAAGACTGATTTTCAAGCGCAACAGTTGGCACAGTATCTAAAAGGTAACGGTATTACTAAAATTCAACACTTAGTGCTCACTCACAAAGATGTCGATCACATCGGTAATCTGCCACATTTTTTGAAACTGGTGCAGGTTGAGACAATTTATGTGCCGCTGGGGATGAAACAGACTGAAGCGTACAAACGATTAATTACACCTTATCTAGGGACAACTGAAGTGCAAGAGGTTCGCGCTGGCATGCGTTTAAATGATTGGACAACGGTTCATCATCCATTTGAAGCGGGAACTGGTGAAAATGAAGATTCGGTTACGTTGCTCGTGAACGTTGGGCCTAAACACTTAATGATGACAGGTGATTTGGACCAGGCTGGTGAGGAGCGAATGATTCAGAACGACCGATTAGGAAAAGTAGACCTTCTGAAGTTGGGACACCACGGTTCGAAAACGAGTACTGCGCCAGCATTTGTGCAGGCATTAAAACCAAAAATTGGTGTTGTTTCTGCTGGTGTGAATAATCGATTCGGTCACCCGAACAAAGAAACGTTGATCACGACCAAGCGACAGGGGATGACGGTGTTTAATACAGCTAAAAGTGGTATGTTGCAGTACCGTTGGTGTGGCAATCGCGATTGGTGGCAAGCTGAAATCAAGTAGCTATTCACGTTCGAGGGGCAACATGATACAGTAGAGATACGATTAAAACGAGGAGGCGTGGGCATGGCTTATACGCTGAAAGATGTGCAACAAGACGTTGCAAAGCAAACATTGCAGCCGATTTACCTCATTCAAGGTACGGACCAATATTTGCTTGATCAAGTTCGTGCGGCGTTTGTGAGTCTGATTCCAGACGAAGACCGCACGTTGAATTTAGCGCAATTTGATATGCGTGAAACGGCGTTGGGCATCGCAGTTGATGATGCGCGGTCAGTGCCGTTCTTCGGTGACCGACGTGTCGTCATTATCGATGATGCCTACTTCTTGACTGGGGAGAATCCACGAACGAAGGTCGAACACCACGTTGAAGACTTGTTGGCTTACGTTGAGCATCCCGAACCACAAACGGTCTTGGTGATTTTTGCACCATATGAGAAGCTTGATAGTCGTAAGAAGATTGTTAAGTTGCTTAAAGAGAAAGCTGCGTATCTAGCGTTCGGTGACTTAACTGAAAAAGATGTGCGCAGCATGATTAGCGACAAGTTGCGTCAAGGTGGTTTTGAAATGTCAGGACCAGCGATGCAATTATTGATTCGTTTGACGAACATGTCGTTAACACAGATTATGTCTGAGCTCGATAAGTTGATGCTATATGCCTATGATACGAAGCAAATTGACGAACAAGCCGTTGATGCCTTGGTAACGCGTACGCTGAGTGAAAATATCTTCGACTTAATTAATGCGCTGTTGAACCGTAAGCTAACGCGCGCTGTGGAGTTGTACCATGAATTGGTCGAGAGTGGCGAGGCACCCTTGCGATTGCACGCAGCGTTGCTAGGACAATTCCGCTTGTTGTTGCAGGTGAAGTCATCAACTCAAAGTGAATCAGGTACGGCATCAATGTTGAAGGTAAATCCATACCGTGTAAAGCTTGGCCGTCAGACGGTCCGTCGCTTCAGTTATACCGCACTGGCTAAGGCTTATCTGGGGCTAGTTGATATGGAAGAACAGCTGAAATCAACGGCACGCGACCCTGAATTACTCTTTGAATTATTCGTGTTGCGTTACCAAGCTGATATTGCCTAGGATTTCTACTTGCATCAAGTTAGAAAGTTTAGTATTATATTTGAAGTGCAAAAGCACACGACCTTTTACGATGTTTGACGGTTCACCGTCGTCCTACGTTGTTTTAGGCGACTATATATTAAGAAAGGTGGATATCCAACATGGCTATTTCTGCACAACGCAAGAATGAAATCATCAAGGAATTCGCACGTCACGAAGGTGATACTGGTTCAGTTGAAGTTCAAGTTGCAGTTTTGACTGCTGACATCAACGAATTGAACGCACACATGTCAGAGCACAAGCACGACTTCCACTCACAACGTGGGTTGATGAAGAAGATCGGTCACCGTCGTAACTTGTTGCGTTACTTGCGTGACAACGACGTTCAACGTTACCGTGAGTTGATCCAAAAGCTTGGATTGCGTCGTTAATTTTTACATTAACAACGTACGTTATTTTGACATTTATCATCGGAGGGAAAAGCGATGCCAATTATTGAGTCATCAATCCAACGTGCCCGCTTGAACAAGGTGCAACGCGAGCGTAACATCTCACAATTGAGTGCATACCGTACTGAAGTGAAGAAGTTCCGTAAGGCTGCTGAAGCTGGTGCAGACAACTTGCAAGAGTTGTTTGTTAACGCTACGTCAGCTATCGATCGTGCCGCATCAAAGGGCTTGATTGCTAAGAACAAGGCTTCACGTGACAAGTCACGTTTGGCAGCTTTGTTGAACAAGTAATTTATTACTTGCGATAGCAAACTGAAAAAAGACCAACATCTTCGGGTGTTGGTCTTTTTTGTTGTGTTCATAAAATAACAAAAACTCAATGCTAAACTGAATCACCTATAAGGGGATCAGAAAATGAAATTCAAATTTGCCTTAGGTATCGTTATAACAATGATATTTTCAGTGATCATTACCATTGACGTACTTTATATGCCAATAAAACTAGCGTTAGAAAGTTCTGGAAATTTTTTGGAACCGTCAACACCACCGACGCAAGCTGAAAACTTCAATTTTTTCGCGAAGCTATTGTTAATTGAGATTGTGCCACCAATCATACTGACGGTGATTAATATCATCATCACAAAATCAATCGGCAAAGAGAGTACCGAAATGCAAACTAGATTTGTTATTAGCAGTTTTGTTGCTTTCTGGGCGACGCCACTTTTGTTTGTGGTTCTGGGGCAAAAGGTGTCAGAAATATTGCAGATATAATTTTCTTGTTGTTGGTGGGGTAGGCATTGTGTGGTAAACTGTTAATAAATCATACAAACGTTTGGGTTGTGCTGACCCGTGAAATATAACGAGAATAGGAACATTATGGCTACGACATTAAGTATTATGCCGTTCGGTGGTGTACGTGAAAATGGAAAGAACATGTACGCAGTTACCGTCGGTGAAGACATTTTTATTTTGGATGCAGGGTTGAAGTACCCAGAAAGCGATTTGCTAGGAGTTGACGTTGTCATTCCTGACTTTGCCTACTTGGTAGAGAACGCAGATAAGATTGCCGGTGTCTTTTTGACACACGGACACGCAGATGCAATTGGTGCATTGCCTTACTTGTTGAGCGAGGTTAAGGTACCGGTCTTCGGATCAGAACTAACGATTGAATTGGCTAAGTTGGCTGTGGAAGCAGAGCCTGAAGCAAAGGGGTTTGATGATTACCACGTGGTTCGTGGTAACTCAGAAGTATCATTTGGGGATGTGACCGTTTCATTCTTTGAGACGACACACACGATTCCAGAATCACTTGGAATTGTTATTGAGACGCCAGAAGGACAAGTTGTCTACACTGGTGATTTTAAGATTGATACAACGGCGTTGCCATATTACCGTACTGATTTGGCACGTTTGGCACAAATTGGTGCTAAGGGTGTTATCGCTTTGCTTGCTGATGCAGCAGGTACAGCCAGCTACGGTTTGGCAGCCCACGAATCTGAATTGGGTAGCTACGTTTTGGATACGTTCCGCGGTCACACTGAGGGTCGTATCATCATTGCTGCAGTTGCTTCAAACATCCAACGTATCCAACAAGTTATCGACGCAGCCTTTAAGGTTGGTCGTAAGATTGTGATTTCTGGAAACGACTTGGAAAAGGTTGTTCGTACAGCTTTGCGTTTGAAGAAGTTGCACTTGCCAATGCCTGAAAATGAACTGTTTGTTTCTTTGAAGAACTTGAGCAAGTTGGAGCCTAACGAGACGGTTATCCTTGAAACGGGTAAGATGGGTGAGCCAATTCGTCACTTGCAACGTATGGCGCAAGGTGATGATCGTAACATCCAAATCCAAGAAGGTGACTTGGTCTTTATTACGACGACACCTTCAACGGCTATGGAAGGTTACGTGGCACGTACGCGTGACATGTTGTTCCGTGCCGGTGCAACGGTTAAGCAAATTTCAACGGATAAGAAGTCTTCAGGTCACGCATCTAAGGAAGATTTCCAACTTTTGTTGAACTTGTTGAAGCCTAAGAACGTTATCCCTGTGCAAGGTGAATACCGTGTCTTGAATGCAGCTTACAAGGCTGCTGAACAAGTTGGTTACGATGATAACCACGTCTTCTTGCTTGCCAAGGGTGATAACCTTCGCTGGGATGGCGAAGAGATGTACTTGGGTGGTTCAATCCAAGTTGGCTCAACGATGATCGACGGTTCTGGTGTCGGTGATATCGGTTCTATCGTTTTGAACGACCGCCGCATCTTGTCAGAAGACGGTGTATTCATTGCCGTTGTGACGATTGATCGTAAGAAAAAGAAGATTATCTCAAAGCCAAAGATTGATTCACGTGGATTCGTTTATGTGAAGACGTCACGTGATTTGATTCGCGAGGCTGGTGACTTGGTTGAAACGACCGTTGCTGAAGGTATCAAGAACGCCAAGGAATTCGACTGGGGTAACCTTAAGAACTCTGTTCGCGATGCATTGGGTAAATTCTTGTACGAGCAAACACGTCGTAAGCCAGTGATTTTGCCAGTTATCATGGAAGCTAACCAAAATGGTCGTCGTCGCAAGCGTTCAGCAAGCAAGACGAACGCAAAGAAGGCTGATGCTCCTGAAGCAAACAAGTCACAAAAGCAAAACAACAAGCCTAAGAAGAAGCAGAACGCAAATGCTAATAAGCCAACGCCTGCTAAGAATAATAATAATCAACCTGCTAAGCCAGCTGAAAATGGAGCGGAGGTCGCTAAGAAAAAGAAGCGTCGTCCACGTCGTCGTAAGCCAAAGGCAACGCAAGGTGAGTCAGCACCATCAGCTGAATAAAACACAAGCGTCGATTCTAACGGGTCGACGCTTGTTTGTTAGGAAGGATGCATCATGAACGAAGAACAAACGCAACGTTACGAACTGCTATTAGCAAAAGGAAAAGAAGCTTATGAGAATCATGCATTCTGTCCAGCGCTGGATGCATTTGATGAAGCATATGATTTGCAACAAACGCCAGAACTTAATCAATTGATTACACGCGTGCTATTAGCGGATGGTCAATTCAAGACGGCACAATTGTTTGCGGATGAATTCATTGATTCATATCTAGAAAGTGCCGAGTTAGCGGAGTTATATGTGACGGTGGCATTAAAGAATCAACAATTTATTGCCGCACGAGAATTTGTGACGTGGGTGGCACCAGAAGTTGCGACGACATTAACGGCTGAAATCGAGACTGCCGAAGAAACTTTTAGAACGGAACAAAAGGCAACGTTGAACACGATTGCCCGTCAGTTCTATCACCTAAGTGACGGGGATGCCGTTAACCAGAAAGAACGTCTAATTGCTGCTGACAAGTTGCCACTTCGCGAATACCTGGTTGGTGCACGTTTTGCATTGGTTGATCCGTTCTTGCCAGCAATTGCCCGTGTGACCGTGCTAGACAAGCTACGCCGCTTACAAGTGACCGAGTCAGTTGAGATGACCTGGTTGGATGAAAAGACCCTCATAATCGTGCCAAATGAGTTGCAATCACTAGATGACATGCCACTTTTCCAAACAGTGGTGGCGACGTTATCTGGTTATGAACATGAAATTGGCCCGGCTACGGTACACGCTTTGGTTGAACAAGCCCGTTTGATGTTGATGATTGCTTATCCAGCAATTGATCGCGTTGTTGAGAACCCACGCGCTTGGGCAGCTGGTTTAATGGCGGAGACGATGGGTGAAAATGCCCCAGTGGAGCCGGTTGAACAACAATCTTGGCGGGCAAAATTAGGGCAAGAAATGATGGGATTAATGCCTTAAAAAAACTATTTTGAAATTGATAGTCGAATTTAGGTAAAAAATATTTACAAAAATCGCCAAGTTATATATAATAATTCCAGTCTCATATAGAGAAATTACAAAGATTTTCGCACCAAGTTGTTTTAGTTCTGTAAGGAATGTAGTATAATACTATTTAAGCAATAAGGGTTAGCCCATTTAAGGGCTAACATGCGAATATTAGGAGGACAAGCTTTTGGCTAAGGAAAATTTCGAGCGCACTAAGCCTCACGTTAACATTGGAACTATCGGTCACGTCGACCACGGTAAGACTACTTTGACTGCCGCTATCTCAAAGGTATTGGCTGACAAGGGATTGGCTGAGCAACAAGACTTTGCTGCTATCGACGCTGCTCCTGAAGAGCGTGAGCGTGGTATCACGATCAACACTGCTCACATCGAGTACGAGACGGAAGCTCGTCACTACGCCCACATCGACGCCCCTGGTCACGCGGACTACGTTAAGAACATGATCACTGGTGCTGCCCAAATGGACGGTGCTATCTTGGTTGTTGCTTCAACTGACGGTCCTATGCCACAAACTCGTGAGCACATCTTGTTGGCTCGCCAAGTTGGTGTTGACTACTTGGTTGTGTTCTTGAACAAGGTTGACTTGGTTGACGACGAAGAGTTGGTTGACTTGGTTGAAATGGAAGTTCGTGAATTGTTGTCAGAGTACGATTTCCCTGGGGATGATATTCCAGTTATCCGCGGATCAGCTTTGAAGGCTTTGGAAGGTGACCCAGAACAAGTTAAGGTTATCGAAGAGTTGATGGACACTGTTGACTCATACATCCCAACGCCAGAGCGTGACACTGACAAGCCATTCTTGATGCCTGTCGAAGACGTATTTACGATCACTGGTCGTGGTACTGTTGCTTCAGGTCGTATCGACCGTGGAACTGTTAACTTGAACGATGAAGTTGAAATCGTTGGTTTGCACGAAGACGTTCGTAAGACTGTTGTTACTGGAATCGAAATGTTCCGTAAGTCAATGCAACAAGGTCAAGCTGGTGATAACATCGGTGCATTGTTGCGTGGTGTTGATCGTAAGGAAATCGAGCGTGGTCAAGTTTTGGCTAAGCCTGGTTCAATCCAAACGCACACTAAGTTCTTGGCCGAAGTTTATGTTTTGACTAAGGAAGAAGGAGGCCGTCACACGCCATTCTTCACTAACTACCGTCCACAATTCTACTTCCACACGACTGACGTTACGGGTGTAGTTCAATTGCCAGAAGGCGTTGAAATGGTTATGCCTGGTGACAACGTAACATTCGATATCGAATTGATCGCACCAGTTGCCATCGAAAAGGGATTGAAGTTTACGGTTCGTGAAGGTGGACGTACTGTCGGTGCCGGAACTGTTTCAGAAATCAAGGACTAATTTTACGGTTAACGTAGAATTTTCCAATGTAGCTTAGGCTGCTCAAAAAAGAGAGTTATGACATATTCGTATGTCATAACTCTCTTTTTGTTTATCCAGGCAGATTGTTGGGCGTTTCGTCTAACGGATGGTATTCTGACCGTAAGATTACTTGATACGGGGGAATAACCATGGCGAGACCGAAGACGAAAGCGGAGTTATTAACTGCATCAGAACAGCAATTTGAGAAGATGTGGCAATTAGTTGATGCCATGCCAGAAGAAGAACAAACTGCGACCTTTGCTTTTGGGGCTGATATGGGCAAGGAAGCACATTGGGGACGCGATAAGAATGTCCGTGATGTCTTAGTTCATCTCTATGAATGGCACCAGTTACTATTGCGATGGGTGAACGCAAATCTAAATGGTGATCAGCAACCATTCTTGCCAGCACCCTATAATTGGAAAACGTATGGTGAGATGAATGCTGGCTTCTGGGAACAACACCAGGAGACCACACTAGCGGATGCAAAGGTCATGCTACATGAAAGCCACGACAAAGTAATGGCGTTGATTACGGACTTTTCCGATGAAGCATTGTTTACCAAACAGTATTTTTCATGGACGGGGACAACAACGCTTGGTAGCTATTGTATTTCAGCCACAGTTGCACATTATGAATGGGCAATAAAGAAGCTTAAAGTACATAAGAAAACTTACCAGGCGTAATGACTGGTATGACAAGGTTCTTGGTATTCACATGAATTCAAGAGCCTTTTTTCTGTAAATTTTGTTGCTCACGACCAACGCAAATGTGATAGAGTAGCTTATACACTTTTTTCAATGAAGAGGAGCTTTAAACAATGCAAATTTATTTGGCAGCACCATTCTTTAGCGATGAGCAAATTGATCGTGTCGCACGTATTGAGGCAGCCCTAGAGGCTAACCCAACGGTGACTGATTTCTACTCACCACGCCACCACCAAAAGACAGATAACCCAGAGTACACGCCAGCATGGGCTGCTGAAGTATTCCGTCGAGATGTCACACAAGTGTTGGACGCTGACGCATTGGTTGTTGTTGCTGATTTCCGTGATGATGACGCTGATTCAGGAACAGCCTTTGAAGCTGGTATGGCATGGGCATTGAAGAAGCCAGTGATCATGGTCGAAGAGACGGACTACAAGACTAACTTGATGTTGACGGAGTCATTGACGGCCTTCGTTAACAAGGCTGAAGATTTGGCAACTTATGACTTTAAGAACTACCCAGAGTCAAAGTTTGAAGGTCAACTTTTCTAAGTTCGTTTTTGTCGGGAAAATGTCGTGTTTTGGCCTACATTTATTGCCAAATAACGGTTTTTCCGGTAAACTTATAAAGTATGTAAAGATAATATATGTCGTCGGTCTTTAACCGGTGACTATTGGAGGAATAAACATGGCAAACGCAGTTTTCACTAAGGGTGAAGGCAACAAGGGAACGATCAAGTTCGAAGTTCCTGTTGACGTATACGAAAAGGGTATCGACGCCGCATTTAACGACGTTAAGAAGCAAATTACGGTTCCTGGTTTCCGTAAGGGTAAGATGCCTAAGCAAGTCTTTTTCCAAATGTACGGTGAAGAGTCATTGTACCAAGACGCTTTGAACGTTGTATTGCCAGATGTATTTGCTGATGCAGTTGCTGAAGCAGGTGTTACGACTGTTGGTCAACCAAAGATCGACGCAGAGTCAATGAACAAGGGTGAAGCTTGGGTTTTGACTGCTGAAGTTGAATTGGCACCAGAAATCGAATTGGGCGAGTACAAGGGTGTTAAGGTTCCTGCATCAGACGTTACTGTTTCTGATGAAGAATTGGATGCTGAAATCACTCGTTTGCAAGAAGGTCAAGCAGAATTGGTTTTGGTTGACGCTCCTGCAAAGAACGGTGACACGGTTGTTATCGACTTCGTTGGTTCAGTTGACGGTGTTGAGTTCGACGGTGGAAAGGGTGAGAACTACTCACTTGAATTGGGTTCAGGCTCATTCATCCCTGGCTTCGAAGACCAATTGGTTGGTGCCAAGGCCGAAGACGTTGTTAACGTTAACGTAACGTTCCCAGAAGAATACCAAGCTGCTGACTTGGCAGGTAAGGACGCTTTGTTCGTTGTTACTGTGCACGAAGTTAAGGCTAAGGAAGTTCCAGCTTTGGACGACGAGTTCGCAAAGGACATCGACGAAGAAGTTGAAACTTTGGCAGAATTGAAGGACAAGGTTAAGGCTCGCTTGACGACTTCTAAGGAAGACGCAGCTAAGGATGCCAAGGAAGACGCAGCTATCGCAGCTGTTGTTGACAACGCATCTGTTGAAGGTGGTCAAATTCCTGACTCAATGATTCACGAAGACGTTCACCGTCAAATGAACCAATTCTTTGCTTCAATGCAACAACAAGGTATCTCACCAGAGTTGTACTACCAAATCACTGGTTCATCAGAAGATGATTTGCACAAGCAATACGAAGAAGGTGCTGAGCGTCGTGTAAAGACGAACTTGGTATTGGAAGCTATTGTTAAGGCAGAAAACATCAAGCCATCAGCTGACGACATTGCTGCTGAAGTAAAGTCATTGGCTGACCAATATGGTATGGACGAAGCTGCTGTTCGCGGTGCTTTGTCAGACGACATGTTGTCACACGACATTGCTATCAAGCAAGTTGTTGACATGATCGTTGATAACGCTGTTGAAGCTTAATTCAATTAAACGTTAAACAAAAGAGGTTAGACTTTTTCGAGTCTAACCTCTTTTTGCAGTGTTACACTATATAAGGTCTAAGAATATCGTATTAAAAAACACAAAATCTCTGGTACAATAGTAGGTAACTTACGTTTAGTCTAACGTTTAAAAACTTACAGGAGGTTGAACAGTGTTTAATACTACCGATAATTCAAACGGCATTGCCTACTGTTCATTCTGTGGTAAGGCTTCTACTGAAGTGAAGAAGCTTATCGCAGGGCCTGGCGTATACATTTGTAACGAATGTGTGGCTTTGGCACAAGATATTATTAATGAAGATTTGCAACAAGATGCATTGGAGCGCACATTGACTTTGAAAACACCACGTGAAATTGTCGATAACTTGAATTCATACGTTATCGGACAAGACGAAGCTAAGCGTACTCTTGCAGTTGCCGTCTACAACCACTACAAGCGCGTTAACGCGATGTTGACGGGCGAAACTGGGGCTGAAGGTGTTGAACTGCAAAAGTCAAACATCGCCATGATCGGACCTACTGGGTCTGGTAAGACGTACATCGCACAATCAATGGCTAAGCTATTGAACGTGCCATTCGCAATTGCGGATGCCACGACTTTGACTGAAGCTGGATACGTCGGAGAAGACGTTGAAAACATTCTATTGAAGTTGATCCAAGCCGCCGACTACGATGTCGAGCGTGCTGAAACTGGTATCATCTACATCGACGAAATTGACAAGATTGCCAAGAAGGCCGAAAACGTTTCAATTACGCGAGACGTTTCTGGTGAAGGTGTGCAACAAGCCCTTTTGAAGATGCTAGAAGGTACGATTGCTAACGTTCCGCCTCAAGGAGGACGTAAGCACCCTAACCAAGAGTTTATTCAAATCGATACGACGAACATTTTGTTCATCGTAGGTGGTGCCTTTGCAGGTATCGAACAAATGGTTAAGGAACGTGTTGGTGCGAAGGTTATTGGATTCGGAACGGATTCAAAGACGCAACAATTCAACACGTCAGACAAGTCAATCATGCAACAAGTTGTGCCTGAAGACTTGATGAGCTTTGGTTTGATTCCAGAATTCATTGGTCGTTTGCCAATTTTGACTGCTTTGGAAGAATTGACTGAAGACGATTTGGTTCGCATCTTGACGGAGCCTAAGAACGCGTTGGTTAAGCAATACCAAGCTTTGTTGGCTCTTGAAGGTGTTGCTTTGACGTTCACGCCTGAAGCTTTGAAGGCTATGGCCCACTTGGCTATCGAGCGTGAGACGGGAGCCCGTGGCTTGCGTTCAATCATCGAAGAAACGATGCGTGACGTGATGTTCGACGTACCTTCACGTGATGACGTTAATGGCGTTATTATTACGGAAGGTGCCGTTTTGAACCACGAGCAACCTGAATTGGTCACTGAACAAGCATAATTTAACGGAGGATTTATCATGGAAGTACACAATGTCGAAATGGTAATGTCTGCCGTTCGTGCGAGCCAATACCCAACTGATGGGTTGCCAGAAGTGGCTTTTGTGGGTCGTTCAAACGTTGGTAAGTCATCATTGACGAACGTTTTGATTAACCGCAAGTCATTTGCTCGCACGTCATCACAACCAGGTAAGACGCAAACGTTGAACTTCTACAAGGTAGAGGATCAAATTTTCTTCGTCGACGTGCCTGGTTACGGTTATGCCAAGGTGTCAAAGAAGGCGCGTGAAGAATTCGCTGTGATGATCGGTGAATACTTGCGCACACGTGAGCCTTTGAAGGGAATTGTACAACTTGTTGATGCACGTCACATGCCTTCTAAGGAAGACATCGAGATGTACAACTGGTTGACGTCAGACGACATTGGCTTGCCAGTGCTTGTTGTTGCGACGAAGGCCGACAAGATTTCACGCGGTAAGTGGAACAAGGCTGAAGCTGGCATCAAGCGTGGGTTGCAATTCAACCCCGATGTTTCTGACTTTGAGATTTTCTCATCAGAAACGAAGTATGGTAAGGACAATGTTTGGGATTGGCTAGAAGCTCGTATGCTAGATGGTACGGACTTCGATCCTGAAGAATTCGAAGACTAATAATTATACCCATGTCATTTATTGGCATGGGTATTTTTTGTATGTAAAACGGTTAGATTGCAACCGTTTTCAGATGCAAATTCGATGAAATAAGCGCTATTCTTTGAATTCAATCTCACACGGCGGTACTATTTAGTCATCGCTTAGGAGGGCATTCGAGTATGAATAAAGTAGTTAAGGGAGCAGCACTTGCATCAGCAAGTCTAATTTTTGGATCAATCGTGGTACCAACGGCAACGCAGGCCGCCACATATAAGACAATCAATTGGACGGAGACTGCACAACTCGGTACGATGGACCAAGCAAAGTCATCTGCTGCAGTTGATTTTGATGCCATGCAAGCCATTGGGGATGGTTTGTACCGTAATGATAAGAACAGCACACCACAATTGGCATTGGCTGAATCAGTTGAAAAGTCTGATGACGGATTGACGTACACATTCAAGCTTCGTCCAAATTTGAAGTGGTCAAATGGGGATGCCTTGACGGCCAACGACTTCGTTTATGGTTGGCAACGTACCAACAATCCAAAGACGGCGTCAACGTATGCCTATCTATTCTCAGGTATTAAGGGCGCTGATGACATTCAGTCAGGCAAGGACAAGAACTTGGATGATTTGGGTGTAAAGGCGCTGGATGACACGACTTTGCAAGTCACGCTAGACAAGCCAATGCCACAGTTGGAATCAATTTTAACTATGGCACCATTCTTCCCACAAAATAAGGCTTTCGTTGAAAAGGCCGGTAGCAAGTACGGTACGACGGCTAAGTACACGTTGTCATCTGGTCCATTCGTCATGAAGGGTTGGAGTGGTTCGAACAACAAGTATACGTTGGTGAAGAACAAGCAATACTGGGATGCAAAGGCGGTTAAGACGCCTAAGATTGTCGTGCAAGCGATTAAGGACCAAAACACTGGTTATAACTTGTATAAGGCTGGTAGCGTCGACTTCACGAACTTGTCACCTGACCAAGTCACGGCGTCAAAGAATTCAAAGGCCTACAAGGTGATTCCATCAGCCACAACGGCTTATGTAGAATTCAATCAAAAGAATTATCCGGTCTACAAGAACGTGAAGATTCGCCAAGCGATGTCTTATGCCATTGATCGTAAGACGTTGGCAAATAAGATTTTGACTGGAACGGCTACACCGGCAACGACGTTCACGGCTGCCAAATTGGCTAAGGATCCAAATACGGGCGAAGATTTTGCCAAGTCAGCAGCTGTGCCTGGCGCAATCGCGTATGACAAGACCAAGGCTAAGCAGTTGATAAAGGAAGGCCTTAAAGAGACTGGTAAAAAGAAGTTATCTGTCCAATTGTTGGCTGATGACACAGATGCTTCAAAGCGTATGGCCCAGTTCATCCAAGCCCAATGGCAAAAGTTAGACAACGTGAAGGTAACCATCAAGGTGGTACCATTCAAGCAAAGTTTGGCTTTGTCCGAGGCCAAGAAGTTCCAAGTAGTCATTGACCGTTGGGGCGCTGACTACGCGGATCCATCATCATTCTTGGATTTGGCAACGACGAATTCAGACTTCAACTATGGTAGCTGGAGTGACCAAACGTATGATGACGCCGTGAACGCAGCCAAGACAACCGATGTGAACGACCCTAACAAGCGTTACGAAGACTACAAGACAGCTGAGCAACAGATTGAAAAGCAAGTTGGTGTTGCGCCACTTTACTACCAATCATCAGCCACGTTGATGCGCCCATCAGTTAAGAATGTGGTGCTGAACCCAGTTGGATCACCATACGACTGGAAGTGGGCCTACAAGAAGTAACCAGCATTAAATGGTATACTGGTATCGAGAAGAGGGCTCAGCTACCGTAGAAAGTAGGTAACGATAATGCAAGCGAAGCATGGTACACAAATTGTGGATGTCTGGCAGATTTCAGATGACATGTCACCAGCTGTTTGGGTGCAAGACGCATTCAAACAAGGACTACTCCACTGGGATGCACGTGAAGAAAACACTTTGATGCTCAATGCACCTTGGTCGGTTGCAATGGGGGCGTGTGGTGACTTTCTAACACGTGATGGGCAGGAATTGCGCATCGTGAATGAAAAAGAATTCGAAAAAGATTATCAGGTAATCGATAATCAATAGCATCGACCGGAAAGCGCTGAAATATCAGCGCTTTTTTGCTATACTGGTAGTTATGAATAAACAAGAAGAGGAAAGACAACATGGCAGAAAAGACACGTTTTAAAGGCGAAATTCTAGGTAAAGAAATCATAATTACAGCGGCTGAATCACAAGCACACATGAAGGCTGTTTTTGAATTGGCTAACCAACAATTGGACCAAATGAAGCAATTGGCACCCAAGTTGTCAGATGACCAACTCCTAACATTGTTGGCCATCAACGCCTTGTCAGACCAATTGAAGATGCAAGCTGAGAAGGATCACGCTGAATAATGAACTTGCTGTCAATTATTATTGCAGTATTGCTTCTGGCGGCGGTGCTACGTGGTCGTTACCTAGGTTTCGTCCGTAGTTTACTGACGTTAGGTGGCCGTTTTGTGGTTTACGCAGTGGCTGTATTGATGTCACACCGTTTGGGAAGCTGGATTCACGAAACATTTTTGATGACCGTGCAAGCACGCTGGGCGGCCAACGGCGTACCCGATTTTGTTTCTGATAAAGCCAATGAATTTTTAGCATCTGGCTTAGCGTTTGGACTCATTATGGTGATTGGAACGTTCATTGTGCGTTCGATCGAGCGTAGTTTGCGTTTCATTAACCAGGTACCCTTGCTTGGAACGGTTAATCGTCTAGCAGGTATGTTGGTTTACGGCCTTTTAGTCTACGTTGAAATCTTCTTTGTTTTACAATTAACACAGACATGGGAAATCCCTTGGTACCACGATGCGATGATTCAGTCACCCATCGCCCAATGGATTTTGAATCAGACACCTTACTTCTCAGATGCCATCTATCAATGGTGGATTCTCCAGTAGGGATTAATAAGAGATATTAGAGGTTAAGACACATGAATAAGAAAGTCTTAGCAACCCTTGAGTATGAAGCGGTAAAGGCCCAATTGCGACCATACCTCTCAACGGCTGCTGGTGAAAATGAGTTGCGCAACTTGTTGCCAACTGCAGATGCCAACGAAATGCAAACGTGGTTGGCAGAAACGTCAGACGCAGCTAAGGTGCTACGCTGGCAAGGTGGGATTAACATTCCAAAGTTGGCGGATGTTAAGCCACACATGCAACGTTTGAAGATTGATGCGTCATTGAGTGGGACCGAATTGGCGCAAGTCGGACGCGTGCTGTTTACGACGGGACAAATGCGTTTGTTCTTCGAAAACTTGGTGGAAGATCGCGGTGAGCCATTGGCTGCCTTGCGTCCTTACTACACGCGTTTGGTGGTTATGCAAGATTTGACGCGTCGTGTGAATACGGCGATTGATGGGGATGGTCGTGTGACCGATGAAGCCTCACCAGAATTGCACCGTGTGCGTCAAGCCATCACGTCAACGGAAAATGCCATCCGTCAAAAGATGCAAGATTACACACGTGGCAAGTCAGCGCAATACTTGTCTGACCCAATCGTGACGATACGTAATGATCGTTATGTTATTCCAGTTAAGACGGAATACCGTAGTCACTTCGGTGGTGTCGTGCACGACCAATCACAAACGGGGCAAACGTTGTACATCGAGCCTGGTGATGTGGTTGACATGAACAACCGCTTGCGTGAGCACTACATCAAGGAGCGTCACGAAGAAGAGCGTGTTTTGGCTGAATTGTCAGCCATGTTGCGCCCTGAAGCCGACAACATTCAAAAGAATGCTGAAGTTTTGGGTCACTTGGACTTTGTGAACGCTAAGGCTCGTTATGCTGCTGCTACGAAGTCACAAGAGCCTGAGTATAGCCCGGAGAACCACGTGCGTTTGTTGCAAGCGCGTCACCCATTGTTGGACCCACAAAAGGCTGTGGCCAACGATATTATCATTGGTGAAGACTACAAGGCCATCATCGTCACGGGTCCTAACACCGGTGGTAAGACGATTACCTTGAAGACGTTGGGCTTGTTGCAATTGATGGCCCAATCAGGGTTGTTCATTCCAGTTGCTGAGTACTCAACAGTTGGTTTGTTCAAGGAAGTCTTTGCGGACATTGGTGATGAGCAATCAATCGAGCAATCATTGTCAACGTTCTCATCACACATGGTGAACATCGTTGAAATCTTGAAGCAAATTGACGCTGATTCATTGGTGCTATTCGACGAATTGGGTGCCGGAACTGATCCGCAAGAAGGAGCAGCTTTAGCCATGTCAATTTTGGATGCCGTGGGTGCCAAGGGTTCATACACTGTTGCCACGACTCACTACCCTGAGTTGAAGGTTTACGGCTACAACCGCGTTGATACCATCAATGCCTCAATGGAATTTGACGTTGAAACATTGCGTCCAACGTACAAGTTCTTGTTGGGAATTCCTGGTCGTTCAAACGCCTTGGAGATTTCAAAGCGTTTGGGCTTGGATCAAAGCATCATCGATGCGGCAGCCTCATTGACGACGGAAGATTCACAAGAATTGAACGACATGATTGCCGACTTGGTTGAACGTCGTAACGCCGTGTTGGCCCAACAAGTGCAATTGGCCCAACAAGTCATCGAAAATCGTCAAATGAAGAACGATTACGAGCAAAAGCTTGAAAAGATGGAAACTGAGAAGGCTCGCACACTTGAAGAAGCCAAGAAGGAAGCAAACCACATCGTTGCTGATTCACGTAAGAAGGCTGATAAGATTATAGCTGATTTGCGTAAGATGCAACTTGATGGTGTGGCCGTTAAGGAAAACAAGTTGATGGATGCCAAGGGTGCCTTGAACGCCATGCGTCAAGAACCATCAGCTGAAAACAACCGTGTTTTGCGTAAGGCTAAGAAGGCGAAGAGCCAAAACATCGAAGCCGGCGATACGGTTTTGGTGCGTGAGTACGGTCAACAAGGTACGGTTAAGCGTAAGCTCAAGGACGGTAAGTTTGAAGTCCAAATGGGTATCTTGAAGATGGTGCTTGCTGAAGATGAAATCGAAAAGCAAAACGTTGCCGAAGTGAAGTCAGAGCAAAAGGCTGCGCCAAAGCCACGTGTTAACACCAGCAAGGCCGTTAACCGTGCGAACGCATCAGCAACACTTGATTTGCGTGGACAACGCTATGAAGCTGCCATGAGCGAGCTTGATCAATTTATCGATCGCGCATTGCTAAACAACTTGCCTTCCGTTGAAATTATTCACGGTAAGGGAACTGGTGCAATCCGCCAAGGTGTGCAAGAATACTTGCGTTCACACCGTGCCGTGAAGAACTTCAACTTCACGGGTCCTGATCAAGGAGCCACGTACGCTGAACTAGGTTAATACTGAATGAAGACCAGCAATTCGTTGCTGGTCTTTTTGTAAACCTTGACGTATTTGTGGCCAATTCTTAAACCCGCAATAAAACATACCGAATCCAGGTGTTTATATCAGTTTTTCATTTAAGAGTTAGTTATAATAACCACAAGGAACTAACTAAAGGGAGTAATAAAATTATGGCAGAAGCAAATTTGGATACCAAAGCATTGTTGGAGAAGTACTTGCGTGATTCACACGTTTTGAACTTGGCAACAGCCGTTAACAACCGTCCATCAAACCGTGACGTCTTTTATTTGACGCCCGATGAGTTGACGGACTACATTTACATCACAACGACGCGCAACTCAAACAAGATGGCTGAAATTGAGGCTAACCGATTTGTTGCGTTCACGACGGTGCCAACTGATGAGGACAATGGGGTAGTCACATCAAACAAGGCTGAAATTCATTTGACGGACAAGTCAATTGATGACGTCGCAGAATTGATTGAAAACCAAATTCCAAACTGGATGGATGTTGCTGGAGAAGCAAAGGACAGCTTTGTTGTGTTGAAGTTGTCATTTAGCTCAGTCAAGATCTTCGGTGATCAAGGAATCAGTTCATTGTTGTTGAACGAAGAAGGCGTTGCTGAAGAAGCAATGTAATACTGACTAGAAAAGAATGTCCAATTGGGCATTCTTTTTTCTTTATTGCGGTTGTTTCGCAAATTGGGCATATGTATTCGGTACAGTAAAAGCATTAAGACTTACGGGAGAGAGTATTAGTATTATGCCTTTTACAAAACGAATTATTGCTGGGTCAACGTTAATCACGCTGTTGCCAATTTTATTTGGTGCCGTTCTGTATCAGCAGTTGCCTGATCGCATGCCCACACATTTTGCAGCAGATGGTTCTGTCACAGCGACTATGCCCAAGTTGGCAGTGGTGCTCGGATTACCGTTGATATTTGTCATCATAAATGTCATCATCTTGGTATTTATGAATGCTGACCCGAAGAATAAACACTTAACTGGCTTTCCAGTGGCAATTATTATCGCGAGCCTAATTCCGTTTATTACGGTCGCAACGATGTTAATGGTGGATGTCTTAGCGCTTGGCTACCGAGTTCAAATCACAACGGTGGTGATGTTTATTTTAGGCATTGTGTTTATCGCCATAGGCTTGGTACTACCGAAAGTAGATACCAGTTACACCATTGGTATTCGCACGCCCTGGACGCTGTCAAACCGCAATAATTGGCGCATGGTGCATCGTTTAGGTGGTCGCTTGTTCATTGGTGCCGGAATCTTGCTATTCGGCTGTGCGGGCTTTAATCACACACCAATTTTCTTAACGATTCTGGTCATCATTATCTTGATTGTTGTCATCGTCCCAATTGTTTATTCATATCTGCTTTGGCGCCAATCTAACCGTTAATTTGAGGGATTAAATGCCTATTCGACAAATCGGACACTTGGCGTTATACTAAGCTTACATTAGAAAATAATGAGGGAGGAACGCTAATTATGGCAGTTCAAGATATTACGGATGCAACATTCGAACAAGAGACAAATACAGGGGTAACGTTGACTGATTTCTGGGCAACGTGGTGTGGTCCTTGCCGCATGCAATCACCTGTTGTTGAAACGGTAGCTGAATCAATGCCTGACGTAAAGTTCAACAAGATGGATGTTGATCAAAACCCTGCCACGGCCCAAGAATTTGGTATCATGGCGATTCCAACGCTCCTTGTAAAGAAGGATGGCGAAGTGGTTGAACGCTTGACTGGTTTCACACCAGCACATCAACTAGAAGCAATTTTGGCAAAGTATGCCTAACGGTTAAACGAGATGTTTATGCATCTCGTTTTTTATTTGGACCAGTTCACGATGTGGACTGGTCTTTTTTATTATCAAGTCATCTAATTGTACTGACAAATAAAAAGTTGGAAACAAAGTGGCCATGTAAAAGTCTGAAATTGTACGCACAACAAAAAGTGCAACTTTCACAAAAATGTTCGTGAATTATATAACAATCAAGATGATGAATGCCTGAAACACAAGCTATTCCCGACGTTTGGACGGAAATTTGACCTTTGTAACTGATTTGAGACGATTTTTTGGCGTCAGTGAAATTAATTAATTGTCCGTATGACATATTTGGGGTTGTTTTATGTTGTCCGGACGAATAGAATAAAGCATGTAAAGAAAGCGCTTTCTTGTATTACCTGATAAACACCATTCGCGCATTAGGTAATTTAAATTATTTAGACGAGAACTAATTTAATTAGTTGTATTAGGTGGAGTAATCATGAAAGAAAAAAAGATTTCAAGTAAATTCATTTACTTCTTCGGCGCGTTCGGGGGAATTCTATTTGGATATGACATTGGTGTTATGACGGGGGCCTTGCCATTCTTGCAGAATGATTGGAACTTGCAAAACAATGCCTCAATCATCGGTTGGATCACATCATCATTGATGTTGGGAGCAATCATTGGAGGCGCTTTGGCGGGTCAACTTTCTGACAAACTTGGTCGTCGTAAGATGGTTTTGATTGCAGCGGTTTTGTTCGCAGTATTCTCACTTGCATCAGCCTTGTCACCACACGATGGTCAATATTACTTGATTGCAGTTCGTATCTTCCTGGGACTTGCAGTCGGAGCGGCATCAGCTTTGGTGCCAGCGTACATGTCTGAAATGGCGCCAGCCGCAGTTCGTGGGCGTTTGTCAGGTATTAATCAATTGATGATTGTGTCAGGTATGTTGTTGTCATATATCGCAGACTACGCTTTGCAAGGTTTGCCTGAAAGCATCGCATGGCGCATGATGCTTGGTTTGGCTGCTGTGCCAGCCGTTATCTTGTTCCTAGGTGTGCTTCGTTTGCCTGAATCACCACGATTCTTGGTTAAGCAAGGTAAGTTGCAAGAGGCGCGTCAAGTTTTGAGCTGGATTCGCCGTCCAGAAGAAGTCGAAGCAGAAATGCGCGACATCGAAGATACCGCAGCTGGTGAAGCTGCTGTAAGTAAGGTAACGTCATGGGGAACGTTGTTTACAGGTCGTTACCGTTACTTGGTGATTGCTGGAATCGGTGTTGCCGCCTTCCAACAATTCCAAGGTGCAAATGCTATTTTCTACTACATCCCATTAATCGTTGAAAAGGCGACTGGTTCATCAGCAAGTTCAGCTTTGCTTTGGCCAATTGTTCAAGGTGTGATTTTGGTTATCGGTGCCTTGGTTTACATGGTGATTGCCGACAAGTTTAAGCGTCGTACGTTGTTGACGGTTGGTGGAACTGTGATGGGATTGTCATTCTTGATGCCAGCTGTCTTGAACGCCGTGATGCCTAACATGAGCCCAATGATGATTGTTGTGTTCTTGAGTATCTATGTGGCCTTCTACTCAGCAACTTGGGCCCCATTGACTTGGGTATTGGTTGGTGAAATCTTCCCATTGGCTATCCGTGGTCGCGCAAGTGGATTGGCTTCTTCCTTCAACTGGATTGGATCATTCTTGGTTGGATTGTTGTTCCCAATTATGACGGCTGCCATGGCCCAAGAAGCTGTGTTCGCCATCTTCGGAATTATCTGTGTGCTTGGTGTTGTCTTCGTTCGCGTGGCAGTGCCAGAAACGCGTGGTCGTTCATTGGAAGAAATCGAACAAGTTGGTGCTGCCCGTGCCGCTCTTAAGGGTGAAAACGGTGTGGTAGAAGGACGCGAAGCCTAGGCTACAGTGAGGATTCACAAAGTTAGCGGGAAATAGGAGAGAGTTATGACTAATAACGATATTAAAACAGTTATCAATACTGGCCAAGCAGCCCTTGGTATTGAATTTGGTTCAACTCGCATCAAGGCTGTCCTGGTAGCGCCGGACTTTTCGACGATTGCCGTGGGTAGCCACGAATGGGAAAACAAGCTTGAAAATGGTGTTTGGACGTACTCACTAGATGATATCTGGTCGGGTGTTCAAGATGCTTACCGTGATATGGCGGATCAAGTCAACCAGAATTATGCGACAGTGATTCGTAATCTATCATCAGTTGGCTTCGCAGCCATGATGCACGGTTACATGGCATTTGATAAGGGTGATAACTTGTTGGTGCCATTCCGTACTTGGCGTAATGCCATGACGGCTGATGCAGCCAAGCAATTAACGACGTTGTTTGATTTCAATATTCCGCAACGTTGGAGTATCGCGCACTTGTTCCAAGCGATTTTGAATCAAGAGGCCCATGTGAAGGATGTTGCCTTCATGACAACGTTAGCTGGTTATGTGCACTGGCAGTTGACCGGTGAAAAGGTATTGGGTGTTGGGGATGCTTCTGGTGTCTTCCCAATCGATTCACAAACTGGCGACTATGATGAAGCGATGATTGAGAAATTTAATCAATTGAAGGCGGTGCAACAGTACCACTGGACATTGCGTGATATTTTGCCAACGGTTAAGACGGCTGGTGAAGTTGCCGGTCGTTTGACTGATGAAGGTGCTAAGCTATTGGATCCGAGTGGCTTGCTGACAGATGGGGCAATTGCTGCCGCTCCTGAAGGCGATGCCGGTACGGGGATGGTTTCAACCAACTCAGTTAAGCAACGTACAGCCAATGTTTCAGCCGGAACATCTGCCTTCGCCATGATTGTGTTGGAAAAGGCATTGTCTGAAGTTCACGAAGATATTGATATGGTGACGACGCCGGATGGGTCAGCAGTGGCCATGGTTCACGCCAATAATTGCACCTCTGAAATTAATGCTTGGGCCCGTGTGTTTAAGCAATTCTCACAAGCAATTGGTGTTGATATCAGTAACAACGACTTGTACGGGGCACTGTTCCAATCTGCATTGGATGGCCGTCCAGATGCTGGTGGTTTGTTGAGTTACGGCTATCACTCAGGTGAAAACATCACTGGTGCTAGCGAAGGTCGTCCGTTGTTCGTTCGTACACCGAACGCTGAATTCAATTTGCCGAACTTGATGCGTATGCATATTTTCTCAGCCTTTGGTGCCGTGAAAATCGGTTTGGATATCTTGAAGCAAGAAGATGTTGCGATGGACTCAGTCGTTGCACAAGGAGGCATCTTCAATACGCCGGTGGTTGGTCAAAAGCTTTTGGCTGCCGTTATGGATGCGCCAGTAACGTTGATGACGAACGCTGGTGAAGGTGGTCCATGGGGAATGGCTGTCCTAGGTCAATATGTCACGATGCGTCGTGAAGATGAGTCGTTGGCGGACTTCTTGGAGAAGCGTGTGTTCGCTAACCAAGACAGTACGACGATGGCACCTGATCCGGTGGACGTGACTGGTTTTGAAGAATTCATGGTTCGTTATAAGGCGGGAATTGGTATTGAACAAGTTGCCATTACTGCGCTGACGGACGAACCGGTAGTCATAAAAGAAGAGGAGCGTGATATTCATGTTGGAGAACTTGAAGCAGCGGGTGTATGACGCAAACATGGCTTTGCCAAAGCACAATTTGATTAAGTTTACATGGGGAAACGTATCAGAAATTGATCGTGACAGTGGCCTCTTTGTTATCAAGCCATCCGGTGTTGCTTATGAAGATTTAACACCTGACGACATGGTTGTTGTGGATTTGGATGGCAATGTGGTTGAAGGTGACTTGAACCCATCAAGCGATACAGAAACGCACCGTGTGTTGTATCGTGAGTTTCCGGAAATTGGTGGCATTGTGCACACACATTCACCATGGGCGGTTTCATTCGCGCAAGCTGGTGTTGATATTCCGGCTGCTGGAACGACCCATGCAGACACGTTCTACGGGGATGTCCCTGCAACAACATTGATGACGGACGATGAAATTATGGGTGAATACGAACTTGAAACGGGAAACGTTATTGTGAAAACGTTTGAAGATCGTTGCATCGATCCGGTCGAAGTGCCAGCGGTATTGGTACAAGATCACGGTCCGTTTGTTTGGGGACCAAACGCTGCTAAGGCAGTATATAACTCAGTTGTGTTGGAAGAAGTTGCACAAATGGCCTACCACACGATGATGTTGAATCCACACAATGTGCACATGTCACAAACGTTGTTGGATAAGCACTATTTGCGTAAGCATGGTGCGAATGCTTATTACGGACAAAACACGGCGAAGCCGGTTGCAAATTAAAATTAGCGAAATTACTTAGGGGATTAATGATTATGTTTAACGAAAATAACTACAAGTTCTGGTTTATCACGGGTTCACAATTCTTGTACGGACCTGAAACATTGCAAGAAGTTGAAGCAAACGCAAAGAAGATTGTGGACGGCTTGAATGAATCAGGCGTATTGCCATACCCAATCGAGTTCAAGTTGGTAGCCACAACGTCAGAAAACATCGCAGCAACGATGAAGGAAGCCAACTTCGATGACTCAGTTGCTGGTGTGATTACGTGGATGCACACGTTCTCACCAGCTAAGAACTGGATCCGTGGTACGCAATTGTTGCAAAAGCCATTGTTGCACTTGGCAACGCAATTCTTGGAAGAATTGCCATACGAGACGATTGACTTCGATTACATGAACACGAACCAATCTGCCCACGGAGATCGTGAGTACGCATTTATTAACGCTCGTTTGGGTATCAATAACAAGATTATTGCTGGTTACTGGCAACATGATGACGTGCGTCAAGAAATTTCAAATTGGATGGACGTCGCAGTTGCTTACAACGAATCATTTAAGATTAAGGTTGTGACGTTCGGTGACAAGATGCGCAACGTGGCTGTTACTGACGGTGACAAGGTTGAAGCACAAATCAAGTTTGGTTGGACAGTTGATTACTGGGCTGTCGGTGACTTGGTAGAAGCGGTTAACGCCGTTAACCCTGACGACATCGACGCCAAGTACGCTGAATTGGAGAAGGAATACGACTTCGTTATCGGCGACAACACACCAGAAAAGTTTGAGCACAACGTGAAGTACCAAATCCGTGAATACTTCGGTATCAAGCACTTTATGGACAAGCACGGTTACACGGCCTTCACAACGAACTTCGAAGATTTGTTCGGTTTGGAGCAATTGCCAGGTTTGGCTGCCCAATTGTTGATGGCTGAAGGTTACGGCTTCGCCGGTGAAGGAGACTGGAAGACGGCTGCTTTGACGCGTTTGATGAAGATTATGGCGCACAACGAAGCAACGGTCTTCATGGAAGACTACACATTGGACTTCCGTAAGGGTCACGAAGCTATCTTGGGATCACACATGTTGGAAGTTGATCCAACGATTGCATCAGACAAGCCACGTGTAGAAGTTCACCCATTGGGTATCGGTGGTAAGGATGATCCAGCTCGTTTGGTCTTCACGGGTATGGAAGGTGACGGAATCGACGCCACGATGGCTGACTACGGTAACGAGTTCAAGTTGATGTCATATGATGTGACTGGTAACAAGCCGGAGGCTGAAATGCCTCACTTGCCAGTGGCTAAGCAATTGTGGACGCCAAAGCAAGGTTTGAACCAAGGTGCTGTTGGTTGGATGTCAGTTGGTGGTGGACACCACACGGTTTTGTCATTTAAGATTACGGCCGAGCAATTGCAAGATTTGGCTAACATGTTCAAGTTGACTTACGTAGACATTAAGGGCTAATTGTATTTTCAAAACGTCTTAAAAACTTAAATCATCTCAAAAGTTACAAAGCAGGAGCGACGTTCACAAAAACGTCGCTTTTGTGTTTCAAAAACATCGGGTAAAATAGCTTGTGGAGGGACTCACAATGTCAGATTTAACAACAAAAGTAACCCTTGCCGATGGCCACCAAATGCCATTGCAAGGTCTTGGACTATATAAGGTTACCAACCAAGCTGAATTGACAGATGTCATGAACGCGGCTTGGGAAAGTGGCTATCGCCTATTTGATACCGCCCAAATGTATCAAAACGAAGGAATGCTGGGAACGGCTATCAAGGATCTCGCGTTGCCACGTCAGGAAATGTTTATCACAACTAAGGTAGCGGAAAGTAACCAAGGTTATGATGCGACGTTGGCATCTGTTGAAACGTCATTGCGCGAGTTGGACATGGATTATGTTGATTTGTTGTTGGTACACTGGCCATTGCATCAACATTTCTTTGAAACGTGGCGCGCATTTGAGCGTTTGAAGGATGAGGGATTGGTGAAGTCAATCGGAACGTCAAACTATGGCATGGTGCACTTGCAATATCTTGCCACGCAAGCGAATGAGCAACCTGTTGTCAACCAAGTGGAAAACCACCCACATTTGACGCAAGATGCGTTGCTGCAATATCACAAGGATAACAACATTCAAACGCAAGCATGGGCACCACTTGGTCGTGGGTCAGTCTTGGCCGAGCCGGTGATTGTTGAAATTGCGGCAAAGCACGGCAAGACGCCAGCACAAATTGTACTGCGTTGGCACGTGCAACGTGGCACGAGTATCATTCCAAAGTCTTCAAAGCCAGAACGCGTTATCGAAAATGGTAACGTGTATGATTTCGCTTTGACTGATGAAGAAATGACATTAATTACGAATTTGAATAAGTTTGAGCGCATCAGCCAAGAACCAGAACAGGTTTATGAGCGTGGCGCACAATACCCACACTAAAACATACAAAAACAGCGACACTGCTGAGCTTGATGATCAAGTCTCAGTAATATCGCTGTTTTTTTGTTTACGCTTGGCGTTTAAAGCACTTATTTACCAGCTTTTCAAATTTATCTTCAAATTCAGGACTCCAACGGCTCCATACTAGGATGAACCAGGCGATGATGAAGCCGACTGTTAGTACGAAAGCGATGATATCTGCAACAAAAGCGGGTGTACCGAAGCTTTTAAGGACTAACATGATCAGTAAATAGAAGAATGGGCCGGCGACTATTAAGCCGAGGGTCATCGCGAGAGAATCTTCTCTATCATGAATGATGGCCGTGGCTTCTTTTTGACCGGTAATGACGAGTTCGATGAATTCTGGCTTGGTGACAATGTTAATATCGCCTTGTTCATCTGCAGGCAAGGTTTGCCTAAATGCCAAAGCTTGTTCAATATGGTCGCCGACTGAATAAGGGGCGACAGTTTCACCGAAGGCAGTTGGACTTAAGTTAAATAGTTCGTTGTAAGGAACGGTTGTCGTCTGTGCCTCGGAATAAATGGTTAGCGTCGTTGCGCCTTTTTTAACGAGATAGTACATAACAAAATCCTCCGTTATATAGCACGCTCATCCTACTTAACTTCATTATCCAGGGCATGACGCGTTGTTTCAAATTATTTGCTCAAAAGAAAAAGAAGTTCCCGCCATTGGCGAGAACTTCTTTTAATATTTAATCAACGTGGCGACTTGAAGAGTCACGAACGATTAGGTCACTTGGGTAGTGAATGTTTTCTACCTTGTTGCCGTTAATAATGTTTAGCAACATGTTTGCGGCATCACGCCCCATTTTACTCTGTGGGTGACGTACAGTTGTTAGGCTTGGTGTCATGTATTGCGACATGGCGTAATCGTCAAATCCAACAATCGCAACATCTTCTGGCACACGCAGGCCAAGTGACTTGACCAGATCAATGGTTTGAATCGCCAAAGCGTCGTTGTACAGCGCCAAGGCCGTTGGACGATCGGCTGCTTCGAGGTGCGCCTCAATCTTATTCAAAATTTGGGCGTTACTTGCTTCATCATTTGATTGATACATCACGATGTTACTGTGTAGCGCGATGGCAGGGTATTGTTGGTATGCCTTGTAGAAGCCTTGCATACGGTGCGCACCTTGCACATCGTCGACCTTGAACACCCCAAGAATGCGTTCGTGACCTTGATTAATCAGGTGAGTAATCAAATCAGCTTCGGCGTTTGAGTCGTCAACTTCCAAGTAGGGGAAATCGAAATGCTCATACGTTGAGTTGATAAACACGGTTGGGATATTCAACTCATGAATCTGATCATACAAGTCTTTGTTGGGATTTGGTAGGGCAGACATCGTTGGTTCGATAATCAATCCGTTAACCCCTGTTTCAATCATGCGCATCAAACTTTGACGCTCACGCTCGTAAGTGTTGTGTGTGTTACTAATGAAGAGCGAATAACCTTCGTCAGAAATCACACGGTCAATCCCGCTGATGATTTCAGGGAAGATATAGTCGGCTAGGTGCGTTGTGATAACACCAATCACCTTATTGTCAGTTGCAACGGCTGGCGCTTTATTCCAGTCATCAACATACATACCGCCACCTTGTACACGGTATAGGAGGTGTTCTTGTTCCAAATCACTGGTGGCGCGACGGACGGTGTAGCGGCTCACGCCATATTGTTCAGTTAAGTTGGCTTCGGTTGGTAGCTTGTCGCCGATGGCGTACTTACCAGCGAGAATATCATCGCGAAGCCCTTTCTTAACGATATCGTATTTTGTATCCATATCAATTAGATCTTATCTTTCTGTCTTTATCGTTCTTTCATTATACAAGGGATTGTCTGAATTTGTTAGACGAATCAGTGAATTGTTATGAATAGTGGAAGGGTTTTATGGGTTGTCCGTACAAATGTAAGCGCATCCGGTATTAAGGACAGTTGTCACTATTTGAGAGTTAGTTCTGGGAAGGAGAAATGGTTTTCCTGTCTAAACGCACGTATATAAAGGTTTGTGGCTGTATGCAACTTACAATTACATTGTGAATAAAGTATCAAACTTTAAGAAACTGTGAACTGTTCGTGAAAAGGTCTTATTTGGGGTTGCGAGTTGTCCGTACAAGTAATTTAATAATAATCGTTAAAGAAAAGAAAACGCTTTCAGATAATTTAGGAGTTTTACAGATATGACAGTTAGCTACGAAAATCCGGTTATTATCCAACGTGCTGATCCATTCATTTACAAGCACACGGACGGTTACTACTACTTTGTTGCTTCAGTACCAGCTTACAACTTGATTGAGTTGCGTCGCGCCAAGACGATTGATGGTTTGGCACATGCGATGCCACGAACAATCTGGCGTAAGCATGATTCAGGTACTGGTGAACAAAGTGAATTGATTTGGGCACCGGAGCTGCACTACACAGATGGTAAGTGGTATGTCTACTACGCAGCATCACACACAACAGCATTTGATGAAAATGGGATGTTCCAACACCGCATGTTCGCCATTGAGTGTGAAGCGGCTGACCCAATGGAAACTGAAGATAACTGGGTTGAAAAGGGACAAATCGAAACCCACCTTGATTCATTTGCATTGGACGCAACGTCATTCGAATTGAATGACAAGTTGTACTACGTATGGGCGCAAAAGGATCCAGCAATTAAGGGTAATTCAAACTTGTACATTGCTGAAATGGAAAATCCATGGACGCTGAAGACAGCACCGGTCATGTTGTCAAAGCCAGAATTTGATTGGGAAACCAAGATTTTCTGGGTGAACGAAGGGCCAGCAATCTTGAAGCGTAACGGCAAGGTGTTCTTGTCGTTCTCAGGGTCAGCAACCGACGAAAACTACGCAATGGGGATGTTGTGGATTGAAGATGATCAGGATGTGCTTGATGCCGCTAACTGGCACAAGCTCGACCACCCAGTCTTCCAATCTGACATGGAAAACGGTTTGTACGGACCAGGGCACAATTCATTTACGGTTGCTGAAGATGGTGAAACAGATTTGTTGGTTTACCACGTACGCAACTACTTGGACATCAAGGGTGATCCTTTGTACGATCCAAACCGCCACACGATGGTGCAACCATTCGAGTGGGATGACAACGGCTTCCCAGTGTTCGGTAAGCCACAACCATTTACTTTTAACTAATACATGAAAACTCAGGGGGATAATCATGAGTCAAGTTGTTAAGGAAAGCAAGCATTTTTGGGGATTTGCTGCTTCGCACTTTAGTTACTTCTTTATTTGGGCCATCACATATGGATTCTTGACGCTTTGGTTGGGTCAAGAAGCAGGTTTGACCGGAGCACAATCCGGCGTGGTCTTCTCATTGGTGGCAGGAATGTCATTGCTGTTCCAACCGTTGTTCGGAATTATTTCTGACAAGTTGGTCTTCAAAAAGACACTGTTGATTACAATCGCAGTCGCTGGAATCTTCATTGGACCTTACTTCCAATGGGCCTTCATGCCAATCTTGGCCATTAGCCCAGTATTGGCATCAATCGTAACGGGTGTGGTCTTGGCCTTCATCTTGAACGGTGGTGTGTCAGTTATCGAGCAATACGTACAACGTGCATCATTGGCCAACAAGTTTGAGTTTGGTCACTCACGTATGGGTGGATCTGTTGCCGGTGCCGTATCAGCCTTGGTTGCTGGTCGTTTGTTCTTGTGGCAACCAAACGCAATCTGGTGGGCCTGCTCGGCTTCAGCTGTTTTGCTAACAATGTTGTTGTTGTTCTCAACGAAGATTAACTTCTCAAATGCAGCTGCTGCAATGGGAACCTCAAATGAAAAGTTGACGAAGAAGGATATCTTCTCAATCTTCAAGTTGCGTAACTTCTGGATCTTGGCCCTATTCTACATGGGTGCCTCAGCTTTGTTCGACGTGTTCGACCAACAATTTATCGTCTTCTTTAAGACATTCTTTGAGACTGATGCTCAAGGAACAATGATGTACTCATACATGAACTCAGCACAAACGGTTATCGAATTGTGCTTGATGATTCCAATGCCATTTATCATCAACAAGATTGGTGCCCGTAATGGATTGTTGATTTACGGATTCTTGACGTTCGTTCGTATCTTCGGATCAGCGATGGCACCATCATGGGAGTGGATTGTATTCTTCCGTTTGCTTGCCGGATTCGAAATGCCTTTGCTATTGGTTTCAATCATGAAGTACATCTCAGGTGCCTTCGACATTCGTTTGTACGCAACGGTTTACGCTTTGGCATCAAACTTTGCTAAGCAAATTTCAGTCTTTATCTTCTCAACTGTAGCCGGATCAATGTACGACAAGACTGGTTACCAATCAACGTACTTGATGATGTCAGCTGTGGTTTTGGTTATCACGTTGGTAGCCGTATTCTTCTTGGAGCGTGAAAAGAAGGTGAACCCAGTTAAAGAAGCAGCAGGTGGACCGGTCGAGCAGGTGACCGAGCCACAGGCGTAACTCTAACAAAAATGTAATTGCGAAAGATTTTTAAGTTATAAAATAGTTATCCCGATTGGCAGCGATGCCGATCGGGATTTTTTAATTTGTACGGTTAAAAGTAAACTTACATATAATTCGTTTTAAACAACAGAAAAGCTATTAAATCAACGTTTAATAGCGTTTTGCAAAAAGAATTATCTGTGAACATTGTGCGTGTTGTATGAATTGTACGGATAACCTATTGAATTGTCCGTACAAGTGGTTTAAACTATTTCATGTAAACGATTACAAAAGAAATTAAATTCTCGTTTGAGGGGAACGGAATCAATGAATAAAGAACAAATTCAAAATGAAATCATGAATGGCCAAACGGCTTTGGGGATCGAATTTGGTTCAACACGAATCAAGGCGGTGCTGGTCGGAACTGACTTCTCAACAATTGCTGTTGGTAGTCACGAATGGGAAAACAAGCTTGAAAATGGCGTTTGGACATACTCACTAGAAGACATCTGGTCAGGTGTTCAAGATGCCTACCGCGATATGGCAGATCAAGTAACTGATAAGTACGGTACGGTAATTCGTAACTTGTCATCAATTGGTTTTGCAGCCATGATGCACGGTTACATGGCGTTCGATAAGGGTGGTAATTTGTTGGTGCCATTCCGCACGTGGCGTAACGCAATTACTGGTGAAGCCGCTGGTCAACTAACAGAATTGTTTGACTTCAACATTCCACAACGTTGGAGCATCGCACACTTGTTCCAAGCAATCTTGAACCAAGAAGTGCACGTGAAGGATATCGACTTCATGACAACGTTGGCTGGTTATGTGCACTGGCAAGTGACTGGTGAAAAGGTGTTGGGTGTTGGGGATGCATCAGGTGTCTTCCCAATCGACTCAGACACAGTTGATTACGATGAAACGATGTTGGCGCAATTCGACGAGTTGAAGTCAGTGCAACAATATCACTGGCAATTGCGTGACATCTTGCCAACGGTTAAGACAGCTGGTGAAGTTGCTGGTCGTTTGACGGATGAAGGTGCTAATTTGTTGGATCCAAGTGGTTTGCTTGCAGGTGGGGCTATCGCGGCTGCACCTGAAGGAGATGCTGGTACCGGAATGGTGGCAACGAACTCAGTTAAGCAACGTACGGCCAATGTCTCAGCTGGAACGTCAGCGTTTGCCATGATCGTCTTGGAAAAGGCATTGTCACAAGCACACGAAGATATTGATATGGTCACGACGCCAGATGGGTCAGCGGTTGCCATGGTTCACGCCAATAACTGCACGTCTGAAATTAACGCTTGGGCCCGTGTCTTCAAGCAATTCTCACAAGCAATCGGTGTTGAGATTAGCACAAACGAGTTGTATGGTGCTTTGTTCCGTTCAGTCTTGGATGCTCGCCCGGATGCAGGCGGCTTGCTAAGTTACGGTTACCACTCAGGTGAAAACATTACGGCAGTTGACGAAGGACGCCCGTTGTTTGTTCGTACGCCAAACGCCGAATTCAACCTACCAAACTTGATGCGCACGCACCTATATTCAGCGCTCGGTGCCGTTAAGATTGGCTTGGATATCTTGAAGCAAGAAGATGTTGCGATGGATTCAGTTGTTGCACAAGGTGGTATCTTCAACACACCAGTTGTGGGACAAAAGATTTTGGCAGCTGTGATGGATGCGCCAGTCACGTTGATGACAAACGCTGGTGAAGGTGGCCCTTGGGGAATGGCTGTCTTGTCACAATACGTCACGATGCGCGAAGCTGGCGAAAACCTAGCTGATTTCTTGGAGGAGCGTGTGTTTGCGAACCAAGAAAGCGTTACGATGGCACCAGATCCAGTTGATGTCGCCGGATTTGAAGAATTTATGGACCGTTACAAGGCTGGAATTGCAATTGAACGTGTGGCAATTAATGCCATTTCAGATGAGCCAGTATCAGTGGTCGCTGAGACTGAGGAGGAAGAAGTATATGCTTGAGAATTTGAAGCGTCGCGTGTATGACGCAAACATGGCTTTGCCAAAGCACGATTTGATTAAGTTTACTTGGGGGAACGTGTCAGAAATCGACCGTGAAAGTGGCTTGTTTGTCATCAAGCCATCAGGTGTTGATTACGAAGATTTGACACCAGCTGACATGGTTGTCGTCGATTTGGACGGTAACGTGGTTGAAGGTGACTTGAACCCATCAAGCGATACGGAAACGCACCGTGTCTTGTACCGTGAGTTCCCAGAAATCGGTGGTATCGTCCACACGCACTCACCATGGGCCGTTTCATTTGCCCAAGCTGGGGTGGATATCCCAGCATGTGGTACGACCCATGCGGATACGTTCTACGGGGATATTCCAGCAACGAGTTTGATGACGGAACAAGAAATTAACGGTGAATACGAGCTTGAAACGGGAAACGTTATCGTCAAAGCGTTTGAAGAGCGTTGCATCGATCCGGTTGAAGTGCCTGCAGTGCTGGTACAAGATCACGGTCCATTTGTTTGGGGACCAAATGCCACCAAGGCGGTCTACAACTCAGTCGTGTTGGAAGAGGTCGCACAAATGGCGTACCACACGATGATGTTGAATCCACATAATGTGCACATGTCACAAACATTGATGGATAAGCACTACTTGCGTAAGCACGGTGCAAATGCTTATTACGGACAAAACACGGCGAAGCCGGTTGCAAATTAAAATTAGCGAAATTACTTAGGGGATTAATGATTATGTTTAACGAAAATAACTACAAGTTCTGGTTTATCACGGGTTCACAATTCTTGTATGGACCTGAAACGTTGCAAGAAGTTGAAGCAAACGCAAAGAAGATTGTGGACGGCTTGAATGAATCAGGCGTATTGCCATACCCAATCGAGTTCAAGTTGGTAGCCACAACGTCAGAAAACATCGCCACAACGATGAAGGAAGCCAACTTCGATGACTCAGTTGCTGGTGTGATTACGTGGATGCACACGTTCTCACCAGCTAAGAACTGGATCCGTGGTACGCAATTGTTGCAAAAGCCATTGCTACACTTGGCAACGCAATTCTTGAACAACTTGCCATACGAGACGATTGACTTCGATTACATGAACACGAACCAATCAGCTCACGGTGACCGTGAGTATGCCTTCATCAATGCCCGCTTGGGTATTAACAACAAGATCATCTCAGGACACTGGGAGGATCAAGAAGTTCGCGAAGCCGTTGCAAATTGGATGGACGTAGCGGTTGCCTACAACGAATCATTTAAGATTAAGGTTGTGACATTCGGTGACAAGATGCGTAATGTGGCTGTTACTGACGGTGACAAGGTTGAAGCGCAAATCAAGTTTGGTTGGACGGTTGATTACTGGGCTGTCGGTGACTTGGTAGAAGCGGTTAACGCCGTTAACCCTGACGACATCGACGCCAAGTACGCTGAATTGGAGAAGGAATACGACTTCGTTATCGGCGACAACACACCAGAAAAGTTTGAGCACAACGTGAAGTACCAAATCCGTGAATACTTCGGTATCAAGCACTTTATGGACAAGCGCGGTTACACGGCCTTCACGACGAACTTCGAAGACTTGTTCGGTTTAGAGCAATTGCCAGGTTTGGCTGCGCAATTGTTGATGGCTGAAGGTTACGGCTTCGCCGGTGAAGGAGACTGGAAGACGGCTGCTTTGACGCGTTTGATGAAGATTATGGCGCACAACGAAGCAACGGTCTTCATGGAAGACTACACATTGGACTTCCGTAAGGGTCACGAAGCTATCTTGGGATCACACATGTTGGAAGTTGACCCAACGATTGCCTCAGATAAGCCACGTGTAGAAGTGCACCCATTGGGTATCGGTGGTAAGGATGATCCAGCTCGTTTGGTCTTCACGGGTATGGAGGGTGACGGAATCGATGCCACGATGGCTGACTACGGTAACGAGTTCAAGTTGATGTCATATGACGTGACTGGTAACAAGCCGGAGGCTGAAATGCCACACTTGCCAGTGGCTAAGCAATTGTGGACGCCAAAGCAAGGTTTGAACCCAGGTGCTGTTGGTTGGATGTCAGTTGGTGGTGGTCACCACACGGTCTTGTCATTCAAGATTACGGCTGAACAATTGCAAGATTTGTCTAACATGTTCAAGTTGACTTACGTGGACATCAAGGGCTAAACCTGACAGACATTTTAACTGGCGCTATTAACTAACGTAAACAGCTCAAAACTCTCAAAAACATCTCATTTGCCAGTTAAAATGAAACCGTCTCTGACCAAGTGTTAGGGGCGGTTATTCTGTAATAACGATTAAGATTGGAAAACTATCATGAAACCATTAAATGATTCAGAAATTGCCCGCCTCGCTGAGATTGATATCTTTGATAAAGTCGATCAAGGTGAGTGGTACCAATATGCTAAGGAATCAGCTATTCAAGCAATTGTTAAAGCATCTGCACAGCGCGTGCAAATCATTAATGATGTTGCGAAAACGGACATCGAAGAGGCGACACGTCTGTTGCACGAGTTTTTGCCTAATTTAGCTGAAACAGCTGATGTGTACTTCCCAATTACGGCGATTGAACATCCAGAGCGTTTGACTGTCGGTGAAAACAGCTTCATTAACGCGAATCTGCAAATTTTGAGTGCCGGTAAGGTAACGATTGGTGATAACTGCTTTATCGGTCCGAACACGCAACTCTACACACCAAATCATCATCCATACGACGTGGCTTTGCGTCGAGAAGGGTGGCAATATGATTTGCCAATTACTATCGGGAACGATGTTTGGTTTGGCGGCTCAGTGATTGTCCTGCCTGGTGTTACGATTGGTGACAACGTTGTGGTTGGTGCTGGTAGCGTCGTCACGAAAGACGTTCCAAGTAACACGATGGTTGCGGGTAATCCAGCTCGTGCCATTAAAGATTTAACACAAAAGTAAAACGAAAACCGGCGTCATCTCAATTTGCGAGATGACGCCGGTTTTGCATTAGTTTGTCTTTGTGCCAACGAATCCCTTGCTAGGGATGTTCGTTGGTTGTGTAATTTGAATATCGGGATGATCCGCGATGTAGTCACCGATGAGGTCGGCGGTTTCAATTTGGACCTCACGGATAACCTTGTCGATTGTGTACATCTTGTAATTTCCCGTACCGGTAGCACGGTAGTTGTTCATCGTTACTTCGAATGTGTCAGTCATCGACATTGGCTGACCATTAATCGTCAACGCTGTCACACGATTACCGGCAGGACGACTGAAATCAAAGGTGTAATCAATCCCGCTCCAAATGTCGTAATTGTAGTGTTGTACTTTTGGCTCCAAGAAACGGGGATTAATCGTCAATTCACCAGTTGGTGTGAGCGTGAAATAGCGTCCGCTAATTTCCAGAGCATCCTTGATATCCTGACCAGTCAACTTTTCAACAACGAGTGTGTTTGGATAGATGTAATTTGTCATCACATCGCGACGGGTCACTTCATTTGGTAGCCCGCGTACTTCGTCATTAAACAAAGCGGTGTTTGAAATGTGCGTACCAGTCGCAGCCATTTGTACTTGATTCACCAACTCAATGAACGGGTGATTATGCAAACGTGCGTCGAAATGGTTGGTGACCTGCATATTGTCACCAACCGTGCCGATAGCAGTATCCAACCAGTCGTTAACTTGATCATTCAAGGGTGTGACCAAATCAAGAATTGCGGGATGCTCTTTATAATCACCCGTCGCAATCAATTGGGCATCCGCTTGCGTAATGTGCAAGGTGTTATCCAACTCGAGGTCAATCGCGCCGATGTATTCACCGCGATAACCAGGTTGGGTGGTTGGCACGCCATTAACGACGTTTGCAATCGTACGGTGCTGGTGGCCGGTAATTAAGGCGTCGACACCAGACAATTGCAACAGCTCATAGCCTTGGTTTTCAGTCGTGAGGACTTCTAGGCGCTTCCCAGTGGTCAAATCGTGTGAGAAGCCACCGTGATACGCGAGTACCAGGATATCGACGTTAGGGCGCAGCTCAGCAATATAACGCTTTGCGGTCTCAACTGGATCGTTGAATACCAAACCGCGAATGTTATCTGGGTGCTCCCAGTGTGGAATGTATGACGTCGTCAAACCGATGATACCGATTCGCACGTGATTACGATTGATGATGGTGAAGGGCTTGCCAATGAAAGGTTCGCCGGTTGTTTCGTCAAGAATGTTGGCGTTCAACAAATTAGTGACACCGGCCATCGCAGTTTCTAGGTAGTCACGCCCATAATTGAACTCGTGATTGCCGAGAATGCGGACGTCAAAGCTGGCAGTATTCGCCAAATCGTTGTAAATTCCCAAGTCATCGCGATCAATTTTTTCGATGTAGTTGGTCAACGGTGAACCTTGAATAAAGTCCCCGTTATCGATGGCAATTACCACATCATCTGCGGTAGCTTGCGCACGAAGTTCATTCATAGTGGTTACGGCACGTGACAAGCCAATGCGCGTATTCAAAAGTGGTCGGCGAAAGTCATCCGCACGGAAATACCCGTGAACGTCTGAGGTTGAAACCAACGTGACATGCATGATACTGCCTCCGTTAAAATTGTGTTTAATACTATATAGATTACAGCAAAACGGACATCTGATAAATACTAAAGGGAAGCTACTAAAAATGATATGCATACAATAAAAGCCCTAACTCCGTTGTTGAAAGAGTTAGGGCTTTTCGTACAGCTTCAAATTATTTAGCGTCTAGCTTTCGTTTTTGTTGGATAACCTTAAAAATAAGAAGCACATTCAACAAAAGAGACAAAATTAGTAACCATGGGAAAAACCGATAGTACCAAGGGGTTGCACTAGGCGCCCATCGGTCATTTTTTTCGTCATTGGTCAGCACGTCATCAGACTCAGCGGTAACATTAATATCACTATCGTTTACAGGCGTAAGTGTAAGGTCGGTGGTTAATGTTTCCTTGTTCGTGATGGTGTCATTTGTTGTTGAACTACTAATTTCTGAGTCAATCAACCTTTTATTAGTTAGAAGTCTTACGCTACTTTCATCGGATGATTCGACCGCATCTGCACCATCTTTCCCAGAAAGTCTTCCGCTTGTTTCGTTATCCTCGGCATCGTTTGAGGGGCCGATAGGCAGCGTGTCGTCGTCAGCAGGAGGTCCAATAGGTTGCGTGTCTCCGGTAGAAGGAGGTCCAATAGGTTGCACATCACCAGTAGAGGGTGGAGCAATTGGCTGAAAGTCCCCTTTAGAAGGCGGCGCGATAGGTTGTAAATCGGGATCCGATTCGTCTCGATTTGGTGGCGTAATAGGTTGTGTATCAGGTGTTGATGGCGGCGCAATCGGCTGCGTATCAAGACCCGGCTCGATAACGCCAGTAACAATTAATCCATAACAAAGCGTTCGTAGCGAATCAACGTGTGATGTGTATTCAAAAGTGCTGGTTCCACTGATGGTTCGAAAAGTTGAAACTTCATTCGGGTGTGCGCCAGGTGTTCGTAGCATCACTTCTTTGATACCTTCAGCCGTTAGTCTAGCGCCATATTCTTTTGCACGTGCACTTACAGCTGAACTACCGACTTCGGCTAAATCTGATCCACTAAGTAAAAAGGCTTGTTTCTTACCGATTGCCACCGTTGGCGTAGTTGGTATGGCGTTCGATGCCATAGACTTATAGAATAGCTGGACGTTTTGACTGATAGGATCAATGCCACCATCGGTATTCGACTCCCAAATGCCGTATTTCCCTTTTTTATCGCTCAACTTTAAGTTTGGAACGGAAGTTGGTGCAATGTAATCTTCGTACTTTGTACCAGCGATAGCCCCGAATGACCCGGAAGTGCCACTATACCAGGAATTAAGTTGCATGTATGGCAAACTTTCTTCGTAGCCATACAAGTCATTGTCATCGCGAGCAAAGTAATATGAACTCGCTCTAGTGAATGCCTCTGACCAACTCAGCCCGCCAGAAAGATGGGCAATTAGGTATGTGTCTTGTTGCATTGTGCCTTCGCCCGGCGCCCTAATAATCGACCAAAGGCTGTCCATAAACGTAATAGTACCATCCCCGTTGTTAACAGGGGCGTATGCGACTGCTTTAGAAGAATCAGTTACAGTGGCATATGTCAGGACAGGTTCGGTAAACGTAGTTGCAAGTAAGGATGCAACCATTATTGAAACCTTTGCTAGTTTAAAAATAATCATTTCCTACCTTTCGACTAATTAAGTAAGTTAATTCTGACAGGTAGGGCGTAGAACGTCACACCGTGATTTCACGGCATTGGACAAATATGTGAAAACGATTAGTAAGCGAGTGTGACCATTGATTGTTCTGATTGTTCGAAATTTGTCACGATGAATGTTAGGAATCTTATATAGTAAATATTTGTAGGTGGTAGACAGAATTTTCTCTCTCGCAACTACACAGTCCCACCGCCTACATAAAAGACACAAAAATGCGCCCCTGAAATTCAGAGGCGCATTTTTGTGTTGTATTAGGTTGTTACGGGAATTGCCAAAATATCTTCTAATGCTGACCAATCGGCGGCGGTTGGTGGCATATGCCATTGCAGCTGGAATGGCACATCAAGATTTTGAACGTTAATATCTGAAACAAAAAGCAAAGTATTTTCAGTGATGTGACGTTCAACGACGATGTTAGCGTTTGGTCGATCTTTGAAGAGTGATTTAACAAGCAAATCAAAGTTCGCACCTTGACTAAATTCAAAGACAACATGGAAGGGCGGGTTCACCAACTCAAGTGGAATTGTCGTCATCATCAAAAACAAGTAATCGTACATGATGCCAGCTTGATTTGAGGTCACTCTTTTTCGATTGTGGCTGAAAGATGGCGTAATAATGTTGGTCATTTGAGATGCAAATTGCATATAGTCGTTATATTGATGCAAAGCGATTGTGTCTGATGGGTCAAAAATATAGTCGGCATTTGTGTATTCAAAAAAATACAGTCGTGAATGGAGTCGACTTAGTGAATCGCAAACGGTTTTTGAGAAAATAGTCTCAGATTTAGTAGCATCAAGCTTGAAATAGCGACCAAATTCATTAATGAATAAGTTGTTTAGGTTACTGATAACAGTGTTTTCAAGCACAATCGCATCCCACTCAGGCGAATCGGGTAACATGGCCTCGCTATACAGATAACGCAACATCATGTAGCTTTCTAATTTAGCATCTTCTTCCGGTAAATTTGGGAATTTGGCTAAGATGGCGTTCGAAAGACCAGTGATAGTGTGCTCTGGCCAGCGCATCAATATCTTTTTGAACCGTGGATCGGTTTGCAATTGCTGGCTTGGATTTTTTCCTTGAGCCATACGCGTGAAGACAATGTAGTAGACGTATTTTACTTTGATTTTCTGAACTTGCGTAAATTTAAATGTTGGGCCACCGATTATGTTTTCTATTCGTGCAATACCTTCTTCAATGGCAGCGTTTGTCTCGCCATCGAAAGGAAGATTTTCACCAAAAAATTTGAAATACATTTCAAACAAAAATGAACGAATTGAAACTTCTTGTCCTTCGAAACGCAGATTAGTTGAGATGGTGATTTGGTACTTTTCGAGGATGTTCTCAAGCTTTTTTCTAACGCGATAGACGCTGGTTGGCGAGATGAAGTATTCGTTGCTCTTATGCTAGATTTACGGACAGATTTTTCTCTGCCCTGTAAACTAATAGCAGAGGAGCATTTTTTATATGATTCGATATTCACCAGAATTTAAGCAATCTCTTGTCGAGATGCACAACCAAGGGCGTTCTTACACTGAACTAGCCGCTGAATACGGGCCTTCGGCCGATTCAATCCGTAACTGGGTCAAATTGTACACAGTCCACGAAGTGGACGGCGAAAAATGGACGCAAGCTGATGTAAACGCATTACAAAAGGAAAACGCCAAACTTCGCGAAGAACTTGAGATTTTAAAACGAGCCGCGGTGTTGCTTTCGAAGTACAATTAACGCAAAATCGCGAGTTAGGACTGGAAATCATTGACCGGTCACTCGCAATGGGACACCGCATAACAAGCGTTTTATCGGCTTTGAACATTGCTCGAAGCACGTATTATCAATGGAAAAACTGGCAACCTAGCCAACGAGAAACACGGCGTAATGCTCTGAAAACGGCAATTAAAGCCGTTTATAACACCAATCGTGGCATCTATGGCTACCGTCGTATCGCAGCGTTCTTGCGCTTCATTTTGAAGACTGATGTTGGCGATCGTTTGGTTTGGGAACTCATGAATGAGCTCAATCTCAAATCTCGCATGGTCAAGAAGTCATACAAGAAGCCAACAACAACCACTGACACACCTCAAAAGCCCAACCTCATGAAGAAGTTGGATAATTTGAGTGGCGTTCTGGCAACTGACATTACATACATCCAGTTGATGAATCGTGAGTGGGTTTATCTGGCAACCGTCTATGACCCAGAAAAGCGTCGCGTAGTCTCATACGGACTAAGTCCAGAGATGACCAAGGAATTCGCAACATCCGTCGTAGTTAAGGCTCTAAGAGCCAACGGTAAGCCAAAGATGATTCACAGCGACATGGGAAGCCAATACACTTCTAGCCTGTTCGAAGGAACATTACAAAACTCTGGAATAAATCACTCTTACTCCCGTAAGGGGCATCCTTACGATAACGCTCGTATCGAGAGCTTCCATTCGCTCATCAAGCGCGAAATGATTTATCACGAAGAGTACAGGACCATTGATGATGTCCGGGTGTCTGTCGAGTGGTATGTGAACTGGTACAACAACAGTCGCATCAACTCACGCACTGATTGGCTTCGGGCCGCCTAGACCAATGTCTGGTTTACTTAATCTCGATTATCGGCACCAGCCGGTACGACACAGTTTATAAGCCGTCACTTGTGAATTTCAAAAATTCGCCTTGTGAAGGCTTATTTACCGCACGCTACAACTTGTGAAATCCGGCCGGTTCACAATCTATACCACTCGTTTTCTCTCGACGGAAGGGCTGAGCCCTGTTCCGCCTACAAAAACACCCAGAAATCACGCCATTTTAGGCTGAAATCCGGGTTTTGAAAATTTTTCGGAGTCCGGCACCTCTCGGTGCCGAAAAAACCTGTCCATAATCTTGACATCAGCGCCCCTAGTCAGGAAAATGTAGTTCAATTATTTGTAGATGAGGATGAAAACACCCTGTTTAGCAGGTCCACTATCAGTAGGATGGCTAGTGGAAAAACAAAACTAAAACAGGAAATAATCCCCAATCTCGATAATATTGCCGAAAACATCTTGTATCAGGTGCAGGACTACTACAGGAGTGAATCGTACAGCGAGTTGGTGTCGACTTGGGAAAATCAATTTAAAGAAAACGGATTCGATGAGACGATGGGACTGTTTAGTCGTTTTGACGACAGAAATGTTGATGACAAAGAATGGGAATATAAATTGATTAGTTTTTTTGTCGACCTTATTAGGTTGGCATTTGATAATTCAAATCTAGAAGCGTCCCAAAATGTACATCAGGATTACGCTGTCGCTGATAATTTCTCATCACATGATCGCGAGATAATCGGTAGACAGACGGAGCTTAAGAAAATGGATAAGTTGCTTTTTGATGAGCACAAAACGTCGATTATCTTAACCGGTATTGGTGGTATCGGTAAGTCCGCACTGGCTATTAATTTTGTTGAGGACCGACGTGATAAGATTCCTGGATTCATTCGGTATTATGAATACGACCAAACAGAGGATTTCAAAACGAATATTGCTAATAAATTATTGCCAGATTATCCATTTTCAACTCACGATGAAGAAAAGCGCTTTAAGGAAGTTGTTTCAGCGCTACATAGTCAGAAAAACGGTGGATTAGTTGTTATAGATAATATGAACGGTCACCCTAAAGCAGCGACTGGATATAAAGAGCTAACTGCGGGTGGCAACGTGCAATTTATTTTTGTTACGCGTGAGGCTTCAATGCCGGATGATGATAATAGTGTTTATGTTGGGGGGCGCTGATGTCAAGATTATGGACAGGTTTTTTCGGCACCGAGAGGTGCCGGACTCCGAAAAATTTTCAAAACCCGGATTTCAGCCTAAAATGGCGTGATTTCTGGGTGTTTTTGTAGGCGGAACAGGGCTCAGCCCTTCCGTCGAGAGAAAACGAGTGGTATAGATTGTGAACCGGCCGGATTTCACAAGTTGTAGCGTGCGGTAAATAAGCCTTCACAAGGCGAATTTTTGAAATTCACAAGTGACGGCTTATAAACTGTGTCGTACCGGCTGGTGCCGATAATCGAGATTAAGTAAACCAGACATTGGTCTAGGCGGCCCGAAGCCAATCAGTGCGTGAGTTGATGCGACTGTTGTTGTACCAGTTCACATACCACTCGACAGACACCCGGACATCATCAATGGTCCTGTACTCTTCGTGATAAATCATTTCGCGCTTGATGAGCGAATGGAAGCTCTCGATACGAGCGTTATCGTAAGGATGCCCCTTACGGGAGTAAGAGTGATTTATTCCAGAGTTTTGTAATGTTCCTTCGAACAGGCTAGAAGTGTATTGGCTTCCCATGTCGCTGTGAATCATCTTTGGCTTACCGTTGGCTCTTAGAGCCTTAACTACGACGGATGTTGCGAATTCCTTGGTCATCTCTGGACTTAGTCCGTATGAGACTACGCGACGCTTTTCTGGGTCATAGACGGTTGCCAGATAAACCCACTCACGATTCATCAACTGGATGTATGTAATGTCAGTTGCCAGAACGCCACTCAAATTATCCAACTTCTTCATGAGGTTGGGCTTTTGAGGTGTGTCAGTGGTTGTTGTTGGCTTCTTGTATGACTTCTTGACCATGCGAGATTTGAGATTGAGCTCATTCATGAGTTCCCAAACCAAACGATCGCCAACATCAGTCTTCAAAATGAAGCGCAAGAACGCTGCGATACGACGGTAGCCATAGATGCCACGATTGGTGTTATAAACGGCTTTAATTGCCGTTTTCAGAGCATTACGCCGTGTTTCTCGTTGGCTAGGTTGCCAGTTTTTCCATTGATAATACGTGCTTCGAGCAATGTTCAAAGCCGATAAAACGCTTGTTATGCGGTGTCCCATTGCGAGTGACCGGTCAATGATTTCCAGTCCTAACTCGCGATTTTGCGTTAATTGTACTTCGAAAGCAACACCGCGGCTCGTTTTAAAATCTCAAGTTCTTCGCGAAGTTTGGCGTTTTCCTTTTGTAATGCGTTTACATCAGCTTGCGTCCATTTTTCGCCGTCCACTTCGTGGACTGTGTACAATTTGACCCAGTTACGGATTGAATCGGCCGAAGGCCCGTATTCAGCGGCTAGTTCAGTGTAAGAACGCCCTTGGTTGTGCATCTCGACAAGAGATTGCTTAAATTCTGGTGAATATCGAATCATATAAAAAATGCTCCTCTGCTATTAGTTTACAGGGCAGAGAAAAATCTGTCCGTAAATCTAGCATAAGAGCAGGGAATTGAGTACGGAGGATCAGGTTCGTCTGTTTAACCAGTATTATGACGGGGACAAAGTCAATCAAGATACGCTCGAAGAAATCCTGCATCGAATCGGTGGGCATACGATGATGATCGAGCTACTGGCGAAGTATGCTGAAACAACATATGACAGCTTGGACCACGTTCTAGCAATGCTTAAGCAAAAAGGAATCGAAGCCTTAGATAGTCCAGTAGACACAATTCATGGTTACGCATTTCATAAACAAGAAACAATTCAGGAAACTGTTAAATGGTTATTTGATGTCAGTGAGTTATCGGATACTGAAAAGCGATTGTTGAGTTTGCTGGCACAATTACCCACGGCAGGTTTCAAAGCGCCTGATTTCAACAAAGCCACAAATAATGTTTTTAGAGCGGATTTGAATGAACTAAAAAATCGGAGCTGGATTCATATTGAACATTGGATGATTTCTGTTCATCCATTGATTCGTGAGGCCGTGAATGACTATCATTTGCTAAAGTTTAATGACGTAATTGGATTAGTAACGTTCGTTAAAGAAAAAATGCAGGGCGACATAACACTGTCGGAAGTTAACGACTATGCCAGCATGGTGGCGAATTTAGTTCGAAACGTCGAGTATGATGATAATGAAGGTTGGGGTGAGTTCGACGAAATTGCTGATTTGTTGGCAGACAAGCATGCGTATGGGACATTGCCGTCCATCTATACCGAATTGATTAAGAAAAGGCCAGATGATGATAATTATCTGCGCATAGTGGATGCATATAAGCGAGTAGGTAAATTTGCGGCAGCCATTAAGATGGACCAGGAATATATCGAGTTTGCCTCTTCTCCTGATCAGTACACTCAGCGTGCAGACGCAGATACAGAGATTGGTAATTTGTATCGTAAACAAGGTGACTATGAGAACGCGAAGAAATATTTTGAAGATGCACTTCAAGAGTTTGAAGGCAAGTCAACTGATAGCTTGATATACGCAGACATCTATAATCAACGTGGAATCATGTACGTAAATCTTGATCGATTGGATGAAGCAGAGGCTGATTATATTAAATCGTTAAAAATTAGAAAAGCATCAAAGGCTGGTGAACCAGAAAAAACTGAGCAAATCGCATATTCAAATCGTAATCTAGGGACTGTTTTTCAAAAGCGATTTGAAAAGGATGGACAACTAGAAGATTTGAATCGAGCGATTTTGTATCATACAACTGCGTTAAAATTGCGTAATGATAGATCTGACCGACAATTGGATCAGATTGGACAGTCGTATACACAACTTGGGCGTGATTATGCGCTAAAGAAAGATTGGGAAAATGCTGAAGCAAATCTAAAACGGGGATTAGAAGTTCGCATTGAACAGTATGGCGATATTGAGAATAATGAAATTGCTTGGGCGAATTTTGGGTTAGGTGAGATGTACCATAACGCTGGTGATAATCAAACAGCACTAATATATGCAAAGAAAGCCTATGATATTCGTAACGATGCGTCCGATGTAGATAAAAACTTTCAATATATAGTGGAAAGTGGCGTTTTGTTAGTCAAAATTTATTCTGCTCTTGGGAGTGCGAAGGAAGCAAACGACATGGCCCAGTTGGTAGAGAAAGCTAATAAACAAGTGAAGAACACGGAGAAGGCCAATACTAATTTAGAAAAGTTGCAGGAAGCCGTGGAGATTGAATAGGCTGCGAAATATTCATCAGAGTTAATTTCAAAGCTAACCCCTGCAAACGCTTCCGTGATAAAATATAAGTGTCAATTAAAGAATTAATGGACAATGGGGAGGTTTATCATGAAAGATATTTTGCCGGGTATGACGGTACATTTGACGGTCGGTAATTATACCGACACGACAATCACGGTCAATGGTCACAAGATGACGTTTACGAGCATCTACGAAATTGGGTTGGGCGACACTGTATGCATGTTTGATGCAGATACTGAAAACGAAACAGTTCGCTTGTTGAAGGTGCCAGTTCACCAATATTAATTTGATACTAAAAAAACGGGCCAAGGGAAGTCGGCTGACTCTCCTTGGCCCGTTTCTGTTAGTGATTAACTTTATCAGAAGTTAAAAATGCGTCATCGCTGAAGTTTTCTTGATTGGTAGTGAATACTGATCAATCACTTGGTCAACATCTTCAACTGGTACGTGAAGCCAAAGTGCCACGCGACCAGAGTTTGAACGGTTACTTGCCGTGGTAATTTTACTTGCTGCATACGCAATACGCACATCTTCTTCTGTTAATGCCATATTATTCTCCTTAAGAATCGAGTTGAAACGTTGCTGAATCGCTGTGCCTATCTACATTATTCATCTCTTTTCTTGGCTGAATACACTATCTCCAATATCTAGTGTACTCGGAATAGTGCAACATTGTATATAAAAGGGAACATTACGAAAAAAGACGCCCTAAAACTAGGACGCCCCCCGTATTTCACCTTAAGCTGTAACATCCAACATCAACAAACGAATCTGTTTGAGCCAACGCGCATACGTGGCTCGGTGGATGCTTAGACGCGCGCATCGATTCGTGATGGTATCGGTCGGATACTTAATCAAATCGATAATCACGCGTTCTAAGTCAGATTTGTTCTTTTCCCGGGTGACCAACTTGGCCAGTACTTGATGCAGTTCAAAACGGTCTAAAGCATTTGAACTGCGCAGATCTTCGACATTTTCATCAGCTGGCTCAAAACAAGTGTGCTCATCATACCGCTTAGCCTGCCGTTGAAAGTCACGAAGTCGCCAAAGCAATAACCGATAAAGGGCGTTGTTCTTGCAAGGGGAGGGAACGTATCCGCCCATCAGTTGTAATAGGATAATTAACCGCAGTTCCTGATAGTAATCGTCGTAATCAGGTGACGTGCGGAAAACATGCCCGGCTTTGAGTACGCTGCGAATCATCATATCGTACTGTGGGAGTTGAGTTGCATAATCTACTTGTTGGACCATAAAGTCCTCCTTTCGTTTTAACACTTTTGGCGTAACCAGTTACTTATTTCTGGCCGTTTACTATTAAAGCACATCTGTTTTGACGGCAAACTGTGTCTAAACCCGCGAAAATCGGGTGAAGGTTTTCTGATTTGTCTAAATTAGAGCTAAAATCACAGTTTTTAGTCAGAGCAGATGGCGTTAAAAAAGACGTGGGGGAATATGTTTTATGCTTAAGTACGAAATCGATCGGACGGGGTATGTCATTGGATTAAGCGGTCTTCCGTTGGAGAAGGGCAACCGCCAGATTGAGATGTCAGTTGACCAAACGCTGTGCCTGCTGGCTGAGCGGCGCGACAAGGGGTATGCGACTCGTATTGTGACAATGGATGGGGAAGTTCGTTTAGTGGGGAAAACGCCACATGCGTTGATTGCTGAAATGAAGGCACGTAATTATTGGCCAACACTGTGGGAAATGAGCGCTTATTATGCGTTGTATGCAATTAAGCATAAGCGTCTAAACAAGGCTGAAATTGGGCCAGGGGTTGCGTTTTTCCCAATTACGGATTCGCAACGAAACACAACATGGATTAATGTCGCAGCGATTACCGGTGTAACTAGTACTGCACGAGGTGCGATCATTGAAACATCAGCTGGCGTGAATTTTCAGGTTACTAAGACTGCGGATAGCGTTCGCGCTGATTTAGCTGCCATTAAGGTGATTAGTCGCTGGATGTTGCAGGCGTATACCGCTAATCAGTTCGTGGATAAGCCTAATTTGTTAGGGTGGCTACCGTGGCCGTACGCTACGCCATATGATGTGAATGTGCAGAAGCTTGAGATGCTAAAAGTTTTACTGATGCTGGGACATTTCTCTGGCGTGGTCTTTTTTGGGACAAAGCTTCAAACGGCACTTGAGGACGTAGCGAGGTCAGTGAAAGAGAGTGACTGTTATAAGTTCGGGTGGCTGAAGCTTCGATGGCTTGATAATTTGCTAAATGACGAATAAAGATTAAGACCCGGGAACTTGTGTTTTCGGGTTTTTAAGTGTCATCGACTTCATGTAGTGGTAGCGACTTTCGTAGTTCAAAATACGAAACTTCAAATTTACACTGTAATCTTCAGGGTAAAAATGAGGTGGAAGATATGACAGATATAAAAATTGGCGACATATTTGGATTTGAAAAATTACGCGAATCGTACCCAGATAGACGTATCAAACTCCGTTTTAATACATCATGGAACACCAATGACCGACAGGGTAAACGAATGCGTCGAGACTTCTTTCAGATGTACGCGAATGATGATGAGGTTTTTGAGGTCTGGATTCTATCGCAAGCTAAACGACGTAATCGTAATGACGATATTACATTCCAATTTATTGAAACGCAACCGCACCGGTGGCTATTTGTTGGTCCTTATGTGATTTTAGCGAAGGATGCCTTAGTGGCGCGTGATCCGGTTGCGGATTATGATGAAATTCCGTACGCAAAGGCAGAAAAATTACCCCAGTATGAGGCATTTGAAGGTCGAGCGATTTTTGACTGGAAAAATATCAATCGTGCATGGTGGTATGTTCGACCAGACATTGTTGATAATGTACCATTGCTTGAAATTCTGCCCGAACCAATCTTGAAGCGAACGAATCAATTCCCGGGTTTTGAGAATGTGAATGTTGATTATCAAACGTTGCAGAGTGAATTGACTAGTGTGGCGTGGCAAACTGCGCTATCGAGTGTTTACGGTGTGTACTTAATAACTGACAATCGAACTGGTCGGCATTATGTTGGATCAGCGACCGGAGCCGGGGGCATATTGTCACGCTGGCAAACGTATCTTGCGAAAGGATATGACCCTGAAGAAGAGAACAGCAAAGACTATCCAAATCGTGGGCTGAATGAATTGGTTCAGAACCACGGGTTGGATTACATTCGCCGCCACTTTTCATACAGTATTTTGGAGATTTTCAGCAAGAACGAGCAGGGACGCAAACAAGCGTTAGCGCGTGAGGTCTACTGGAAGGATGTCATGCAAACACGTCGCTTTGGGTACAACCGCAATTAATCAAAACGTAAACGGTAGCGAACTCCCTTGTAGGTGTACACTGGAATAAGTGATTATCGACGAGGGAGAAGTTGAAATGGTTGTTAATTTTACCAATGTGGCTGAATTTTTCGTAATGTTAAGCGCGGTTATTGCTTCAGTCTTGTTGCTACGATACAGGGGCGCTTTGCGAAAGAGTGGTAACTTCAAAGTTGTGGGCGGTCTCAAGAAGAAGTACAGGGTTGCAATGTTGCCAATTGCGCTAATGCTTGTCGTCGATTTGTCTGCCGAAATCATCAAGGTGATGTACTATCCAGTAATTGCTGACGTGGTGATTATTATTATCGCAATCGTTGGCATTGTTGGTCTGGCAGCGTTGAAAATGGATGCCTCTAAAAGTGATGCTGCGATGGTACGGACGTTTGGATTGTTCCGAAGCACGTTCATCATGTATACTTTCACATTTGCAATCATGATTATTAGCATGCCATAACGGATCTTGAGCAGTGTTCTGATTAATTTCAGGGCACTGTTTTTCTTTTGAAATCGACCATTTTTTGACTAATCTTGATAGATTACTCGAATCTAGTTGTAACCGCTTACATGTGTTGGTATGCTAAATGCGTAACAGACAGAATAAGATGTATGGGGGATACAACATGTACAAGTCAACGATTCCAACCGGTTTTCCAGAGGGGTTCTTGTGGGGTGGCGCAACAGCTGCCAACCAATACGAGGGTGCTTGGAATGAAGATGGCAAGGGATTAAGCACGGCCGAAGTGGTGAAGAAGGCCGAGAAGCGTACCGATATGAGTTTGGGGAATATCACGCTTGAAGATATTGAAATCGCGATTGCGGACAAGACGGATGAAAATTATCCAAAGCGTCGTGGAGTGGATTTCTACCACCGCTTTGAAGAAGATTTGGCGTTGATGGGTGAAATGGGTGCGAAGGCATTCCGCATTTCATTGGCCTGGACACGTATTTTCCCGAATGGTGATGAGACGGAGCCGAACGAAGCTGGCTTGGTGTTCTACGACAAGGTTTTTGAAACAATGGCCAAGTACGGCATTGAGCCTGTGGTTACGTTGTCACACTATGAGAGTCCAATTCATTTGACGATGACACGCAATGGTTGGGCTGATCGTGCGACGATTGCGGACTTTAATCGCTTTACGGAGACGGTCTTCCGTCGCTACAAGGGCAAGGTGAAGTACTGGTTGACGTTTAACGAAATCAACACGGGTTCATTTGGTTTCCACGAGACGGGTGCGGTTGATACTGGCTTGCCTTACGATGAGCAATTGCAAATTCGTTACCAAGCGCTGCACCACCAATTTGTGGCCAGTGCGATTGCAACAAAGCAAGTGCATGAAATTGATCCGGAAGCTAAGATTGGTGCGATGTTGGCGCGTATGCAAACATACCCAGCCACGTCAAATCCAACCGACGTGCAAGCTACCCAGGTGCAAGATGAGTTGAACTTGTTCTTCACGGATGTCCAAGTACGTGGTGAGTATCCTGAGTTTATGAATCGCTACTTTGCGGAGCATAATGTGACGATTGCGATGGCTGACGATGACGAGGCGATTTTGAAGGCGCACCCAGTCGACTTCTTGAGTTTCAGTTACTACATGTCAACGGTGACATCTGCCGGTGATAGTGAAGCGGATGCGCTGGGTAACATGGCTGTTGGTGGTCGTAACCCATACTTGGAGGCCTCTGATTGGGGTTGGCAAATCGATCCAATCGGTCTGCGTATTGCCTTGAATGAGATGTGGGACCGTTACCGCGTGCCGTTGTTCATCGTTGAAAATGGTTTGGGTGCGCTTGATGAAATTGCTGAAGATGGAGGCATTCATGACACGTACCGTATCGATTACCTCCGTAAGCACATCGAGCAAATGCGTGAGGCGATTATCGATGGTGTTGATTTGATGGGTTATACAATGTGGGGAATTATTGACTTGGTGTCATTCTCAACATCAGAAATGTCAAAGCGTTACGGTGTGGTTTACGTTGATCAAGATGACGCTGGTAACGGAACGCTGGCACGTAAGAAGAAGGATTCATTCGCGTGGTACAAGAAGGTTATCGCGACGAATGGTGATGATTTGAATTAATGCTGGAACGTGTCTGCCGGGTGGTGGGCGCGTTTTTTGGTAGAATTTAGTTACAAGGTTTTGGGGGAGGTTGGATTATGAGTAAGACTTATCAACAATTCGTAGCGTCACAAAAGCGTGGTGAACGAAAAATGCCGTTTGAGCCAGTAGTGGTAGGACCACTTCTGTTTCCGTTTTTCAAAGATGTCCTTGAACCGGTACCAGAAGTGATGATCAACGATGATGGTATGCCTGTCGTTGTGACCAAGGATGATTTATTGTACTTTTTGAAGCATGATATTTCGCCTTTTGTGACGGTGGGGATGGCGAATAAGACGATGTGGGAAGCGGTGAATGCCGTTAAAGCAGCGTCACATTCGGATTGGACCAAGAGTGGCCCTGGTTTATTTACATTACCGACTCGTTTCATCGAAAAGCGCATCAAACAGTCGGTGATTCTGAGGTTCGCTGGCGGTAAGGAGTTTGTGACGCAGATTGGTAAGTTGGAGAAGATTACGGCTAAGTTTGCAGAGGGTGACCTGGATAAACAGCCTGAACAGACTACTTGGTATTTAGATTAAGATAGGTAATGAAAAGGTGATACATGGTGTAAAATAAGTGTTATACTATATGTGAATAAAATCACAAAAGATAACTTTGGAGGAATCATCATGGAACGTGTATTTGCAAGTCCATCTCGTTATGTGCAAGGGGCGCACGTATTGGAAAGTGGCATTAATCACATCAAAGAATTGGGATCAAACGCATTGTTGTTGGCTGGTAACCACACGTGGGCTGCCGTTGGGGAAACGTTTGCCAAGAATTTGGAAGCTGCTGGCATGTCATATACGCGAGTTGCGTTCCAAGGTGAGGCATCACGTTCAGAAATCGCCCGTGCGGTTGGTATTGCTCGTGAAAACAACAGCGATGTTGTCCTTGGTTTAGGTGGTGGTAAGGCCGTCGATTCAGCGAAGGCCATTGCGGACGAAGCTAACTTGCCAGTCGTAATTTTGCCAACTTTGGCATCAACTGATGCACCAACGTCAGCTTTGTCAGTTATTTATACTGATGATGGTGCATTTGAGAGTTACTTATTCTACAAGAAAAATCCTGAGTTGGTGATGGTCGACACGGATGTTATCGCCAAGTCACCAGTGCGCTACTTGGCTTCCGGTATTGCAGATGCCATGGCGACGCTTATCGAAGTGAAGGCTGTTAGTGAAAAGCATGGTGATACGATGGCCGGTGGAAAGCAAACGTTGGCGGCAGTTGCAATCGCCGAAAAGGCAGAAGAAACATTGTTCAACTATGGCTTGCAAGCAATCGAAGCGAACCGCCAAGGTGTTGTAACGGCTGCCCTTGAATCAGTTGTCGAAGCAAATACGTTACTTTCAGGATTGGGATTTGAGTCTGGCGGATTGGCTGCAGCGCACGCAATCCACAACGGATTCACAGCATTGACTGGTGACATTCACCACCTAACGCACGGTGAAAAGGTGGCTTACGGTACGTTGACGCAAATGATTTTGCAAAATGAAACGGCGGAAACGTTGGATAAGTACATTGATTTCTATCAAAAGCTTGGTTTGCCAACAACACTTGAAGAAATGCACTTGGAAAACGCATCACGCGAAGACTTGTTGAAGATTGGTGTTCAAGCAACTGCTGAAGGTGAGACGATTCACCAGATGCCATTTGAAGTGACGGCTGAGGATGTTGCAAATGCGTTGGTTGCAGTCGATGCATATGTGAAGTCACGTTGATACTAAAAATCACACCAAAAGAGAGGGCGACCTCTCTTTTTTTAGTTTTGAGGTGCATTTTTAAGTTTCATCACGTAAGCTATACCTATAAACCATTGAGGGGGATTATGATAATGGCAAAAATAAGCGATGGCTTCCAATCTTTGAAGCAAGGTGCGGGCCGTGTGGGTGAATCGGTGAAGGCGAAGACCGTTGAAACGCGCGTGAACATGATTGTGAATCGCAAGTTGCAACAACCGTTCAAGGCATTGAAGCAAACGCGCCGAGTGGCAATTCAGCAGTTGGCTGAGCTGTACAAGAACAATAAAATCAGTACGAGTGAATTCGACGCAGTGGCTTTGCAATATGAAACGCAGTTGGTAGCGGGTGCGAACGAAGCATTGCGCAACATGGTTGTGTCATTTATGACGGATGAGGCGACGAAGCAATTCGATTTTGACTCAGATTTGATTCACGATGTGCAATTGACGCCGATGACACCAGCTAAGTACGTGAAGATTACACCGAATGCGACCGCGAATGCCTTGAGCAAGTCATCAAAGCGCGCGATGGTTCTGCAAGCCGGTACGATGGCGGCCCGACAAGCAGCTAAGTTGCGCAAAACAGCTGCTGCAACGCCCAAGAAGGGCAACCCATTGGTGAAGAATGTGGCCGTTGATCTGGCAGTCGCTGGAGTTGGCTTTGCGATTGATTTGGTGGAGAACCAAGTGATGGCGCGCAAGCAGTTCAAGGTATCTGGTTTGTTGACGGAGTACGAGCAAGTTTTGCAACAGGTTGCTGAGCAAGTCGAAGTCTTCAAGGCTAGCTTGCAGGTGGTAGATGGTCAATTGAAGTTGTTGCCGTTGGCGGAACTGATTGACGATGATAATGATGAAATTTAGTCGAAGTAGTAGGAGTTGCTACGGCAGATCTTTTTCTGTCTGAAGGTGACATTGCCACTTCAGTCTCGTTTTTAAGACTTAAATAAATTAAAATTACAGTACGACAAAAAGAGATGTCAGCGATATAGCGGGCATCTCTTTTGTGGTTTATGGGGATTTGTTGACAGTGTTAGCAATATTATGCAAAAAGATAAAGTGTGGGGGAAGTCTGATTATGGACAAGCTTGATTTGAAGTGGGTAAAACAGGACATAAAACAAATTCAAGAAAATCAATTATCGAACCAGCTTGAACTGGTGAAAGCACAAACGAAAAATACCATTTTAGAAACTTGAGTGAACGAATTGGAAAAAGAAATCCGTCGTCAACGCGATTGTCGTCGTGCCGATTTTTGGTTTTTGTTTGGGTTGGTGTTTATTGTGTTTATCCTAATTGATTTGGTTGTGCGTAAACAATAGCTCTGATCGATAAGCTTTTGCTTCTAAAATTTTTCACGAGCGCCTGGTATGCTGGTTGAAAAATGGAGGTTCGGCATATGTCATGGTTAGTCTATATAATTGCGTTAATTGGGTTTATTCGAAGCTGCACGTCATCTGACCAGCTGATACCGGTCATCGTTATCTTCTCGGTAATCTTGGTCATCAAGCTGGTTTCGGGAAGCTTCATTGCCGGATTGCTTTACTGGGGCTTTGTTGTTTTTGTGTTTTTTGTACTAGGCTTTGCGGGCCAAATCATTGGAGTTGTAAACTTTGAAGGGGAATCACCCAATCTACAGGAGTACGGACTTTTGATACTATCAATGGTTATCGTTGCTTGGTATGGTCTGAAGTACTTGTTGACGGGCAAGATTGGTAAATAAAAAGGAAGCACCGATTTGGTACTTCCTAATAATTGCGATTTACTTGGCTTCGTTGTAACCATCGATGATGGCGTTAACGTTGGCGACGTTCTCAGCGACCCAGTCAGCCAATGTTGATGTGGTGTACAAGCGGTTTTCAGTGTGATCACCGTGTAGTGAATCAAGCACCAACGTTTCAGAATCAGTGACAAAGCGACCATTGAACACAGCCTCATCTGTGTGGGCAATCGTGCCGATTTCAGACAAAGCAACGAACTTATCAGTCCCATTAAATTGGTTAAGTGGTGTTAGACCCATGAACAACAAGCCGTTTTCTTCAAAACTAATCACGAAATTCTTACCCGTGAAAGCATTGAAGGCACCGATCACATCTTCAAGCTTGTGGTTAGCTTCGATGTAAGCGACGTTGGTTGTGTCAGCGGGGTAACCCAATTCTTGTTTCTTTGCGGCGATATCCGCAGCGTTAAAAGCACTTGCCATGACGATCTCCTAAAAATTTGATGGAATTAGTTTAGCATAATGCCTGGTATGACTGCGTTGAAAAGGGAACTTGCCGGTTTGATTCACCGTTATGAAAAAAATGGTGATTGTATTTGGCGCTAACTCTGTTACACTAATCATGAATTAAATATTCACCACTGGGGGAGCCATTTGGCTGAGACGGTATGACCGGACCCTTTGAACCTGTTGAGTTAAGACTTGCGTAGGGAAGTGATGGTAGACCGACCAGATAAGACTATCCAATCGATCAATCCGTTTCTTTATACGCGGGTTGGTCGATTTTTTTGTCTATTCTGGAGGAATTATGAATCATTTACTGACCAACATCCGTGAACAACAACCGCTCGTGCTGAACGTTGCAAATTTTGTGACGATGCAACACGTGGCGGATGCAATTAATGTCGTAGGCGCTTCGCCTTTGATGACTAACGAGCCGCACGAAGCTGCTGAACTAGTTGGCATTTCGTCGGCGGTCGTTTTGAACATAGGGACGCTATCTGAAGCACAATGGCCGCTATTTTTGGCAGTTGGCCAAGCGGCTAATCAACAAAACAAGCCGGTGATTTTGGATCCAGTCGCGGTGGGGATGCCATACCGTGCGCAATTTGTGCGTCGTTTGCTGGAAAATGTAACTGTTGATATTATCCGAGGCAACGCCAGCGAAATTGCGTGGTTCGCCCAGGCAGAAGTTGCGGGTCGTGGGATTGATACCTTGGATCAAACAACGCATCAACAAGAAGCTGAGTTAGCTGCTAAAAAGACTGGCGCGGTGATTGTACAAACTGGTGTGGTTGATGTGATTACCGATGGCGTGCGTACGCAGACGGTGGTTACGAATTCACCATTGTTAGCGATTAATGTTGGTGCTGGCGATATGTTGAGCGGTTTAATTGGCGCATTTGCTGCCGTGACGGAGGACTACTTTGCTGCCGGGGTAGCAGCTACTGAATTATTTGGTGAAGCTGGTGAACGGGCATCTGCGCAAGTGAATCATTTACCGGGTCACTTTATCGGTGCGCTATTCAATGAGTTGTATGTGATAACGCAAACGGAGGTGACAACGCGATGATTGATATCACACAGGTGTTAACAGTAGCGGGTATTGACTCAAGTGGTGGTGCCGGCGCCAACGCGGATTTGAAAACGTTCCATAATCAAGGTGTCTACGGTGCTTTAATCATTACTGGTTTGACGGCGCAAAATACATTGGGCGTCCAAGGCATCTTGCCGACGCCAACTGATTTTATTAGTGACCAATTCAAAAGTGTCTTGTCTGATCTAGATATTCGGGCATTAAAAACTGGCGCGTTGTTTGATGCAGACCGGGTGCATGTCGTTGCGGACGAAATCGCCAATTCTGGTGTAGCGCATGTGGTTGTTGATCCCGTGATGGTTGCAAAAGGTGGTGCCAAGCTACTAACCGATGATGCCATTGAGGCGGTGAAAAATGAGTTATTCCCGTTAGCGACGGTTGTGACACCAAACTTGGCTGAAGCGTCGGTCTTGTTGAATCGGGCGATTGCCACAGAAGAGGACATGGTGAACGCTGCGCATGAACTGCAACTACTGGGTCCAAAAAATGTAGTCTTGAAGGGTGGTCATTTGAAAGATAGTCACTCTGACGATGTGGCGGATTATGTAGCATTCGCGGACGGAACCGGCCGTTGGTACCACGCGCCAAGCATTGAGACAAACCGCACACATGGGACTGGTGACACGTTATCTGCCTTCATTACAGCACATCTTGCGCAAGGTGAAACGTTAGTAGAGATCATGCCCCGTGCCAAAGCGTTTATGAATGCTGCGATTGCGGAAACGATTGCCGTTGGTCACGGCCACGGCCCACTGAATCATTGGGTGACAGAATGAAGAAAGAACTTTTACAACGATATTTTGTCGCCGGCTCGCAGAACTTTCCTGATTTAACGTTGGCCGAATATGAAGATCGACTCGCAGTAATGATGCAATCAGGTATTACAGCGTACCAGTTCCGTGAAAAGAACCCTGCACTGTCGACTGATGAAAAACAAGCTTTGGCGATGCGATTGCGGGAAAAGGCTCGTGAATTAGCTGTGCCGTTTATCGTTGATGACGATGTTGCATTGGCAATAGCGGTTGAAGCGGATGGTGTTCACGTTGGCCAGGATGATATGCCAATCACGGATGTCGTGACACAGGTTGCTGGCCAGATGATTGTGGGGCTATCGGTTCGCAATAAGGCCGAAATGGTCGCCGCTCAGTCGGTGATGGGCATTGATTATCTGGGCGTTGGACCGGTTTTTGCGACCGCAACGAAGGCTGATGCAGCTACGCCATTAGGATTAGACGGCCTCACGACGACCTTGAATGCTAATACAAAACAACTGCCAACCGTTGCAATCGGTGGCATTACACTTAAAGACTTACCTGCATTACGTCAATCGGGTGTCGATGGTGTTGCGGTGATTAGTCTATTGAGCGAAGCACCAGATGTTCGGTCGGTGATTAATGAGATGAAAGCAAAGTGGGGAACGTTATGACACGTGAAGAACTCATGCCAATTCGCGACAATATGATGGCCGCGATTATGCAAGAACCCTTTGTCCAAGGTATCCGGACTGGTGTGTTGTCACAGACTAGTCGTGATTATTACGTCGCACAAGATCATCATTACGTGGCTACGTTTATGATGCTGTTAGAACAAACGAATGCACAATTGCCATTAGAACTAAGACGACATGCTATGTCTGAGTCGGATGAGAGCGATGCGCATTTGGGTCTTGCGCCAAGTGAACGCTATCACCAAATTGCAGTAGGTGCACATAATGCGAACTACCTCAATCATTTGCGGGACACAGTCGCCCAAGGTGATCCACTAGCCAGCATGTTGGCGTTATTACCATGCACAGAATCATACGGCTTAATTGCACAACGTTTGCAACAGCAAGGGGTCGCATCGAATGGGTTTGATGTCTGGGTAGATTACTACGCGAATCAAGCCTATCAGTCAATCATTGACTGGAGTTGGCGGACGGTTGATCAGCTATTTGCGCAAACGCAATCTGAAAAAGCTGATTACGCGCGCATTTACGAAACGTCATATCACCATGAATTGGCGTTTTGGCAGGCAGCTAATCAATGACAGGGACTATTTAAAGAAAAGCATCCCACAAGTCGCTCTCTATAATTCAGCGACCGGTCAAGAATTGCAGATGAATATTTCGGTTGGGCCCATTATGCTAGTACTTGTGAGAGGGTTTAGTAGTTTCATGGATTCTCCTAAACTTATGTTGTTGTGGGTGATGTGAGTTACTCATAAAGGCACGCTTCCATTAGCGTGCCTTTTTTGCATATGCAGGTATAATGAAGGAAAGCAAACAAATGGAGGGGACTATGAAGACAATTGTGATTACTGGTGCCAGTGATGGTATCGGGGCCGCTGCCGCTAAGGAGTTGGTTAACCTTGGCCATCAAGTGGTGATTGTTGGACGCAACCCAGAAAAAACAGCGAAAGTCGCGACTGAACTTGGTATGCCGTATCATTTGGCTGACTTTACGAAATTAGCGGATGTCGAGCGTTTGGCGGTTGAACTACGTCAGTACGACCACATTGATGTGCTGGCAAATAATGCAGGTGGCATTATGGGTGACCGTACGTTGACGGCCGATGGCTATGAAAAGACGTGCCAAGTGAATCATTTGGCTGGGTTCCTTTTAACAAATCTACTATTAGATAAGTTGCTGGCTGATCATGCAACAGTCATTCAAACATCAAGTATTGCGGCGAACTTGTTTGTGAAGACGTTTGACGTTAATGATGTGAACGTGGCCCATGAGTATACGTCGGAAAAGGCATACGGTTATGCAAAATACGAAAACATTCTATTCACCCGTGAGCTACAACGTCGGTACGGTGATCAGCTAACGGCCGTTGCGTTCCACCCTGGTGTTGTTCGCACGAGTTTTTCATCTGAATCAAACACGTTTATGCGTTGGCTATACCGTACACCATTGAAGTATTTGGGGGCAATTAGTCCAGAGCGCAGTGCCAAGCGTTTGGTGAACTTGGCTCTTGGTGTACCTGGCACTGACTTCATTGCCGGCGAAGTATATGATGGTAAGAAGTTGCTACCAGTCAAAGTAGTGGATGATGGTAATACAAATGCCCGTCAGCTGTGGGAAGAATCTGCCAAGATGGTGGCACAGTTTACTTCTATATAGAAGAAACGAGGTTATGATGAGTAACAAGCAAATGATTTTCTGGGGACCGGAACTATTAAAAGTGGCAGCGCTAGGCGTATTGGATATAGCGGATGGCCGTTTGTACCGTGTTGCCGACCGACGTTTGACGTTTCGTTCTACGCCAAGTGCGGTCGTGGCGACTGCAGAAGGTGTGGCGGCTGATAACCCGCAACCGTTAATCGTTAAAGAGTATACGGTAACGGCAGAACAAGTTCGTGAAATCGAGACGCTACTACCAGAGTTCGATGTGGTTGATGTGATGGGGATGCTAGAACTACAAGCGCACGTTACTGATGACCACCATGAGATGAAGCTGAGCTACATTGCCGATTTTAAAGAAACGTTTGAGTCAGAGATTGGTCACCGTGACTTTGCGGCGTATTTACGTGATGCAACTTATCGATATGCTGATTAATTGAGAGATGAGGAAGAGAATGGAAAAGAAGAATATTAAATTGGGGATGACAGTAATCGCTGTGTTGTTATTCCTAGTCGCAATCGTCGTGATGTTTGTGACGCATAGCAAAGAAGTCACATCAGGACTCATTTTTATCGGTCTAGTGATTGGCTACTATGCAGCAAAGGTTAAGTAAGGAGTGATAAGCCAGATGTATTTCGACTTTAAGACGGTAGATTTAGCGGACGGTATGCAAGAATTACGTATTGCGCGACATGAGGGCGTGCCAATGACGCAACATACCCGGATTGCGCTATCGCAAAAATTGGCCAAGACGCTAGGATTCGACTATCGCTCACTACCAATGTTAGCTGCGCCTGATGTTTCAGCCTATTACGCGGTAACATCAGAAAAAGCGTCTGGTGATCTAGAAGTGATTATGCGCAATGCAATGGATAATGAACCGGAAGCATTTGTTGTCGCAGATTGGGAATCATACCTAGAAAATGGTGAAGGCGAATTCGGACCATTCTTGTTTGCGATGTTTGATGAATGGCTTCATGTACCAGAAGCACGTGACCTCTATCAAATTTCACCATTAGAATTTGAAAATCAGTCCAGCGGACCATGGGCGTTCTATCAAGCGCCACGCGAGATCACGAAGCAGATGGTAGCTGACAACCGTGATTTTGATAGTGAACTACGCCGTCGCATCAAGGAAACAGTTAACAAAGATTTGTATTACGATAAGTAAGATGACGGTTGTCCCTGATTAGGGATAACCGCTTTTCTGTTTTATGGGGTGAATTAGTTGACGGTTTGGGGTAAATAAGAGTAGTATATTTAAGTTGTCTTTTGGGTGTTTCACCTACGTCCTTATCGTTTAAGAAAAAGGGTGTTGACAATATCAAATCTCTTCTGTAATATATATTAAGTTGTTTCGGATGTATGAACATTTCATGAAGAAGCAATGAAAAAGAATTGAAATTGATTGTTGACAATCGCATTTCTCTTCTGTATTATAGATTAAGTCGTCAGGGCGACGACGTAGGTCATTGAAAACTGAATATCGTTTCGATGAAACAAATGTGTAGGGTCATCAAGCTAGTTCTTGATGCAAAAACATTTGTGAAGTCAATTCGCTAGTAAATTCGTTTAACTTCTGTTAAACAACAAAAATTGAGTTATACTCAAACTTCAAATTGAGAGTTTGATCCTGGCTCAGGATGAACGCTGGCGGCGTGCCTAATACATGCAAGTCGAACGCTTTGTGGTTCAACTGATTTGAAGAGCTTGCTCAGATATGACGATGGACATTGCAAAGAGTGGCGAACGGGTGAGTAACACGTGGGAAACCTACCTCTTAGCAGGGGATAACATTTGGAAACAGATGCTAATACCGTATAACAATGACAACCGCATGGTTGTTATTTAAAAGATGGTTCTGCTATCACTAAGAGATGGTCCCGCGGTGCATTAGCTAGTTGGTAAGGTAATGGCTTACCAAGGCGATGATGCATAGCCGAGTTGAGAGACTGATCGGCCACAATGGGACTGAGACACGGCCCATACTCCTACGGGAGGCAGCAGTAGGGAATCTTCCACAATGGGCGAAAGCCTGATGGAGCAACGCCGCGTGTGTGATGAAGGGTTTCGGCTCGTAAAACACTGTTGTAAGAGAAGAATGACATTGAGAGTAACTGTTCAATGTGTGACGGTATCTTACCAGAAAGGAACGGCTAAATACGTGCCAGCAGCCGCGGTAATACGTATGTTCCAAGCGTTATCCGGATTTATTGGGCGTAAAGCGAGCGCAGACGGTTATTTAAGTCTGAAGTGAAAGCCCTCAGCTCAACTGAGGAATTGCTTTGGAAACTGGATGACTTGAGTGCAGTAGAGGAAAGTGGAACTCCATGTGTAGCGGTGAAATGCGTAGATATATGGAAGAACACCAGTGGCGAAGGCGGCTTTCTGGACTGTAACTGACGTTGAGGCTCGAAAGTGTGGGTAGCAAACAGGATTAGATACCCTGGTAGTCCACACCGTAAACGATGAGTGCTAGGTGTTTGAGGGTTTCCGCCCTTAAGTGCCGCAGCTAACGCATTAAGCACTCCGCCTGGGGAGTACGACCGCAAGGTTGAAACTCAAAGGAATTGACGGGGACCCGCACAAGCGGTGGAGCATGTGGTTTAATTCGAAGCAACGCGAAGAACCTTACCAGGTCTTGACATCCCTTGACAACTCCAGAGATGGAGCGTTCCCTTCGGGGACAAGGTGACAGGTGGTGCATGGTTGTCGTCAGCTCGTGTCGTGAGATGTTGGGTTAAGTCCCGCAACGAGCGCAACCCTTATTACTAGTTGCCAGCATTCAGTTGGGCACTCTAGTGAGACTGCCGGTGACAAACCGGAGGAAGGTGGGGATGACGTCAAATCATCATGCCCCTTATGACCTGGGCTACACACGTGCTACAATGGCGTATACAACGAGTTGCCAACCCGCGAGGGTGAGCTAATCTCTTAAAGTACGTCTCAGTTCGGATTGTAGGCTGCAACTCGCCTACATGAAGTCGGAATCGCTAGTAATCGCGGATCAGCACGCCGCGGTGAATACGTTCCCGGGTCTTGTACACACCGCCCGTCACACCATGAGAGTTTGTAACACCCAAAGCCGGTGGGGTAACCTTCGGGAGCCAGCCGTCTAAGGTGGGACAGATGATTAGGGTGAAGTCGTAACAAGGTAGCCGTAGGAGAACCTGCGGCTGGATCACCTCCTTTCTAA